>CAYFGK010000076.1:0-35123 GCA_964342305.1 uncultured Saprospiraceae bacterium | reverse complement strand
GCTCGTACGGTTCTGTGGGGGCGCGGGGAGGTAACGAACCGCGCTACCCGGAAAGGGTACTTCTGACCCCGAGGTCTTTGTGACCATGGCCAGCGAATGGAAAGAGCTGGGTGCCGATACACTGGGAGGCTGCTGCCGCATCGGGCCGGAGCACATCCGGCGATTGACAGACTCTTTCGACGGTAGTAACTGATTAAATGAAGTGTTACCTTCCGTCATCGGAAAACAATAGATATGGGTACTACCTGCAAAAACTGTGGAGAAAAAGCGGATGGGAATTACTGCAGGACTTGCGGGCAGAAGACCAGTGTAGGGAAAATTACTACTTCGAATATTTTAAATGAGGTTGCTACCGGTATCTTTCAGGTCGACCGTGGCTTTTTCTATACCCTGATCGCTCTTTTTACCCGCCCCGGTAATGCCATTAGAGAGTACCTGGACGGGAAAAGAAAAACGTATTTTAAGCCCGTCGCCTACGTGCTTACCCTGTCTACTCTCTACTTTCTCGTTTCTCAGTCAACCGGGCAAAATACCTGGTTGGACGATATCGTCACCGGTTGGTCGAATGGAGCGCTCGAAACTAGTAAACTAAATGTGCCCTCCTTGTTGCGATGGTTCACCAAAAACTTTGCGTACACCACCTTATTATTGTTGCCCGTTTTTTCGCTGGCCTCCTTCCTCTCTTTTCGGAGATTAGGTCGCAACTTCGCCGAGCACCTCGTGATCAATACCTACACTACGGGGCAACAAGCCCTGATTTACTCCGCATTTGCTTTGGTACGAACTGTTTTTGATTTCGAAGTGCTGGAGATGCTGCAGTTCCTGGCCGCCATTTCCTATATTTTTTGGGTGTTCTGGCAATTTTTCCGGAAGGGTAACCGGTTTATCAATATCCTCCGTTCCGTATTGACCTACATCCTGTATCTGGTATTTAGCATGCTTGTGCTGGGATTGGTCACGGGGATTTCGGAGTCCTTCAGCTAACAACCATAAAATGGATATAAGAAAACTTCTTTCAGCTCTAAGCTTTCTATTTCTAACGGGAATTACGGGCTTCTCCATGGTAACATCCCGCCAGGATTCATTGATTACCAATACCGTCCTGTACCGGGTAACCCATACTGAATCGGGGCATGTCTCCTATTTGTTCGGTACCCATCACGCCTTCGGAAAGCCCTTTTTCGACTCTCTGCGGTTTGCCGGTGAAGCGGTACGTTCATCCGGTATGTTGATCAAAGAGAACCTTAATATCCCTGGACATTTAGCGGAGGATATCATCAATCAAAGATCGTCCGCTACCAAATGGAAAAGATATCTGGATAGAGAGAATGAAGCCTACATAAGGGGATTGTTTTCGAGTAGTAACCTGCAGTTTGACAAAATGACCCCGGCTGAATTATTCGCCTTCCTGACCAGGTACTACAAAGAGCAGGTTTGCATCGGTAAAGACCCGGACGCTACCTATTTTTCCCTGGATGACTACATCGAAACAGTAGCAAGGCAACACCAACTGGAGGTAGTCGGATTGGAGACCAGTGAGGAACAGGTTTTCCTGATCAACGAAGACGTGAAGGGGATGCCCCGAAAAGTACACAAACGACGCATAGAAAATATGATCCACAGACTCCGAACGGAGTCTGTGGATCATTGCGCTGAGATCGATTGGTACCGAAACATGGACTTTGATTTCAGGTTCGACCAACCCTGTCAGAATGCACTAGTGCTCACCGACCGCAACGAGAACTGGATGGTACAGCTTAGAGCGTATCTCTCATCCGAAAACTGCTTCGTCGCGGTCGGGTTAAGTCACCTGATGTTTGAATGCGGACTGATCCGGCAATTGGCCGACAGCGGCTACCAAATTGAGTCGATCCCGGTCAAATAGAACGTCCGGATCCGGTTCACGCCCAGGGTTGCTGATTTACCCGGCAAATACGGGGAATTTACTTGCCTCCCCGTAATCCTTGATCGTCATGCCTTTCAATGTCTCCATATCCTCCGGGCTGATCTCAAAAGATACATCCGCATTGTTTTTCATGTGATCGGGATTAGCGGTTTTCGGCAATGGAAGCAGTCCCAGTTGCAGGTCGTAGCGGATCCCCAGTTGCGGTACCGAAACCCCATACTTTTTCGCCATGTCAGCCACCTCCTCATTTTTCATGAGTTCGCCGTGGCCAATGGGGGAGTAAGCTTCCACCAGAATATCATGGTCCTTACAGTACTGGATCAGGTCAAAGGGCGTATTGCCAATGTGGGCCAGTACCTGATTCACCATGGGCTTCACCGTAGCGGATTCCAGAATGTTCTCTACGTCTTCCTTCTGAAAGTTGGACAATCCGATGGCTTTCAGTTTACCCGCATTATACGCTTCCTCGAGTGCTTTCCAGGCTTCGCGGTTTCCCGCAAAAAATCGCTCATCCCCCTGAAATTCCCGCCAGGGCTTAGGGCTGTGAATGATCATCAGATCGATGTATTCCAGGCCCAGTTTTTCCAGGGACTCATCAATGGCTTTGACCGCTTCCGTATACGATTTGGCCTCGGCCGCCAATTTGGTGGTCACAAAAATATCGGATCGGTCCAGGCCGCATGCTGCGATGCCTTTACCCACCCCTCGCTCATTCTGGTAAGCCTGAGCTGTATCGATGTGGCGGTAGCCGATCTTGACCGCTTCTTTCACCGCCTGGTCGACTTCGTCGTCGCCGATGAACCAGGTTCCTAATCCCAGTTTGGGGATCTCTACTCCGTTTGTCAGTTTATACGTTTCTTGTAACATCATATTCAGGTAGTTTTCTATCAAAGTTTTCCAAGGAAAGTATGTTTCCTGGTGACACTACAAAGTTGCGTAGGAAAGCGTTGGGGTGAATAATGAAAATCAATCGGACTATTAAGGAATTCAAACCAATCATGCTGTCATTGAATAACTTGCCCATCTTTACGTTCCTGGTTTTTCTGACTTTTGCCTGTCGGCAAAAGCCAACAGCATGGAGCGGAGTTGAACTCCCTCAACCCAGGCAAAGCCTGACCGTCGATGAATTAGTGAGCGGTAAGCCCCAGCCTTTACTGGATATGAGCTTCTTTGCTAAACCGGAATGGGCGGGTAAAGCCGAACAGGTATTTTCCGGTACTATTACCTTAAAGGAATCAACCCTGAAGTACCCCAAAGAAAAGGAATACTACCCAGGCGAAAACCTATTCCCGGACCTCGAACTTGATTTTATTACCCACCGGGACGAATTGGTCCCGAGGCAAAAGGAGAAGATCAGCACCCGGCACTGGGGTGATAGCTACTGGGATGTGGTCATCGGAACCGGTCAGGTATGGCACGAACCCGCAGATGGTAGCTGGGACCGTGCTTCTTTCCCCCTTACCCTCACCGACCGCTGGGTGGGACAGGCCCGAAATTGCGTGGCCACTTTCGTGTATAAGCTGGACACTGTCAGCCAGGTTTGCGTACAGTGTAGCCAGGAAACGGCCGATATCGACGACCGGCAATTGGGCAACATCCGTGGGGTAATACCCGCATCTTTCCGGGCAACCAACTTCGCTGATTCCGCTCAGGTTCTTGAGCGGCACCTGAAATCGCAAGCAGATCGAATACCCGTGCGTCCCCTTAGCGCCCTGGACCGGCAGCATGAAGTAGCTGCGTATTTTGATAAAGCAAAGTACACCAATGCCCCGACCAGTATGGGGGCCATTTTGCTGGGGGATACGCTCTACCTCCATCCGCCCCAAACCCGTCATGGCCCCTACCCGTATCCCGCTGATATGCGTCACGGACTGTATTCGGTGACCAAGAGTATGGCCGGTGCCCTGTCCTTACTGTATTTTGCGGAGCGGTACGGAGAGGACGTATTGGATTTGCTCATTTCGGATTATGTCCCGGCCCTAGCCGATCACGATGGCTGGCGGGGAGTAACTTTTGCGCACACCCTGAATATGGTGACGGGAACGGATGGCGGGGAAGATGCGGCGCGCCTGTTCGGCACCCTGATCGTCGCTGAAACCGCCGAAGAAGCCATTCGGAATATTGCCGGACTGGGCGATCTGCCGGCACCCCCCGGTCAACAGTTTCATTACGCTTCCACCAACCTCTTTGTACTGTCCTGTGCCCTGCAGGGGTTGGTCGCCGAAAAAGAAGGACCCGGCGTCTATTACTGGGATCTTATCCATGAGCACGTATTGGTACCTATCGGTGCAGGACACTTCTCGGTACTGCATACTATGGAAGACCAGGAAGCCAAAGGCTTGCCCATCCTGGCCTACGGAGCCCTTCCCACCATCGACGAAGCGGCTAAGATCGCCCGGCTGTTTGCCAATGCCGGGCAACACGACGGCCGACAGATATTGCTCCGTAAGGGCGTTCAGGAAATCTTTGGGCAAACCGATTGGCCGGGCCACAGCACCGGCAATGACCACCGGGGGCAAACCTACCGGCACTCCTTTTGGTCGAAAGACCTAAAAACCGGCAGGTGTACCATTACGGCCACCTACATGTTGGGCTTCGGCGAAAACTACGTCGTTTTTCTGCCCTCCGGGGCCATCATTTTCCGGTTTTTGGATGAGCACGATCTGAATATTGATCAATTGATCAGGCGGGTGGAAAAACTGGAGTCTTCTTGTAAGTGACCACCACGCTATCTGACCTGATATCCTCCGGATACTTCCTTTTACTGGTCGGTAAGTTGCCTGAGATGGCTCTGGAGGTCGGGAATTAGTTGGTTGCAGAGCTGACCGGTACGTACGTCCATCATCTCGTGGTTGCAGTTTTCGTAAAGCTTGATGGTGAAGTCTTTTCCTTCTTGTTCTTTAATTTTGTTGAGTACCTCAATATCTGCCTGGGTCGGGTTGCTTTTGTCCATGCCTCCGTATATCCAGAAACCAGATACCTCAAGTCGGGTCAGGGCCAGATAAGGATTAAAACCCTGTACGCCACGGTAACTGTCTAGCGCAGCGAGGGCGTCCTCTATCGATTCGGAATCATCGGCCATTTGATCGTAATGGTCCGAGACACCTACCGAATTAGCCGCTCCCGAGATGCAAATGATGGAAGCCACCTGATCCGTTTGGGAGGCGGCCAGGGGAACGACCCAGCCTCCCTGACTCGACCCCATAAGGATGATCCGTTTTTCGTCTACCATCTCGTGCTTGGCGAGTACATCAATGATGGCGAGTACATCCTTCGCTCTTGCTCTGATCCTTCGTTTGCTGTTCTTTGCGTTCACCGGCTTGTACTCGCCGGTAGATTCACCAACACCGCGTTTATCGTAGATGAGAACTGCAACTTCCAATCCGTTGAATACGGCACTGACCAGCCCCTGAATGTCAGAACGCTTGATCTGGCCGGAACCGGGGACAATAATGACGGTCGGGAGTTTTTTTTCAGGATTGGGCGTAAGTAGGGTGCCTTTCAAAATGGCTTTTTGGGCGGGAATGTCGAGGTCTGTCGAAGTAGTTTGTGCGGATAGGACTCCCGTTGCAACTACTGCGAGCAGTAGCATATTAATCAGGTGTTTCATGGTCGGGTGTGTTTGATGGGTGAAATCTATTCTGTTAGATGCAAAAATCACCCGGCTGGTTACACTTTTTGCGAAAGCAAAAATGCTTTACTTGCCTTTTAGTATCTTAAGTCCAGGTAGCGGGTAGTAGGTATAGGGTATATGGATGAAAACAAGTCCTACTATCTTATCCTCCATACCAAGGACAACCTGAGAGTGAAGCACTGTGCCATTTAGCGCTATAGTGCATGCTCACGTTCTCCTAATCGAGCATCGGAAAATGCGCACAAAACAGGTATATGAAAAATAGCAGACGGACGTTTTTGGGTATCAGCCTTGGTTTAGGGCTGGGATCTATGGTGAAAGCCAATCCATGGCGGGAATTAGCTCAGGTCGAAAAGAGTGACAACCCCTTGAAAATTTTGATCCTTGGCGGTACCAGCTTTCTGGGTCCCCACCAGATCGCCTATGCCCTGGAGCGTGGGCACGAAATATCCACCTTCACCCGCGGACGAACGGTTCCTAAAATTCATCCGGAGGCTTTTTCCAAAGTCGAGTCACTGACCGGTGATCGCGAAAATGATCTGGAGGCACTCAAAAACCGGGAGTGGGATGTCGTCATCGATAATTCCGGGCGACGCACTAAATGGACTGAGGATACCGCTCAACTATTAAAAGACAAGGTGAAATACTATATGTACACCTCCTCTCTCAGCGTCTTCTATCCGTTCACCGGAGACGATTTTTCCGAGGAAAGGCCACTGGTTACCGAGATTCCCGCGGATGCCAGCGAGCAGGAAAAAGCCACTTACGAATACGGGGTCATGAAGGCAACCTCTGAGCTGGCAACCCTGGATGCCTTCGGGCCCGAGCGGTCCATCATTGTGCGTCCCACGCTTATTGTGGGCCCCGGCGATCGCACCGATCGCTTCCCCTACTGGGTTGCTCGTCTGGAGAAAGGTGGTGATGTGATCATTCCTGGTGGCCGGGACGAAGTAGTGCAATACATTGACGTGCGCGACCTGGCGGAATGGATGATCCGCCTGCTCGAGGACGAAGCGGCTGGCATTTATAATGGGTCCGGACCTGCTTCCCCCATGACTACCAATGCGTTTGTGCACGGGGTGCACGCTTGTTTCAGCTCACCGGTCAACTACGTGCAAATCGACGACATCGACTTTTTACAGGAAAATGGGATCATCGGTCAGCAACCGTGGGTCATCCAGTTGCCGGATTACGCCGGCATGTCGAAAAGCGATAACAGCAAAGCCATTGCATCCGGCCTCACCTTCCGTCCACTGGCCGTAACGGTTCAGGACACCGTCAAATGGTGGTATTCGGATGCGGTTACTCCCGAGCGGCGCGAAAATATACTGACCAACGAGCGGGCCCTGATGACCCGTGAACAGGAGATTATTGAGAAGTGGCAGGGGTAGTCTGCTTTTTTCCCGAACGGTATAGTCAGGGGAATACCTTATGATCAATTATTATATAGTGCTGGAAAAAATATTAAAGGAAGCTTTCGACCCCTACTATGATGCGCCAATCGAATCGTGGAAAAAATTCGCAGACTTGTGCGAGCAAGTGTCGTTCCGTAAAAACCAGACCATCAAAGAGGCCAATACCAGAGCCAGCCATGGATATTTTCTGTTGCAGGGAGTAGTGGGCTCGTTCGTTTGGAAGAAAAACACCCATGCCTGCCTGGATATTTTTTTGGAGAACAGCTTCTTTGCCGATGACTATTCCCTGGCAACGGGAAAGTCCTCACCACTTGAAATCATTGCCCTGGAAAAGACATCCTTACTACAATTGAGCAAGGGGAATATTGTCGAGTTACAAAAAACACCCATTGGGAAAATGCTTTTTTTAATTGGGGAACAGCAGGATAACGCCAAAAAGCAAGAACGCCAGATTGGACTGATGACCAAAACGGCGGAGGAAAGGTATCTGGAAATACTGGAAAACCGACCAGAATTATTGAAGCGGGTTTCTCAAAAGCACATAGCTTCCTTTTTAGGGATCACCACCCAAAGTCTGAGCAGGATTCGACGAAAATTCAGGTGATCGTATTTTTTAACCTAGGGTAACTTTTTTACGGGTGACTTGTCCGGACCTTTATGATTTCTTCAATCCTAAAGGGTTAACCGATGTTACGAAGCACTTTGTTTTTTTCGATGATGCTACTTTGGATTCCAGGTAGCTATTCCCAATTATCTATTCTGGCTGCCGACGATGAACTAAAGCCATTCGTTGGAATTGAATTAGGCGAGGCCGCATTCAATAAATTCCAGTCCCTTTCGGGTGAAATAGGCATACGGTTTTCCAACGACCAGATGGTCAGGTTGACACATATGAATGTGAAACTAACGGAAGAACATTTATCCTCCGGTTTCGCCGGAGCAGTGGATGGCGATAGAGTGAAAGGGTCCTTTTTTGGTTTTGAGGCATTTTATGACTTCCCGGTCTTATGGAAGGGCCTCTACCTGTCACCTTCTCTGGGGTATTACCGAAATGAATACCAGCACCTTGATTTGGATGAAAATATCCGCAATAAGTCTGTTACCATCGGTGCGGCCATTAGCTATCGCGAAACCAATGTACTCCGCCTGGGAGGCCTCTATTATATGATTTCCATTCCCATGCGTCTGTCTCTCCATCCAATCAACGAAACAAGGCTGGGAGAGGCAACCATTAATGACAGTACCTTCGATAACAACATCTGGTTGTTTGTTGGTTTTGAGTTTTAATCCGGTCATGCCCGGTGCTGAAGATCCGGCTCTTTTAACCACCACCTCTGTAACATTCATCTTGCTTTATCGTCTGCTCACCGTAGTACGAACCCAAACAAACATACATGATTACAAGAGTTGTTGCCCTGATCCTATGCCTCCCCTACTTCCTGAACGCCCAACCAACCACCCCGACTTTTGCGAAAGCGGAGGTATTGAAAGACCTGGACTACTTGTACGAGTCCCTGCAAGAAGCCCATTACGATCTCTATGCCTATGTGCCCAGGGAGACCATTGATTCGGTCTATACTTCCGTAAAACAGTCAGTGCAACAGGATTCGTTGAGTCTGTTGGAAGCGACCAATACCCTGCAGCGACTGATTTCAGCGGCCGCCATGGGACACACTTATATCGATTACCCCGTCCAGGCTTACATCGAGTATGCCTACGCCGGCGGTACCCTTTTTCCCCTGGAGGTCGCCTTCGAGGATGGTAAAAGCCTGGTTCGTAAGAATTTTTCATCCGATGATAAAATCCCGGTGGGTGGTGAAATACGGCGCATCAATGGCCAGTCTATGCCGAAGATCCTGGCGGCCATCTATCCACATATTTCCGCAGAACGTCTTTATTTGAAGCAGGCCAAGATAGAGATGTATTCATTTCCCCGGTTTTACTGGCAGGTCTTTGGGCAGCAGGATGAATTTTCGGTGGATATTCGCTCCAATGGAAACACCAAAACGTTTCACATTTCGGCCGTACCGGTGATCGATGGCTACGAAGCCAGGCGTAATGAGATACTCAACACCACGCTGGATCTGACCTTCTACGAATCCGCTGCCTACTTGAATCCGGGGTCATTCGGTGGTGACCTGGAGTCTTACCAGCATTTCTTAGATTCTGCTTTCGCAAAAATAAATGAACGCGGGAGTCAGCAGTTGATCATTGACCTGCGGAACAACTCCGGTGGGGACGATGCCTTCAGTGACTACCTGGTTTCCTACATCGCCGATCAGCCTTTTCAGTGGAATTCCGGCTTCACCCTTAAAACCAGCGCCTTCCTTAAGGATCATGTGCGTCAGCATAAGGACACCACCAACGCCTATTTCCGGTCGATACTGGATCACGAAGATGGTGATATCTACGAGTATGAATTCGATGATTACCAACCCCAACCAGCTGTCAGGCGTTTCCATGGGAAGGTATACGTGTTGGTAAATCGGCAATCCCACTCCCAGGCTGCCGTTACTGCCGCCCAGATCCGGGATTACGGACTCGGCACCATTGTGGGGGAAGAAACGGGCGATTACCCTTCGCTTTACGCCTCCAATTTCCAGTTCAATCTGCCCAAAACGGGCATCCTGGTGCACGCCTCCAAAGGGCGAATCATCCGGGTCAATGGGAGTACCAGAGAGGAAGGTGTCATTCCCCACATCCGCATTCGCGATCATCTGCTCGACGAGGAGGATGAAGTGTTGGAGGGGGTGTTAGAGCGATTACAGGGCGGGTGATGGTGCGCGATCCTTCACTGGGCGCCGAACCCTTGGCGAAGGAAAGCCTGGATCTCGGGTTAAGAATGCGACATTTTCGGGTTCATGAATAGTCGATCCAGAGGATCGACATCCTATGGCGGTCGATCCTCTGGATCGACCAGGATCATGCCCAGAGAAATGATTTTTCACCTGTAGCACCAAAAGCCCCAACCATTTTTGAGTTCCTTCCCCACGAATCCGTTGCCGTGGCAGGTATTGACCTGTTCGTACTTTTATCCTACCTTATCGGGAGGTTGTGCATAGACCAATCTGTAAAGTGATGATAGTGACCTCCCGGTACAGGGTAGTAGGTAGATGGTATTAAGAAAAAAGAACGTCCTACTACCGAATACTCTACACCAAATACAACGTGAGATGCTATGTTTAGCCCCAGCCTCACGGAACCTCAGGTGAACTGCCAAAAAAAATAGTACCTCGCCAGCAAGTAAGACCCGAAATACGCATGATCATCCTACGACTCACTCCACGGGGTGTTTATTACAATCCTACGGCTTGTATCCCGTGGGGGAACACCAATTTTCCGCCGGCATCCACTTTTGGCATTGTGGAGCAGACGGAGGTGCATTGGGCCTTTGAGCAGTTGTCTTTCGACAAAAAAACGGGTCGTCTGGAGGTACAACCAGTGGATTACGGACCCAGAGATCTCGGCTCGTTCCGGGACCAACGTCCGAAATTTCCGATCAGATCCCTGGTCTTTCGGGATATCGACTGGTTAGAGCTGAAAAAGATCCTCTACAAATATTCCCCGGCCCTCTTCGAAGGAATAACCCGGCAACCGGAAGTTTCTTCCGACGCTGCCCGCTTCGGTGGCATGGAGAAATACTCCGGCAAAGTGCCCGATAAAAGGGCCGGCAGCCACGAAGTCGACTTCTCCATCAGCCTGAAGAGGGTCACCTTTAAATACGGCTACGTGGAATTCGAAAAGCCTTTGCCCGATCTGAAACTACGGGAGGTGATGCGGATCGAGAACAGCTTTATTCTGCCCGAATTCGAATTTATCAAGTCGTATTTCTTCAAAGTTTTTGGTAAAAAGACCATTCAGGTGCGGGGCCGGATACATATTTCCGATGGTGGAGAAACCACGCACCAGCTCGCCTCCCCGGAGATCCGGATGATCGATGAGCAATTCCTGGCCGGCATCAAGAAGATCATGATCGAAGAGGCGGTCAAAAAGCCCCAGATCATCACGGTTGATAAGGGGTTATTCACCGAGGACGACTTTCTGGAGGGGCTGCACGACGAAAAACTGGGCGACACCCTTTCGCCCAGCGAGCAGGATATCCTCCATACCCTCCTCGATGCCAAAGGGGTACGCAACCGCAAGCAACTGGAATATCTGGCCGGTAAGATCCAGACCCATTCCGAGAAGATCCGCTTCACCCTGAATCCGAACTTTGGCTTCCTGTTTTTCCATCAGGGTGAACGGAATACCCACTACATCTGGGAACTGATCAATTCCCACGCTACCTACGTCTGGACCTTCCCTGGCTCTAAATCCATGCCCGGTCACCTAAATAAGGTGGAGGAGATCATCAACTTCATCCGCATCAACGGACGCACTGCTTACGTGGACAATGTCGATGAGATCTTCCACAAAGTCATCCACCGCGGCGGACAATTGAAAGATGCTTTCCCCCGCTGGCGGCACGAATTGAATGCACTGTTGACCTGAAAATCCTAACCACCAAACTGACGTCCATGTACTTTGATTTAACCGCAGCCATCGATATCCTGAGTCGCACACCATCGGTATTAAATACCCTGCTTCAGGGCTTGAGTGACGAATGGTTGCAAAGTAATGAAGGGGACAGTACCTGGAGCCCCTACGATATATTGGGCCATTTGATCCACGGTGAAAAGACGGATTGGATTCCCAGAGCTTCGCTCATTTTATCTGATGTACAGGATAAGACCTTCGTACCCTTCGACCGTTTCGCACAAATGGAAGGCGACCAAAACCGGCCGATTGCAGGCCTTTTGGAAGAGTTTCAACAGTTGAGGGAAGCAAATATAGCTGCTCTCAAAGAACTTCCAATCAATGAAACGACCTTGAATAATCAGGGTAACCACCCAGAGTTGGGTACCGTAAAGCTGAGGGAATTATTGTCCACCTGGGTGGTACATGACCTTGGGCATATTTCACAGATTACCAGGGTAATGGCCAAACAATATACCTCAGAGGTAGGCCCCTGGTCAGCCTATTTGGGTATCTTGAAAAGATAATACCCTGAATCGTTTATGATCATTAGCGACCTTTTATTATGTCAAATACACCCACCACCCTTGGCATAGTGCCGGTGATTCCGTCGGCTGATATCGAACGTGACCTGGCGTGGCACCAGAAATTCACCGGTTTCTCCTATTATTTTGGCGATTCGGGATATACCGGGATACGTCGGGGCGATTGGGAAATTCATTTGCAGCTGTATCGTGGCACCGGTGAGGACCCCATGCCCGATGGCTCGGTTGTAAAGATCTTTGTACCGGATATATACCCTCTCCTCGAAGAATTGGCGGAGCGCGGAACCATCAAAAAGGATCAGCTTCGACGGAACACTCCCTGGGGAACCCATGAATTTGGTTTTTTCGATCTAAATAAGAATGCCTTTTTCTTCGTTCAGGACGCGTGATACCTGCTCAAAAATGCCCATCATTGGGTCGCTCTGACAGCAGGGTGAAATTTGCTGCGCCTTTCAATAGGGAAGAAATAACTATTTTACAATACTGTCGGCCCAAATGACCAATGGCCCGCCCCGGATAATAATCCATCAACAAACGAAAAACCCATCGCACATCATGAGAGTCATTTGCCTGCTTATATTATTGTCAGCCATCGCCTGTACCCCAAATTCGGATGTCACGATCTCCGGAGATCTCCAACCGGGCGTTATGGAAGAGGGTACTCTCGAGCAAGAGGAGGTTAAAGCCTATCAACTGACGCTGGATTCCAATACTTTCATCTACGGTTACGTCGATCAAATTTCGGTCGATGTGGTGGTGGAGCTAAAAGATGCGGAGGGGAAGCTTGTGCAGTCTTTTGATCAGCCTGCCCAAGGACCGGAGCAGTTCAGTTTTGTGATCGAGCAAACGGGCGACTATACGCTGGAAGTTACTCCCTTCGAAGAGGAATCCGGGGAATACACCATACTCATCAAGGATATAGAGCCCCTCGCCAAGGATCCGGAAAAGCGGGTCGACCAGCTCATGGCCTTTTTCTCCGGGGATAATCCCGGCGCGAGCATTGGCGTGGTACAGGACGGCAAACTCACTTTTGCGAAAGCGTACGGGAAAGCCAATCTGACCCACGACCTGGATTTCGAGCTCGATATGCCGACCAATATCGGCTCGGTCTCCAAGCAATTTACCGCCATGTCGGTCCTCCTGCTCGAGCAGGAGGGAAAATTGTCCCTCGACGACGACGTGCGCAAGCACATTCCTGAGTTGCCTGACCTGGGTGAGGTGGTTACCGTACGCCATATCCTCAACCACACCAATGGCTGGCGCGAAGTGTATAACCTCATGCCTATCCGGGGTTGGTACGGAGAAGACAAGCTCCTGAAATCGGAGGTGCTGCATATGCTCCAGCAGCAAACGGAATTTCAGGCCCTGCCCGGCGAAGAATACAACTACAATAATTCGGCCTTCATCATGGCCGCCGAGATCGTCGAACGGCTTTCCGGTCAGGATTTTCCCGCTTTCGTAAAGGAGCACATCTTCGAGCCCCTGGAGATGAATGATTCCTACGTGCGCAGTAATCCGGCCGAGATCATTCCCCGGGCCACGCAGGGCTATTCCAACGGAGAAACGGGATACATTGAATCCGGCGATCTGGATGCAGCCTACGGGGCCGGTGCCATCTACACCACCCCCGCCGACCTGACCAAATGGCTCAATAACTTTGCAAGCGGGCAAGTAGGCGGCAAGGAGGTGGTGGAAAAACTGGTCACCCCCGGCATCCTGAACAGCGGGGATACCATGACCTACGCTCTCGGCATTGGGGTAGGTGCGTATAAGGGGCTTAAACGCTATGCCCATACCGGAGCGGATATCGCCCACCGGGCTTGCCTGTATTACTTTCCGGAGATCAGGGGTGGGGTGATCACCCTTAGTAACAACGCTTCGTTCGCTACCGCCCTGGCCAATCAAATGGTCGATATCTTCTTCAGCGAACACCTGGAACAAGCGGAGCCCGAAGAAGAAAAAGAAAATGCGGAAACGGTAACCGTTGCGGAAGATATTCTTAAGCATTACACGGGCAAGTACCTGGCCGAGGAAATGGGGTTAGTCATTGAGTATATCCTGGAAGATGGTAATCTGGTGGCCCACCCGACCGGTCAGTCCCCCTTACCCCTGGAGCCCACTACGGATACCTCTTTCCAATATCGGGGAATTGAGGCCTCCGTTGTCTTTCATCCGGATGCGGAGGGCAAATATACCCGGGCTACCCACACCCAGGGCGGATCCGACATCCTGCTAACCCGCATGCCAGACTATGACCCCTCCCCCGAAGCCCTCGCGGAGTACTCCGGCAAATACTTCAGTGAGGAGTTAGAGACCTTTTATACCCTTACGGTAAAAGACAGCCTCCTGATCGCACAACACCGGAATCTGGAGGACATCGAACTCATTCCCGGCAAAGCGGATCATTTCAACGGCAATGTGTTCTTCTTTGGGGAGATAGCTTTCGAAAGAAACAATGGTGGGGAGGTTACGGCCTTTACCGTTTCCAATGGGAGGACTAAGGGCGTTTTATTCGAACGGCAGTGAATTAGGTCCAGGGTCCAAGGTCCAGGGTCCAGGGTTCAGAGTTCAGGGTTCCAGGGTTAACTACTCCATAAGGAGATACTTTTATGAAGGGGGCAAAGGCCTGCAATCAACTCGGCGCATATGCAATACCGGGAATACATACCATCCAAACTCAATCATCTGGTGTTCGCCATTTTTGAGCGAAAGGTGGATATTCCCATGCAGGTACAGATGTTGCCAAATAATACCGTCTCCCTGATTTTTTATGTGGGTGATAAGATCAAAAGTGCGAAGGGCAAACACCTGGACTCTAGCCAATTTAACCCCACCGAACACTTCTGCTTTATTACGGGGCTTCATACGGAACCTATCTTCTTTGATATGGAAGGCCTCCATTCCGTAGGCCTTAAAATGCATCCGGCAGCCCTCCGAGCGTTTTGGGGGATACCCGTCCAGGATTTTAAGGATGCGGTACACAGTTGGGAAATGGGTGGGGAACTAGCCTTCATTGAGGATCATATCCGAAGTCTGACCACTTTCATGGAGCGAGCGTTGTGGCTGGAAAACTACTTTTATAAAAAACTACTGGGTAAGGACATCGACTTTGCCTGGAAGCTCAGTAAAATGATGGGACAACTCGAACGGGACGTGTACCTCGGTGAGCGCCCCGATATCAGTGCTTATTCCGGCTACAGTAAAATGCATACCCACCGCATCTTTAAAGACTGGCTTGGACTAACCCCCGGTAAGTTGTTGCGTTATAAACAGTTCCTGAAGGCCATCGACCTGATCCACCATACGGACTGGAACCTGAGCCGCATCACCTACGAATGCGGATTCTACGATCAATCTCATTTTATTCGTGTATTTGAGGAATTTGCTCAGTTGACACCCGGTGCTTATCAAAAGAATAAGGGCCCCATTCCGGGTATTCTTTCCTGGTGATGTTACTCCTGTACAATTTATTCCGTAGCCCTCCGCCTACTTTTGGATCATCATTCATCACCAAAAAAACATATCATGAATAGCAACACCCATTTCATTGCCATGATCGGATTGGCCATTGGCGCCCTGTTTGGAATGTCCGGACTTGTTTTTACCTCGCCACTCGTACAAACCGCTCTCTTCGTTTTCAGTGGGGTAGGACTAAGCCTCGGTCTGTTACTCCTGTCCCGGATGTTCCTGAAGCAGGGAGAGGAATTTACCGGTATGGGATTCCTGGTTTTTGGGATCGGAGAAGCCGTACTCACTATGAATTCTGCCGCCGAGGAAGCTTCCTTTGATTCGGCCTTTGCCGGCTGTATGTTATTTTATGTGCTGGGACATATTCTGATCTTTATTCCCCGGCAATTTCCGACCTGGATGCGGATAACGGGCCTGCTGTCGGCCACCTTTTTCCTGTCGGCTGCCGTTCGCTATTACGCCGGATTTGGTATTGATACCGCTGATCCGCTGCCCGGGATCGGGTACGGATTCCTGGTCATTACCATCATTGGATGGATTACTTATCTGGCCAGGGAACGACGGGAGGTAACGAAAATACAAGCCAGTAATGCATAGTGGAGAAGAGGCTGAGTGTTCAGCCTCTTTTTTGGCCAGGCTTTCGCCAAAAAAGCATTACTCCACGGTTACGCTGCCCTGCCAGGTGCCTTCGATTCCCTGTACCCGTACCACGTACATGCCAGGCGGCAGATGGCTGACATCGAGGGTGCTTTCCGCCATAGTGCTTGCATGTACCCGTACGCCTTGCAATGTAAATACCTCCGCTCGTGCATCGGGTGATAGGTTTTCACCGGAGAGCGTAATCATTCCGCTGGTCGGGTTCGGAAAAAGTCGTAGCGGACGTGCTGGCTTCACCGTACCCTGACTGGTGGACAGGCCCGAAATATCCAGCCAGTTCACATTGACTAAAAAGCCTGATTGACCGGTAAAACGAACGCGCAGGATATGCTCTCCGGACGGTAACTCCAGCGAGGTGGTGGCTGAGGTTTCCCACTGATTCCACCCGCCGGTGCCATCCAGGGTCATGGAACCAATGGCTTCGTCGTCGACCAAGTAGGTAAGGGTGCCTCCCTGAGTATTGCTGGAGTAGCGCACCTGTACGTCGTAGGTGCCGGCTGTGGCTACCGCCACGCTGTAGTCAACGTGGTCGCTGCTGTGGATGGAACCAATGCCCTGACTGCCACCCTGATCGTTGTAGGATTCAGTTTTGAGGCCGCTGTCGACGATGAAGTCCTCGGCTTCGATCCGGCCGGGGATGGCCAGTGGTTCGGGGGGCGTATCGCCCGTAAATCGCTCGCGTCCTGCCAGCCAGTCCATGTCCCAGGTCACGCCGATCTGGTCACAGCCCGACGAGCCCAGGTCGACCCGGCCGGGGCAACCCGACTCGTCGGCTGCATTGTTGAAGGGACCATTACCGCATTGAATATCGTTGAATGCGGGATCATTATTATCGAACGTCCGGTAGTCCGGGTGGTTTTCCAGTTCGTCGCAAATGTCCACTACACTGTACGGCACGCCGTTGATCAGTACCTTTTTATCGTCCAGATCGTGATCAAAGGTCGATTCGCACCAACAGTGGCCGTTGGCCTCATAACTGTCTTTCCAGTTGGGTTGGGGGTTCCAGTTTTGGCTGTAGCCAAAAGGAAGGAGGAGAAATAACAGGCTAACAGTGAAAAGGTGTTTCATAAATAGTCAGTTATCAGGGTTAGAACGTATCCATATAAAGCATGTCAATCGGGATTATTGTCTGAAAGAGCTATCTTATGGGAATCCACTCATCAACTATAACGCCTGTGTATGCCTGCTACATTCCGCCTTGTGTTAGTTCTGATCGTACTGACTAGTTGTAGTAACAATGGGAAGGAAACTCCCATTAATCTCACCGAATTGACCATCGTTGAGATCACCGATGGATATGAATATGGCGAATTTACTGCTGTCCAACTTACTCAGGCCTACCTCGACCGGATCACGGCTATGGACGAAGAAATCAACGCCATCACCTACATCAACCCCGATGCGCTATCCCGCGCAGAAGAACTGGATCAGGAATTCCAGCGCACGGGTGAATTGCGGCCATTACACGGTATCCCTATCATTGTTAAAGACAACATCAATACCGTGGGCTTACCAACTACCGCCGGTTCCAAAGCACTGCGGGATTTTGTGCCGGATCAGGATGCACCCATCATCCAAAAACTGAAAGAAGCCGGTGCCATCATCCTCGCCAAATCGAATATGGCGGAGTGGGCTTTTTCGCCCATGCATAGTGAAAGCTCCACCCATGGGACCACCCGCAATCCCTACAACCTGGATCATGTTCCCGCTGGTTCCAGTGGTGGGACGGCAGCTGCCGTCGCTGCTAATTTTGGTACGGTCGGACTGGGTACTGATACGGGAAACTCCATCCGTGGTCCTTCCTCGCACTGCGCCTTAGTCGGATTTCGAACGACGCTGGGTTTAATAAGCCGCTCGGGTATCGTACCCCTCTATTTGCGTAACGATGTGGTGGGCCCCATGTGCCGCACGGTAGAAGATGCCACCAAGGTAATGGAGGCTATGGTGGGAGTTGACCCGACGGACCCGATCACCTCCTATTCCGAAGGGAAAACGCACGAGGATTATGAGCAATTTTTAAAGGGAAATGATGCGCAGGGTAAACGAATAGGCGTGCTCCGTACGCTAAGTGATCGGGATGTCGATCCGGAGATAAAGAACTTATTTGAGCAGGCCCTGATCGATCTGAGTGTCATAGGAGCCGAGATTATCGATACCGTACATATACCTGGTTTTGACAGCCTGCGTCAGGGTCAATGGTGCAGTACCTTCAGAAAGGATGTCGAGGCTTTTCTGGCTACTTACGTAAAAAGCGATACGCTACAGTCCCTGGAGGATATTATCCGGGCCGGCACGAATTCCGACTTTGCCCGTGGGCGTTTGCGGGCCAATGCAAACAGTCCGGAAAGATCAGGCACGCCCTGTGGAGATGCATACACTGACCAGAAACGAATCGCTTTTCGCGAAGCCATTGAGCGAGTCATGGATTCCCTGAGGCTCGACGCAATAGTGTACCCGAGCTGGAACCATAAACCCGCTTCCATAAATCAGTTTCAGGAAGAATATCGCGGAGATAATAGTCAGGTTATTGCACCCCATACAGGGCAACCGGCCTTTACCGTACCAATGGGGTATACCGAGGGCAACTTGCCGGCCGGTATCCAGTTCCTGGGAAGAATGTACGCTGAACCGACCCTCATCCAGTTGGCGTACGCCTACGAGCAGCATACCCAACACCGCAGCCCACCCGCAGTGGAATAAAATGGGAAGTCATCTCCATGCTATATTGGGATACAACTGGCATTTATTGCACGAACCACGTACCTTATAGGAAGAGAAAATCACTAAGACTCCAGTTATGAAAAAAATAATATTTCTTCCTCTGATTTTGCTCTCAATCATCTGCCTTGTTGGCCAGCATAATACTATAATCGTAGAGACTGACAATTTCGATTTTTTGATTGGCAAAGAGTATGTGGAAGTTTCCGAACTTGGTGACTTTGAACGAGGCGGCGGCGGCTGGACTACGGAAGTGGATGGATTTATGCATGGCTACTCTAGTATTCAACACGGTCCGTATACGATATTATCGATCGAACATAGATTCCTGAGCAACCAAAATGAACAGGGGACCCCGCATCGAAAAAAGATCCTGAATATAGTCGTACTTGATGGTGCCTATAGTAAATGTTCCAACTGTTTGCTTCCCTGTAGTCCTGAAGCCCGAATTATTACTATCCATCCTAGATTTCAACCGATGAACCGGGATAATATTCTTAAGGCATTTCTGGTGGATATTAAATCGGGCGAAGTCGAGGTTGTGGATCCTGATTTCCATCCATCCAATTCTATCTTTCGCTAAAGGGCTTTGCAATATTAATACACCACACCAGCGATCCTATGTCCAAACCCATCGTGCACTTCGAAATCGGGTGCAGTGATCTGCCCGAGACTGTTGCCTTCTACAAAAAAGTCTTCGCCTGGGATATAACACCAGGCGGCAACGCTGCCACCATCGACACCGGTCGGAAAGGAGCCATTTCCGGGCACATCAATAAACTGGCGCCCGATGAGCCCCGGCAGTATATCACTATCTACATCGAAACCGACTCTATCGGGAAGGACCTTAAAGCCATCGAATCTAACGGGGGTAAGGTATTAGTTCCTCCTATTGATCTTCCCGACGGCCGGACCTTTGCCTGGTTTCAGGACGTAGCAGGGAACACCGTTGGCTTGATCACTCCCCTCAAAGAATAGGCTGTGCAATCCTTTACTAAGTGACAATTCTCTCCCTGCCTTCTGAGAAATGTCATTCCTGCCTTCTGTTGGCTCTCCTAATTTGAGGGGGAGTAAAACAGAATGCTATGCTTACCACCAATCCAACCAACCTGTACCGCGAGGCCAGAAACCTGATGCGTGAAATTGATCGCGAGGTGAATCGACCCGAAGAGGATGCCGTAGCACCCTTCATCGGCAATTCGTCCCGCCAGTGTATCGAACACTTCCTGACCGGATTTCTGTTTGAAAACGGAATCGACATACCCGGCTCACCGGGCCTGGATTACCTGTTGAATCGCTGCCAGACCATTGACCCCCGTTTCATGACGGTGGACCTGTCTGACGCTCCCTGCCTCTCGGCAATGGATAATGATAGCCTGGATCAGGTACGGCAGTGCTACGAAGTAGCTCAGCAAATCCAGGATCTGGTGCGATCTAATTCCGCGAATAGACTATAAACAACTGTCCGCTTTTTGGCGAAAGCCAGAAGCGCTCCCGCCCAAACGTTCAAATGTTAGAATTATGCCTACTAAAAAAGATGTTATTAAATATCCGGGTGTTCGCGTCGCCATGGATGGAAATACGGCTGCCATCATGTGCGAGCGTAATTCTTCGGACGCTGCGGGAGCTTACCCGATCACTCCCTCTACCCAGATGGGGGAATACTGGGCCGATAACGCCGCCAAAGGGTATCTGAATATTTCCGACCGGCCCCTCATCTTTATCGAGCCGGAAGGAGAACACGCCGCTGCCGCCGTTACGGCCGGTTTGTCTATGACTGGTTTGCGGGCTGCTAACTTTTCGTCTGGTCAGGGGATCGCCTACATGCACGAATCTCTCTACGCGGCGGTGGGCAAGCGCCTGACCTACGTGCTCAACATCGGAGCCCGGGCCATGACCAAATCGACACTAAACGTGCATGCGGGACACGACGATTACCACGCCATCGACGATACGGGCTTTTTTCAGCTGTTCGCCAAAAATGCTCAGCACGTCGCCGACCTGAATATTCTGGCGCACCGCATTGCGGAACTGGCACTCAATCCCGGCGTGGTTGCCCAGGATGGCTTCCTGACTACGCACCTGATCGAATCCCTTCTGCTGCCCGAGCGGGAGCTGATCCGGGAATTCCTGGGGCGCCCCGATGACATCATCGATACGCCGACCCCGGCCCAGCGCATCATCTACGGCGATACCCGCCGCCGCATACCCGAATTGTGGGACGTCGACAACCCCGTAATGGCGGGCATCGTGCAAAACCAGGATGCCTACATGCAGAGTGTAGCCGCCCAGCGCCCCTTCTTCTTCGATCACATCAAAGAGCTTACCGATCAGGCCTTTACGGAGTACGCACAGCTCACCGGACGCCGCTACGATCGCGTGATGACCTACCGGATGGAGGATGCCGATTACGTCATTCTCGGGCAAGGTAGCGTAGTGCCCAGCGCCGAGGTGGTGGCCGATTACCTGCGCGAAACGCGGGGCATCAAAGTGGGCGTCGTGGACCTCGTTATGTTCCGGCCCTTTCCCGCCGATCGGATCGGAGAGGTGCTGAAAGGCAAAAAAGGAGTGGTCATTCTCGAGCGTCTCGATCAACCCCTCGCCGTGGATAGCCCCATCATGCGGGAGGTACGGTCCGCCCTCCATAAATGCCTGGAGAACGGATCGGCGAAAAAGAACAAACCCTACCCCGAATTGGCCAGTTACACCATCAAAGATTTCCCTGCCCTGTACAGCGGAAGCTTCGGCATGGGTAGCCGCGACCTGCAGCCGGAAGGCATTGTCGGGGCCGTGGAGAATATGTTGCCCGATGGCGACCAGAAGAAACAGTTCTATCTGTCGATCGATTTCATTCGCGATAAGCCCTTTACACCCAAACAACGGATGTACCAGGAATCGGTCGCCGAAGCGTACCCCAGAGTTAAAGACCTGGCCGTGCGGGGATCGGAAAACCCCAACCTCATGCCGAAGGAAGCCATCACGGTGCGCTTCCACTCCATCGGTGGCTGGGGTGCCATCACCACCGGTAAGAACCTGGCGATGACCCTCTTCGATTTGCTCGGCTACGACATTAAAGCCAACCCCAAGTACGGATCGGAGAAGAAGGGGCAACCTACAACGTACTACCTCTCGGCTGCGCCCGAGCCCATCCGCATCAACTGCGAGTATTATTTTGTCGACGTGGTGCTCTCTCCCGACCCCAACGTCTTCAAACACACCAACGCCCTGGCCGGACTCAAAAAAGGTGGCGTACTGATCATTCAGAGCGAGAAGAAACGACCCGAGCAGGTGTGGGCGGATATCCCCAAAGCCTACCGTAAGATCATTGTCGACAACGACATCCGGGTATTTTACATCGACGGGTTCCGTATCGCCCGCGAGGAAGCTACCGATCCCGAGCTGCAACTGCGGATGCAGGGGATCGCTTTCCAGGGCGCCTTCTTTGCTTCCTCCCCGCTTGCGCAAAAAGCGGGACTGACCGATGCGACTTTGCTCAAAGCCATCGAGGCGCAGGTACAGAAAAAATTTGGCAGCAAAGGCCAGCGCGTGGTCGACGATAATATGCGCGTCGTGAAACGTGGATTCGATGAGGTCTATGAGATCACGGATAAACAACTGGAGGTAAACCAACAAGCTGAAGCCAACGGGGCAGCCGTTCACGGATTGCCGTCCATGCTGAAGAGCTTGCCCCAAAGCAAATCCAGGCTCAGCGATATTCACCGGTTCTGGGAACAAACCGGCGAATTCTACGCCCGTGGTAACGGTAGCGACAACCTGACCGATCCCTTTATCGGGCTAAGCGTAATGCCGGCCGTTTCTTCGGTGTTCCGGGATATGACGGGCATTCGCTTCGAGCACCCCGAATGGGTGCCCAATAATTGTACCGCCTGTGGGAATTGTTATACCGTTTGTCCGGATACCGCCATTCCGGGGCTGGTCAGTGACCTGACCGATGTACTCGACACGGTGGTCAAACGCGTACAGAAGCGCCACGGTAACCTACAGCATTTGCCGCGTGCCGTGCGTCAGATGGAGGGCCAGATCCGGCAGTTGCTCAATGGCAACCGGAACGGAGCCACGGTCAATAACCTCATGCAGGATGCCATCGACCAGGCGGTGGCCGGTAGTAACGGTGACGGCAGTGCCGCCCGCGAGCTGGAATGGTTCCGCGACGAGCTGGGTGATTTCGATTTTGCCCTGACCCGGCCCTACTACGACCTGTTGGAAAAAGACCAACCCAATAGTGGCGGTCTATTCAGCATCACCCTCAACCCGACGACCTGTAAGGGCTGTATGGCTTGTGTGGAGGTATGCAACGATGATGCCCTGCGCATCGTTCCCCAAACCGAGGAGACAGTAGGCAATCTGCATAAAAACTGGGAACTGTGGGTCGATCTGCCCAATACGCCCGATAAATATAACCGGATCGATGACCTGGAAGAGAAGATCGGTCCGCTGGAAACCATGTTGCTCAACAAAGAAGCCTACCAAAGCTTCGCCAGCGGCGATGGAGCGTGCCTGGGTTGTTCCGAAAAGTCGGTCATTCACCTCTTTATCGCCACCGTAGAATCCCTCATGCAACCCCGGATTCGCAAGCACGTGGCGAAACTGGAGGACCTGATCGCCCGCCTCGAACAACACATTCAGCAAAAACTGATGGGGACGATGGATATTACCGATCCAGATCGCGTCGCTCATATCCTGGCACAATCCAAGGATCAGGACCTGACCATGTCGGGCATCGCCCAACAGCTCGAAGCTGGTGCCGAGACCCGTCCCATCGACCAGGAATGGCTGCGGGAAATGACCCAGTTGCTGGCAAAACTGAAAAAACTGCACTGGACCTACACGGAAGGACAGACCGGACAGGGACGCTCCTCCATGGGAATTTGTAATGCCACCGGCTGTACGTCGGTATGGGGTAGTACCTATCCGTACAATCCGTATCCCTTCCCGTGGGCCAACCATCTCTTCCAGGATTCCACGTCCATGGCCATGGGGGTTTTCGAGGGCCATATGGCCAAGATGGCCGAAGGCTTCCGGGCGATCCGCAAAGCGGAAATGGAGTTGTCCGGAACATATAACCGGATGGAAAGCCGCGACTTTTTCACTTACTTCAACTGGCACCAGTTTACGGAAGAAGAATGGCTGCTATGCCCGCCCGTAACGGTGATCGGTGGCGATGGTGCCCTGTACGATATAGGGTTCCAAAACCTGTCGCGCCTCATGGCGTCCGGTAAGCCGATCAAGGTGATCGCCGTCGATACCCAGGTGTATTCCAATACCGGTGGTCAGGCTTGTACCTCCGGCTTCATCGGTCAGGTCTCCGATATGGCTCAGTATGGTAAGGTGCAGAAGGGTAAAGAAGAACCCCGCAAGGAGATCGGTCTGATCGGTATGGCCCACCGCAATACCTATGTATTGCAAGCCTCGCTGGCCAATACCAGCCAGATGATCGAGGGCTTCATCGACGGACTCACGACCCAGCGTCCGGCCTTGTTCAATCTATATACCACTTGTCAGCCCGAACACGGGGTGGCCGATGATCTGGGGACCCACCAGGCCAAGTTGGCCCTGGAGTCACGGGCGTACCCCATCTTTAAGTACAATCCCGATCACGGACTCAAGACGAGCGAAGCCTTTGATCTGAGCGGTAACCCAGCTATGGATCAGCTGTGGCCGACCTATACGCTGAAGTACCTCGAAAATGGCCGGGAAAAAACGATGGAGGTGCCCATGACTTTTGCCGATTTCGCGATTACCGAAGGACGCTTCCGCAAGCATTTCCGCAAGGTGCCGCGTGAAGCCTGGCAGGACCAAATGGTGCCCCTGGCCGACTTCCTGGAGATGGATGCCTCGCAACGCGAAGGCCATTACCCATACATCTGGGCCGTAGACCGCAAGCAGCAGCTTAGTCGCGTACTGGTAGCCCAGCCCATTGTAGAGTCGTGTGAAGATCGGCGCAACTTCTGGATACTGCTCCGCGATCTGGCCGGCGTGGATACCAAGCCCGCGGATGATCCGGCCGACCTGGAAAGCAGGATCCGTACCGAGGTAGTAGGTAAGATCGCCCAGGGCCTGCTGCAACTGGCCGGTGATAACGGGGCCGCACTGGTGGACCTGGCAACCCCTGCACCAACAACGGCGGCGGAACCCGAGGAGGCCGCAGGTGATCCGGCCGATTACCTGGCCCCGTGGCTGGAGACCGAGCACTGCACCGCCTGCGATGAGTGCATCAACCTGAACGGTAACATCTTCGCCTATAACGGGGATAAAAAGGCCTACATCAAGGATCCCAATGGGGGACCTTACGAAGACCTCGTCAAGGCAGCCGAGAAGTGCACGGCCCGGGTGATACATCCCGGCCTGCCTGCCGACCGCAATGATCCGGCTCAGGAGAAATGGATCAAACGGGGCGAGAAGTTTAACTGACGGGAGGTTGGGCATTAGGCTATATCGCAAAAGAACAGTAGCCAAGGCCCAACCTCCCGGTACAGGGTAGTAGGTAGAGGATATAGTGACTTCCGCATATCCTGCTACCTACTACCCTCTACCAAATACAAAGGGAGGTATGGACGAACGGCCATTTAGCGATGGTCTTATCTTTTACCTCCCGGGAAATTAGCCTTTCGGCAAAAAAACGGGACACATGACCCTGAATCTCTTTCGCAAAAAAACCTTCAGGCACGGGGTACACCCGCCGGAGCATAAGGACCAAACAAATGGCCTGCCCATTCGGCAGTTCCCCTTTGCGCCGGTGATCATCCTGCCCATGGCGCAGCACATCGGTGCCCCCTCGAAGGTGATCGTACGGGAAGGGCAGGAGGTCATGCGCGGGCAACTTTTGGCGGAAGCCGATGGATACGTATCGGTTCCTACCCACGCTCCCGTATCGGGTCGTGTGCGCAAGATCGGTAACGTGCCGACCATCTCCGGACAGATGACAAGGGGTATTTACCTGGAGCCATTCCCCGGCGTGAGCCAGGAAGTCTACGAAGGCACGCCGGTCGACCTGGAAACGGCGACTCCCGATGCCATCCGCGATGGCATCCAGCGGGCGGGTATTGTAGGTTTAGGCGGCGCTGCTTTTCCCACGCACGTAAAACTGAAGGTCCCCGAAGGCAAAACCTGTGAGGTCCTGATCATCAACGGTATTGAGTGTGAGCCTTACCTCACCACCGATCATCGCGTGATGCTGGAACAGGCCGACGACATCTTTACCGGCATGCGGTATCTGTTGAAGGCAACCGGTGCCCGCCGGGCGATCATTGGCGTCGAGGCTAATAAACGCGATGCCGCTGATCACCTGACACGGGAAATGCCGAAGGACCTGCCGGCGATGGTAGAAGTACTGCCGGTGAAGTATCCGCAAGGGGCTGAAAAAATGCTGATCACGGCCCTGCTGGGACGTGAGGTTCCCTCCGGTGGATTGCCTATTGACGTGGGCGTGGTTTCGGTAAACGTAGCTACCTGTGCGGAGATCGGTCGCTTATTACCCACCGGACGAGGTATCCAGGAGCGGGTGGTGACCATTACCGGCCCCGGTGTGGAGAAGAAGGGCAATTACCTGATACCTATCGGTACGCCCCTGCGCTTCGTACTGGAGCAGGTGGGTGCCTCCGAACGCATTAGCGAGGTGTATATGGGCGGGCCCATGATGGGCGTGGCGGTATCCAACCTCGATATATCCATTGTGAAGGGGACTTCGGGTATCGTGGTTTTCCCGGAGGAGGACGTTTGGCATCCCGAAAAGGTATATCCATGTATCAAGTGCGGGGCTTGCCTCGATGCCTGTCCGCTTTCGCTAAACCCATCCCAGTTGGGTATCCTGGCTAAACACGAATCGTACGACCTGATGGCCGAGGATTACCACCTGATGGATTGCTTTGAATGTGGGTCTTGTTCCTACGTATGCCCGTCGAACATCCCACTGACACAATATTTCCGGATCGCCAAGCGCACGGTGAAGCAACGCCGCGCCAAAACCTAACCGAATAGCATGGTGCAGTCAACCCTACGGATCAGCTCATCGCCCCATTTGAAGCGGCGTACTACTACCGATGCCATTATGCGCAACGTGGTTTGGGCTATGCTTCCGGTGGCAGCCTTTGCGGTGTACAGCTTTGGGCTGGGTACACTGATGTTGTTGATGACGACCACGGTGACCTGTGTGCTCACCGAGCACGTATTGTGCCGGCTGTCCGGTCAGGAAAGCACCATTTCCGATTGGTCGGCTTTGGTGACGGGGTTATTGCTGGGACTTACCCTGCCCCCGATCTTTCCGCTTTGGATGGCTTTTGTGGGCAGTGTGATCGCCATTGGTTTAGGCAAATTCATCTTCGGGGGACTGGGGTATAACGTATTCAACCCGGCGCTGGTGGGACGGGCGGTATTGCAGGCGGCATTTCCCGCAGCCATTACCACTTGGTATCCGGCCTTTATCGAAAACCGGTTTACGGAGGTAGCTGCCTCCACGCTCACATTACCCTTTATGCGTCCGCCGGCCGTCGATGTGATTACCGGTGCCACGCCTCTGTCGGCCTTCAAATTCGAAGGTGTCCGGGCCGAGACCGGTGACCTGGCCCTGGGGCTGATCAGCGGATCCACGGGAGAGACCTGTGCAGTACTCATCATCCTGGGTGGCATCTATCTGGTAGCCCGCAAGATGATGAACTGGCGCATACCGGTAGCCGTGTTGGGGAGTGCTTTTGCTCTGAGCGGACTGTTCTACCTGGTCGACCCCGGCGCTTATCCCCACCCGATCTTTATGCTGTTCTCGGGCGGACTGATGCTGGGAGCGGTATTTATGGCAACCGATATGGTGGCATCCCCGCTGACGCCCCGCGGGGTATGGGTGTACGGTGCCTTCATCGGCATAGTGACTATCGTGATCCGGCTGTGGGGCGGCTTGCCGGAAGGAGTGATGTACGCCATCCTATTAGCGAACGCGGTTTCGCCGCACATTGATGGCTGGATACAGCCACGGGTGTACGGAACGACCAAAAAAGCGGCGGTAACATGAATGCATCAACCCAACAACCAAAACAGGCTGCTACCCGCAGTGGCAAAATGCTCCGCGCTATGGTGGGCATCGGCATCCTCTGTGGCTTGTTGATCGTGCTGACGTATGAAGGCACGCTGCCCGTGATCGAAGCCAACCGGGCCGAAGCTCTGGAAAAGGCCATTTTTCAGGTGCTCCCGGGGACCGAGGCAACCCGCACCTTCCGATGGACGGGTAATGGGTTCGCTCCGCTCACCGCGGGTCAAACGTCGGAAGACGAGCTTATTTACGCGGGGTATGATCGCTCCGGAGAATTGCTGGGACTCGCCATACCGGCCAGCGGGCAAGGGTATGCCGACGTGATCAGCATCTTGTACGGCTACGATCCCGCCCGGGAGATGATCATGGGATTCTACGTATTGGAAAGTAAGGAAACGCCCGGTCTGGGCGATAAAATCCAAAAGGACGAGAATTTCATATCCAACATAACCTCGTTGAGCGTACCGCTGAACGAGGACAAGACGGCAGTTGCCAACCCGATCGTTCCCGTGAAGAGCGGCCAGAAAACCCAGCCGTGGGAAGTGGATTGCATATCGGGGGCAACGATTTCGTCGCGTGCCATCGGCGACATGCTGAGTGCGAGTACGGTTCGCTGGGCACCACTGATCCAGGCGCACCGCTCCGATTTTACCAACGCCAAGAACTGAACGGATGACCAAGCTACCGAACACGACCGAAGGAATAGGAACCGAACCACCAGCCACCGATGCGTTCATCAAAGGGTTGTGGCGAGACAATCCGGTATTCGTGCAGGTGCTGGGGATGTGCCCCGTACTGGCGGTGTCGAATACCGCCGTTAATGCCCTGGCGATGGGACTGGCGACGACTTTTGTGCTGTTGATGTCTAACGTATTGGTCTCGCTGTTGCGGAAGGTCATTCCCAAGCAGGTGCGCATTGCGAGCTACATCCTGATCATCGCCACCTTCGTAACGATCACCGATTACGCCATTCAGGCCATCAGTGTGGAACTGCACAAAAGTCTGGGCGCCTTTATCGCCCTGATCGTAGTGAACTGCCTTATTCTGAGCCGGGCCGAGGCTTTCGCTTCCAAGAATACGCCGGGGCGCTCGGTACTCGACGCACTGGGTATGGGGATCGGCTTCACCTTCGCGCTCTTCTGTCTGGGGGCCGTTCGCGAATTACTGGGCAACGGCAGCCTGTTCGGGGCGGCGATATTCCCGGCGGGATTCCAGCCGTGGATCGTGATGATCCTGCCGGCCGGTGGCTTTTTCACGCTGGCGCTCTGGTTACTGATTTTTAACGCAGCGAAAGCTAAAACTGCCAACGCATGAATTCGGAACCGCTGTGGAACATATTTATCAACGCCAGTCTGGTCAACAACTTTGTGCTGGCTTATTTCCTGGGTATTTGTCCCTTCCTGGGGGTGTCGGGTAAGCTGGAGACGGCCACCAAGATGGGGGGCGCCGTGCTATTCGTGATGCTCATCAGCTCCATGTGTGCCTATGGTATTCACCACTTGCTGGTAGCCATTGATGCGCCTTATTTGGAATTGATCAGCTTCATTGTGGTGATCGCATCGACGGTCCAATTGGTGGAGATGTTCATCAAAAAAATGAGTCCGGCCCTGTTCCGGTCGCTGGGGATCTTTTTGCCCCTGATCACGACCAATTGTGCAATCCTGGGTTTGGCGCTCTTTCAAACGAATAAGGGCTACGACTTTGTCCAGAGCCTGGTCTACGCCCTGGGGGCCGGGGCCGGGTTTACGCTGGCCCTGGTACTGATTGCCGGACTCCGCGAAAAACTGGGTTTGGCCGATGTGCCCGACGTGGTGAAGGGCGCGGCCCTGACCCTGTTCATTGCGGGCATTTTGTCACTCACTTTCATGGGTTTTGCCGGATTGGGTGGGCAGTAAAACATACAGATTATGCTAAGCAGCTTATTAACAGCAATACTGGGAATTGTGGGCCTGATGTTCGGCTGGATGCTGGTACAGGCCGGCTGGCGTCGAGTTTTTGCCGATTACGTCGAAGAAGAGGACGTACTGGCGGAGCGACGTAGCTGCGGCAACTGCGGCTGCAGTACGGCCTGCCGACGCCCCGTTTCAGAAACCACTAAAAAATCATAGCTATGGCACAACTTGCTGATTTGAATACCGATCAATCCTTCCATGCTAAGGTCCTGCAGACCGAACGACTCACGCCTGCCGATACGGAGGAAGTGCGGGAGATCCAGCTCGAAGTTCAGGAATCCGACTTTCGTTGTTCGGTAGATCAGAGTTTTGGGGTACTCATCAACCTGACCGATGATTTTGGTCCGCGGCGGCACCACCGCTTGTACAGTGTAGCCGATGTGCCCAGTAAAACCAATGGGAAACAACGGCTTACCATGCTGGTGAAACGTTGCGACTACGTGGATGAATTTAGTGGTGAACTCCAACACGGCGTGGCCTCTAATTACTTGTGCGATCGGCAGGCGGGTGATACCATCACCATTACCGGCCCGCACCACCTGCCCTTTGAAGTGCCGGCTGATACCACGTCCAATATCATCATGATCGGCATGGGTACCGGCATCGCACCTTTCCGCTCTTTCGTGAAACACATTTACCACTATGGTCCCGAATGGACGGGTAAGCTTCGTTTGTTCTATGGAGCACGGTCCGGTCTGGAGTTGCTCTACCTCAACGATAAGGATGGCGATCTGACCAATTACTACGACCGCGACACCTTCGAGGCCTTTGCGGCTCTCAGTCCGCGTCCGGCTTTCGATGATCCCATTGATCTGGATAAGGCCATCGAAGATCGGGCGGCCGAGATCCTGGATATGCTGAAGTACACCAATACCTATGTGTACGTAGCTGGCTACGCCAAGGTCAAGGATATGCTGGATCAGGCTTTCGCCAAAATCATGGGCTCTAAGGAAAAATGGGCCGTGCGCAAGGCGGAATTGGTGGCCGGCAATAAGTGGGCCGAAATTTTATACTAAACGTGAGGTTCCCGCCTTCACTTTGTCCCTGCGAGCGGAGTGGGCCGGGCTTTTTGCCTAAATAACGTAGTGTTACAACCTCACTTTGTATTTGGTAATGGGTATAGGGTAATAGGGCTTGCGGATATCTATGTACCCTCTACTCACTACCCTTTACCGTGAGGTTGGGCTTTGATTATCAAATTATGTAAAGCAATTGTCCATGCCCAACCTCACTTTATACTAACTGCCTATGTCTATCCTCATTGCCATTGCTACTCTCGGTAGTCTGACCCTGTTGCTGGCCCTGATGTTGGTCGTTGCGAACCGTCTGTTGTACGTGTACGAAGATCCGCGTATCGACCAGGTGGAGGATATGCTGCCGCACGCTAATTGCGGAGCCTGCGGCTATCCGGGCTGCCGTCCTTTTGCGGAAGCATTGGTGAGCGGTGATGCTCTGCCCGCTAAGTGTACGGTGAGCTCGGCGGAGGGTCAGGAGCGCATTGCCACCTTTCTGGGAGTTGCGCTCGGTACGGCCGAAAAGCAGGTGGCCCGTCTGGCCTGCGCCGGCGGTACCCACGTGGCCCGCAATCGCGCTCGCTACGAGGGGTTGGCATCGTGCCGGGCGGCTTCTCTCGTATCGGGGGGCGGTAAGGGTTGTTTTTGGGGGTGCCTGGGTTTTGGCGATTGTGACATCGCCTGCGACTTCGGTGCCATTACCATGGATGCCCACGGCCTGCCGGTGGTCGATGTGGATAAATGTACAGCCTGCGGCGACTGCGTGGAGGTGTGTCCGAAAGATCTCTTTTCGCTACAGCCGGTCAGCAACCAATTGTGGGTAGCCTGTAAGAATCAGGAGTCCGGCGACGAGATCCTGGAAGAATGTCAGGTCGCCTGCACGGCCTGTGGCCGTTGTGCGATGGACGCACCCGGGGACCTGGTTACCATGGTCCACAACCTGCCGGTGGTCAATTACCGCCAGGGTGGGCAAACCCGGCAGCCGATCGAGCGATGTCCAACCGGAGCCATCGTCTGGCTGGCCGATGACGGACGGATAGAGAAAGGAGCTGCCGCCGCCGACATTGTGCGTAAGGGGGAGCGTTCGTGGGGGCGAACGTGATTGTAACGGTCCACGGTCCACGATTCACGGCTTACGGCTTACGATGGACAGCTCACGGTCCACGATTCATGGTTTACGCTGCAAATTGCATGGGTAGTTAGTACCCGTTGCGTGGAAAGGAGACTGAAGAGCGCGGGGACTGGAGAGACTCATCAACCACGGAGTCGCACGGAGTTATTCTGCACATCCTATTTCATCCTAGGTATTCTGATTCAAGTTGGATTTCACTGCTACCCGCCGCGTGCACTGCGTGAGAAAGGAAAGGCGTGCCAGTATACCTCCTCCTAAAATGATAATACACTTTCCAAAGGAATTGGCTAGATTAACGCGAGGGTGGGCTTAAATAAGTATTGTAAAATGCAGATAATAAAGGCCCAACCTCCCGGTATCGGGTATTAGGTATGGGGTATATGAATTGATCGGCCTCAACCCTGCATTAGACCAGAAACAAACATGCTTGCCTATGTTCCTGCGAAGTCGACTCCTTTCAGTTAGCCTTTTGGTATTTGTATGCGTGGAGGTAAACGCCCAATTGTCGGATGCTTTTTCCGCTGACCTCTCCGAAGATGCCATCCGTGAGGTCATGCGGGCCGTGGCCGACTGGCAGATCGATCACCACGAGGAGGTGACCCACCATCCGCTGGACTGGACCAATGGTGCCCTCTACGCGGGCATGATGGAATGGGGGCAAATCGCCGAAGAGGGGCGCTACCTGGATTGGCTAAGGGGTATTGGGCGCCGGTTTCACTGGCAGCCATACTATCGCATGTACCACGCCGATGACCTGGTAGTGAGTCAGATGTACCTGGAGATGTACGAACACCGGAAGGAGCATTCCGATAGCTACCGCATGCTGGGGCCCACCCAGGCCCGGCTGGACTACGTGATCGCCCACCCTTCTGAAGGCACGCTGCTGCTGGATTACGGAAATGCTCAGACGCTGGAGCGGTGGTCGTGGTGTGATGCCCTGTTTATGGCTCCGCCCGTATACGTGAAAATGGCAAATATCACCGGCGACGATTCCTATCTGGCATTTATGGATAAGGAATACCGGAAAACCTACGATTTTCTGTACGATCCGGAGGAGCACCTCTTTTACCGCGACCATCGGTTTTTCGCCGACAAAAAGCGGGAAGCGAATGGGGAGAAGGTCTTTTGGGGCCGTGGTAACGGCTGGGTGATGGGTGGCTTGGTATCCATACTGCAGGATTTGCCGGCCGATAGCCAATACCGCCCCTTCTACGAGCAGTTATACAAAGAAATGGCGGAAAAAGTAGCCCAATGCCAGGGCGAAGGCGGCTTCTGGCGGGCGAGTATGCTCGACCCGGGCAGTTATCCGAACCCTGAAACCAGCTCGAGTGCTTTTTTCTGTTATGCGCTCGCTTACGGCATCCATACCGGTCTGCTCGACCGGGAAGCATATCTACCGCAGGTGACTAAAGCCTGGGAAGCACTGGTGAGTGCCGTTTTCCCAAACGGGAAGCTTGGCTGGGTGCAGCCCATCGGGGAAGATCCCAAAAAGGTCACCGCCGATATGACGGAGGTCTACGGAGTGGGGGCTTTTTTGCTGGCGGGAACGGAGATGTTGAAGTTACTGTAACCATTCGTATGAAGGCAGGTTTACGCTTATGAACCTACTAGATAGCCCTAAACAACTGCCAATGAAACAATTCGTCCTGACGTTCCTGATGTACTCTTGTCTCCTTTTTTCGACTGCGGGTAACACTACCGTGCCCGAACCAACCCTCCCGGCCATTGATGCCTACGTGAAGCACATGATGCAGGTGCACGGCATACCCGGTGTAGCTCTGGCTGTGGTCCACCGGGGGCAGGTCATTCATGAGAACTACTACGGTCAGGCATCGCTAACACACGATGTACCCGTGCAGGAGAAACACCTGTTCCGGGTATATTCGACAACTAAATTACTGGTTTCGACCGCTGTTTTTCAACTGATCGAAAAGGGTGCCTTATCACTGGAAGATCCCCTGGAAAGGCATTTGCCGGACTTACCTGAGTCCTGGCGTACGGTTCAGGTCAAGCACTTACTAACCCATTCCTCGGGAATTCCGAACTTCATTCAGTTTGATAGTGATCTGTCCAATGAAGAAATGTGGAATCAATTGGCAGCTCTGGACATGGATTTTCCGACCGGTAGCCGATTCGATTATAATCAGACGAATTACTGGTTGCTGGCTACCATTATCGAACAGCTCAGTGGACAATCGATGGAGGCATTTATCATCGATCAACAGTTCTCGGGAAATGGGGAAGGGATACTATTTTCGTCCGATTCCCGGGAAGTGATTCCCGATCGCTTATCTAAATACAACTATGACCTGGAGTCGGAATCCTATAGTTACGCTACGGACCGGGAACAGTCGCGCGGACTTGCGGGCAATGGCCTCAATATTACCCTGGATCAATTTTTGGGTTGGAGCCATCGTCTGGATCGGGGTGAACTCTTGCGTACATCCACGAAAGCCGCCATGTGGACGAGATTTGAATATACCGACAGTGACGATTCTTCTTTGCACGGTTGGGGTGACTACAGTACTCGTGGAGTAAAGGCGTACGGATTTACCGGTGGTGGCGTCAGTGCTTTTCGGATATACCCGGATCACGAACTGACCATCATACTCCTCACCAATGGTTATCGCTATATGCCGGTTCACAATCATATGGTGAACGAAGTGGCAGGGCTGGTCGATACCGCCACCTTCAACCAGCCTCTTTCACTGGGTGGAACGCTCATTGAAGCCTTTATTGAGCAGGATTTTGATCAGGCAATGGTCACTTTTCGGGACCTGAAGCAACAGCATCCGGAAGAATCCCTGGAGATGGCTCTCAACCAGATCGGCTATCTCTTTTTGCGAAAGCAGGAGACTGATCGGGCGCTGAAAATCTTTACGCTCAATACCCGGGAGTATCCCAATTCGGCAAACACCTACGATAGCCTGGGTGAGGCGTACCTGGTCCGGGGAGATTTGGACAAAGCACTGCGGAATTATAAAAAGTCCCTGCAGTTGGATCCGGAAAGCCCAAACGCCCGGAAAATGATCGAGGGTATTGAACGGCGTCTGGGGCAGTAGTTCGATATTAGTTAACGTGAGGTTGGGCACAAACTATTTCTTAAAGAGAGGATACCTAAGGCCCAA
>CAYFGK010000075.1:32381-35245 GCA_964342305.1 uncultured Saprospiraceae bacterium | reverse complement strand
CCGATTTCCCAATTTTTCTCTACATTCACTCCCAACGCCAAATCATTGCATTCGTTAAACCTACTGCGACGAAGATTCAAATGGGTTTTGCCCCCGCATCCTCCCGCAGCATAGCTTATCATCATGTCCAACAAAACGAGAAGGAACTTCCTGCAAAAGATGGCCCTCGGCATGAGCCTGCCGATGCTACCATCCTTCGGAAAGTCCACCAACCAACCAACATCCCGTCCGCTACACCGGAAACGTAGCTACCATGCCGATTCTCCGGTCAACCTGGCACTCATCGGTGCCGGCGGCATGGGAAATGCCGATATGCAGACGGCCCTGCGTATCCCTGGCGTGCGGATCGTAGCGGCCTGCGACCTCTACGACGGTCGACTGGAGGCCTGCAAAAAGACATACGGCCCCGACATTTTCACCACCCGCGATTACCGGGAGATCCTCAAGCGCGACGATGTCGACGGGGTCATCATCGGTACGCCCGATCACTGGCATAAACAGATATCCGTTGATGCCCTCAACAGTGGCAAGGCCGTATACTGCGAAAAGCCCATGGTCCACCACATCGAAGAAGGCATGGAAGTGGTTGAGGCACAGCGCCGGTCCGGCAAGACCTTCCAGGTGGGAAGCCAGGGCATGAGCTCCCTGGGTAACGAAAAAGCCAAAGAGCTGCTCGCCGCCGGCGCCATCGGTACCCTGAACTACGCCGAAGGCTTCTGGGCGCGTAACTCGCCGGTCGGTGCCTGGCAATACGCTATCCCCGAAGATGCCAGCCCCGAGACCGTCGGCTGGGATGCCTACGTCAGCAATACCAATAAACGCGATTTCGATCCCCTGCGCTTCTTCCGCTGGCGGAACTACCGCGACTACGGAACGGGCGTGAGTGGTGACCTCTTCGTGCACCTGTTCTCCAGCCTGCACTTTATCACCAACTCCAAAGGGCCCAATAAGATCCAGGCCACCGGCGGACTGCGCTACTGGAAAGACGGTCGCGAAGTACCCGATATCCTGCTCGGCATGTTCGATTATCCGGATACCGCAGAACACCCCCCCTTCAATCTGTCGCTGCGGGTCAACTTCGTCGACGGAACCTCCGGCAGTACCTACCTCCGACTGGTGGGTAGCGAAGGCGCCATGGACGTGAAATGGGAGGAAGTGGTCCTGCGCAAAAACGAAGCCGTCGATCCGAATGCCGATCCTTTCCTCGCCCAAAAAAGCCAGGAGTCAACGAGCACGGCATCCAGTCGCGATCGGGCAAGCATCAAAGGCCCCAACGAGGTGGTCTACAAGGCAGATACCGATTACCTCGGTGCGCACTACGATCACCTTTACAACTTCATCAACGGCATCCGCACGGGCACCCCCGTCGCCGAAGATGCAGTATTCGGTTTCCGTGCGGCAGCACCAGCCTTACTGTGCAACGACAGCTATTTTAATAATCAGATCATCCACTGGGACCCCGTAAACATGAAGGTCCTGAAAAAATAAAACACCTATGTCATTACTTCATAAACCATGGGCCAGCGCATTCCTGCTGGCCGGTATCACCTTATTTGCTGCCTGCACACCGACCGAAGAAGAAGGCGGCGATGAGCCCCCCGCCGAATGGGTAACCCTTTTCGACGGGTCGTCCACCGATAACTGGCGCGGCTACAACAAAGACGGATTCCCGACCATCGGCTGGTTCGTCGATGATGAGGGCAATCTCAGTGTCCAGAAAACGGGTACCGAGGAGGAAGGATACGGCGGTGATATCATCACCAAAGACACCTACGAGAATTACGAGCTGGAACTGGATTTCATGGTCAGCGATACGGGGAACTCCGGTATCCTTTATCGCGTACACGAACAACCCGACCGCGCCATCTGGCACAACGCGCCGGAATACCAATTGCTCGACGATCCCGTCTACGCCGAGATGCTCGGCGATGAGGAAATGCACGATAAATATACCGCAGCCCTCTACGATATGATCCCCGCCAGTGGCGACCCGTCTAACCCGCCGGGTGAGTGGAATACGGCCAAAATCGTGGTCAATAATAACCACGTCGAACACTGGCTCAACGACCAAAAAGTGGTAGAATACACCATCGGCTCCCCCGAATGGGAGCAACTGTACCAGGACAGCAAATTTGCCGGATACCCCGAATTTAGCCGGGCCACCCGTGGCCACATCGGCCTCCAGGATCACGGCCACCTGATCAAATTTCGCAACATCCGGATTAAGGAGTTGCCTTCTTCCTTCGAGTCCCTCTTTAACGGGGAGAACCTCGACGGCTGGGACGTCTACGGTACCGAAAAATGGTCGGCCCAAAACGGGGAGATCGTCTGCGAAAGCGGTCCCGACGAGCAATACGGGTACCTGGCCACCGAAGAGGAGTTCACTGATTTTGAGCTTACGCTAAAATTCCTGCAGGAAGCCGACGGTAACAGCGGCGTATTCTTCCGCTCCCAACTCGACGGCACCAAGATCTCCGGCTGGCAGGCCGAGGTGGCCCCTCCGGGCCTGCATACGGGTGGCGTATACGAATCCTACGGTCGCGGCTGGCTCATCCAGCCCGACAGCACCCTCGACAGTGCCCTCAGGATGGGCGAATGGAACGATATGCGCATCTACGTACACGGCGACCGGGTCATCACCTGGCTGAACGGCGTGCAGATGGTCAACTTCCAGGACGAGAAGATCGGCGAAGCCTCCGGTAAGGTCGCCCTGCAGATCCACGACGGCGGCGGTATCAAAGTACGGTGGAAAGATTTGATGATCAGAAAGCTTTAGGAAGTCAGAGGTTATGGAAGTCAGAGGTTTGAAGTTTGAAGTTAGAAGTAGATTTGAGGCTTGAAAAATGAAGGTACTCGTGTGCTTC
>CAYFGK010000075.1:0-32281 GCA_964342305.1 uncultured Saprospiraceae bacterium | reverse complement strand
TCCCTAATCGCAACGGGCTTTCGGATAATCATCACCTCTGTACCGTATGGTTTGATACGGTCGATGCGCCATAGACCAGGTTAGTAGGTAAACCTCAAATTCGTTAGTATCTTTGCGGCGACCAATCGAAACCCGACCATGAAACGACCTACGTTCCAGGTACTCGCCCTGCTGTTGGGCTTGTTGCCCCTATCTGGCTTCGGCCAAAACAAACCCGGCACGCCGCTGGCCATTAAAAAAGCGTCCGGCCCCATTATCCTGGACGGACAGATAGACGAAGTGTCCTGGCAGGAGGCCGATGTGGCCGACGACTGGTACATGAATTTTCCGGTGGATACGGCCCTGGCGCCCTACCAAACGGAGTGTCGGCTGACCTTCGACGAGGACTTCCTCTATGTCTCTTTTGTGTGTTACGATGACAACTCGCCCGATATCATCAGTTCGCTGCGTCGGGATTTCAATTACGATCGCAACGATAACGTGGGGTTCGCCATCGGTCCTTACAACGATAAGCAGAACGGCTTTTTCTTTGTGATCACCCCGGCGGGCGTGCAAATGGAGGGAACCGTTACCGGTGGTGGTACCGGCGGAAATTCCTTCAACACCTTCTGGGATAATAAGTGGTATTCGGAAGTTACCCGCTATCCCGATAAATGGATCGCGGAGCTGGCCATCCCCTTTAAGAGCTTCCGTTACCGTTCCGATGTACGGGAATGGAATATTGCCATGGACCGTTGGGACCTGAAGCGCAACACCAAATCGTCCTGGATCTATACGCCCATTCAGTTTATTACCGCCTCTTTCCCGTACAGCGGGCAGCTGGTATGGGAGGATCCCGTTCCCAATGCCAAAACAAACATCTCGGTGATTCCCTACCTGGCGGGCAGCACCTCCTCCGACCGCGAGGCCGAGCCCACCGAACGCAGTTCAAATATCCAGGCGGGATTTGATGCCAAGGTAGCAGTGACGCCATCGCTCAACCTGGACCTGACGGTGAACCCCGATTTTTCGCAGGTGGAAGTGGACCGGCAGGTGATCAACCTGACGCGCTTCGAATTCCGTTTTCCCGAAAGGCGACAGTTTTTCCTGGAAAATAACGACCTCTTTTCCCAGGCGGGATACCCGGAGGCGCGGCCCTTCTTTTCGCGACGGATCGGTCTGGCGCGCGATTCGTCCGGTCTGTTTCAGCAGGTGCCCATTCTCTACGGAGCTCGTCTGAGTGGTTCCCTTAATGAAAAATGGCGCATAGGCTTGCTCAATATGCAGACCCAGGAAAAGGAAGAGTTTGGCTTGCCTGCGCAGAACTACACGGTGGCTGCCTTGCAGCGAAATTTCTGGGCTCAGTCCAGCTTTACGGTCAGTTTTGTCAATAAGGCTTCGCTCAACGTGGCTCCCGGCGATACGGCGAGGTACTTTGCCGAGAACGTATTCCGTCGCCTCCAGACGGGCGATCGCAACGAACTGGTTCCCAATACCTATAACCGCGTACTTGCCGCCGACCTGGAAATGACCAGCAGTGATACCCGATGGTACCACAGCTCGTTTATTGGCAAATCCTTCGATGACTTCAACAACAAAGAGAATCTGGCCGGCCTGTTCTTTACCCGCTTTCAGAACCGGAACGTCAATGTGCACGTCGGGCACAATTTCGTAAACGAGTTTTTCAATCCGGAGGCGGGCTTTGCACCGGGCATCCGCGTTTATCCGGGCCAGTACACCTTCTTCTCCCAGGTTGGCTATACGTTTTACCCGCAAAATTCCTCCATCGTCCGGATGGGACCGCAGGCAGAAGTGAGTACCACCTACATCCCCGGCGGTACCAATACCGACCGCAGCCTGGATTTTAATTTCAATATGGCCTTTCAGAACGCCTCTTCCTTCCGTCTGGGGCTCGATTGGGTGTACCAGCAACTGACCAATGATTTCAGCCTGATCGATCCCGATCGGTATACGCCCTTCCGGGAAGGGGAGGAGTATCGTTGGGCGGCCGTGTCGGCAGCGTACCAGAGTAATCCACGGCGCTTGTTTACCTACCAGATCTCGTCGACCTACGGCGGTTTTTACAACGGTACCAACTTCAACCTATCGGGCGAACTCGGTTACCGCTACCAGCCCTACGGCAACATCGCCCTGCGGTTTGATTTCAATGATCTGCAATTGGCCGATGGATACGGTCAGGAACAGCTGTTCCTTATTGGTCCGCGGATCGACCTTACCTTCTCGGATGAGCTATTCCTGACCACCTTCATTCAGTACAATAACCTCTTGGATAATATCAACCTGAACGCCCGTCTGCAGTGGCGCTACCAGCCGGCGTCGGATTTCTTCCTGGTGTATACCGAGAATTATTTGCCGGAAAACCTGTTCAGCAAGAACCGGGCCCTGGTCTTTAAGGCTACCTATTGGTTAAACCTGTAGAGGCGCCACGCCATGCGTGGTGGCTCTACAGGCCATAGTGGCGCCTCTACAACAATTCCCGCGCTTCTCCACAGTAGCTGCAATCCAGGTTGGGGTTGGCGGCAAAGGCCGAACGGATCAGTTGGTTCCCACCTGTTTTATCCGTAGCATTCTTTAACTGGAGCAGTCCATCCAGGCAGAGCAATTCCGGGTTTTGCGAATTGGTCCGGCGGGCTTTCGCCAAATGCTGAGCGGCCAGGTCCGGTTCGTTGCGGTGATAGTAAATGACAGCCAGGCGGCTGTTTACATCAATATTCTCGGGTCGGGACTCGTATTCTTTTTTGGCGTAAGCCAGGGCCTGATCCAGGTCGCCTTTCAGATCCATATGCACCTCACTGTATTCCAGCCCCATCTTGTGGCCGGAGGCTTCATCATCGGCCAGCATGACCAAGATCTCCTCGGTTAGTGCTTTGGCTTTTTCTTCGTTACCCTGCTCCTGTTCGATCTTGGCTAGTTCCATATAGAAACCAACCTCCGGGATCAGATCGGCTGCCTCCTGATAGAGCGCCTTAGCTTCCTCCATATTGCCTTTCAGAGCTTCCGTTTCAGCCAGTGCGGCTATGGCAAAGGGATAGTTGGGACGATGAACCAGTGCCTGCTTATATTGAGCCTCGGCTTTGTCGAGCTGCCCGTATTCTTTGTACAGGTCGCCTAGCACCAGTCGGGCCCATTCGGTTTGTTCCTGACCGGGATAGCCGGCCGATACCGCCAGTTTCATAGCCTCGATCGCGCCTTCGGCCTGGCCGTGGATCTCGCGCAGGTAGGAGATACGGCTGTAGGAACGAATGTCGGGACGAACCGATATCATTTCATCCGCCATTTTCACGGCTTCCTCGTAATTGCCCAGCTCCACGTTAGCATCCACCAAAACGCCGTAAATGCCCGCATCGTAGCCGTTTAGCGCCAGGGCTTGTTCGCCTATTTCTTTAGCTTCCGCAAATTGGTGCAGGGAAAGAAGGACAGATGCTTTATTCAGCATCGCCCGGTAGGTGAGGCCCCCGTCGAGTTGCTCTTCTTCCAAAACGGCATTGAGAACCGTCAGCGCGGCCGGGAAATAGTGCCCGTGCTCGCCGGAAACGCGGGCTTCCTGCATGAATAATTCCGACAGGGTCAGACGAGCTTTAATATCATCGGAATTTGCCTCGATCTTCGAACTAAGATCGGCATACATTTTTTGTACCTGTTCCGCTTCTTCCGGAACACTAATGACGGTGGGGCGCTCCAGTAATTCCGGAATAACTACGGGAGCTGTGGTCTGCTCTGTGGTTTGGGAACCGTTTTGCTGACAAGCAGTAAAGACCAGACTGAAAAGGGTGAGGGAAAATAGAATATGTCTCATGATTTGGAATATTTAAAAGGGAGCCCGTTCGGATAGCCCCGACAGGCTCCCCCGTTGAACCGAATGATCGGTTTGGGTTACTTAATTTTTACCAGTTTAATCGATTGCAATACAGTGCTACCCGAAGTGACCTTGGCTATGTAGGTACCTTTCGGCAAAGGCGAGGCATCCCAGGTCGATTCGTACTCACCGGCACCAACGCGTTCTTCAACGACGATCTCGAGCAGGGAACCATTCACATCGTAGACGTAAATGCCCACCTGGCTCTGTTCGCGCACCCGGTACCGGAAGGTGGTGGTGCTTTCAAATGGATTCGGGAAATTGTAGGCAAAAACATTCGGCGCATCCAGTCCGGTCACACTCGTCGTCATCGACGGTGGCAGGATCTCTGGCTGATCGTAGTCAACGATCTCACCGGAGTACTTACCCGTTCCCGACCAGGGCGTTTGCACGTAGGGGAACATGGCCTTGAAGGTGGTATCGTTGGCATTAACGCCGGTCTCATAGCTCAATACATCCAACAGGTCCTGGGTGACCGGGCTGTCGTCCACATCGGGATCATAGTCATCGTACCATAATCCAATAGCGGCGAGTACGGCTCCGCTCACCGCCTGCAGCTCAATACGCGTAACATCATCCTCCAGACGGCGGCCGTTGGGGAAGCCATCCATATTCGGGATGAATTCCAGCTCGGCATTACTCGCGTAGGTCGGATCAGTGAGTCCCAAGACGGCCGCCTGTATCAATCCCAGCGGGCTGAAATTCTCGTCATCCCGGGGTGTCGGAGGTACCGCCATATTGAGGCGCAACATGTCACCGCCGTTGGGCAGAAAATTGTTGATGAAGGGCTTTCCGGCCGCCAACGGGTCACCTCCCTTACCGGTGGCCAGTTGGTAGGGTCGCAGATTGGGTACCCCCGTATGAAAGGCCGGCCACAGATCGACGGCCCTGGGGGCTGCATCGTTCGGTAGCAACAAAGCCCCAAAGGCGTCCTCCGAGAGGGCCGTGCCGTCGAGGGCTGCGGCTCCTTTCAAACTGAAGAGTCCTGACTGTCCATTACCGAAATCAAAAGCGCCCAGGGAGTTGCGCTGAATACGCAATTGGGAGAATGCCGGTACGGCTCCGCCAAACAGGCTGTCGTCCATGTACAGACCCAGTTCCGGATTGTAAAAGTACTCACCGAAGATTTCCAGATTGGCCAGATCTTGGTAGGGGGTCGTGGCATTCCAAAAGTCTTTCTGTCCGACCGGAATGACCGCCTCATTGGTCAGGGGCATACCGATACGGGAAACTTGTACCCATTCGCCTTCGTAGTCTTCGCCGTAGGTGGTCTCGTTCAGCGTCCGGATCTTAGGTCGGCTGGCTGATGCCCACACACCGATGACGTACTTAGGGTCGAGGATGTTCTCCGCCAGTTCGGGGCCACAACCATCCTTCTGCAATAAACTGATCGGTACCTGAATCGCAATTGTCGAAACATTCAAACCAGCCACACCATCGAGGGGCATTCCATCCTGACGGGGCGAATTGCCCAGGTCGAAAATACCACCCAGATCCACGAAAAATGGATCGTCACTGGGGCCACAGAACACGCGCTCCCCGGTATTCGCCTGAGTAACGGCGTTCATCATGAGGGCATCGTAGGTGGTATTCAAACCAGCCGCACCGGTAATGGACCGCGGGCCAATATTGTTGGGCGGGACATAGCCGTTGCTGACAATGGTCTGGAAAGTCATACCTCCGTCGGTACTCTTTTCCATCGTATAGGTCGTCTTTTGGTTTTGCTGACCTAACCGTATGTAAAAGAAGGTGGTGGGGTCTTCATTGACGATGTTAAAGGTGAAGCGGTAGATGATATCATCACCGGCGGTGTTGACATCATTATCGATATGAATCTCGTAGCGGATATTTTCACCAAAGCTGTAGTAATTGGGTCCACTCTGTGGTAATTGCAGGGGTACATAGGCCGCAATGATGGTGATCATATCCGGATTGTCCGGGCTGCGGAAGGCATAGAGGTCCGTATTATCGGCCAGGGGATCGTTGGCAATCAACGGAGCTTCCCGGTGGCTCGAAGCCCAGAGCGCTTGTGCCGTAAACAGGCACGTGATTAAAAGTATGCTTAGCTTTTTCATAAATAGTTTGGTTGTAATGATGGAGAAAACAGACTTGGCCAACACTAGTGTCGACTGACTTCTGTTCCTCTCCAGGGCGCAGCCACGTAGGGGAATTCGCTGCGGAAATCGGCATCATTGGTTTCTACCCCCGTTGAATACTGGAGTACATTGACCAGCAAATTGGTAACCGGTGATTGTTCACTCCCGGGGGTGTAGTCATCGTACCATAATCCAACGGCTGCGAGCACTACTCCGCCAACTGCTTGTAATTCAATCCGGGTTACATCATCTTCTAGTCGGCGTCCGTTGGGGAACCCATCCATATTGGGGATGAATTCGACATCCGTATCCGCGTAGGTAGGATCGGTCAGCCCCAACACAGCAGCTTGTACCAGACCCAGTGAACTGAAGTTTTCATCGTCACGTGGGGTAGGGGGGACAGCCATATTCAGACGCAGCATATCGCCACCGTTAGGCAGGAAGTTGTTGATGAATGGTTTACCCGCTGCCAGCGGATTGCCGTCCGGTTTCCCGGTGGCCAATTGGTAAGGCGGAAGGTTGGGTACACCCGTGTGGAAAATGGGCCAAAGGTCTACCGATCGGGGAGAGCCGGGACCAGGTAGTAAAAGGCCGCCAAAGGCTGCTTCGGAAAGAGCCGTACCCTCCAGGGCAGGATTGCCCTTTAAGCCAAACAACCCATCCTGACCATTGCGAAAATCAAAAGAACCCAGGGAATTGGACTGTACACGCAAACCAGCAAAGGCAGGCACTGCACCACCAAATTGACTGTCGTCCATGTACAACGCTAATTCTGGATTGTAGAAGAAGTTGCCGTAATCCTCCAGATTGGAAAGATCCTGATAAGGGGTTTCGAAATTCCAACGGTCTTTAAAGCCGATCGGAATGACGGCCTCATTGGTCAGGGGCATACCCAAGCGGGAAACCTGTACCCAATCGCCCGTATCTTCGGGAGCCGTACCATCGGAATTCAGCGTACGGATCTTCTTACGGCTGGCCGACGCCCAAATACCAATAATAAAATCGGAATCCAGGATGTTTTCGGCCATGTCGACACCCATGCCGTCTTTCTGCAATACCGAAATGGGAACCTGAATCGCAATGGTGTGGGTGTTGAACTTGGCGAGACCATCGCGGACCGGACCGTTTTGACGGGGTGCATCACCCAAATCGAAAATGCCACCGAGGTCCACAAAAAACGGATCATCCGCAGGTCCGCAAAAGACCCGTTCCCCATTCATGGTGGTAGATATGGCATCCTGGATGAGAGATTCGTAACTCATCGCACCCAGGCCTACTCCGCTTTCGATAGATCGCGGACCGATATTGTTGGGCGGTACGATGCCTTCCGAGATAACCGTCATAAAACTCATACCACCATCCACACTGCGCTCCAGTGTATAGGTAGTCTTAAGGTTTTGTGCACCTAGCCGGATATTGAAAAAAGTGGTCGGATCTTCGTTGACCTGCTGAAAGGTAAATCGGTAAATAATGTCGTCACCCGGTGTATTCACGTCATTATCGATGTGGATTTCGTACCGGATGTTTTCACCGAACGTATAGTAGTTGGGACCACCAAAAGGGAATTCCGCCGGAATGTAATTGGCGATGATGGTGATCATATCCGGATTGTCCGGGCTGCGAAAGGCGTACAAATCAGTGTTGTCGGCCAAAGGGTCGTTGGCAATCAAGGGGGCCTCCCGGTGACTGGAAGCGACTAATAAAAATGGCAACCCACCCGCAAACACCAAAAGCATGAGGTATCTGCATAGGGGTACCACCCGTCCTGTCAATGAATGGTTCATAGAAAACGATTTTGGTAATAAAATTTGGTGAGGTCCTTTGGTGCCGACACGTTGGGAAACTCGATTGGACATACGAGACTAATTCCCTTTCCAGATGTGGAATGGACTGATTTATGGCGAAATAGGGAGAATTTGTTTCCTAACAAACTGGTTGCGGAATACGTCGTTTTAGGGATTATTGCGAAAAGCCAGGATTAGAAGTAACCTCCGGCGGTAGTACTTGCCAGCCATTTTCTATCTTTCCGACAAAATACAGGCACCCCTGACATGTTTCGAGCTTGGCAACCATTTCGATACGAATACCTCCTGCTGGTCATCTTCCTGTTTTCCACGGCATTTCTGCTGATGCCCTGGATCCACGGGAATGATGGTGCCGGATATTATGCACCAACCCGTTCACTGGTCGTTGACAGTGATCTCGATCTCCAAAACGAATATGAATTCTTTGTTCAGGATAGGCCTTTGGCCGCCATTCGTCCCGACCCGAATACAGGAAAATACTATTCGCAGTACCCGGTAGGTGTGTCGATGGTTTGGCTGCCCGCCGCCTATGTAGCTCACGGGATCAGTATGTTGTTTGGACTGCCTCCCAATGGATATACCACTCTGTACTACTGGATCATTTGTTTTTGGTCGGCTTTTCTGGCCTACATTGGGATTTGGCTACTATTTCGTTTTCTATCCCGTCAATTTGATCGCACCGTGGCGTTCTGGTCGGTACTGGGAGGGTGGCTGGGGACCAACCTGTTCTACTACATGTTTTTTGAGGCATCCCTTTCGCATGCCGTATCCTTTTTTGTGATGACATTATTTTTTCTGCAAAGCCATAAATTGCATTACCAAAAAGGATATAACCCCTACCTGGAATGGGCTAAAATCGGCCTGCTGGCGGGCCTGGTCTTCATCATTCGCTACCAGGACGGGATCGTCTGGTTAATTCCGGGCGTAATTGCGCTTGGAAAATATCTTGACTTTCGTCAAAAAAATCCTGGTAAGGCGCCTGTCAGGCTGGTCGGTGCACACCTGCTGGCTATTTTGGTGACAGGACTGGCCATACTGCCCGATCTGCTGATGAATCTGCACCATCACCAACAACTCTGGGTAAGCGGTCCTGCCTTTTACCACGGTTCATTTAATCCCCAACAGTGGTGGTATGGTCTGAAGGTCCTGTTCTCGGCCAATCACGGTCTGTTGTTCTGGACGCCAGCCGTGGCCCTGGCCCTGACCGGACTGATCCTTAACCCTCGAAAGGCAGAGCGCAATCTGATATTGATCACCCTGGGTTTACACCTTATGGTAACCGGGTTTTGGAGTTCCTGGGACGGTGCCCAGTCCTACAGCCATCGCTTTTTTGTGGGCTATATTCCGATATTCATGTATGGCTTTGCGGTGGTACAGGTCAGGCTGTTTGCCGGCCGGTCTTCACTCTTCCGGGGAATACTTCTTTTTTTTATCCTGCTCAATGGCACGCTGATGGTCCAGTACGGACTGCGGATGATTCCGGCCGAAGGTCCTTTGGATATCGAACAATTCCTGACTAACTTTCAAGCGTTGCCCGATATGCTCGCCGGGGTATGGGATTTTATCCAGTCGAAGATCGTTCCGGAGAAGTAACGGGCTAAAGAACCTATATTATCAGCCAACCAATCGTACACTATGGACAAAAAACAAAACGCCACTACTACCCGCAGATCCTTTCTTAAGCACACCGCTGCCGGTGCGGCCGGGTTTATGATCGTTCCCCGCCACGTGCTTGGGCGGGGCTACGTGCCTCCCAGTGATAAACTGAACATCGCCGCCATCGGGGCCGGCGGAAAAGGTAGTTCCGACATTCTCCGTGCCTGGCAGGATGGTGCCAATAATGTCGTAGCCCTCTGCGATGTAGATACCAAGCAAGCCGAAGGTTCGCGGGAACGCTGGCCAAAGGCCGCCTATTACAAGGACTTCCGCAAAATGCTGGAAGAGAAAAAAGACGAGATCGATGCAGTGACCATCTCTACACCCGATCACGTACACGGCGTAGCCGCCATGACGGCCATGGAACTGGGCAAGCACGTATACGTGCAAAAACCACTTACCCATAACATCTACGAAGCCCGCCAGCTCACCGAAGCGGCTCGTAAATACAAAGTGGTTACTCAGATGGGAAATCAGGGGGCTTCGAACCCCGATCAGCAATGGATAAAAGACCAATTCGATAAAAAAGTGATCGGTAAGGTCCACACCGTCCATTGCTGGACCAATCGCCCCGTCTGGCCCCAGGGCATTCCCTTTCCGACGGAAAAGCCGGCCATGCCCGGGCAGCTCAGTGCCAGCGACTGGGATCTCTTTATTGGTCCGGCCGGATACGTCGATTACCACCCGCTGTTTCACCCATTCAAATGGCGGGGTTGGTGGAACTTCGGTACCGGCGCTCTGGGCGATATGGGATGCCACATCATCGATACCCCTTTCCGCGTGCTGGAGTTGGGCTATCCTACCGAAGTTGAGTGCAGCGTAGGCCAGGTATACGTACGGGATTGGACACCTGAGTACATACCGGAAGGTTGTCCGCCTTCGTCCCACGTGCAGGTTACCTTTCCGGCTTCCGCCAAAAATAAATCGGATGTCAAAATGATCTGGAACGACGGTGGCATTCGCCCCTTCCACCCCGACCTTGTTCCTGCCGATCACGACCTGGGCCAGGAAGGCAGCCATAACGGCGTTATGATGATCGGCTCCAAGGGTATCATTATGTGCAGTGTGTACGGGCAAAACCCGAAAATATATCTCAAGAACGGTGATATCATTACTATGACGGAGGAGGAGAAAAGCGCGAATCCACTGTACGACGAGCCGGAATACGGCCACCAGCGTACCTGGACGGAGGCCTGTAAAGCCGGCTTCGATAGTAAAGAACATCGGTCACTCACTTCTTCCTTCGATTACGCCGGGCCCCTTACCGAGACGGTCCTCATGGGTAATCTGGCCATCCGCAGCTACAGCCACGCCGTAGAAAATGCCGAGGGTAACCTCGAGTTCAATGGCCGCAAAAAGCTCCTGTGGGACGGTAACAACATGAAGATCACCAATTACGATGCCGCTAACCAATTCGTCGGGCGGGAGTACCGCGAAGGGTGGAAGCTAATTTAAACCGAATGCTCAATGCTAAATGATGAATGATGAATTGATCATTCATAATCAAGTTTCGTACAGTCCTGATTCATAATTCATCATTCAACATTCATCATTCCCAAGTAAGCCCTCCCTTCGCCCCAAATAATTAATTATGCCAAGGTCATTACCCGAAGAGGGATTGTCGAAGGAGGAACTGTTGCGGGATATGCAGGCTCTGCGCTCGGACGACGTAGACTGGCGCTCGGGTCGGGCCTGGTCGTTGATGTACTATGTCGACGCTGCCCACCAGGAAAAGATCGAGGCGGCCTACCAACAGTTTTTTTCGGAGAACTTTGTGAGTCCCGTCACCTTTGCCAGCCTGCAGCGCATGGAACGTGATGTGGTCGATTGGTCGGCCGATATGCTGAACGCTCCCGAAGGCTATGCCGGTCTGCTCACCTCGGGGGGCAGCGAGAGCATTTTCCTCGTCGTATGGGCCGCCCGGGAGGCGGCGCGACGCAGGGGGATTCGCAAACCGGAACTGGTGCTGCCCGTTACCGGTCATCCGGCCTTTCGTAAGGCAGCATCCATCGTAGGCATGCGAATACGAACGCTGGCCGTCGATAGCCGGCAAATAGCCCGGCCCGACCGATTACCCGGCCTTCTGAATCGGAAGACAGCTCTGGTAGTAGGCTCCGCACCATCCTATCCGCATGGTGTGTTGGACCCCATTCCCGAAATGGCGAAACTGGCTCGGGCCAAAGGTATTCCCTTTCACGTCGATGCCTGTGTCGGTGGGTTCATGCTGCCCTGGGTCGAGGCATTGGGCCATACCCTGGAACCCTGGGATTTTCGGGTGGCGGGGGTGACCAGCATATCGGCCGATGTCCACAAATTCGGCTACGGAGCTAAGGGGTGTTCTCTGTTGCTGCACCGAAATGATCGGTTGCTTAAGCAGCACCTGTACGTACAGACGGATTGGCCCGGAGGTATTTACGCCACTGCCGGACTCGCCGGTACCCGTCCGGGAGGAGCCATCGCCGCAGCCTGGGCTTCCCTGCGGGGGTTGGGGCACAGCGGTTTTTTGGCGACAGCCGAAACCAACCTGAAAGCTGCTGCCTATCTGCGCAGCCAACTGGAAAATATCCCGGATATAGAGATCGTCGGTACCCCCTGTATGAACATTATGGCCTACCGCACCCGTGATAACGAGCCCGATCTCTTTATCCTGGCCGATTTCCTGGAGGAACGCGGTTGGCAGGTCGATCGTCAGCACAAGCCTTTATGCCTGCATCTTACTGTCATGAAGCACCACCAACAAGCACTGGATACCTATATCAGGGATGTGCGGGAGGGATTGGCTTTCGCCAAAAAACAACCGGAGCGATCGGAGCAGGGGACTGCCGCTCTCTATGGTTTAATGGCCCGTCTGCCGGCGGGAGGCATGATTCGCCAACAGGTGCGGCAACTGATCCGTTCGTGGTATGTAGAAGGGGAGGGGAGCCGGGAAGAGACTATTCCGGAGATACCCTCCTGGCAGGGCCGGCTCAACCGTTTGTTGCTGCGAATCAATCAGTGGTGGCAAAAGAGGTAACAAAAAGTCGGTGGTACGGATACATATATGTACTTTTATACCACTTCCGAAAAGGTTTGGTTTACCAAACCACTTCGTTGTCGGTATAGTATCGTTTTCTCCAAATCGAAAGACCTTCCAAATACCATCATTCAAACGCTTCCTTTTGCAAGCGGCAAAATGCATGTTGATGAACGCTCTACGATTACCCCTTATACTTGGTCTGATTTGCTGCACCCTTGGTTCACTGTCTGCTGTCGATTATTACTGGGTTGGCGGTAGCGGAAACTGGTCCGATATCAGCCACTGGGCTACTACCAGCGGTGGAACCAGCTTCCACAGTGTCGCCCCGACAGCCGATGATAATGTCTTCTTCGACGCCAATTCTTTCACCGGTGCCAACCAGGTGGTGACGGTCAATAACGACAATATTTTCTGTCGGGATATGGACTGGACCGGAGCTACCGGTAACCCCACCCTGCGAGCCACTCGTAATCGGGTGCTCAATGTCTTTGGGAGCCTGATCCTGCAGGCCAATATGACCTTTGATTTTGCCGGTGATGTGAATTTATCCGGTTCGGACGGTGATCACAACGTGGATATGGCCGGTCACCCCTTTCAACAAAGTCTCTACGTGGAGGGCGGCGGCGCCAGCTGGACCCTGCAATCCGACCTGGAAATCGACAGTTTGCTGCAGTTCCGGGCCGGTACCTTTATTACCGATGGCAATGCCGTTACCCTGGCGTACATCGAAATTAATAGCACGGGTCTGGGGCATCTGATCGATTTCAACGGCTCGGAAATCTTGATTACCGGCGCCGATTACATCATCAACTTTAACCAACTTGTTCCCACCTTTGATCTGGTAGCTAACCCGGACAATGTGGCGGCTGCCGATGCTACGTTTCGCTTTAACGGCCCCAATGTGACCGTTGATGCGGATATCACGGCTCCTGGTCTGGACTTAGGAAATGTCTTCTTCGAAAGTCCCGTAGGGCGTGCTACTATTCAGGAACGCAATTTATTGGAACTGCGGTTTGGTCAACTGTCATTCGCGAACAACGGGCGCCTGCTCACTCCCATGCGGATGGTTGTCCTCACGCTGGGGCCCGGTCGAACCTATGATTTCCTGGCGGGAGGTGAATTCGCTTTCACCGGACAATTGATTGCCAATGGTGATTGCGGGAATCCGATCAGTATCTTCTCCACACAACCGGGAGTGGAGGCTACGTTTATTTACGATACCGATGTGCTGATACCACTAGACCTGGAATACGTGTCTCTCAAAGATATTCACGCCGCTGATCCCGGCGTGCCCGATCTTTTTAACATGATAGAGGGAGTAGATCTGGGAAACACCACGGGCTGGTCCATCACGCCCAAAACAAGCGACCAGCTCTTCTGGGTAGGCGGAACCGGTATGTGGGACGATCCCGCCAACTGGTCATTCACCAGCGGTGGCGCGGGAGGAGCCTGTGTTCCGACGGCCGGAGATGATGTGATCTTCGATGCCAACTCATTCAACAACAATGGGCAGGTGGTCATGATCAACGTGGAAAATGCCTTTTGCCGCAGCATGATCTGGGATAACCCCACCGGTGTTCCGGTACTGCTTGGCACCATGGAAAAGCAGATCCATTTCTACGGTGATCTGCAATTATCGGCCGATATGGATTACCGCTTCCAGGGGGATCTGTACTTTGAGAGTTTAAATCTGGACACCCGTATCCGTACATCAGGCCACGAACCTGCCAAAGACGTTTATTTCCGCAGCACTACCGGCGGATGGGTACTGGACGATCCCTTCCGGGTAGTTAACGATATCTATTTCCAGAGTGGTAGCCTTAATACCAACGATCAGGATGTGCGTTGCTTCCGCTTTTATTCCGAAACACAGAACCCGCGTACCATCGAATTGACTTCCTCCCTCGTTCAACAAGACGGGCCCTACGGTACCAACGCTAATTTTGACGGTACCAACCTGTCCTTTGATGCGGGGACCTCCCGCTGGCAGTTTGTGCAGAATGGAAATATAAATTTACGGGAGAGCGGGTCTATGCGTTTCCACTGGGTGGAATTTCAAAGCGGGGGCGGTTTTTACAATAGTGCCCAAAACGGGCGCATCTATGCCGATTCGATACGCTCAGGCTACTGGACGTTTTTTGGCAGCCGCATCAACATTGGTTATGCCGAGCTGGCGGCAACCCAAATCCACCAAATTCAATCAGGGGATACCCTGACCATTGATACGCTGGTCATTCCGGGTACCTGTGATGCCGGACCGGCCGAGTTGCGGTCCAATTCGGATGATCAGACCGCCTACCTCCGGTCCACCCGGGATAACGTATTACAGAACCTGATCGTGAAGGACGTGCATAGCATCGGCGTCGGAGTTATGAACGATCAGAATGGCGTTGATTTCGGTAATTCCGATGGATGGGTGTTTACCGAACGGGAACCGCGCACACTGTATTGGGTGGGCGGCGAAGGCGATTGGGAAGATACGGCCCACTGGTCGCGTTCCTCCGGTGGTCCGGGAGGCGAGTGTATTCCCACGCCGGTCGACAATGTTATTTTTGATGCCAATTCCTTCGATGGTCCCAACCAGGAAGTATTTGCCAACCGCGGGTTTGAAAGTTTTTGCCACGATATGACCTGGGAAGGGGTTACTAATAATCCGATCTACCGGCTCTGGTCCCTTAATTGTTTCGGATCTATGGAACTGGTAGCAGACATGGAGACGTCAATTACCCACCTTCGCATGCGATCGGAAGATGCCGGTGAGCAACTTTCCATGTTTAATAATGAAGTATTCTTTTTCAGCCTGGCCGGTTCCGGAGAATGGAATCTTGAATCCCCTTTGAATGCAAGGTACTTTAACTTTGAGAACGGTAACCTGAATTCAGCCGGGGAGCCGGTACTGGTCCGAAGCTTCTCCGCGTACAGCGAACAACCTAAGACCCTGAATTTTGGCGGAAGCCACTGGACCTATACGGGCCGGGCGAGTGATTTCGATTACTTTTCCCTGAATTTCCGCTGTAATTTGACCATCACCGGGGAAAACGGGTTACTGGAAAGCACCTCAACCAATCCACAAATTGAACTGGATTTCCCGATGAGCGGCGAAGTAGATCTGCTCTTTTCCAATCTGGAAGGTACCTCGGTCATTAACAACCGGACGCAGGATGCCAGCCGGTTTGGCGAGGTGGAATTTCGCAACGATGGCATCATCTATGCCAATGAGCTCTATATGGATACCCTGCTTCTCGCAGCCGGTAAGGCCTATCAATTGCAGGCCAACGGTATTTTTTACATCATGGATTACCTGCAGGTTATCGGTAATAACTGTACGCCCATCCAGCTCTCTTCCACCTCCCAGGGAACTCAGTCGGAGATCCGCATGGACGGCGGGTTCGTAAAAGCGGACTTCGTGCAGATGCGTGACCAACGGGCGGCAGGTGCCGATACCGATTTTCTGGCCGGGGTGCACTCCACGAATATCGGAATGAGTAATACCGGCTGGATCTTCGAGTCGCGTCGGGAATTTGAGAACGAAGGGTTTCTGGGCGAGGATAAAGTCTTGTGCCGCAATGAAACGATTACCCTCGATGCCAATAACTTTAGCCCCGGTGAAACCTACCGCTGGTTCGACGGTAGTGCTGATTCCACCTATCTAACCGACCAACCAGGCATCTATTGGGCCGAAGTGACCTTCACGAATAACTGTGTGATCCGGGATAGCGTGGAGGTGCTGGAGCCCAACTCCTTTACGCCGGATTTGCCGGAGGATACTTTACTGTGCGAGGGCGAACAACTCCTGTTGGAACCCAGTCGCGAGCTGGTAGGACTGACGTTTGAATGGCAGGACGGATCCGAAGAGCCCACCTACCTGGTGGAAGAAGAGGGCAGCTATAAGGTGACCCTTACCCTGGACGGATGTACCGCTTCGGACTCTCTGAATGTGAATTTCCAGACAGCGCCGACTATCGATATCGGTACGGCCCAGACCCTGTGTTTTGGCGAAAGCCTGACCCTGGATGCCGGAATGGGAGCCGATAGCTACACCTGGCAGGATAATACCAGCGGACCTACCTACGAAGTGACTCAGGCCGGTACCTACCGGGTATCGGTAGTGCAACAGGCCTGTACGATCGAGGATTCCGTGGTCATTGATTACTTCGATCCCATTCCGCTGGAACTGGGACCAGACACTACGGTTTGTGCCGATGAAGTCGTGGTGATCGACGCCAGTGTGGCCGGTGCTACTTATTCCTGGCAAGATGGTACGACCAATGCTGCCTACGGAGCCATTGATGCGGGCGTGTATACGGTCACGGTGTCGCTCAATGGCTGCGATAGCACAGACATGATTGAAGTTTTTCACCGTGCCCTGCCGACATTCGAGCTGGGACCGGATACCACTATTTGTGAGGGTGAGTCGATCACCTTTGACGGTACGGTCGATATGAATACTACCTACCAGTGGAGTACCGGAACGGTGGATCCAACGGAAACCGTCAGCACGGAGGGCATGTATTCCCTGATCGCTACACGCGAAGGTTGTGCTTTCGAAGATATGATCAACCTCACGGTACAGCGATTACCGGAAGTGGATCTGGGAGCTGATCAAACGGCTTGCGCAGGAGAAACCATTACGCTGGATGCCTCCTTCCCCAATTCGACCTTCGAGTGGCAGGATGGCACCACCACGGCCACCTACGATGCCACCACCAGCGGAACCTACGAGGTGACCACGACCCTGGCCGGTTGTTCGGCCAGTGATGCGGTGACCCTTACTTTCACCCCGTTACCTGATTTTGACCTGGGCAACGATACCTTACTCTGCACAGGAGAAAGCCTGCAGCTGGATGCCTCCGTACCGGGAGGTACCTATAGTTGGCAGGATGGTACCACTACGGCTACCTATTCTGTGGTTCAGGGAGGCACCTTCACGGTGGAAGTTACAGCCATGGGGTGTAGCACCAGCGACCAGGTGACGGTTTCGTATCCGCAATTCCCGGCTGATTTACTACCCGCCGATCAGATCCTGTGCGATGGGGAAGTATTTCCCATCAACCTGTCGGTGCCAAATGGTACCTACCTGTGGCAGGATGGACAAACGACGCCTAATTACGAGATAGCCGAAGATGGTACGTACTCGGTAGTAGCATCCGTCGGTCGTTGCACCATGGAAGATGCACTGACCGTAGTTTTCAATCCGGTGCCCACCTTTGAGTTGGGGATGGATACCGTTATTTGTGAAGATCAGAGCATTTCTTTGTCGATCGATGCAGTCGCTGATTCCTATACGTGGAGCACGGGTAGCACCGCTACGTCCATTACGACGAGCACGGCCGGGCAGATCACAGCCACGGCCCAACTGGATAATTGCAGCTTTACCGACAACCTGATCCTGGATGTGCAACAAAAGACCAACCTGGACCTCGGTTTGGATACGACCTTCTGTGAAGACCAAGGATACCGATTGCAAGTGAATGTGGGCGGAGACCGCTTCGTGTGGCAGGATGGTTCAAATGGTCCGTCTTACCAAGTCGAGAGTACCGGCCGGTATTCCGTGCAGGTATTTGATCGCCAGTGCGTGATGACGGATAGCATTACGCTGACCTCCAGGGAGTGTTACCGCTTTCAGTCCTATATCCCCACGGCTTTCTCTCCCGACGGTCAGGAGCCGAATAATACGTTCCGGCCTTTCTTTCCATCCAGTTTGCAGATCCAATCGTACCAGATCGATATTATGGATCGCTGGGGTAATATCGTATTCTCTTCCAGTGACCCGGATGCTGAATGGGACGGAACCCGCAACGGGGATCAGTTGCCGATCGGCGTTTATGCCTACGTGATACAAATTGAATTCCAGGATGATTACCGCGCCGATGATGAGGTCATCATTGGTGATGTAGCCATTATCAGGTGATAGGTTTGAGGTTTGGGGTTTGAGGTGAGGTTTAAGGCCTCTAACCTAACCTATTACCTCACCTCAAACCCCAAACCTCAAACCTCAAACCTATCAAGCATGTCGAATTTTACAGATAAAGTGTGCGTGATCACCGGCGCCTCTTCCGGTATTGGTTGGGAGTTGGCGCTATTACTAGCCGCCGAAGGTGCTAAGTTAACGCTGGCTGCCCGCAACGAAGAGCGACTAAATGAATTAGCTGAACTGTGCCGACAGGCCGGAGGGAAGGCCCACGTGGTACCCACGGATGTGGCCAGCGAGGAAGCCTGTAAGAACATGGTGGAAGAAACCGTGGAAACCTACGGTTCCCTGGATATGCTGGTCAATAATGCGGGCATTAGCATGTATACGCCCTTTGAGGAGGTGGAGGATTTGAGTTTCCTCGAAAAGATCATGCAAATCAACTTCTTCGGGAGTATGTATTGCACCTATTATGCCTTGCCCTACCTCAAAAAATCGAAAGGACGCATTGTGGGAATCTCCAGCCTGACCGGCAAAACCGGAGTGCCCACGCGTACCGCCTACGCGGCCAGTAAACACGCCATGGCCGGCTTTTTTGATTCCCTGCGGATCGAACTAATGGATACCGGCGTATCCGTTACTATGATCTACCCGGGATTCGTTGCTACCGAAGTACGCGAGCGAGCGCTGGGTTCGGATGGTACGTCTATCGGTAAGAGTCCGGTGAAAGAAGGGGAGGTGATGACGGCGGAAGAATGTGCCAAGATCATCTTTCGGGCCGCCGAAGACCGCAAGCGGGAAGTGGTCATGACCCTGAAGGCCAAACTCGGTTTATGGATGAAGCTGATCGCCCCCTCGGTCGTGGATAACATTGCCCGAAAATCAATTGAAACCGGGAAGTAGGCCGCAGCCTACTCCCGGAGTCGGGTGACTACTGGAGAACCAGTTTCCGACTTATCCGTAGATCGTCTTGCTGGATCGTAAGGAAATAAATGCCCTTTACATTGTTGGCTATATCAATCCGGTCACTGAAGGTACCATTGAAATTGCCGAGGCTATTGCGGTAGACTTCGGCACCCCGGCTGTCAAATACCCGCACGACGGTGTTGCCGCGTTCGGGCAGATTGAAGCGGATATTGAATAACCCATCACTGGGGTTGGGGAACACGGTCAACTCTTCGAAACGCAGTTCCGTGGCCGGCGCGGATGCCGGTACGACCACTGGCTGTGGTATTTCCGGATCATCGGCTTTGACCAGGACATCGTCCGCAGTAAGCGGAGCTAAAAGAGCCCGGGATACCGGAGCTTGCGGATCATCCGACCGGACGATCACCGGTCCGTCGGGACGACTGTGGTCATTGTGCGTTGCGGCCCGCGATTTGATGGGACGAGAGCGGGTGATCGTTTGTCCTTCCTGCAGGTAGATTACCTCAATGGGATCGCCTACCTCGCGGTTGTCGATGGCCGCCGACAGATCCGTCCAACTGTACATTTTGTGGCCATCGATCGCCAGGATAATATTGCCGTCTTCCATGCCGATCGACTCAGCTGTGGAGTTGTGGATCGCATTTACCGGAACCCCGTAATCCATGGCATTAGGCATATTGTTGTGGGAAGTGCTGACTCCCAGGAAAGGGTCATTTTCGGATGACCTATGCACGCTTTCCAGATCATCGGAATCACTGAGTACCAAATTTGTACTCTGGCCATTGCCCTTGCGAATGTAATCGACCCGGACCAGCTGACCGGGTGACAGATCTTCGAGTAGGTCGTGTACCTGTACGTCATCGGAAAGCGACTGACCATTGACGGCAACCACGTAATCGAAAGGCTGCAGGCCGGCTCGCTCGGCTCCCGAATTGGGGTATACGCTACGGATCAGGCTTCCGTAGGCCTGATCGAGTCCTCTCTCTTTGGCATCAGACGGATGTAAGGTGTGTGATCGAATGCCCAGCCTGGCATTTCCGGATTGGGCAATGGTCGTGAGGGCCATGCACAGCATGGCAATGGTCGTTAAAAACGTTTTCATAAGCGGGTGATTTTTCCATTCTTACGAATGGATCACCCGCTTGGATCACGGAGTTGGATTTTTTTCCGAAAGGAAGTCATTCCTTACAACCGGCTATTGCCTGCATGATGGTACCCACAAAAGCCTTACCGGCCCGGATGCTGCTGACGGGAAAGGATACTTCGTTTTCGTATTCTACTTCTTCCTCTTCATCGTAGACTGCAATGACCCGTTCCTGGTAATTGGTGCCCAACGTAACGGAAACTTCCGTGCCGCGGGTGCCGAGTTCGACGGATTTGTCATTGAGGTCGCTCAGGTTGAATTCGTAGCGTTCGATATCCTGCCCGCGCCGACCTTCTTCAGTAACGGTAAAAACCCACTTACAGGATTCTTCCGATTGCAGTCGGGTGGTGACCTCGGGGTCGACCGGTGCTTTTTCCACTTCCTGGACTATCCAGTCGAAGTCTTTCAACTCGATCTCATTTTTGCAGGTAGCAGTTGCACGGGAGATGGCGTGACGCAGTCGCTTGGCAGTGGGTATAGTTGGCACATAAATGGGGAAGTCAGAGTCGTAGTTTTCCTGTTCTCCGTTTTCGTAAATGCCGACAAAGTCGACCTTGTCGGTTGTATTCGGCACTACCTGAATGCCCTTGGAGCTGATATCAAAATCAATGGCATTAGCGGCCAGGTCGGCTACGTCAACCAGATAGCGGTATTCAGTTTGTTCATCCTCTTTGGCAATGGTCTGGGATAATTCCATGAAGCATCCACCCTTCACTGACTGGGTGATGGTCATGCCGTTGAAGTCGAAGCTTTGTACCTGTTCTTCCAGGTAGGTGATTGCCGCCTCCTGGGTTGCCAGATCGGGGAGCCTTTCTTTGAACCGTTCTTCGCTGGATGAAATAAAAGACCGCAGGGCAGCCTGTAGGGTGCGGGCATCCTCGTAGGTACTTACGTAGGCATCCAGGGAATTATCAAAGTCGGTTTCGCCTTCTTCGAGCAGACGGATGTATTTATTTTTATCTACGCTGGGCAGTTCCAGGTAGATCTGATCGCCTTTGATCTCGATATTGATTCCTTCGGGGTGAATATCTGCGAAGTCGAAGGTGAACAAAAGATCTTCTTCTTGCCCCTTGTCGGATATCAACCGCCGGCTAAAGGTGTAGCGACTGACAGACCCTTCTTCGGGTTGCAGGGTTTGGACGTAGGTTTCGTCTCCGGCCGTAACCTCGCCTGAAAGAGACTCCTGAATGTAGGACTGTAGGCCTTCGAAATCAGTAGGTACGATACCCTCGGCCTCCCAGGCAGCCTGGGCCTGGCGGATGGCTTGCTTTAGTAGCCCTTCGAGGGAGCGGGCCTGATCCACATCCTGACAGAAAATGGTGAGTTCGTCCGTGTATCCGTCTAATTCACCTTGCTCAAAAGCTTTAATGAGGTCATCGTTGGCCGAAATACCGACGTACATTTCCCGGCGAGTACTTTCCCAGCGCACCATTCGCTCGTTAAGGAATGCCAGATTCATTTCAAAGGTGAAGGTCTCGGCACCGCGTTTATCGGTTTCAACCCGTTCGAAGGTAATCCGGTAGGGCGCATCAGACTCGTAGGACAAGCTTTGTTCGATGGTCGACTTATCGTCTTCGACGGTGGGTAGATCAGCTTTGATCTGGTCAAGCAGATCAGTCAGATTGGTGCTTTGGGCCGGTAGGAGAAGCAGGTTAGCCAGGAGGGCCAGGGAGAGGAAGAGTATGCGTTTCATGGTTTAATGGTTTTCAGGATTGGGAATACAAAAACGTAGAAATGGAAAGTCCGTTTGCCGGACGGGGGATACCCGGTAGACAAACGGACTTTTCGGGCGCGTTGGGGTTTATTCGGCGATAATGTAGCGCACACCCAGGGAACCGAACCCGGCTCCGAAGGTACCTACATTGAGATCTCCACCCAGAAAGAAGGTGGGAACCCAGTCGGCCGTTACGGATATCGGGGTATTCTCAAACGTGTAGTCGAGTCCCAGATAACCCTGGAGACCAAAAGAGGTGGATGAGAAGTTCGTGTCGAAGTCGTAGTTCCAGAAGAAAACACTGACACCACCACCGTAATACCACTGAAGTCCGTCGACGTCATTGATCGGGTTGTGTACCTGGTAAGCCCCCGCGATATTAACCCAGCTGTAAGAACCGTACCCACGGAACCCGGCATAGACCTCGACGGCTGCATTATCGTTGACAAAGGTTTTATAGGAAGCGGAAACCGGAAAGCCTAAACGCAAACCAACGGCCGACTGGTATTCCTGACCTGACGCGGCAGATACCACAAAAAGGCCGATCAGGAGGGCGAAAAAACGCAGTTTCATAACATTGGAATTTTGAGTGAATAAAACTAGTGTAGATTGCATACGTACTTTTTGACTAGAATAAATAACGGAATTTCGTCCGAATTCTAGTAACGAACAGTCAGATAGATTGTATGGCTAAGAAAATTGATGCAGTGAAATCTCACACATTAAGGCAGGGCTATTTGTCGGAAATAGCCCTGCCGGAATAGAAGGGAAAACCGTTTTTATTGACCGATCGGGAAGCGGACACCCGCCATGATAACCAATTGATCAAAGTCGCTGATCACGTATTTGACCTCGCCAAACGGGATAATCGTTTCCAAAGGGAATTCTACACCGCCACCGGCATTTAAGCCAATTTCGGTAGTGGATTCGGAAAAGTTTCCGATGATTCCGGTTGGATCCTCAAATTTTATGCGGATGGTTGACAAGTTCAACCCCGCCAGGGCATATACATTGATAGCATCCTCCTCAACGACCAGATAGTGACCGTCAAAGTTCACTGTCCAAAGGTTGGTGGAAGCGCTGAAGCCTCCTTCTCCGGCACTTTCCCCCAGAAAAAAGTTAACCGTTGCATTACCCCGAATGACATCCGTGAAATCGTAGGCACCCCGCGCAAAAATACCAATGTTCTCAATTTGGGTACCGAAGCTAAGACCACCGGCAACACTAAATTGAGCAAAGGCGCCCGTGCTCAGGAAGGTAAAAACCAAAGCGAGTAAACAGTTCTTAATGCGGTTCATAAATATGGAATTTTGAATGATGAATAGAATCTTAGGTAAATTTTCTATCAACCGGGGTCCATAACGTCTAATTAAAGGTAGGCTTAATTTTTTATTTCCGCCTAATGGATCAATATTTCCCGGTAATACCTTGTTATGGAGTTGGGTTTCGGAACCCCCGGTATTCCAATGTGCCTCATTCCCAAAAAAGGGGAAGCAGCCTCCTCGCCCCCGTGGAAGCGCTTCCTCCCGACACATGTGAGATTGGTTGTTTGGGATATTGTATGAGCTCCTTGCCTGGCCGGATTTTTAAAATCCTTTCTCCTGGCAGGTGGTGCATCTTCATATACCAATTAGCAGGTAGATTGTTACCCCTCGGGTGCCCCTCTTTTTACGGGAAACTTATTCTTTTCGCATGCGTAGAAGGCATAGATCGGACAACCGGGCGATTGCTGGTAGGACAAATTTTAGCTACCTTAGTGTAAGTTTTACAGTAATTATCGATAGGCAGGTAATAGTTCAATCCGGGGAATAGATCAGCCTGGCTTGTCCTGCCTCGCCAAACCAATCGCAGGGGGTACATAACCCTGGAATCCGGTCCTGTTGAATGCAGGTCATGGATCAAAAAGACAAGACATTATGGTTGAACAATTGAAAGACAGTACCATCAAGCTTAAACGGGTTTTTGTAGAGACGAAACTGCCCGATGAACTTAAGCCACTTCAGGAAATGGCCGGCAATTTGTGGTGGTCATGGAATAAAGACGCCATTGATCTGTTCCAAAAGATCATGCCCGAAAAATGGGTGGAAAAGAACTATAACCCGATCGCTGTTCTCGATGCTTTGTCCCCGGAAAGGGCCCGGGAATTAATGGCCGACGAAGCCTACATGAACCAGTTGCGGAGCGTTGAGCAAAAGTACCACGACTACATGCAGCAACCACCGGTGGATAAACCCTCCGTGGTGTACTTTAGCATGGAATACGGCCTGCAGATTTCCGTTCGGTTGTACTCAGGCGGATTGGGTATTCTGGCTGGTGATTACCTCAAGGAGGCCAGTGATCAGAATTACCCACTGGTCGCTATTGGCTTATTATACCGCTACGGTTATTTCCAGCAATCTATTTCCCTGCACGGCGATCAGATAAACAACTATCCACCTCAGGAATTCGCCAAATTACCGATTGAGCCAGTGCGCGATGAAAACGGAGAATGGAAACGCATTTCGGTTCAATTAAAGGACCGCACTGTTTTCGCTAAAGTCTGGAAACTGATGGTTGGCCGGGTTTCCCTGTACCTGTTGGATGCCGATATCCCGGAGAATAGCTGGGAAGACCGGGCCCTTACCCACCAATTATACGGCGGCGATAATGAGCACCGCCTCAAGCAGGAAATTCTGCTGGGTATCGGTGGTATCCGGTTGCTTAAAGCCCTCGGGCACCAGGCCGATCTGTACCACTGTAATGAAGGCCATGCCGCCTTCATGGGACTGGAGCGCCTGCGTATGCTGTCGGAACAGCACCAGCTTAGTTTCGATGAAGCCCTGGAGGCCGTCCGGGCTAGTTCGCTTTTTACTACCCATACGCCGGTACCTGCCGGTCACGACTACTTCTCCGAAGACCTGTTGCGGGAGTACATGTACAATTATGTGGAATCTCTCGGGGTCAAGTGGAAGCGTTTTGTCAGTCTGGGGAAAATCGATAGTGAAAACCCCCACGAATTATTCTCCATGAGCCACCTGGCCATTCGCTTATGCCAGGAAGTCAACGGTGTCAGCGAACTGCACGGGCAGGTATCCCAGCGCATGTTCAAAGTGCTATATCCGGGATACAACCATAAAGAGGTTCATATCGGTCACGTTACTAATGGCGTGCATTACCCAACCTGGATCGCCCGTGAGTGGCACGATGTTCTTAAAGGAGATAGCACCGATCATTTCCTGGCTCACCAATCTGAGTCGGAGGCCTGGTCCCGGGTTAACGATCTGAGTGATGAGCAGGTCGCATCTATCCGGCAAACCCTCAAAGAACGGTTACTGAATTACGTTCGCGAATCACTGCGGGAAAATCTGACCCGCCGGGGCGAAAACCCATCCAATATTTTTCACGTGCTGAAGGGGATCAACAACCAGGCGCTGGTCGTCGGTTTTGCCCGTCGTTTTGCAACCTACAAGCGAGCCCACTTACTGTTCCGTAATCTGGAGCGTCTGGCGAGGCTGGTCAATGATCCCGATCATCCGGTCATGTTCCTGTTTGCCGGGAAGGCACACCCGGCCGACGAGCCCGGTCAGAATCTGATAAAAGATATCATTCACATCAGTAAGCGTCCCGAGTTTGCCGGTAAGATCATTTTCCTCGAAGGGTACAATATGGAAATGGCCAAATTGCTGGTTCAAGGCGTCGACGTATGGTTGAATACTCCCACCCGCCCGAAAGAAGCTTCGGGGACCTCGGGTATGAAAGCCGCCATGAACGGGGTCGTCAATTTCAGTGTACTGGATGGCTGGTGGGCCGAAGGGTATCAGCCCAATGCAGGCTGGGCATTACCACTGGAACGCACCTACGGCGATCAGGGCCTGCAGGATGAATTGGACGCGGAAACCCTCTACAATGTATTCGAAACGCAAATCGTCCCTACCTATTTCGGTAAAGGAGATCAGGGAAATGATGCCGGGTGGCTGTCCTATGTTCGTAATATTATGACGGAGGTCGCTCCTCAATTCACTATGAAACGCATGCTGGATGATTACACGGAGCGATACTACCATAAACTGAATAGACAGGGAAAACGCATCTTCGCCGATCACTTCCAAAATGCCCGCCATTTGGCTGGCTGGAAGGACCATATGAAGAAGCGTTGGGAATCCATCCACGTCCTGGAAAAGGATGTGTACGATACGGATAACTACAAACTAGCTCTGGGCGATGATTTCAAAATTCGCTTCAAGGTGTATCTCGATGATATCCATCCCGACGATGTGCAACTGGAAGCTATCTTCTTCAAGCGTATTGATGAGAACACATTGGAACTGAAGCACGCCTACCCGGTTCCCATGGTCGAGAAAGGGGATCACAATGCGACATTTGAAACCACCTTATCCATGGAAATTACCGGAGTCTACGAATATGGTTTCCGGCTTACGCCAAAAAGCGACTTACTGGGGCACCGCCAGTGCCTGGAGCTGGTCAAATGGCTTTGATCAGGTTTGAGGTTTGAGGTGTGGGGTTTGAGGATAGGCAATAGGTTGGGTTCGAGGCCTCCTCTAACCTAACCTATTGCCTCAAACCTCACACCTCAAACCTGTCACGAATAACCTAATATCCGCAGCATGTCTTCCGAGGTTTGCTCGGGCTGATAAAGGGTGTCTACGATATTGCCTTTCTCGTCTTTGTAGAGGAGTACGTGCTTCGGAGCGGGAATGAGGCAATGCTTGATGCCTCCGTAGCCGCTGATGGAATCCTGGTAGGCACCGGTGTGAAAAAAACCTAGGTATAAAGGTTCTTTATCGCCCCTGGGAATGCTGGGCAGGTACACTTGTGCCTCGTGGGCTTCGGAATTGTAATAATCACTATTGTCACAGCTAAGACCACCGATGTTTACCCTGCGGTATTCATTGTGCCATTTGTTGATGGGGAGCAGGATAAAGCGCTCGCCAATGCCCCAGGCATCGGGAATGGTGGTCATCAGCGAATTGTCGATCATATACCAGAGCTCCGAGTCGTTCTGTTGCTTTTGGGCCAATACACTGTAAATAACTGCTCCGCTTTCGCCCACCGTATATTTACCAAATTCCGTAAACAGATCGGGTTCCGGTACTTCGTCTTCCTCGCAGGCCTGGAGAATACTGTGTACGATCTCTTTGATCATGTATTTGTAGTCGAATTCAAACCCGAGGGAGTTCCGAATGGGCATCCCGCCACCGATATTGATGGCGGTAAGGGTTTCACAGTCGCGACGGATCTCGCAGTACAGTTTGATGGCTTTACGCAACTCTCCCCAGTAATACAGGGTATCTTTTATGCCCGTATCAACAAAGAAGTGAAGCATTTTGAGCTCGAACTTAGGATGATCTTTCAGGTACTCCTGGTAGAAGGATACTACGTTGGCGTGCCTGATTCCCAGGCGGGAAGTATAGAACTCAAAGTTGGGTTCCTCCTCCGTAGCTACCCGGATCCCGATCTTGCATTTTCCTTTGATGTGCTCCTCGTAGAAGAAGGCCTCCTCGGTGTTGTCGAGCACGGGAATGACATTGTGGAACCCATCGTTAATGAGGTCAACTATCTTCTGTTTGTAGCGTTCCGGCTTGAACCCGTTGCAGACGATAATGGTGTCTTTACTGACTTTGCCCTTGGAGGCCAGGTGACGAATGATGTCAATATCGTAGGCCGACGAAGTTTCCAACTGAACCTCCTGTTTCAGTACCTCTTCCAGTACGTAACTGAAATGACTGCTCTTGGTGCAATAACAGTAGTGGTACTTACCGGTATAGCCCATTGATTTCATGGCCCGGGTAAATAGGTTACGGGCTTTTTTTACCTGATATCCGATCTTGGGGAGGTAGGACAATTTAAGGGGGGTGCCGTACTTCTCGATGAGGTGTTTCATTGGAACACCATTGAACATCAGACAGCCGTCGGTATCGATATCAAACCCTTCCTGCGGAAAGTAAAAGGTCTGATCGATTAAGTCAAAATACCTGTTTGTCACCAGTCAATAAAGATTTGAAGGTCCGTTAATTGGGTGTGCGTACAATCGAAATTCTGTTTTGGTCGAGGTGCTTGGTATTGGGCACACCCCGCGGAACAAGGGGCAAAATTAGATCAAAAACACGTTAATTGAAATAGCTGAAATGAAATAAATCCCAAAGGAATAATTGGTCTGCATTCAGGAAAGATTTTCCTATTCTCATATCTTCAGGCCTTAATTTGTTTGAACGGAAGATCAAATTGCTATGAAAAAATTAGATGCGCTGAACCAGGTGGCTTTATTCCATCGGACTTTTCATCATCCCGTGGAGGATCAACCCCTTATTCCGGCCGAAGACCGCTGCCGACTGCGGGTAGCTCTGTTAGAGGAGGAATTGAAGGAATTCAAAAAGGCCATCGCCGATGGCGATCTGGTAGAGGTCGCCGATGCCCTTTGTGATCTGCAATACGTATTGTCGGGAGCTGTGCTGGAATTTGGCCTGGGGGAACGGTTTGTCGATTTATTCGAAGAGGTGCAGCGGTCGAATATGAGTAAAACCTGTGCAACTCTGGAAGAGGCGGAAGCGACTCAGCGGTATTATAAGGAAGAACGTGGTTTTGACTCCTACATAAAAAAGTCGGGTGAGGTATATCTGGTTTTCCGGGAGGGCGATAACAAAACGCTCAAATCAGTTAATTATTCACCGGCTCAACTGGATCACCTGTTGACCCAAAGCTAGCATTTCATGAGTGGGCAGATGGCTTCGGAACGCATCGGTCGGGAAATCCTGATCCGGGATCCATTCCTGGGCCAGGTTTGGCTGGCTGTCGCCAAAAAAGAAATGGAAAGAGGCGATGTAGCTCTCGGAGTCAGCCGTAACCACGGATTAGCGCTTTTCCTGGGGCCGGATCTCGATCATCTTCCGGAGTCGAAGCAGCTTCAGCTTATCCACCATCAACTATGGCATATACTCCTGGACCACTGGTCTTTGGCCCGGATGTATGCTATGGATCACCACCTGTTCGCCGCGCTGGATCTCAGCGTTCGTGCGCATCTGTCGGGGGATTCAATCTCTCCGGTATCCCTTGCTGATCAGTACCGGTACCTGGCAGCTCATCCTCACCTAATTTCCGATTGGGAACAGGATAAGAAACGGGTTGCCCGCTACCGTTTTTGGCGAAAGCCAGAAAAGACAAATGCTGATTTCTATCCTCCTTTTTTGCGAAAGCAGGCAGAGCGTTGGATCCAGATGTACGGAGAGACTCCGCAGGTTGACCAGCAATTATTCGAGCAAGTCGGGAAGGACGCAGGCAGCGACTCCTTACCATGGCGACGTATTCTGCGGGCTTTTGTGCGTCGTACGGGGACAAGGACCCTGCAACATACTCACCGTCGTGCCTCACGTCGGTATCCCGCCAGTCCCGGGTTGCGAAAGGTCCGCCATCCCCGGCTGGTAGTGGCTGTTGATACCTCGGCAAGTATTGGCTCAGCTGAGTGGGTAGCCTTTTTTCGGGAAATCGGCCGGATCAAGCGCCTGGGAGCCCGGATAACTATTCTCGAAGCTGATGTGATCGTTCAGCAAACCTGGACCTACCACCGCGGTATTCCCGATCAGGGAAGGGGTGGGGGAGGGACCGCTTTCGATCACGCCATCCGAACGGCCGAATCAATCTTTCGTCCGGATGCTATTCTGTATTTTACCGATGGTCAGGGGCCGGCACCCACCGACTGGCAGGGGACACCCTTACTGTGGGTGCTTACGCAAAAAAATGAACAGTTACCCGGCCGAACGATTATGCTGTCGGTGTAGGCAATGAATATACCATCCATGGAATCAACTACGTACGGAGCAACGATTACGATACCTGATTTGAGGACTCTCATGCAGCATGTCCTGCGACCCGGGCAGCCTGCCGGGGCCCTGTCTACACCCCTGTGTATTTGGGGTAAACCTGGTATTGGAAAAACCGAGATAGTGCGTGATTTCACCACCGAACACGGATGGGCCTTCCGGCAGATCAACCCGGCTCAATTTGAAGAAATGGGCGATCTGTTGGGTATGCCAATGATCCAATCGGGCCACACTATATTCAGTGCTCCTTCCTGGGTACCCCGTGAGCCGGGGCCGGGCATCCTGCTGATCGACGATGTCAACCGGGCCGACGATCGCATTTTGCGGGGTATTATGCAGTTACTTCAGGAGGGCCGTCTGATTTCCTGGGCACTCCCGGCAAAATGGCAGATCGTACTCACCGCGAACCCGGATACCGGCGATTTTTCGGTGACGCCACTGGATACCGCTATGCTTACGCGCATGCTTCACGTGGAATTGGTGTTCGACCTGCCGGCCTGGCTCCAATGGGCTGGCAAGGCAGATCTCGATCTGCGCGGCCTGGATTTTGCGGCCCGCTACCCCGAGTTGATGTCTGGCGAACGCACCAATCCGCGCTCAATGACTCAGTTCCTGATCCAGGCGGGAGCTATTCCCGATTGGAAGCGCTCGCGTGATTTGGTACTTCAACTGGCTTCAGCCTGCCTGGACCCGGCCACCGTAGGTGGATTGATGCAATATATTCAGACCGGAGGCTCCGCTCTGCCATCGCCTGCTGACCTGTTGACCAACGGGCCGGGCCAGACTTCCGAATCGTGGACCCCCGCCCAATTTTGGGTGGTGACGGAGCGATTGCTGCGATTCCTGGAAGAAAATTCGCCCGCCCTGACGGATGCAATGCAGGGCAATCTGAAAGTACTGCTTTTATCAGAAGGTATGCCGGAGGATATGCGACTTGGGATAGCTCAGCGACTCACCGCTCTGAATCGCAAGGATATTCAGGCTGTGCTGGCCGATCAGGAGGTAGCCATGAAGTTGGTATAGGTGCACGATCCTCCGGATCGTGCGGAATATTCTAGAGTGATGAGAAACAGCCATTCTGGGCTTGGGATATGGCTACACCTTGCATGGCGAACTTACGGATCGATCCAGAGGATCGATCACCAGGTGCACGATCCTCTGGATCGTGCGGAAAATCTCAAGGGGATGAGAAACGGCCATTCCGGGTTTAGGATTTGGCTACATCCTTTATGGCGAACTTACGGATCGATCCAGAGGATCGATTACCCGGTGCACGATCCTCCGGATCGTGCGGAATATTCTAGAGTGATGAGAAACAGCCATTCTAGGCTTAGGATATGGCTACACCTTGCATGGTGAACTTACGGATCGATCCGGAGGATCGATCACCAATTACCTGCTGTCAGAATCTAGCAAATAACCAGGGCGCAAAACCGGATGCAGGTACGTAAAGGGCCAATCTTGCCAATGCTTCACCAAACCAGCCTTAACTGGATTTTCCAAAGTGTACCAAATCCGTCTATTGAAATCTTCTTCATCGCGAATCAATCGGTCAAAGGTTTCGTGCTGCCAAAATTGTCCGCTGCGATTCAGTTGTTTATTACAGGATAAGGCTGTGTAATTTTTATGGCTTTTCATAACCATCTCCAGGTCGGGAGCACCTGGTTTGAGTGTACATTCTAAGTGCACATGATTTGGCATTATGCAGTAGGACCATATCCACCAGTAATCCAATTGAGTTTCTACGAAGTGTAGAGATTCAATAATTATTTGGGCTATCTCGGGCTTTTTCAGGTAGGTAGGGCCACTTAAAGCTTGATTCAGGTATCGGTCATATTTAATTAAGTGTTCCGACTGCATTTGCTCATAGATAAGAGAATGGTGGTCTGACCATTCTTTAGAACCCGGGTCGGGAAGCTCTATACAGGCTGCGTGAAACTCTTCTTTTAGCCGTTGGATAACTACTCTGGGTAAACTATGTGCTAATCGATAACAAAGGGTGTAGTCTTTATCATCAAGATGAATGTGGGGTAATTCCCTCCGGTAGATTCTCATCTGAGTAGGTTTGGAGGGTGTTTTTCGCAGGTAATATCCGAAAAATGGGCATTGGGTGCAATGGGTGCACGATCCTCCGGATCGTGCGAAAGATGTAAGATGAAAAGAAGAGAAAAACTACCACAGGAAGACTAATTCAGTAGCACTTTACGGCATAGAAGATCTACGGATCGATCCGGCCTTGCCTGCGCTAAAGCTTCAGCGGTCGCAGGAGGATCGATCACCAGGTGCACGATCCTCTAGTGAAGCGGATCAAGAATCAATGATTTTTCGTTTTAACCTGGATT
>CAYFGK010000074.1:0-36182 GCA_964342305.1 uncultured Saprospiraceae bacterium | reverse complement strand
CGGTCCACGGTCCACGGTCCACGGTCCACGGTCCACGGTCCACGGTCCACGGTCCACGGTTAAGGTTATCGAACCGGAGGATGCCTCATAATATACGGGATTAAAATAAGTCTGGGGTCCCGCATTTTCAGGATATCCTCCGTTTTTCCGTTACCACCATCATTTTGCTGGTTGTCGATGCCCAGCTTTGCCCGCCATAGCCTGTTAGGGCTCGGCAAGACGATGTATCAATAGGCAGCGGTTAATTCGTGTTTGAGGCCTTTGTAGTCTTTCAGGACGGCCTTTACCGATCCTACGGTCAGGGGTGACTCCACCTGCAGGGGGATGCGGTTTTTATCGTCGGTCACCCAGACATTCACTTCGGCACCTTCGTTGAACACGTTTCCGGCGATGACTTCGGGGGAGAAGATCATGGCGTCGAATTTACCTTGTCCCCGCACTCGTTTCTTTTCTTCTTTCCCCTTATATACTACCCGCAGGGGCCAGGTCTTTTTGTCGATAAAAACTTTGATCGGGAAAGCTTCGCCCTCCTCCATCTGACCAAAGTCCAGGTTGCGGCTGAAGTATATAATCGACAGGATATCGTGGATGCATTGCTCCACCTGATATTCTTTTGTCTCTGCCTCCTCTTTAGATTTACCGCGCAGGGATTTAGCTACCTGTTGATTACGATCGAAGGTCACTTTGTCGTACAGGCGGTAGGGCCCTTCTTCCACATCGCGCAGGGATACGCTGGGCAACAGCGTTTCCTTATCGAGCCAGCTGTGGTACTTATCGCGCACCTTGAAGAAGGAATCGTACGAACGGTAGGTAGAGCCGATGGCACTAATGTGGTACTGTCCGTTGGGGGTTTCCTCTACCTTAAAGGTTACCTCTCCGGCCGAGACCCACACGAACTTCCAGTTGTAGTACATTTTGTACGTCAGTTCTTCGCCCGGTTGAAAGGCAGAATTATCGATCGCACAGTATTGCTTATTGACCGATTCTCCGGTGCCTTCCACGGGAAGGTCAGTCGTGCGTTCCCCCGGTAGGGAAAGGCCCGTCAGCATGGTCATGGTCAGTGCCAGGACGCCGGTTTGTAACAATGGAGTGGTCATGTTCATTGGGTTTAATCAGGTTCATTTGCACCACGGTGGCCAGTCCGTACAGTCCTGGTAGCAGGAGGTTGATGAGGAACAAGCCGTAGGTGGCCATCAAAATACTTAGTTCATTATCCGCGAAATGCCCCCACATAAAGAGGGCGATCTCACCCCGTGCAATCAGGCCCAGGGCCGGAGGTAGCGGTACACTCGTCTGGATCAAAAAAACGGAGGCGATCCCCGCCAGTGCCGTTCCCATATCCAAATCTATGCCTGCTACGCGTAGCATGCAATAGTACTGCAAGCTATAAACTCCGTAGCGGGCAGCAGCCAGACCTAACGCTCGCAGCACCGGCCGCCGCGTATAGGTTTTTGCTACATCTACAGAATGACGGACGAACCCAATTCGTTGTATTTGCGGCCATCTTTTAACAATAAATAACAAATTAGGGAGGTGTAACAACATTATTGCCAGGGCAATAGTGGCTCCAATACCGAGGGCTGCCAGAGGCCACCACCGTCCCCAATCGATCTGAACCCAGGCAGGGAAAAAGTACAGAGCTCCCAACCAACCGAACCCCAGTAGAACCACCAATTGCACCAGATTAGCCGCTACTGTGGCCAGGATAATGGCTTGCCGCGAGGTATCCATACTGGCCAGTACCCGTCCCAGATAATCGCCCAGCCGGTTGGGCGTGAACAGGGAAAAGGTCACACCGACGAGGACGGCCCGCAGATGTTCCCGGGCAGACAAGTTGGAAAAACGGGCCGTAAAACACTGCCACTTCCGGCTTTCCAGCCACCAATTGAGTGGCATAAGGCAAAAAGCAAGAAGTACCCACATCAGCGATTCGGGTCCCAGTTCCTGGCGGGCATGGTGGTATAGTTGCCCCAGATCCTGCCCCCTAATCCGTTGTTCGTACAGTACATACCCCAATGCAATCACCAAAAGCACCTTCAGGCTGCGGTCGAGCCAGCGACGACGAGTGGGATTCAGTGCGGGAAGGAAAGCATACTGGGATTTGCGCAAAACAAAACGTTTCAAAAAATTTGTTGATCGCTGCTATTAATAGTAATTTGCTGTTTATGAAGAAGAAAGCAGCCCCCTACCGAATTCTGGGCATTGATCCGGGTACGAACGTACTGGGGTATGCTATCCTGGAAGTACGGGGTAAGGAGTTGGAAGCGCTCGACATTGGGGTCGTTTACCTGAAACACCTCGACCAGCACCAGTACAAGTTAAAAAAGATTTTTGAGCGTCTGCAGGCTATCATCACCAATTACCAGCCGACGCAGATGGCCATCGAAGCGCCTTTTTTCGGTAAGAACCCCCAATCCATGCTCAAATTAGGCCGGGCACAGGGCGTAGCTATGGCTGCCGGCATGACCCGTGGCCTGGAGGTAACCGAATATTCTCCAAAAAAGATCAAAGTAGCCGTTACCGGTAACGGAAATGCGGCTAAAGAACAGGTAGCCGCCATGCTCAACTCCATCCTGAAAGTCAATCTGGAGCATAAGTATATGGATGCCTCCGATGCGCTGGCGGTAGCACTGTGCCACTACTATCAGGCTTCGAGTGTTCTGCCGGGCAAAAAACGCTACTCCGATTGGTCCTCTTTCCTGAAGGACAATCCCGGGCGAAAGGGATAGGGGTTGAAATCAGAAATCAGAAGTCTGAGGGCAGAAGTCTGAAATCTGAAGTCAGAAGTTTGAAGTCTGAAGTCTGAAATCTGAAGTCTGAAGTCTGAAAAAAAACTGCGAATCACCGCCCGTACGGGCTGCACTCACCGCGTGAAAAAGGCGAGTTTAGACTTTAGACTAAAGATTAAAGACTGGAAACTGACTTCGAAATCGGAGATCGGAAATCAGAGGTCAGAAATAATACGCAACTACTCTTCCCGGAGTCCCCTTCTCTTCGAAACACCAAAAGCCCGGCGCCAGCGAATTATCCAGTGTGAAAAAAGAGAGGTGACTGAGTGATTCGACCTTCATGGTCGATAAAGGTCCGGGGGACCTTTAAGCGAAGGAACCGCGAAGCGGTAACCCCGTATATTTGCGAATCAAAAAAACTACACTAAGTTCATCTGAAAAACCTACATCCGGGGGTGAGTTTTCGAAATCAGAGGTCAGAAAGCTTTAACAACCTAACCCTTTCTCCAACTCTCCAACTCTCCCTTTCTTTTTTAAAGATGCAGCAACCAGGCAAGATTGAACCATTCAGCCCGCCCGATTTATCGGTTGGGGTCTGAGCACCATGCTCGATGCAATGCTGGGCCATGCAAAAACTAATGCTTCGAAGCTAGAATTAAGCGCACGGCGAGTCCCAGTGCTCTCCAGTCTCTGAAATCCCTACTGTCCCTACACCCGCTCCGCTACGGCTTTCGCCAAATCAGCCATCTCTTCGGAAGTCATGTCGACCGGTGGTTTTCCGAAACCCAGATCGCTTACCGTACGGATAGGCATCAGGTGTACGTGGGCGTGGGGTACCTCCAGTCCCACGACAGCTACGCCTATGCGCTCGCAAGGCACCACAGATTCCAGGGCTTTAGCCACTTTTTTGGCGAAGATCATCAGGTCACCCAACAGGTCATCCTCCAAATCGAAAATGTAATCAGTCTCCTGCTTGGGGACCACCAGGGTGTGCCCCCTGGTCATGGGACGAATGTCGAGAAAAGCGTAGTAGCGATCGTCTTCGGCGATTTTATACGATGGGATCTCTCCCTTAATGATCTTGGAAAAAATAGTAGCCATAGGATGATTTCAGGTTTACGGTTCGAGGGACAAAAAATGGAAATAAGGCAGAATACGGAATGCTCAGGCCTAATCACCATCCGCAGCTATGCCGCTTCCGAAGTGGTATGAATCAGCTTATCCCTGCATTTAAACGGAGATATTCACTACTTCAAATTCCATGTTACCACGGGGCGTTTCCACGGTGGCTGTCTCACCTACTTTCTTACCAAGCAGGCCCTTGCCCATGGGTGAACTAACCGAGATCTTTTTGGCTTTCAGGTCGGCTACTGATTCTGAGACCAGTTGGTAGGTGATCTCTTTTTTGTTCTTCTTATTGCGGATCGTGACTTTTGACAGCACGGTTACTTTGGAGGTATCGATATTTTTCTCGTCAAGGATACGGGCATTAGCCAGTTTCTTTTCCAGCTCGCTGATGCGCATTTCCAGCATGCCCTGAGCATCCTTGGCTGCATCGTATTCCGCATTCTCTGAAAGGTCCCCTTTTTCGCGGGCTTCGGCAATCGCTTTGGCAGCTTCAGAACGTCCGGTGGTCTTCATTTCATCCAATTCATCTTTCAACCTGGTGAAGTCCTCTTGCGTCATATAATCATAACCAGCCATAACTAATACAATTTAATCGAGTAATGATCGCACAGGCCCCGAGCGGAGATGAAGAATCGCGTCTCCGGACTTGTGCTTGAAATACGTTGTTTTGTGAATTCCTCCTGCTCCCCAATTACGGGATATTGCTGCGGGTAGTCGTTACAACGACCATTTCCAAAATGTCATTTTGGATTGCAGCGATAGACCACCCGAGTTGCTGGGAAAGAGGTACTAATGTCGCTTTAGCGGCCACGCATTCGCTCCGGTCATTTTACCGAAACGGGATGGTAGATGCAGCGTCGCCGTTCGCAAACCAGTCGATCAATCTTACGTTCTTCACGACCGGCAAAATCCGGAATCCTGTCATCTGCCTCCGGTAGTTCTAATAACCATCCGACTGGCCATTCCGTTTGTTGCGAATTCAAATTAAAAAAACGAGAACGTTTTCACCCGGTCGGATGAAAACGTCCTCTAACCCCACAAATATAGGGATTTTTCCTACAGATAAGCAATACCTACATCTTTACAGACTGAATCGCAAAGAGATATTATGGGTGCCGTTGTAGATACGTGTATCCCGATATGCGTAATCGATGCCCACCCTGGTATTCTTGTCTTCACGGCTCAATGGGAAATCAATCGAAGCACCGGCACTTAGACCGCTGTACAGTGGCTGAGCGGCATCGTCTTCGGAACCCATATCGTATTTGTAAGCAGCACGGAGCTTGAACAGGTCGCGCAACGAATACTCCACACCTGCGCCCAGCTGGTCGCGGGAGAATGAGTGAGACGTGAAATTCCCCATCAGGGAAACACGGTGATGCTCGAAAGGGTATAGGTCGTAGGCCACGCCCAGGTTGAGCATGGACGGCATGCTGAATTCCGCAGCCCTTGTATTATAGGTCAATTCGTAACTTCCCTGGTTGGGGGTCGGACGCTGCTGGGAGAGGCCCTCTCCGCCAAACTTCATCGGAGACCCCACATTGCGCAGACTGATCCCGATCTTAAAATTATCCTGTGGACCCGTTACGTACTGGATGCCGGCATCAATTGCCAGACCAAATGCCGCAATATCCGAAAGTGATTGCGATACCCCGCGTACGGTAATACCAACCGACACCTTATTCTCGAAAATGTGGGAATAGCTGAGTCCGATATTGAAAAAGTTGGGGGAATAAGTGGCTCCGGTTCCCTCCGGTTGGTTGTCGGTGGTGACTTGGATCTCACCAAAATCAACTGCCATGATACTCAGACCAAAAGCTCCGTTTTCTCCGGTCTTGCGGCTGAGGCCGATGGCGTTGAGACGGATATCCGTACCCTGCATGTAATTGGCGTGCCCCAGCATGACCTGCAGTTTGTCGACACGAACAAGTCCTGCCGGATTAAGGCGCATGGCCTCTACGCCACTAATACTGGCGGTATTGATGGTGTGCAGTCCGGCGGATGGCGCCCAGGGATTCATGAGCAATTCGTAAGCTCCTGCCTCTCCCTGACGGTCGGGGTTGCCCGCATAGCTTTTTGCCGAAAGGCAACAAATCACCAGCACAGAAAAGATATATCGAAAATGATACATAATTGTCGTTTTTAGAGACCCGATGGATCAAACTGGCGATTCACGCCAAACCATTTTATCGTCCGTTCCCCCATTTCACCCGCATCGATGTGGATCAAATAAACCCCACTGGCCACCGGGATGCCACTGCCATTGTTCAAGTCCCACTCCAGAGCCGGAGTAACCTGCTGTTGATCGATTGCCCGGTTATTCCCCCTCGGTACCGCTCCTGTTTCATCGCGATCATAGCGTCGGATCAGTTTCCCGTCGAGGGTGTAAATAGTGACCTGACAGCGAGGCGGAAGATTTGTGATCTTCACAATGTTCGAAAATTGGGATACTTCGTAATCGCTGAACCCGTAATAAGGGTTGGGGACTACGTTGATCATATCCAGGGCCTCGTTCACCTGGCCTGGCGTGAGTGCTGCCGCCTCCTTACCAGTCAGAGAGAACAGATAGGTGGGATAGCCATCGCTGACCCCGGTTCCCACTTCCACCTGGTAAGGGTTATTAACCCGCAGCTTCAGCACGACATCATCGGGGATCAGCCCCTCCTCGTAACTGAGGAAAGGTGTGCCGGGTGTCGGTAACAGGAAGCCGGCCCATACCAGTTCGCGCATAGCCTGCACCTTAAAGAGCGGACTCGGACTCGGACGCAAGGCCTGGCGGAAAGCCGCGCATTCATCGTAAGGCGTGTTGGCCACGTAGACGAAATGCTGACCACCGGCGACGTAGGGTGCCAATGCACCATCAGAAGCACCCGCAGTAATAATGCTACTCGGATTGTACATCATATCTGCGCCCACATCCAGCAGTGGATCGCCCAAATCTCGGTAGAAAGAGTTTTCACCAAAGAAGATGTTGAGTCGTTCGCCGGTTTCCACATTGATGGCATATCCCGGGAACCACCCCATACCCTCACCGGGATCGTCATTATCCTGGTCGGGGAGGCCATCGCCGTCGGAATCGAATTTGGTGACGTTAGCAGCCTGGCGCAGATCGAACATGCTGCGCTCACCCACCCCGGTGAAGCCTTGTGCTTCGTAGTAGCGATTATTGGTCTCTACCACCACACAGCGGCTCCAGAGATCTTTATCAGAGGTGAGGACAATATCAATGTTGGGCACATCCGACAGGCTGCTTTGTTGGCGAACGATGCCATTACCGCTGGTGTTTGTCCAACCCGGGGTAATGTAGGCCGGATCGGTTTCGTCCTGACGGCGGTAATTAGCCAGGTAATAAGGGATAAAATAGCCAGGACCGATATTACTCAGGTCCTGATTGGGATCAAGTGCGGCATCGATCTCACCATCGCCGGTAGCCACGTAATCAAAGACCGTTTGATCGAAGGTACCGTTCCCTACTGCCAGGCCATCCCTGATGCCGAAGACCCAGGGTACGGCATCATCTTCCAGATACTCAGCATCAAAGCCGATAGCTCCATTATTCTCGGCTTCCAGATCACCTACTTCTTCCACCTGGGCCACGGAGATACTAAAGCCGAATTCCTTGATGATCTGTTCGTTCAGGAACTCAATCGGAACCTCAGAGGTAATGACCGGTGCGTTGGGATCAGTAAGGCTACGCAACTCCCAACGGGTGTTGGGTTCGAGCACATCGTCTTCGGTGTTCTGGTCGAAGAAACGGAGTTCAAAGGCACCGTCCTTTACATCCAGTGGATTAAAAACCTGTACGTCGATGGGACCACGGCCCGGACGGTAGGTAATGCTGCCATCGAAGGTACCGGCAAGGATCTCCCGGCGGGTCTCCTCGCTCATGTCGAGGAATACCCCTCCGTTACCAACGCCATCGAGGCGGGTGATTACGGCGCCCTCTCCGTATTCAGCATTGAGCTGGCGATCCACTATGGGGCGTGGAATGACGGTGTAGAACGGATTGTCCCCATCACCGATATTCCGGCGCCCTTCCAAATAAGGACGTCGCTGCCCCAGGACCACATCCGGCTCAAATTCCCGGTAGTTGTTATAGGCGTAAGCGATGGCGGTGAAATAGTATTTTTTGTGGTTCACCAGGCGGCGATCACCATCGGCGAACTGGTCCTCCGTAATGCGGAAGGTGTGACGAATACCATCGTCGGCCCCTTCGACTTGCAATTCCGGCACGTAGTACTCCTCACCGGTAGGATTGTCCACTGTTCGCCAGTTGAAAATGCGGTCTACCCCATTCTTGATATCCACCTGATAGATAAGGCGGGCCTGGTCGGGGTCGTCCAGATCAGCTACCGTAACCCGCGGACCTGCTAACTGATACAATTTGTACCCCTCGAAACGATACAGAGAATCTTCTGTTCCGGCCGGAATCTGCAGGCCGGGTTGAGCGTATTGTTCGAAGGCATTATTGGAAGTGATGGTATCATTCGTGAAGACCGCGATGATCTCCCGATCCAGTTCAATATAGTCGACATCAGGTGCATCGGGACCATCCGTGATCTCGAAGCAATTATCAAACAGGGCCTGTGCGATATCATCCGCTTCCTGGAGTTTAGAGATATCCGGGCAGGGATAATTCTGGTTCCCGACCCACACGGCTCCAATGATCAATTCGTTAATAGCTCCCGGATCCAGGCGGAAGGGGCCGGAAGCCTGAATGGTGCGGCGATCGCCAAACGGCAAATCAGCGGTACACATGCTCCATCCGGTGGGGTCATTTGGTGCATCGGTAAAGGCATATTTTACGGGATCGCCGTCCTGATAAGCATCGTCCCCGAAGGTGAATGGCGACCCATCGGCCCAGGAACCAGATAAATAGTTATAATATTCCTGAGCAACGGAGGGGTCCGTGGTGCCCGGGGGCGGACCACCAACACCACCGTTATTGTAGTAGGTAAAGGAAGACATTCCGAGTTCGTCGCCATTCTCATCAAGCGGTCCCCGGAAGTAATCGACCCCTAAGATGGGCACCTCATCGCAATAGGTAAAAACGCCGTCGGGGCACGCACAACCCGTTTGTCCGTCGAGGGCATCCTCGTTATAGACATAAGCCAGGCTACGCGAGGTATCACACCCCACATAATCGTCGGTGAAGCACCCCAGGTCCGGATCGACCCACATGGCAAAAAACATGGAGTCAATACTTTCCACGGCGCGGTTGATCAGTTTATAGCGCTGGAATGTCATGTTGTTGATCTCGTCGTTTGATGCGTAGGCGAAGGCCTGTACCTGTACCTCCATCTGAATGGGGTCCCCCATGGATTCCGCGTGAATGTTCCCCGCATCATTGTAGATCCAGAAGGTCATTTCATCGGGAAATTGTGGTTTATCGGTACAGCCACGGATCTCAATGACGGGGAAGTCGCCCAGGTCGGGATTGTATTCCCCGTCGCCATCCTGGTCCCAGAATCCGGCTAATCCCTGAGTAGTGTTCGGCAATTCAAAACCGTGTACATCGAAGAAGAACTGGTTCCCCTTGGCCGGCCAGCCCCGAATATCGATGGGGATATCATCGGGGTCGTAGGCCAGTCCGTTGAGGCGGGCCTGTTCGAAGTTGCGAATGTGCTCCTGAATACTTTCCCCGGTGACGGTAAAAAAGCGGTCCCATTTTGCGCAGACATCCTGGTTAACGGTACCGGTTGAGGGATCGAGCGGACCGGGCCAGAAGTCAAAATCACCACCGTTCCGACCGTAAGTTTGGGCAGCCAATTTCAGGTTACCGGCGGGGTCTACACCACCTAACCAAACGGCACCGGCAAAGATGGAGGACACCGGGTCTTCGGTGGGCGGCACTTTCGGTACTACGTAGACCCCATCGTCTCCATCCCACCATACATCACCACCGGTAGTCAGGCGGGCCCGTACGTTGTTGATGGCCATATCCACCTGGTTAATGGCATTATCACAACCCTCCCTGAAAGAACGTGTCTGTATCGACTCGTTGCGCTCGTTGCGCCCCTTGAGATTAGGATTATGGCGAGCCTGCCCTTTAGGGAGAGAAGCCAGGCAGAACAGGCAGAGCAGCAGCAGTTTAATGAATCGCATGGATCATCTATTTTATCAAATCCGACCCTCAGGTCAGGACACTTATGGCATAAATTAAAAATCTAAAATGGCCCCTAAGAATATCCGGCGGGGCAGGGAATATAAATTCGGGTTGATCAATGACCATTGATAGGAGGCCAGGTAGGCTTCCACACTTTGTACCGAATTGCGAATCTGTTGGATCTGATCCTGGCCATTCGCAGAAGCCAGGAACCCATCGTCCTCCGCCGAACCCGTGACGGGATAAACGTTGAGGACATTGCGTCGGTCCAATACATTAGAGATCCGGCAGTAGACGTTCATGTTCAGGCCCTCCGTTAGCCGGAATGATTTATCGATGCGCATATTGAGCGTAAAATTCCAGGGTTTACGGGCCCCGTTGATCGCTCCCGCGGTTTGGGCCCCGCCGAAAGGCAGGGGCGTAAGCCGTGAGGTATACGGGCGACCGGAAACGGCGACAGCCTGCAGGTTAACTCCGAAATTGGCCAGGATATCTTCGCCGAACAGTCGCGGACCGTTATAAAAACGCCCGCTTCCGTAGCGGTAATCCATTATGAGGTTTATCCGGTGCCGCTCATCGAAATTGAGCGGAAACAGGGTACGCAAATTACCCCGGCTGGTCAATCCCCTCTGAGAATTAGCATTCGATCCGGTACCATCGGCAAATTGCAGAGTGTAGTTGGTATTGAGGGTCATATTACCCGTTCGACGCAGCTCGTATTCGAAGGAAAATCCATACACCGTACCAAAATCAATATTACCGTAGGTTTCGTATTGGTTGACGATGGGAACCGGAAAAATAGTCCGGGCCTGGATCATATCGCGCATCTCCTTATAGTAGGCCGCAAATTTAAGCTTGGAGGTGGCGGTCAGCTTTTGCTGGAAACCGATCTCGTAATCGATGGTGCGCTCGGGCCGCAGATTCGGGTTTTGTTGTAACCCGCCATCATTATCGGTAAAGTAGAAATAGTCACGGGCAGTCGCGATGGTATTTGATGGTGGCCGCTGCACCAGCACATCGTAGTGCGCGAAGAAGTTGGCCGATTCCGAAATAGGGAATGAAAAGGCCAGGCGTGGCATGACGTTGATCTGTGTCTCGTAATCTTCAAAAGACACGGACGGATCATAGTCAGGCGACTTGATGAAATTGTTGTTTTCTTCTACGCGCTCGTCCTGGTACTTAGGGAATACAAGACCGCCGGCGAAAATTTCGGTAGGGCTATTTACCGGATTACCATTTTCGCGGTACCATTGGTCGCCGTCGCGGTATGCGACTACACTGGAGCCTGTCTCATCGAGGTACACTTTGTAATCAAAACCGATGCTTCCCGGACGAGTGCCCCCAAATTGATCGTGGTATTCTTTGGCCCCCATTATTTCGTAGAGGGAATAAATATCTTTCAGTACCTGCGTATTCGCGTCATAGGCATCTACCCGTACCCCCAGTCGGAAGATGATATCCCGGAAGGTAAATTTATCCTGGATGTAAAAAGCAGTATACAGTGGCCGGTTGGGAGCTACCGGAAAAGTGCGTAACCCTTCTTCATCACGGGCAGAAAAGAAATCAGCGAAGGTGCCGTTGAAGGTATTCCCCAGGTAGTCGTTCCCCAGGTAGCCGACTAATCCCTGATCGTTAAGTTCGCGGGCTGAGAACAGATCGAGGCTGAGCTGGTCGGGGCTGAGCCCGTCGACATTAACGTATTGGTTGAGAGGGATACCCAATTTTTCGCGAATGGCGCGATAAAAACGGTTATCACCACTTTCTGCGATGGATACTTCAAGTAGAGGTGTCTGCGGGAAATCCGGGATATCAATGGTACCGACGGTATCGGCACCGGGAATGATACCCTGAATGTGGTTATTGACTTGTTGGCGTGCCACGTTCCACAACCCAAAGGGGCTAACGCCGTAGTTCCGGTTGACGCGTTCCTCGTAAAGCACCCCGAGCTGAATGCTGTGGCGCCCTTTATCCGATCCTCCGGGAACTAAATCAAAATTAACCCGACCGTTAAAGATGTACAGTTCATTTTCGTTCCGGGTAGCGGTATTGAGGATTAACCCTACGTTGGTATCGAAGTAGGAGCCTGTAAACTGAGGCCGGATAAACCCATTCGAAGCTACAAAGAAGTCCCGGCTGAAAACCGCAGCGTTGTTAAACACATCAGACAAAATGAAGTCGCCGATCTGCGGATTAATACCTTCTCCCTGGTTTGTTACATCCAACACCTTATTGTAGTTGGCCAGAACAGGGTTTTGATTTCCCGGTACGTAATCACGGAGCACCTGACGGTAATCGGTATGCTGCAGCACTCCGTCCTCATTAAAGGAGAAAGTCGGCACCCACTCGATATCGAAATTACCTATGTACCCGTAATCAAAATAGTTGAAGCCATGGTTTTTGTCGGAGGTCTCCCCCTGGCTTTTTTGATAACCGAACTGGAGGGAGTAGGACGCATTTTGGATCAAACTACCACTTGACTGCCCGGTATTTTCGGCGGAAAGGCCGGTTCGCCCCAGCCGGTGACGAAAACGGAAGTTTCCGCGGTAGGTTGAGCCTTGGGTAGTAGGGTTGTTATGGCTATTGTATACCTGCCATCCACCGGGAGTGAATCGGTTGGTATTTTCATTATAGGTTCCCGTAAACGTAACATCGATCGCCGGACTCAGGCGGGCATCGAGTTTGGCGGTCAGGTTGATGATGCTGCTTTCCTCGTTGGGGTTATAGTCCAGAACATTCACATCCTCATCGGTAAAATAATCGGCTGCGACCACCAGGTTTCCCTGCCGGTCGATGATCGGATTTTCCTGAAGGTCACGCAACCGGTCTTCACGCACCTGGAAGATCTCCGTGGCGGGCGGATCATTATCGAGGCGATCCTGGTAGCGACCGGCAACCCGGAATCCCAGGATGGACTGGCCTCTGCTGTTACGGAGGATTGGGCCGCTGGCATTGAAGCCGATCAGATTCCAATTGTAAGGATCGGTAAGTTGTGACGACTCCATTTCGATACCGCCCGAAAATGAATTAGAAGGACCTTTGGTGGTGATGGAAATGATGCCACCGGTTACGTCCCCGTACTGAGCCTCTACGCCACCGGTGATCACCTGAAGCTGCTCGATCTCTGATTCCGGCAACAATCCTCCCGACATGCGAATTCCGTCGATGTAGTAGTCGGTAGCATTGGCCCGTGATCCACGTACGTTAATGGCGCCTCCTTCGTCGGCCGTGGCCAGGCCCGCAGAGGTAGCGGCAAGGGCGTTAATGTTCCGGGTTGGTAAATTCCGGATACTCTCTCCGGTAATGACCGCACCGGAGGTGGTATTGTCCTGCTCGATCAGCGGTACTTTGTATTCGGTAATGACGACCTCGTCGATGAGGACCCCGCCTTCGGAGGTCAGTTCGAAGTCTAGCTTGGTGGCCTTACCGGCCAAAACCTGGACCCCGGTTATCCGTTTGGCCTGGTAACCCACATAGCTGGCTTCTACATCATATGTCCCCGGATCGATATCGGGGAAGTTGAAATTGCCATTCATGTCGGTTTCAGTACCGAGTGATAGAACACCGTTTTTGTACAAGGCGACGGTACCAAAGAGAATGGGCTCCCCGGTTTCACTGTCGGTTACCTTCCCGGCCAGGGAGGTTTGGGACCAAATAGCGACGGGCAGTAGTAGCATTCCGAACAAGGCGCGTACAGATCTACTCATAGGATTATTGTTAAGGGTCAGCCAGAGACGTTTAATTCGTAGACTGCAATATTACGGATTTCACTAGATGAATTACGGACAAACTAATGTTAGAAAATAATAATTCGAGGTTCTATTCCGGAAAATCCCCATTTTGGTCTACTAAGAGACATACGGGACGGCCCGTAAATACTCATGCCTCCCATCTCCTTACGTCAATTCGGAACATGAGTATTCACCCGCAGTGATCTTTCTTTGTAGTTGTGCAGGTTTTCCGACAGATTGGGGTTCGGGGATCCTTTGGAGTTGTCTCCTTTTCAACTCTGGTGACCCAATACTTAACCCTATCCGGGTTGACAAAGGACCTACAAAGAATTGCCACCCAACCGTCACGGCTTTTTGTCGGCAAATGAAACCCCACTATACAGTCCTGTCCACAAAAAGCCGGGACAGTCCCAAAAATTTTGTTTTTTGGCGAAGGCCAAGTCCAAATAGCGTATGAATAGTTTCCGTACACGCACCACCGGTTTGCTACTCCTTTCCTTCCTGTGTTTATGCACCGGTTGTACCCCTGAATCCGGAAACTCCAGTTCGCCGGTATTATACGCCGATGTTTTTGTTCGGTATCTGTTTCCCGACCAGGCGTATAAAGTTCAGGTATCCTTTACGGAGGGTGATTCACTGGCCAATGCCACCCCGACAGCTATTGATGGTGCGGTTACTTTTCAGGGGAAAACCCTCGAACTCAATCAGCTAAGCGAGCAGCTTATCCGGTACGAGTGGGATGGCCAGGGAGGCTATGAACCCGACATGATGGTTGAGTTGAATCCTTCGGGAAAACGATCGGCAGAAGTACCCGTATCCATGCCTGCCATCTCCGGTATCACCATTTCGGAGACCATCCAGCGGGGTCAGCCCTTTCGGCTATCCGTTTCTCCGGCAGCATTATCGGAAGACGAAATGCTCGTCTTGTTATTCAGTGATACCAACAATCAAGCGGCATCCCTTACCATTGAAGGCCCCCGGGATTTGCAGAACCTGCAAATACCTTCTTTCGATCTGCAAAAACTATCTCCGGGGTTGGGCAGAGTGTACGGGGTTCGCAAAAAAGACCAACAGATCCAAATCAATGGTATGGATGTCCGGTGGTCGGTCGAATTTTACACGGATGAACAACCGGTAAACATCCAATAATTTTTATCCCTCCAGGCTCGATATAAACCACTGTTTATCCCTATCTTTGCACGCAATTTACAGATTGCTAAGGGTATGCCATGACCGCTACCCTTCTTCGATCCGGTCTTCGTCCGGTCCGGTCCAACGCAAAATCAACGAGACATGCCAAAGGATACTTCCATCAAATCCGTACTGATTATCGGTAGCGGCCCCATTGTCATAGGCCAGGCCTGTGAGTTTGACTACTCGGGTTCTCAAGCATCCCGCTCGCTGCGGGAAGAAGGAATTGAAGTAACCCTCATCAACTCCAATCCGGCCACCATTATGACCGACCCGGTTACGGCCGATCATATTTACCTGCTGCCCCTTACCGTGGAAAGTATCGTGCAGGTACTGGAGGAGCGCCAGATCGATGCCGTGTTGCCGACTATGGGTGGACAAACGGCCCTGAATCTGGCGATCGAAGCCGGCAAACAGGGTGTCTGGGATAAATACAACACCCGTCTGATCGGTGTTGATCTCGACGCCATTGAGCTGGCCGAAAACCGCGAGGCTTTCCGGAAGCATATGATCGCGACCGGCCTGAAAGTAGCACCTTCCTATATTGCCAACTCCTTCCTAGAGGGTAAAGAAGCTGCGCAAAAGATCGGATATCCGCTGGTAATTCGCCCATCCTACACCCTGGGCGGTACTGGTGGTGGCTTTGTCCACGTTGAAGAACAGTTTGATGCCGCCCTGCGCCGGGGACTGAATATGTCGCCCACCCACGAAGTGCTGGTCGAGAAAGCGGTACTGGGCTGGAAAGAATTCGAGCTGGAGTTGCTCCGCGATGCCAACGATAATGTGGTGATCATCTGTACGGTGGAAAACCTGGATCCCATGGGGATTCATACCGGTGACAGTATTACCGTTGCCCCGGCCATGACCCTCTCCGATCGCGCCTACCAACAGATGCGTGACGAGGCCATCATCGCCATGCGCTCCCTGGGTAACTTTGCCGGTGGTTGTAACATTCAGTTCTCCCAGAATCCGGAGACGGAGGAACTCATCGTGATCGAGATAAACCCAAGGGTGTCGCGCTCATCCGCCCTGGCCAGTAAGGCCACGGGGTACCCTATCGCCAAAATTGCCGCCAAACTGGCCATCGGCTATACCCTCGACGAACTGAAAAACCAGATCACACAAAACACCTCGGCTTACTTTGAGCCAACCCTCGACTACGTGATCGTAAAAATGCCCCGCTGGGATTTTGCCAAATTCCACGGCGCCGATCACAGCCTGGGCCTGCAAATGAAATCGGTGGGTGAGGTAATGGGTATCGGTCGCAACTTCCTCGAAGCCCTCCAGAAGGCCTGCCAGTCACTGGAAAACGGCCGGGCGGGGCTCGGTGCTGATAAGAAGGAGTGGATCAAGACCGACGACGTGCTCAAAAGTCTGGAACACCCCAGCGATGACCGCATCTTCCGGGTAAAAGATGCCATGCGACTCGGTGTGCCTACCAAGACCATCCAGAAGCTTACCAAGATCGACATGTGGTTCCTGCGCCAGATCAAGCGTCTGGTCGACATGGAAAAAGAAGTTCTGAAGTACAACGTACCGGAAGATATTCCCGCCGATTTCTTCCGCGACCTGAAGGAGATCGGCTACAGCGACGCTCAAATCGCCTGGCTGCTGCGCGTTGAAGAAGACGATGTGACCAAAGCCCGCAAAGCGCTCGACATCCGTCGTACCTATAAAATGGTGGATACCTGCGCAGCAGAGTTTGAAGCGGTAACACCATACTTCTATTCGGCCTTCGATCAGGAAAATGAAAGCATCGTTTCCGATAATAAAAAGAAGGTGATCATCCTGGGCTCCGGTCCCAACCGGATCGGTCAGGGTATCGAATTCGATTACTGTTGTGTGCACGGCCTGCTGGCACTGAAAGAGGCTGGCTACGAGGCCATCATGGTCAACTGTAACCCCGAGACGGTCTCTACCGATTTCGACATGGCCGATAAGCTGTACTTCGAACCCGTCTTCTGGGAACACCTCGAAGAGATCATCGAGCTGGAACAACCCGAAGGGGTGATCGTGCAGTTGGGAGGGCAAACGGCTCTGAAACTCGCCAAAACCCTTCACGAGAAGGGGATTAAGATCATAGGTACCGACTTCAACTCCATGGACCTGGCCGAAGATCGAGGCGCCTTTTCCGACTTGCTGAAAGAGCTGGAGATTCCGTACCCCAAATACGGCGCTGCCGAAGATGCCGACGAGGCTCTGCGCATTGCCAACGAGGTAACCTACCCCGTACTGGTTCGCCCGTCGTACGTACTCGGTGGGCAGCGGATGCGGATCGTGATCAACGACGAGGAGCTGGAGCGCCACGTGCTGAGCATCTTCAAGCACATGCCGGGTAACCGCGTACTGATCGACCAATTCCTGGAACGCGCCAAAGAGGCCGAGATCGATGCCATCTGCGACGGCGAAGATGTACACATCATGGGAGTGATGGAACACATCGAACCCGCCGGTATCCACTCGGGCGACAGCTCAGCCGTGCTGCCGACCTACAGTATTTCGGTAGAGGCCGTAAACAAGATGGTGGAATACACTAAAAAGCTCGCCAAGGCCCTGAATATCCGCGGGTTGATCAATATTCAGTTCGCCATCAAAGACGATAATGTGTACGTGATCGAGGCCAACCCCCGCGCCTCACGTACCACCCCTTTTATTGCCAAGGCCTACAAAGTACCGTACCTGAAAATTGCCACGCAGGTAATGCTGGGCACACATAAGCTGAGCGATTTCGACATCAAGCCGAATCCGAGCGGATACGCGATCAAGGTGCCGGTCTTCTCCTTCGAGAAGTTCCCCAATGTCGATAAGAACCTGGGACCGGAGATGAAATCGACCGGCGAGGAGATCCGCTTCATCGTGGACCTGACCGATCCCTTCTTCCGGGAACTGGATCGTCAGCGCTACATGTACCTGACCCGATAGGACAACTAATCCCAGTTTTTGGCTTTTGCCCAAAACTGGGATTTCGTCCGAAAAAAGATATCTTTTGGGCAAAACTGCCCGTATGCGTTACCTGATCCTCTTTTGTTTGCTGGCCGTACTGGTCGTTTCCTGCGCACCGCAGGAGGAAGAAGCCAGCACCCCGCCCAACATTCTATTCGTGCTGACCGATGACCACGCCTTTCAGGCCATCAGTGCCTACGATGACCGGCTGATCGAGACGCCCAACATCGATCGTCTGGCGCGGGAGGGCATGCTGTTTGAGCAAGCCTTCGTCACCAATTCCATCTGTTCGCCCAGCCGGGCTACCATACTGACCGGTAAGTTCAGCCACCGCAATGGCTTACGCGACAATATTGCCCGCTTTGACAGCAGTCAGGTGACCTTTCCGAAGTTACTACGCCAGGCCGGCTACCAGACCGCCGTCGTGGGCAAATGGCACCTGAAGACCCAACCCACTGGCTTTGATTACTGGAAGGTCCTCATCGATCAGGGAAACTACTACCACCCCATGCTGCGCTCGGCCGATACCACGCGCCAGCACCGCGGGTACACCACCGATGTGATTACTGATCTGAGCCTCGACTGGCTGGAAGAGGGGCGAAATCCCGACCAGCCCTTTTTACTATTGTACCAACACAAAGCTCCCCACCGCGAGTGGCTGCCGGCCATGCGCGACCTGGAAGATATGGTCGAGCAAAGAACCTATCCCGAGCCCGCCACCCTGTTCGACGATTACGAGGGTCGTGGCACCGCTTCCAAAGAAGCGGAAATGCTCATCAGCGAACACATGAGCCTGACCAGCGACAATAAACTGCGTCCTTCCCTCACCGATAGCCTGGGTTTTGAGCCCTTCATGTCGTGGTACAATCCGGTTTACCTACGTCAACAGGGACGTTTTACCGAGGCTGAAAAAGCAGAGTGGGATGAGACTTACGATCCTATTAATGCGGCTTTCGCCAAAAATCCGCCCAGCGGCGATTCGCTGACCCGCTGGAAATATCAGCGCTATATGCAGGATTACCTGGCCTGCATCAAGGCGGTCGACGACAACCTGGGGCGGGTCCTTGAATACCTCGACAGTACCGGGTTAGCGGAAAACACCATCGTTGTTTACACCTCCGATCAGGGCTTTTACCTGGGTGAGCACGGCTGGTTCGATAAGCGCTTCATGTACGAGGAGAGCTTCCGTACGCCCCTTATCGTACGCTGGCCGGGGCAGGTGGAAGCGGGTGTCCGCAACCGCCAATTGGTCCAGAACCTCGACTTCGCGCAGACTTTCCTCGAGATCGCCGGAGTAGAAGCGCCCGGAGATATGCAGGGCCAGAGTCTGGTCCCTGTGCTCAAACAGCAAGGTGGCGACTGGCGTGATGCAGTGTACTACCACTACTACGAATATCCCGGCATCCACGCGGTGAAAAGGCATTACGGCGTACGCACCGACCGCTACAAACTGATCCATTTCTACCACGATATCAACGAGTGGGAGCTGTACGACCTGCAGGAAGATCCGCAGGAACTGTCGAACGAATACGACAATCCGGAATACGCCGACATTCGCGAGCAGCTACACCAGCGTTTGAGTGAGCTGCAGGAGCAGTACGGCGACTCGGAGGAACTGGCTCAGGAGATCCTGGAATCCGACCGAAACCGGTAGCTGATTTGCCGGTAACCGAGTAAGATTGTCGCATAGCGTATTCCGGTCGGTCTGGAATAAGTCGCTGGATTTTCGCATATTGGGGAAACCCTTCTCGTTACCCTTCCCCAATTGTCCATCTCAACCAACCACTATGAAAGCACTAGTTTTTGGGTTGAGCATGTGTTTCTGTTTATGTACCGGACCATTCCGATCCTCCGCCCAACAGGTCGTTGGGACCGCAGGAACCGAATTCTCCTACGCTACGGGAACCATTGCTTTTACCATCGGCGAAACCACCATTTTGTCGGAAGAAAATGCCGACCTGATCCATTCCGTGGGGTTTCACCAGATTTATCTGGTTACCACACCGACCAGAGCGGTTTTCGATGACGGATACATCTTTGAGGTATTCCCTAATCCCGCCCGGACCTTCGTGCAGATTACGACCGAAAAACCATCGGAACAGCTATCCGTGGTACTTTATAATGAGTCGGGGCAGAAACTGCGTACCCTGCCTTTTAGCGAAAGCGTGGTCCGCCTTCATACGGGAGACCTGGCTAGTGGTCTGTACATTTTATCCATCGTCTCGGCCAACAGGCTTATTCGATCTTTCAAAATTCTGAAGCCCTAAGAAGCTGTTTGAATTTGGTTTTCGAAATTTGTTAGCGTGTATTTTGTGGCTAGGTGAGGCGCCAAAACCGGAGTTTAGCAGCGCTAAATGAGGATTTTGGTAACGAAACATAGCCGCAAAAGACGCCTAACGAAATCGAAGGATTAAATTCAAACAGCTTCTAAATAACCGATTATGAAAAAGCTCTTATCAACGCTGGCATTAGCCGCAACTATTTGCTGGGGCTCGGCCCAGGCTCCGGCCTCGTTCAACTTTCAGTCTGTTTTGCGCAACCCGGAAGGGTCCCTGTTGTCCAATCAGGAAGTGGATATCAAATTTACCATTTACCGTGGTTCCGGCCAGGAAAATCCGCTCTACACGGAAGCCCATACGGTCACTACCAATCCCCTGGCATTAGTCAACGTTTCAATTGGCACCGGTTCGACCAGTGATGACTTTTCAGCCATCGACTGGGGGAATGGCCCCTATTTTCTCAGCATCAATGTCGACGGGAATGACGCCGGAACCACCCAATTGCAAAGTGTGCCTTATGCTCTTTTCGCCCAAAATGCCGGACAGGTCGATGAAACGGACCCCATCTTTTCGGGGTCCCCGGCCCGACAGATCACCGATGCGGGTAGTGGAATGGTCATTACTACCGATGAACGCAATATCCTGGCACAGGCCGTAGTCGTCGATGGTCCGCTGGTCGATGGAAACCTGATCAGCTATGATGGCAATAACTGGGTTGCCGCCGATCTGGTGGCTGATCCGGTGGGTCAGAATCAACCGGTCAATAACATGCAACCGTATACCGGTATCAACCATATCATCGCGCTCCAGGGCATTTTCCCTTCCCGCAATGGCATTGAGCCTTTCATTGCAGAGATCATTATGTTTGGCGGGAATTTTGCGCCCCGCGGCTGGGCTTTTTGTGATGGACAGCTGCTGCCTATCGCACAGAATCAGGCACTCTTTTCCATCCTGGGCACCACCTACGGAGGGGACGGGCGCACCACCTTTGCCCTGCCCGATCTGCGCGGACGCACGGCCATTCATCCGGGCACAGGCCCCGGACTCTCCAATCGTAGATTGGGTGAACGCGGTGGCTCCGAAACCAATACCCTGACGTTGCCGCAGTTACCAAACCATACCCATACGATTCGGAAGCAATGATTTCGAGGTCGGAGATCTGAGGTCAGAAATCTGAAAAACACTGCGAATCACCGCCCGTACGGGCTGCGCTCACCGCGTGAAAAAGGCAGATTCAGACTTTAGAATAAAGATTGAAGACTGGAGACTGACTTCGAAATCGGACACGAGCGATAGCGACTGATGGTAATAAAGCGGAGGTCGGAAAGCGGAAAGCGGAAAGCGGAAGTATTCCAGAGAACCCCTCTCTTCCTGAGAACAGGGTCCTGCGCAAGCGATTTATCCGGCACGGTAAAAGAGAGGGGAGCGACAAAATCTTTGCCCTCCTGAAAACCAATTACCCCGGGGTGAGTTTTGGAAAGCGGCATGCCATCACCCACTCATAGTTTCCGCAAGTAGGCAAGGCCGATTCTAAACCTCAACCTTAGCCTCAACCTTCCCTGCCCACCGAAACGCAGTGAAGGAGGGAACCTGAACCTCAACCTACAACAATGTATCTACAGCCCGTATGAAATACTTGATCCTGCTATCACTTTTTTGCGTAAGCATAATCCCCTCCGTGGTACCCGCACAGGAGATACCCGATTCCAGTTGGTATTTGACAGCGATGGAGTGGCCGGTTTTGGAGATGGCTTCCGCCAAAAAACCGGTGACTATTGCCATTATCGACGATGGGTTTGACCTGGAACATCCCGATCTGGCCGCTTTCTGGTGGCGATCCGACCGGGAAATACCGGGCAACCGGCTGGATGAAGATGGCAACGGCTATCGCGACGACATTCTGGGATGGGATGTGGCCGATAATGATGCTGATGTATCTATCCCGGAAGGGCGCCATCCCTTTTTCTATCATGGCACCTACGTAAGTGGGGTTATTACCTCCTTGTTGCGGAGATCCTATGGGGATATGGCTGACCAATTATTTAAGATCCTTCCGGTAAAAGCATTGAGCGACGGTGCACGTGAGGCCTATTTGCGTGATGGCTACACCGGTATTGCCTATGCCCTGGAGCAGGAGGTCGACCTTATTGTATGTGCCTGGAGTGGTGGAACCCTTTCCGACGAGGAAGACCGACTTCTTCGAAGGGCTTCCGAACTCGGTGTCCCTGTTTTAGCCTCGGCCGGAAATACTTTCGATCAGCAGATACAGCCACCAGCATCCCATCCCAACGTAGTAGCCATCAGTGCTCTTGACAGGCATCTGCGTAAGATTCAGGCAGCAAATTATGGGATGCCCGTTGATCTGTGTGGCCCCGGTCAAGCTGTTTTCGGGGCAGATGCTGGAGGAGGCCAACGGGTAGAGGGTGGAACCTCAGCAGCCGTTGCCACCATTGCTGCTGCCTTCGCCATTCTGCAAGCAGCAGCTCCAAACCGGCCCGCTCATGACCTGTTCCATATCCTGAAAAATACAGCCAATCCCTTAGCTAAACAGGAACCACGATTCGCCGGAAAACTGGGTGCCGGCCTGCCGAATATAGCCCGGGCGCTATCCTGGGCCCGGTCCTCCGCAGGATGCTGCCAACCCCACCAATCGAATTTGAGTGAAGGCACTCTTTCGCCGGAAAGCATGCCCGACCACGTACGACAACACACCTGGACCATCGCTCCGGACGGTGCATTTGAAGGCCTGCATTTTCAATTGAGGGTGCCCCGGGGAAGCGACCGGGAATACCTCCGCATTCAGGACGCCAGTGGACAAGTGGTTCATTCATTACATTTCAGTCAGGATTATCAAACGGCCTTTATATCGGGAGGTGAAGCTACGGTCATGTACGAGCAGAAGCGCGCCCGTACCCCATCGCCTTTCCAACTTGACTACTGGGTGGAAACCATTGATTCCTCCACCCTCTACTGCGAAGAGACCCGTTTCTGGGAAACATCAGCAGGAAAATTTGCCGACGGAAGCGAGGATCAACCCTACGCTAATGGGTGCGATTGTCGCTGGCAAATAACCGCTCCGGCAGGAAAACGGATAGATATCTGGTTCGAAGACTTTGCGACCGAGGCTCAGCACGACTACCTCTATTTGTTTGATGGGACTTCTACGATTCCGGCACACACCATTGCTAAATTTAGCGGGCCGGAATTGCCTCCCCGTATTCGGTCACGAACCAACGAGGTGTTGGTATGGTTCCTGACGGATAGCAGTGGAACCGATAGTGGATGGACCTTGCGGTACCGAGTGGTGGATCAGGACTGAGGGGCGGGGTTTGCTCTTGTCCTTTTTGGGTTCCTGGCTAGCGGTTTTCTGCTCATGGTTGCATCGGGCGTAGTGCGCGGAGACAGGTGCGTGATCCTCCGGATCGCGCTTTTCCTTTGCAGTTTCGTAACTACCTGTACTCTGCCCCTGGCTGCGTTGGGCGTGGAGCGTAGAGCTCAGGGACTGGAGGGACGAGATTTGCTCTTGTCCTTTTTGGGGTTCCTGGTGATCCGTTCTCTGCCCTTGGCTGCGTCGAGCATCGGGCGTAGTGCGCGGAGACCGGAGGGACTAGGTTTGCGCTTGTCCTTTTTGGGGTCCCTGGTGATCCGTTTTCTGCTCATGGCTGCGTCGAGCATCGGGCGGGGTGCGCGGAGACCGGAAGGAATAAAGGGACCTTCAGCATTGTAATCAAGTGACATTCGTCAAAACCCGGTTGGTGTCCTATTGGATGAATGCACATTCCGTGAGCACTTATACCGACAATTTCCATTTCTACAGCAAATCCTTCAGAAGTTCAGCTAACTGAGCAGCACGCATATTCCTGGCCAGGATGGTACCCTCGGGATCGATGAGGACATTTTGCGGAAGCGATTGAATGAAATACAGTTCCGCTACCCGGTTATCCTTATCCAGCATTTGGGGCCAGGGTAAGTTATCGTTCTCAATAGCCATGCTCCAGGCTGACTCTTCATCTTTAACCCCAACCCCGAGCATCGCGAACCGTTCACCAGCAAAGGTCTGATAAACCTCGACTAACCTGGGATTTTCAGCCCGGCAGGCCAGGCACCACGAGGCCCAGAAATCCACGTAAACGTATTGCCCTCTATAATCGGAAAGGGCATGGACTTTTCCCTGGCGATCGGACAGTTGAAAGTCGGGGGCCGCAACGCCGGGTCCAAGCCCCTTTATGTCCGATAATTTACGGGACAGCGCACGAGTGATCGACCAGAAGGGATGGTCTTCCTGAAATTGTGCTACGATGGCATCCAGGATCTCCAACCCTTTGTTGGGGTCGATGTAATCCCATAACTCATACACGGCTGCCGTGGTCCCCAGACTATCAACAGCCAGCGTTTTCAGGTCGGCAGTGAAGCGGGGGAATTGCTGGGCCACCTGTTCTTCAAGTCCGGCGATCCTGGCCTCTTGCTTTTTGGCGACAGCCTCCTCCATCTGTGTCTTTAATTCACCAAAATGATACCCCAGCAGTTCCTGTAACTTTTGCGGGAAGGTGCGCAACCAGGTCGTACCCGGGGATCCATTTATGGAGGTTGTCCAGGATCCATCCAATTCTTTGGCCAAATCTGCCGTAACCCTCTCTGGTTGATCGATCGCAAGAGTGGCTACCTTTTCTTCGCCTGCTCGTAGTTGAAAGAGGCATGGTTCCGACCAATTGCCTTGCCAGGTGAAACGGCCTTCGGGTGAAAGAGGGATCCTTGCTAAGGATTGGTACGTACCGGTGGTTGGATCTAATTCGTAGAGCTGAAGCGTATCGATAGCGGGGGCGTCCATCTTTCCCCTGATCGCCCAGGTTTGAGCGGTAACTGCCAGAGAAATGATCAAATTAACAATCAGTGATAAAAGTACTCGTACAACCTTGGTATTCATCTTAGTGATTTTTTTGGCGAATGAACACAAGTTGCTATTCGGAGTGGTCTCCGTCGTTCAGGAACGCGATGTTGAACGCATTTTCGATCAAGAGTTTTGCTGACTTCCTCCTTGCTTTTTGAATTGGGAGGGTGTCATACCAGTACTTCTTTTAAAGAGGGTATTGAAAGAGGATTTAGAATTAAAACCAGCTTCGTAGAGCACTTCCAGGATGGTCTCTCCGGGATCGGCGGGTTCTACCAAGCGTTTTTTTACCCATGCGATACGATGCGCATTAATATACTCTGACACATTCTGCCGGTAGGTTTGATTTACCACTTCCGACAATTGCCGGGGTGGGACGGTGAGCATTTCGGCCAACAGGCGCAGGGTCAATCCCGGATTACGGTAGGGTTGTTCGGTCTCGAACAGCTTCTCCAGACGTTCCCGGATTAGCCGATGCTGGTCTTTATCAGCTGTTTGCCGTCGTCGGGGGCGCGACGGACTTGGATTCACATCTGATTGGTGCTCCCCAAACAATTGGGGTTGCACCAGCCCTTTCCATACTAATACGATCACGAACATCAGAGCCAGCCCCAGCACCCATTCATCAATGATAGACCAGGAGATAACCGTTGCCCGCATTCGGTCCGTAACGTACGACAAGAAGTCGACTAGCAGAACCACCGAAAAAACACGGAGAAAAAAGGAAATCCACCTCTGCTTTTTCTGAAAATACGGGGGGGTAATTCCTCCGTGAGTGCCGGGTGCATTTCCCAGGACCCGAAACGACTGCATCAGATAGTAGCCAAGGCTAAGGTAAAGCCCCCAGCCCAATTGGTTGCGAACATCAACCCCGATCCAGCCGGCGATTATACAACCAAAAGCAGGTATCAGGTGGAGTACATGGCGGCTTTTTATGCTGAAATCAGGTTGTAACATCGCCATTACGTAACCAAAGATCAGGGGACCATACAGAAAAACGACCCCCAAAAAGCCCATCCATCGGCCATCGGACAAGCCTGCGGTATCGGATACCAGATATAATCCCATTTGAAAGCCCAATACCATCAGGAAGCCCCCCAGAAATCTATTGGCCAGGGATCGACGGACCAGCAGGACACTTCCAAACAACCAACTGAACACCATGATGCAAAGATGCAGCACATTCACGATGGGTAAACTCATACCAAAGGTTTTACCAGATTCACTATTTGGACGAGTTGTAAAGCCGAAGCGTTACACCCACAGGAACGATGGAGCAAAAGGTATACACACAAATCCCGGGCAGCATTGGAATTCTGCCGGGCCTGATACCAGCATCTATTTGCCCTGACTTTGCAGTAACTCACCGATGGCCAATTGAGCGTCCTTGCCGGGGCCCAATGCCCTAGATTGAATCATCTCTCCGTTACCGGATAGCAGCATATATCTGGGAATGGCTTCCACCTCGTTTTTCTCCAGCCAGGGGGAGGTTCTGGGGTACAAGACCCGATAATTGGCTCCGGTTGGTAATGCTTCTTCATCGACGGCAGCCCGCCATTTATCCCGGGATTCATCCAAGGAGATATACAGAAAAGTCACAGGCCGGTCGGCAAAAATAGTTCGCATCTCAGCAGCTTTAGGGAAGGACTCCCGACAAGGAGCACACCAGCTGGCCCAAAAATCAATATAGATCAGCCCTTCCTGCATGGCGAGCCATTCCTGGAGGCTTATTTGTTTTCCGGACAGAGATTCCAGCGCAAGGTCATCAGTTGCGGTATCGTAATTTAACTGATAAGCCGCACGTACGTACTCCAAGTAAGCCGGATCATCATATTTTTGCCTATAGGCAGCCAGATACCTTTCCTGATCCGCAATAGAAAAATGTTGGATAATCTGTTCCAGGGCGTAGCGATAAACCCGATTTCGGGTTAAACTATCAAGACCATCCTGTTCTTCGTTTATTTGATCCAGTATCAGCCGGTAATCCATCATGGAGCCATTGGTGACCCGAAGCATTTCCTTTCCCTGATATAAGCGGATTACTTCGGCCCTTATCCGTTCGGGGTAAAATAACTGGTACGGGGAGGTCCGCTGCCGATAATCATCCGGCACCCCCGTGATCAGCTCCTCATCACTTCCCGACAGCCGGAACGCCACTTCATTTAAACGATGCAGGTACTCAGCTTTCGGAATGGTGCCTGCTTCGTAGTATTGATACAGTATGTTGGCCACCTCTTTATTTTCCCGGACACTTTGGGTCCGCAGTTCCTTTTCAAAGTCTTCCACCCTGCGATGGTTTTCTTCGGGTGACTGGTTAAAATCCAGTTCCATAAAGTGAAAAACCCCCTTCAATTTATCAGCAGCCGCATAGTCGTAAGCATAGACCATTCGCTGAATGGTGTCGGACAGATCAGGTATTCGCTGATCTCCACGAATCAGGTGGGCATTCACGCGAGTACTATCAAATTGCAGGGTCAGCGTATCTCCAGGCTGGAGATAGTATTTCTGCTCGATAAGGGGTCTCCGCAAAACACCAAGCTCCAGGAGAGAGCGATCTGTACTAATGGTCAACTGGTACGTACTATCCGGATCGAGGAGATCCCAGCGCTCCTGAACGCCCAGGTCATTAATGTACCGGACAGCAGGTATGAAGGGAATATATGGACCGGAATTACCTGACTTATAGTCGCGATATTTTCCCGGTGAATCAGATATAGTCACTACGATAGGGCCCGAAGGCGTTGAATCAAGCTCCGTAACAGTTGCCTGATCGGGCTGACAACCCGGTATGATCCAGAGGATCCAGATTAGGGTGAGTAGCCAAAGTGCTCTGTTCTTTATTCCCATATGTTCCGATTATTCCTTGTTAAGGCCCTTGATCAGGTCACTAATGATTTTCACTATCAGCGATGGATTTTCCAGATGTATCTGGTGGCCACTTTTCCGGGCAATCAAATGTCGGCTGTTGTTTGACCAATTGAGGTACTCTTTCTGTAAGGCATGACTGTGTGCTATCAACTGTTCTGTATACCATTTTTCATCACCTACCGGATCTACCTTTCGACCTCCGGATATAACGACGAGTGGAATATCACCCAGATGATACCGATCAAGGTGCTCGAACATTTCCTGAAAAACTTCCGCCTCGAAGGTATTTCCCTGCCCCTTCACGTAAGTCCACGGCCGCTCGTTATAGATCCAATGAAATCGGCGTTGATCATCCGGTGAAAAAGGACGTAGTTGAATCCCAAAATCTCTCTGCGGCAGGAAAGAATCTATCTTTTTAGGCTGCTCAAGTCCTCTGGTTTTCACCTCCGGTATTTCTGAATCTGCCAGGAGTCGCATTCTAGTCCAATTACTCATCCCCTTTTCCGGATCATAAACCCTTAATACCACATCCGGATGCGTAGCATCAACCAACACAACCCCGGCCACATCCTTCCGGTAGGTGTATGCAAATTCCATGGCTAAAATGCCTCCGAGTGAATGACCGACCAAAATAAAGGGTGGTTTCAGGCCACCTCTTTGCAAGGATTCACGACTATCGTACACCTGCTGTGGAATAGCCGCGCCGTGCCCATGTTCACTCCATCCTTCGCCGTTCTGGTCAATGGCAACGGCACGGGCAAACTCACCTACTTCGGGTAATATCAAGTTCCAGTGCAGCGCAATATCCCCTGCTCCGTGAAAGAACACTACTGTGGGACCTTCCTTGTCACGCCCTTCTATTATCAAGTGCATTCGATACCCCCCCATATCAACCATCTCTCCGGGCGGTGGAAAGGTATCCAGTGATGTACCATATCCTTTGCTGGCAACAAACATCAATAGGATCCACGCCAAGCTGTACTGTACTCCGGAAACCATACATCTCGTTTCAGGTGGATACCCGTTCTTTCCTTTTTGGTTACAAAGATTACGGCTTCAAGAAGCCATCACAACATGCAAACCGTGAACCATGAACCGTGATCCCTCATCCGTCGACCGTGAGTACGACCTTTCCCACGGTCTTTCCGGATTGAAATAATCGTATAGCCTGATGCAGTTCGGTGAAGGGAATGGTGTGTCCGACGTGGGGTGGATCCAGATTAAGTTCGTCGATTTCGCCCAGGAGGTCGTGCATCAGATCGGCCTGATGGTAGAGCCAGATGAGGTTAAAGCCAAGCAGAGCCTTGTTTTCCTCAATGATCTTCTGGGGATCAATCCGCGGGCGGGTCAGAAACTGCCAGAAGAGTCGAAGGTAGTTGGGACGGTTACCGACCGAAGCGTAGCGGGCCGACCCGTAGACCACCATTCGCCCCTGGGGAGCGAGGCGGTCGTAAGCGGCCTTGAATACTTTTCCGCCGATGCATTCCATGACCAGGTTGAGCGGACGTCCATCCAGAGCATCTTCCAGTTGCTCCCCGAATTGGCGGGGATTGCGGACGATCACTTCTTTATATCCTTGCTTTCGCAAAAAATCGACCTTCTCAGGGCGGCCCACGGTGCCAATGGTGTAGGCGTCGTAGCGGGCGGCGATCTGCCGGGCCAGCAGGCCCACACCTCCTCCTCCCGAATGGATGAGCACCGTGGCTCCTTCCTGAATATTGCCCAGATATACCAGTGCATAATAGGCTGTAAGCACCTGCACCAAATAGGAAGCCCCCTGCTCGTAGGTCCATTTTTGCGGAAGCGGTATCACATACCGGTAATCGCTATTAATGGCAGTGGTATACCCCCCGAAGCGAGTCACCCCCATTACCCGGTCTCCGGGTTGACAGGTAGTTACATCAGCGCCCACCGCCAATACCTCACCGGCGTATTCCAGGCCGGGTACGAAGGCATCTTCGGGGGTGGCACCGTACAGCCCCCAGATGGCAAAGACATCGGCAAAATTGAGCCCCACCGCCCGTACAGCTACCTGGACCTCGTGGGATGCCGGCGGGGGCAGCCTTTTTTTCGTAAGGCTAAAATTGGAAAGGGCCCCGGCTTTGCCTTCGTAAGCTTGGTATTGCATGTTTTTTCTTTTTTGCTAAGGTAAATGAAATCGGTCTCCTTCGCCCCTTCCTTGCCCTTTCGAACTACAGCACAAAAGTTGGGTTCCGGCGGCCAGGGAAATCGGAAAGACCTGAAGGGACAGAAGAGACAGGAGAGACAGGAGAGACAGGAGAGACAGGAGAGACAGGAGGGACAGGAGAGACAGGAGAGACAGGAGAGACAGGAGAGACAGAAGGGACAGGAGGGACAGAAGAGACAGGAGGGACAGAAAAGGCAGAAGGGCCCCGGGAACATATCGCTTCTTGCTCTGCAGTCCCTTAGTTCTCTAAGTCCTTGAGCCCCGGACCGTGTTAAGACCCCGTTAAACCCATCCGGCACCGGGAAGAAACCTCCGCCAAAACACACTCCGGATAAATAGTATGTATAACCAAAAACCAGTAACCATGAAAACGTTTACACATCTCCGATGGGCAGTCTTACTTGTCCTGTTTAGCTTTTTCCAGGCTCCGGTCAACGCCCAACTCACCTATACACCGATCTACACCACTAAAGCCCCACTCCCTATCTATAAGCCATCACCAGCACCGGTCAATTGGCAATTGAAAATGAGTACGGTACAGGTGGAACGCACCAATGATGCGGGTGGCGACCGCCCCTATTTTATTACCTTGTATTTCCAGACGTCCTTCAGGAAGAGGGGCTCTACCCGGGTTTCTTTTCGCGAAAGCGAACCCCACGACTGGGTCAGTAAACGCACCTACAACCGCGGGCGCCTGCGTCGGGGCGACCATATGTCGCCCGGAGAAGCACTGGGCATTCCCTTTTGGATGGGCGAGCACGAATGGCGGAACATCACCAATAAATCCCTGGGTGATAACCTGAACGGTATGCCACTGTACGGAGCCATTGTCGTAGCTCTCGACAACAATAATACGCCACCCCACGCCATCCGGAATGCCGGTCATAAAATGGCTGACGTATTGCGTACCTATCTGCGCAACGAAATTGAAACGGGACGTGCATTGCCCAAATTACTGGCCCGGGATACCAAAGGTATTCAGGAGGATCTGATGGAAATTGCCATGGAGCAGATCTCAGAAGGAGATATGATCGCTACCCTCTTCGATTACCTGGTAGGCTCCCTGGGAAGTCCCGACAAACTGGTGGGGCTTCACGCCTTCCTTTTCCCGGCCCTGAATGACATTAATTTACAGGAAGAGCGGGGTCTGGAGCGCAATGATTTCAATTCGTTCAGCTGGTCGTATACCATTGGTACACCTCGTACATGGAATCGCGATCTGATCTTTGAGAATGGAAAGGCCCGCTACCGGGTGCGCGCCATGATCACCCCGACCAGTTGCTCTTCGAAGACGACCAACCGGCTGGGTTTCCACCTGCATACCGGAAATGATGACCTGCGCAGCGACAGCCGGATCATTGCCGAGGTCCACGTGCGGGGGCTATCCCGACCCATAACCGGGACATTGGTAAACCGAAAGACATTGCCCAACTACTCCGATCATTTTGCCTACGTAGATCTGGGCCGAAATATACCTCTGAATGCCATCACGGCGGTATTAGTACGAGGATATATGGGTGGTAGTGATCAGTGGAGCCTGCAAGCGTTATCGGTCTACCACTACGGTGCCGGTGGTAGTGGCTTGTTGTTTACCGATCAGGATTGGCCATTACACAAATTCAATAAATACGCACCGTACCATACCCAGCATTTTAACTGTTCGGGCTCCGTAGCCAGCACTCCGGTTACACCGGTAGCGAATACTAATCCGGCGATCAGCTATTTATTGATCACCTGTCATACCGGCGGGGACGACCTTCGTGGCGGCAAAGACAACCTCAATATAGCCGTGCGCAATAAAGCCGGTCAGGTGCAAACAACCAATAATGTGAATGGCTCCAATAAATGGGGGAATAATACGGCGCATACCGTACGGGTGGCCGTGCCGGCCGGCACCAGGATGAGTGACCTGAGCCGCGTTCAACTCACCACAACCTTCTCGGGGGGCTGGAACGGAGACAACTGGAACCTGGACCGACTCACCATTATTGCCGTCGCGGGTGGTCAGAAAAAACAAGTGTACTCGAAACTAGGACGTCCATTACACCGGTTCACGGGAGATAAGAAGACCTTCCTGGCGGGGATGTAAGCGGAAGTCGGAAGTCGGAAGTATAGTCTTTCCGACTTCCGATTTTCGACCTCCGACTTTAATTGCGTGTATTTCCCGTTTCCTCGATAAACAATCCGATGGACCGGATACCTTCTACGGGGTTTCGCCGCATGTACTGTTCAAGTACGAACCGGTGAGACCCCGTTTGATTAAAATAGGCACCACTTTGAATGGGAATGCGAACAGTACACCAGTCACCGTGGCATTTACCTTCCCAGCTGCCTTTATCGGCCAGTTCCAGAGATACTTGTTCGGTGAGTCGCTGACCGGCCGGAAAATAAGTGTGGATCAGCACGTAGAGATTCTGATTGGGATACGTAGCGGAGTGTTTTATGTCGAGGTACAGATCGTAAATGGTATTGGTATCGGGTACATCGAACTCGAAGGATAGGGAGTCGGCATAGGACCAAACGTCTCCCTCCATCTCGTAGGTTTGCTGATAGGCGTAGTCAGGTCCGCAAGCAACGCTGATAAAGACTAAAGACAGGAGACAAAAGAGGCTATACCGTTTGATCATATTGGTTATTTAGAGCTCGAACTCCAAACGAGGCGACAAGTAAAAATATTGGACAAAGACTTGTTGCGGGAGACCTAAGCGCAGGTCCTGATCCTTGTTTAGAATACCTTTCCCTTTAATTGGGGGAGGTACCAACAAGGATCAGGACCATTATGACTATTTGAAATAGTCGCGCATTTTTTCGAAGAAGGTTTTCTCCGACTTACCGGGTTGAGGCTGGAAGTTGGGCATTTCGCGCAATTCCTCCAACAGCTCTTTCTCGCGAGGGTTGGTTTTCTTGGGAGTCCACACGTTTACGTGGATCAACTGATCACCCCGACCGTACCCCTGAACAACGGGCAGACCCTTATCTTTCAGGCGGAAGATCTTTCCGGATTGGGTACCGGAAGGGACCTTGATCTTGACTTTCCCTCCAAGTGTCGGAACTTCGACGGAGGTTCCCAGAGCGGCATCCGCAAAATTGAGGTACAACTCGTAGATGACATTTTGTCCGTCGCGCTGTAAATCGCTATGCGTTTTTTCTTCGATGCTGATCATCAGATCACCTGCGGGTCCTCCGCGCAAACCGGCATTACCCTTACCCCGCAGGGACAATTGCATGCCTTCCTCCACGCCGGCAGGAATATCGATCTCGAGGGTCTCTTCGCCGTGAATACGACCGTCACCTTTGCACTTGGGGCAGTTAGCAGTTACTTGCTGCCCTGACCCATTACAGGAAGGACAGGTAGAAGTAGTTTGCATTTGCCCCAGGAAAGTAGAACGTACCTGGCGCACGAATCCCGATCCACCACAGGTGGAGCAGGTCTTCACCGAATTACTGTCCTTGGCACCACTGCCGTCGCAGACATCGCAGGTATTCTGCTTCTTGACCTTGATCTTTTTGGTAACTCCGTTGGCGATTTCCTCCAGCGTGAGGGCTACGCGGATACGGAGGTTAGTCCCCTTCTGACCGCGGGCACGGGTACGCCCGCCAGCCCGGGCTCCGCCGGCACCGCCGAAGAAACTTCCAAAGGCCGAATCACCGAAGATATCTCCGAATTGCTGGAAGATATCGTCCATAGTCATGCCTTCACCACTGAATCCACCACCGGGAGCTCCGCTCATTCCCGCATGACCAAAGCGATCATAACGGGCTTTCTTATCGGCATCACTTAATACCTCATAAGCCTCGGCAGCTTCCTTAAACTTCTCCTCTGTCTCCTTATCACCGGGGTTCCGGTCGGGGTGATACTTAAGGGCCAGTTTGCGGTAGGCCTTCTTGATGGTAGTAGCATCCGCATCCTTGGGTACCCCCAGCACCTCGTAATAATCTCTTTTAGCCATGCTATGGTGTTTCGTATTGATGGATGATTTAGATCGGGTGGATTACTTTCCTACCACGACCTTCGCGTGCCGGATGATCGCATCATTGAGCATATACCCCTTTTCGATGGTATCGATGATCTTGCCCTTCATCTCGTCTGATGGCGCCGGAATTTCGGTAATAGCTTCGTGAAAATCCGGATCGAAAGCTTCTCCGTCGGATTCCATTGGCTGCAGCCCCTTATTCTTCAGGGTGTTATACAGTTTATTGTACACCAGTGTAACTCCTTCACTAAACTCCTCGGTCGAGTTGTCGTCGTCGGCATTCTTCTTGGCACGATCGAAATCATCCAGAACCGGCAGGAGGTTTTTGATAACATCAGCCGAGGCTGTTTTCATCAGATCAACCTTTTCCTTGAGGGTCCTTTTTTTATAATTATCGAACTCAGCGTAGAGGCGCAGGTATTTGTCGCGCAGTTCCTGGTTCTCTTTTTGCAGCACCTCGGTCTCGGAGGGTGCCTCCGAAGCATCATCATTGGCGGCAGGCTCTTCGGCAGGGTTATTTTCCTGATCAGTACCTACCGTCTCATCAGCAGTGGTCTCGTCGACTTTTTGTGCCTGCTGTTCTTCCTGAACATTGAGGTCTTTATCCTTCACGCTTTTTTTCTTTTTCTTGGATCCTTTATTAAACATATAACGTCACTATTTTACCAAGCAATTTCTTTGCCAGCCGCAAAGTTCAGTCAATTTGACAGAAAAGCCAACCTAAGGGTGACAAAGTGTTGCAAAAACCGGGAAGACTGTCAACTTGTCGAAGATTTCAGTCGTTTCCGGAATATACCCTAACCTTGCTTTCGGCTTCCTATTTTTGCGAAAGCAAATAAACAACCACTACATGACCCTCTCAAATATGCGTCGCCTAGATCCCACCGGTAAATCTCCCGGCGATATGCACCAATTACTGGTCGGTACGGTGGCTCCCCGCCCCATTGCTTTTGTCAGCACCCTCGATGCCGGTGGTAACGCCAATCTGGCACCCTATAGTTTTTTTAATGTGGTCAGTACGCAACCCGCCATGCTCGCTTTTGCTCCTGTCTTGCGCGGCAACGATGGCACAGCCAAAGACACCTTACAAAACCTGCGGGAGACAAAAGAAGCAGTCATTAATGTGGTTACCGAGCCCATTGTACGGCAAATGGCAATCACCAGCATTCAATATCCGCCCGAAGTCGATGAATTCACGAAGTCAGGGCTTACCCCTCTTCCCTCCGAATTGGTAAAACCTGCACGCGTTAAGGAATCACCGGTGCATTTCGAATGCACCCTGCACGATATCATCTCCTTCGGTGATCATGGTGGTGCCGGTCAGCTTGTCATTTGCCGGGTCAGGCTTATTCATCTGGCCGATTATATTTTTGATGCGAAAGACCGCATTGACCCCCACAAGATCGACCTGATGGGGCGGATGGGACGAGCCTTTTATACACGCGCCAGTGGTGAGGCCATCCACCGCATTTATCAGGCGTCGAATAAACTCAGTATCGGATACGAAGCATTGCCCGAGACTATCCGGCACAGCACCGTACTTACCGGCAATGAACTGGGCCAACTGGCAGGCCTGCACGAACGCCCATCGTTTCAAAAACTTGACGAGCTTCGTAAGAAGATCGGAGAACCTTCTCCCAAGGGTGAAACTCTGCACCTGCGTATTCGGGAAGCACTTTCCAACGGGGATATGGAATTGGCCGGGAAGCTGGCGTTCTTGGAGACTTCCGAGACGGAAGGGACTTAGAGACGGAAGGGACTTAGAGACGGAAGAGACATAGAGACTTTAGAGATTCAAGGGACTCAAGAGATTTTGGAGATTTAACTGGTTTGTGAGCGCTGCTGCTTTTACAAAATGTACAATGGTCAGTGCTAAGTGCTCAATGAAAGGAATGGCGGCAAAGGAAAGGAACATCCGTTTTTTTGGCGAAAGCTATTCCCAATTGAGAACTGAGCACCGGGCATTTTCCATTCTTGCGGCAAAACAGCGCACTACAAAAATGCTCAGCCCGAAAGACCAGGGCTCAGGCAAGTACCGGCACTCCAGTCCCTAAGTCTCTTGAGTCCCTGAAGTCTCTTGAGTCCCTAAGTCTCTTGAGTCCCTGAAGTCTCTTGAGTCCCTGAAGTCTCAGAAACGTCGCTAATCCGGATTCGGCATGC
>CAYFGK010000073.1:157-36248 GCA_964342305.1 uncultured Saprospiraceae bacterium | reverse complement strand
GCATGCCGAATCCGGATTAGCGACGTTTCTGAGACTTCAGGGACTCAAGAGACTTAGGGACTCAAGAGACTTAGGGACTGGAGTGCCGGTACTTGCCTGAGCCCTGGTCTTTCGGGCTGAGCATTTTTGTAGTGCGCTGTTTTGCCGCAAGAATGGAAAATGCCCGGTGCTCAGTTCTCAATTGGGAATAGCTTTCGCCAAAAAAACGGATGTTCCTTTCCTTTGCCGCCATTCCTTTCATTGAGCACTTAGCACTGACCATTGTACATTTTGTAAAAGCAGCAGCGCTCACAAACCAGTTAAATCTCCAAAATCTCTTGAGTCCCTTGAATCTCTAAAGTCTCTATGTCTCTTCCGTCTCTAAGTCCCTTCCGTCTCTAAGTCCCTTCCGTCTCGGAAGTCTCCAAGAACGCCAGCTTCCCGGCCAATTCCATATCCCCGTTGGAAAGTGCTTCCCGAATACGCAGGTGCAGAGTTTCACCCTTGGGAGAAGGTTCTCCGATCTTCTTACGAAGCTCGTCAAGTTTTTGAAACGATGGGCGTTCGTGCAGGCCTGCCAGTTGGCCCAGTTCATTGCCGGTAAGTACGGTGCTGTGCCGGATAGTCTCGGGCAATGCTTCGTATCCGATACTGAGTTTATTCGACGCCTGATAAATGCGGTGGATGGCCTCACCACTGGCGCGTGTATAAAAGGCTCGTCCCATCCGCCCCATCAGGTCGATCTTGTGGGGGTCAATGCGGTCTTTCGCATCAAAAATATAATCGGCCAGATGAATAAGCCTGACCCGGCAAATGACAAGCTGACCGGCACCACCATGATCACCGAAGGAGATGATATCGTGCAGGGTGCATTCGAAATGCACCGGTGATTCCTTAACGCGTGCAGGTTTTACCAATTCGGAGGGAAGAGGGGTAAGCCCTGACTTCGTGAATTCATCGACTTCGGGCGGATATTGAATGCTGGTGATTGCCATTTGCCGTACAATGGGCTCGGTAACCACATTAATGACTGCTTCTTTTGTCTCCCGCAGGTTTTGTAAGGTGTCTTTGGCTGTGCCATCGTTGCCGCGCAAGACAGGAGCAAAAGCGAGCATGGCGGGTTGCGTACTGACCACATTAAAAAAACTATAGGGTGCCAGATTGGCGTTACCACCGGCATCGAGGGTGCTGACAAAAGCAATGGGGCGGGGAGCCACCGTACCGACCAGTAATTGGTGCATATCGCCGGGAGATTTACCGGTGGGATCTAGGCGACGCATATTTGAGAGGGTCATGTAGTGGTTGTTTATTTGCTTTCGCAAAAATAGGAAGCCGAAAGCAAGGTTAGGGTATATTCCGGAAACGACTGAAATCTTCGACAAGTTGACAGTCTTCCCGGTTTTTGCAACACTTTGTCACCCTTAGGTTGGCTTTTCTGTCAAATTGACTGAACTTTGCGGCTGGCAAAGAAATTGCTTGGTAAAATAGTGACGTTATATGTTTAATAAAGGATCCAAGAAAAAGAAAAAAAGCGTGAAGGATAAAGACCTCAATGTTCAGGAAGAACAGCAGGCACAAAAAGTCGACGAGACCACTGCTGATGAGACGGTAGGTACTGATCAGGAAAATAACCCTGCCGAAGAGCCTGCCGCCAATGATGATGCTTCGGAGGCACCCTCCGAGACCGAGGTGCTGCAAAAAGAGAACCAGGAACTGCGCGACAAATACCTGCGCCTCTACGCTGAGTTCGATAATTATAAAAAAAGGACCCTCAAGGAAAAGGTTGATCTGATGAAAACAGCCTCGGCTGATGTTATCAAAAACCTCCTGCCGGTTCTGGATGATTTCGATCGTGCCAAGAAGAATGCCGACGACGACAACTCGACCGAGGAGTTTAGTGAAGGAGTTACACTGGTGTACAATAAACTGTATAACACCCTGAAGAATAAGGGGCTGCAGCCAATGGAATCCGACGGAGAAGCTTTCGATCCGGATTTTCACGAAGCTATTACCGAAATTCCGGCGCCATCAGACGAGATGAAGGGCAAGATCATCGATACCATCGAAAAGGGGTATATGCTCAATGATGCGATCATCCGGCACGCGAAGGTCGTGGTAGGAAAGTAATCCACCCGATCTAAATCATCCATCAATACGAAACACCATAGCATGGCTAAAAGAGATTATTACGAGGTGCTGGGGGTACCCAAGGATGCGGATGCTACTACCATCAAGAAGGCCTACCGCAAACTGGCCCTTAAGTATCACCCCGACCGGAACCCCGGTGATAAGGAGACAGAGGAGAAGTTTAAGGAAGCTGCCGAGGCTTATGAGGTATTAAGTGATGCCGATAAGAAAGCCCGTTATGATCGCTTTGGTCATGCGGGAATGAGCGGAGCTCCCGGTGGTGGATTCAGTGGTGAAGGCATGACTATGGACGATATCTTCCAGCAATTCGGAGATATCTTCGGTGATTCGGCCTTTGGAAGTTTCTTCGGCGGTGCCGGCGGAGCCCGGGCTGGCGGGCGTACCCGTGCCCGCGGTCAGAAGGGGACTAACCTCCGTATCCGCGTAGCCCTCACGCTGGAGGAAATCGCCAACGGAGTTACCAAAAAGATCAAGGTCAAGAAGCAGAATACCTGCGATGTCTGCGACGGCAGTGGTGCCAAGGACAGTAATTCGGTGAAGACCTGCTCCACCTGTGGTGGATCGGGATTCGTGCGCCAGGTACGTTCTACTTTCCTGGGGCAAATGCAAACTACTTCTACCTGTCCTTCCTGTAATGGGTCAGGGCAGCAAGTAACTGCTAACTGCCCCAAGTGCAAAGGTGACGGTCGTATTCACGGCGAAGAGACCCTCGAGATCGATATTCCTGCCGGCGTGGAGGAAGGCATGCAATTGTCCCTGCGGGGTAAGGGTAATGCCGGTTTGCGCGGAGGACCCGCAGGTGATCTGATGATCAGCATCGAAGAAAAAACGCATAGCGATTTACAGCGCGACGGACAAAATGTCATCTACGAGTTGTACCTCAATTTTGCGGATGCCGCTCTGGGAACCTCCGTCGAAGTTCCGACACTTGGAGGGAAAGTCAAGATCAAGGTCCCTTCCGGTACCCAATCCGGAAAGATCTTCCGCCTGAAAGATAAGGGTCTGCCCGTTGTTCAGGGGTACGGTCGGGGTGATCAGTTGATCCACGTAAACGTGTGGACTCCCAAGAAAACCAACCCTCGCGAGAAAGAGCTGTTGGAGGAATTGCGCGAAATGCCCAACTTCCAGCCTCAACCCGGTAAGTCGGAGAAAACCTTCTTCGAAAAAATGCGCGACTATTTCAAATAGTCATAATGGTCCTGATCCTTGTTGGTACCTCCCCCAATTAAAGGGAAAGGTATTCTAAACAAGGATCAGGACCTGCGCTTAGGTCTCCCGCAACAAGTCTTTGTCCAATATTTTTACTTGTCGCCTCGTTTGGAGTTCGAGCTCTAAATAACCAATATGATCAAACGGTATAGCCTCTTTTGTCTCCTGTCTTTAGTCTTTATCAGCGTTGCTTGCGGACCTGACTACGCCTATCAGCAAACCTACGAGATGGAGGGAGACGTTTGGTCCTATGCCGACTCCCTATCCTTCGAGTTCGATGTACCCGATACCAATACCATTTACGATCTGTACCTCGACATAAAACACTCCGCTACGTATCCCAATCAGAATCTCTACGTGCTGATCCACACTTATTTTCCGGCCGGTCAGCGACTCACCGAACAAGTATCTCTGGAACTGGCCGATAAAGGCAGCTGGGAAGGTAAATGCCACGGTGACTGGTGTACTGTTCGCATTCCCATTCAAAGTGGTGCCTATTTTAATCAAACGGGGTCTCACCGGTTCGTACTTGAACAGTACATGCGGCGAAACCCCGTAGAAGGTATCCGGTCCATCGGATTGTTTATCGAGGAAACGGGAAATACACGCAATTAAAGTCGGAGGTCGAAAATCGGAAGTCGGAAAGACTATACTTCCGACTTCCGACTTCCGCTTACATCCCCGCCAGGAAGGTCTTCTTATCTCCCGTGAACCGGTGTAATGGACGTCCTAGTTTCGAGTACACTTGTTTTTTCTGACCACCCGCGACGGCAATAATGGTGAGTCGGTCCAGGTTCCAGTTGTCTCCGTTCCAGCCCCCCGAGAAGGTTGTGGTGAGTTGAACGCGGCTCAGGTCACTCATCCTGGTGCCGGCCGGCACGGCCACCCGTACGGTATGCGCCGTATTATTCCCCCATTTATTGGAGCCATTCACATTATTGGTTGTTTGCACCTGACCGGCTTTATTGCGCACGGCTATATTGAGGTTGTCTTTGCCGCCACGAAGGTCGTCCCCGCCGGTATGACAGGTGATCAATAAATAGCTGATCGCCGGATTAGTATTCGCTACCGGTGTAACCGGAGTGCTGGCTACGGAGCCCGAACAGTTAAAATGCTGGGTATGGTACGGTGCGTATTTATTGAATTTGTGTAATGGCCAATCCTGATCGGTAAACAACAAGCCACTACCACCGGCACCGTAGTGGTAGACCGATAACGCTTGCAGGCTCCACTGATCACTACCACCCATATATCCTCGTACTAATACCGCCGTGATGGCATTCAGAGGTATATTTCGGCCCAGATCTACGTAGGCAAAATGATCGGAGTAGTTGGGCAATGTCTTTCGGTTTACCAATGTCCCGGTTATGGGTCGGGATAGCCCCCGCACGTGGACCTCGGCAATGATCCGGCTGTCGCTGCGCAGGTCATCATTTCCGGTATGCAGGTGGAAACCCAGCCGGTTGGTCGTCTTCGAAGAGCAACTGGTCGGGGTGATCATGGCGCGCACCCGGTAGCGGGCCTTTCCATTCTCAAAGATCAGATCGCGATTCCATGTACGAGGTGTACCAATGGTATACGACCAGCTGAACGAATTGAAATCATTGCGCTCCAGACCCCGCTCTTCCTGTAAATTAATGTCATTCAGGGCCGGGAAAAGGAAGGCGTGAAGCCCCACCAGTTTGTCGGGACTTCCCAGGGAGCCTACCAGGTAATCGAAGAGGGTAGCGATCATATCTCCTTCTGAGATCTGCTCCATGGCAATTTCCATCAGATCCTCCTGAATACCTTTGGTATCCCGGGCCAGTAATTTGGGCAATGCACGTCCCGTTTCAATTTCGTTGCGCAGATAGGTACGCAATACGTCAGCCATTTTATGACCGGCATTCCGGATGGCGTGGGGTGGCGTATTATTGTTGTCGAGAGCTACGACAATGGCTCCGTACAGTGGCATACCGTTCAGGTTATCACCCAGGGATTTATTGGTGATGTTCCGCCATTCGTGCTCGCCCATCCAAAAGGGAATGCCCAGTGCTTCTCCGGGCGACATATGGTCGCCCCGACGCAGGCGCCCGCGGTTGTAGGTGCGTTTACTGACCCAGTCGTGGGGTTCGCTTTCGCGAAAAGAAACCCGGGTAGAGCCCCTCTTCCTGAAGGACGTCTGGAAATACAAGGTAATAAAATAGGGGCGGTCGCCACCCGCATCATTGGTGCGTTCCACCTGTACCGTACTCATTTTCAATTGCCAATTGACCGGTGCTGGTGATGGCTTATAGATAGGGAGTGGGGCTTTAGTGGTGTAGATCGGTGTATAGGTGAGTTGGGCGTTGACCGGAGCCTGGAAAAAGCTAAACAGGACAAGTAAGACTGCCCATCGGAGATGTGTAAACGTTTTCATGGTTACTGGTTTTTGGTTATACATACTATTTATCCGGAGTGTGTTTTGGCGGAGGTTTCTTCCCGGTGCCGGATGGGTTTAACGGGGTCTTAACACGGTCCGGGGCTCAAGGACTTAGAGAACTAAGGGACTGCAGAGCAAGAAGCGATATGTTCCCGGGGCCCTTCTGCCTTTTCTGTCCCTCCTGTCTCTTCTGTCCCTCCTGTCCCTTCTGTCTCTCCTGTCTCTCCTGTCTCTCCTGTCTCTCCTGTCCCTCCTGTCTCTCCTGTCTCTCCTGTCTCTCCTGTCTCTCCTGTCTCTTCTGTCCCTTCAGGTCTTTCCGATTTCCCTGGCCGCCGGAACCCAACTTTTGTGCTGTAGTTCGAAAGGGCAAGGAAGGGGCGAAGGAGACCGATTTCATTTACCTTAGCAAAAAAGAAAAAACATGCAATACCAAGCTTACGAAGGCAAAGCCGGGGCCCTTTCCAATTTTAGCCTTACGAAAAAAAGGCTGCCCCCGCCGGCATCCCACGAGGTCCAGGTAGCTGTACGGGCGGTGGGGCTCAATTTTGCCGATGTCTTTGCCATCTGGGGGCTGTACGGTGCCACCCCCGAAGATGCCTTCGTACCCGGCCTGGAATACGCCGGTGAGGTATTGGCGGTGGGCGCTGATGTAACTACCTGTCAACCCGGAGACCGGGTAATGGGGGTGACTCGCTTCGGGGGGTATACCACTGCCATTAATAGCGATTACCGGTATGTGATACCGCTTCCGCAAAAATGGACCTACGAGCAGGGGGCTTCCTATTTGGTGCAGGTGCTTACAGCCTATTATGCACTGGTATATCTGGGCAATATTCAGGAAGGAGCCACGGTGCTCATCCATTCGGGAGGAGGAGGTGTGGGCCTGCTGGCCCGGCAGATCGCCGCCCGCTACGACGCCTACACCATTGGCACCGTGGGCCGCCCTGAGAAGGTCGATTTTTTGCGAAAGCAAGGATATAAAGAAGTGATCGTCCGCAATCCCCGCCAATTCGGGGAGCAACTGGAAGATGCTCTGGATGGACGTCCGCTCAACCTGGTCATGGAATGCATCGGCGGAAAAGTATTCAAGGCCGCTTACGACCGCCTCGCTCCCCAGGGGCGAATGGTGGTCTACGGGTCGGCCCGCTACGCTTCGGTCGGTAACCGTCCCAACTACCTTCGACTCTTCTGGCAGTTTCTGACCCGCCCGCGGATTGATCCCCAGAAGATCATTGAGGAAAACAAGGCTCTGCTTGGCTTTAACCTCATCTGGCTCTACCATCAGGCCGATCTGATGCACGACCTCCTGGGCGAAATCGACGAACTTAATCTGGATCCACCCCACGTCGGACACACCATTCCCTTCACCGAACTGCATCAGGCTATACGATTATTTCAATCCGGAAAGACCGTGGGAAAGGTCGTACTCACGGTCGACGGATGAGGGATCACGGTTCATGGTTCACGGTTTGCATGTTGTGATGGCTTCTTGAAGCCGTAATCTTTGTAACCAAAAAGGAAAGAACGGGTATCCACCTGAAACGAGATGTATGGTTTCCGGAGTACAGTACAGCTTGGCGTGGATCCTATTGATGTTTGTTGCCAGCAAAGGATATGGTACATCACTGGATACCTTTCCACCGCCCGGAGAGATGGTTGATATGGGGGGGTATCGAATGCACTTGATAATAGAAGGGCGTGACAAGGAAGGTCCCACAGTAGTGTTCTTTCACGGAGCAGGGGATATTGCGCTGCACTGGAACTTGATATTACCCGAAGTAGGTGAGTTTGCCCGTGCCGTTGCCATTGACCAGAACGGCGAAGGATGGAGTGAACATGGGCACGGCGCGGCTATTCCACAGCAGGTGTACGATAGTCGTGAATCCTTGCAAAGAGGTGGCCTGAAACCACCCTTTATTTTGGTCGGTCATTCACTCGGAGGCATTTTAGCCATGGAATTTGCATACACCTACCGGAAGGATGTGGCCGGGGTTGTGTTGGTTGATGCTACGCATCCGGATGTGGTATTAAGGGTTTATGATCCGGAAAAGGGGATGAGTAATTGGACTAGAATGCGACTCCTGGCAGATTCAGAAATACCGGAGGTGAAAACCAGAGGACTTGAGCAGCCTAAAAAGATAGATTCTTTCCTGCCGCAGAGAGATTTTGGGATTCAACTACGTCCTTTTTCACCGGATGATCAACGCCGATTTCATTGGATCTATAACGAGCGGCCGTGGACTTACGTGAAGGGGCAGGGAAATACCTTCGAGGCGGAAGTTTTTCAGGAAATGTTCGAGCACCTTGATCGGTATCATCTGGGTGATATTCCACTCGTCGTTATATCCGGAGGTCGAAAGGTAGATCCGGTAGGTGATGAAAAATGGTATACAGAACAGTTGATAGCACACAGTCATGCCTTACAGAAAGAGTACCTCAATTGGTCAAACAACAGCCGACATTTGATTGCCCGGAAAAGTGGCCACCAGATACATCTGGAAAATCCATCGCTGATAGTGAAAATCATTAGTGACCTGATCAAGGGCCTTAACAAGGAATAATCGGAACATATGGGAATAAAGAACAGAGCACTTTGGCTACTCACCCTAATCTGGATCCTCTGGATCATACCGGGTTGTCAGCCCGATCAGGCAACTGTTACGGAGCTTGATTCAACGCCTTCGGGCCCTATCGTAGTGACTATATCTGATTCACCGGGAAAATATCGCGACTATAAGTCAGGTAATTCCGGTCCATATATTCCCTTCATACCTGCTGTCCGGTACATTAATGACCTGGGCGTTCAGGAGCGCTGGGATCTCCTCGATCCGGATAGTACGTACCAGTTGACCATTAGTACAGATCGCTCTCTCCTGGAGCTTGGTGTTTTGCGGAGACCCCTTATCGAGCAGAAATACTATCTCCAGCCTGGAGATACGCTGACCCTGCAATTTGATAGTACTCGCGTGAATGCCCACCTGATTCGTGGAGATCAGCGAATACCTGATCTGTCCGACACCATTCAGCGAATGGTCTATGCTTACGACTATGCGGCTGCTGATAAATTGAAGGGGGTTTTTCACTTTATGGAACTGGATTTTAACCAGTCACCCGAAGAAAACCATCGCAGGGTGGAAGACTTTGAAAAGGAACTGCGGACCCAAAGTGTCCGGGAAAATAAAGAGGTGGCCAACATACTGTATCAATACTACGAAGCAGGCACCATTCCGAAAGCTGAGTACCTGCATCGTTTAAATGAAGTGGCGTTCCGGCTGTCGGGAAGTGATGAGGAGCTGATCACGGGGGTGCCGGATGATTATCGGCAGCGGACCTCCCCGTACCAGTTATTTTACCCCGAACGGATAAGGGCCGAAGTAATCCGCTTATATCAGGGAAAGGAAATGCTTCGGGTCACCAATGGCTCCATGATGGATTACCGGCTGATACTGGATCAAATAAACGAAGAACAGGATGGTCTTGATAGTTTAACCCGAAATCGGGTTTATCGCTACGCCCTGGAACAGATTATCCAACATTTTTCTATTGCGGATCAGGAAAGGTATCTGGCTGCCTATAGGCAAAAATATGATGATCCGGCTTACTTGGAGTACGTACGTGCGGCTTATCAGTTAAATTACGATACCGCAACTGATGACCTTGCGCTGGAATCTCTGTCCGGAAAACAAATAAGCCTCCAGGAATGGCTCGCCATGCAGGAAGGGCTGATCTATATTGATTTTTGGGCCAGCTGGTGTGCTCCTTGTCGGGAGTCCTTCCCTAAAGCTGCTGAGATGCGAACTATTTTTGCCGACCGGCCTGTGACTTTTCTGTATATCTCCTTGGATGAATCCCGGGATAAATGGCGGGCTGCCGTCGATGAAGAAGCATTACCAACCGGAGCCAATTATCGGGTCTTGTACCCCAGAACCTCCCCCTGGCTGGAGAAAAACGAGGTGGAAGCCATTCCCAGATATATGCTGCTATCCGGTAACGGAGAGATGATTCAATCTAGGGCATTGGGCCCCGGCAAGGACGCTCAATTGGCCATCGGTGAGTTACTGCAAAGTCAGGGCAAATAGATGCTGGTATCAGGCCCGGCAGAATTCCAATGCTGCCCGGGATTTGTGTGTATACCTTTTGCTCCATCGTTCCTGTGGGTGTAACGCTTCGGCTTTACAACTCGTCCAAATAGTGAATCTGGTAAAACCTTTGGTATGAGTTTACCCATCGTGAATGTGCTGCATCTTTGCATCATGGTGTTCAGTTGGTTGTTTGGAAGTGTCCTGCTGGTCCGTCGATCCCTGGCCAATAGATTTCTGGGGGGCTTCCTGATGGTATTGGGCTTTCAAATGGGATTATATCTGGTATCCGATACCGCAGGCTTGTCCGATGGCCGATGGATGGGCTTTTTGGGGGTCGTTTTTCTGTATGGTCCCCTGATCTTTGGTTACGTAATGGCGATGTTACAACCTGATTTCAGCATAAAAAGCCGCCATGTACTCCACCTGATACCTGCTTTTGGTTGTATAATCGCCGGCTGGATCGGGGTTGATGTTCGCAACCAATTGGGCTGGGGGCTTTACCTTAGCCTTGGCTACTATCTGATGCAGTCGTTTCGGGTCCTGGGAAATGCACCCGGCACTCACGGAGGAATTACCCCCCCGTATTTTCAGAAAAAGCAGAGGTGGATTTCCTTTTTTCTCCGTGTTTTTTCGGTGGTTCTGCTAGTCGACTTCTTGTCGTACGTTACGGACCGAATGCGGGCAACGGTTATCTCCTGGTCTATCATTGATGAATGGGTGCTGGGGCTGGCTCTGATGTTCGTGATCGTATTAGTATGGAAAGGGCTGGTGCAACCCCAATTGTTTGGGGAGCACCAATCAGATGTGAATCCAAGTCCGTCGCGCCCCCGACGACGGCAAACAGCTGATAAAGACCAGCATCGGCTAATCCGGGAACGTCTGGAGAAGCTGTTCGAGACCGAACAACCCTACCGTAATCCGGGATTGACCCTGCGCCTGTTGGCCGAAATGCTCACCGTCCCACCCCGGCAATTGTCGGAAGTGGTAAATCAAACCTACCGGCAGAATGTGTCAGAGTATATTAATGCGCATCGTATCGCATGGGTAAAAAAACGCTTGGTAGAACCCGCCGATCCCGGAGAGACCATCCTGGAAGTGCTCTACGAAGCTGGTTTTAATTCTAAATCCTCTTTCAATACCCTCTTTAAAAGAAGTACTGGTATGACACCCTCCCAATTCAAAAAGCAAGGAGGAAGTCAGCAAAACTCTTGATCGAAAATGCGTTCAACATCGCGTTCCTGAACGACGGAGACCACTCCGAATAGCAACTTGTGTTCATTCGCCAAAAAAATCACTAAGATGAATACCAAGGTTGTACGAGTACTTTTATCACTGATTGTTAATTTGATCATTTCTCTGGCAGTTACCGCTCAAACCTGGGCGATCAGGGGAAAGATGGACGCCCCCGCTATCGATACGCTTCAGCTCTACGAATTAGATCCAACCACCGGTACGTACCAATCCTTAGCAAGGATCCCTCTTTCACCCGAAGGCCGTTTCACCTGGCAAGGCAATTGGTCGGAACCATGCCTCTTTCAACTACGAGCAGGCGAAGAAAAGGTAGCCACTCTTGCGATCGATCAACCAGAGAGGGTTACGGCAGATTTGGCCAAAGAATTGGATGGATCCTGGACAACCTCCATAAATGGATCCCCGGGTACGACCTGGTTGCGCACCTTCCCGCAAAAGTTACAGGAACTGCTGGGGTATCATTTTGGTGAATTAAAGACACAGATGGAGGAGGCTGTCGCCAAAAAGCAAGAGGCCAGGATCGCCGGACTTGAAGAACAGGTGGCCCAGCAATTCCCCCGCTTCACTGCCGACCTGAAAACGCTGGCTGTTGATAGTCTGGGGACCACGGCAGCCGTGTATGAGTTATGGGATTACATCGACCCCAACAAAGGGTTGGAGATCCTGGATGCCATCGTAGCACAATTTCAGGAAGACCATCCCTTCTGGTCGATCACTCGTGCGCTGTCCCGTAAATTATCGGACATAAAGGGGCTTGGACCCGGCGTTGCGGCCCCCGACTTTCAACTGTCCGATCGCCAGGGAAAAGTCCATGCCCTTTCCGATTATAGAGGGCAATACGTTTACGTGGATTTCTGGGCCTCGTGGTGCCTGGCCTGCCGGGCTGAAAATCCCAGGTTAGTCGAGGTTTATCAGACCTTTGCTGGTGAACGGTTCGCGATGCTCGGGGTTGGGGTTAAAGATGAAGAGTCAGCCTGGAGCATGGCTATTGAGAACGATAACTTACCCTGGCCCCAAATGCTGGATAAGGATAACCGGGTAGCGGAACTGTATTTCATTCAATCGCTTCCGCAAAATGTCCTCATCGATCCCGAGGGTACCATCCTGGCCAGGAATATGCGTGCTGCTCAGTTAGCTGAACTTCTGAAGGATTTGCTGTAGAAATGGAAATTGTCGGTATAAGTGCTCACGGAATGTGCATTCATCCAATAGGACACCAACCGGGTTTTGACGAATGTCACTTGATTACAATGCTGAAGGTCCCTTTATTCCTTCCGGTCTCCGCGCACCCCGCCCGATGCTCGACGCAGCCATGAGCAGAAAACGGATCACCAGGGACCCCAAAAAGGACAAGCGCAAACCTAGTCCCTCCGGTCTCCGCGCACTACGCCCGATGCTCGACGCAGCCAAGGGCAGAGAACGGATCACCAGGAACCCCAAAAAGGACAAGAGCAAATCTCGTCCCTCCAGTCCCTGAGCTCTACGCTCCACGCCCAACGCAGCCAGGGGCAGAGTACAGGTAGTTACGAAACTGCAAAGGAAAAGCGCGATCCGGAGGATCACGCACCTGTCTCCGCGCACTACGCCCGATGCAACCATGAGCAGAAAACCGCTAGCCAGGAACCCAAAAAGGACAAGAGCAAACCCCGCCCCTCAGTCCTGATCCACCACTCGGTACCGCAAGGTCCATCCACTATCGGTTCCACTGCTATCCGTCAGGAACCATACCAACACCTCGTTGGTTCGTGACCGAATACGGGGAGGCAATTCCGGCCCGCTAAATTTAGCAATGGTGTGTGCCGGAATCGTAGAAGTCCCATCAAACAAATAGAGGTAGTCGTGCTGAGCCTCGGTCGCAAAGTCTTCGAACCAGATATCTATCCGTTTTCCTGCCGGAGCGGTTATTTGCCAGCGACAATCGCACCCATTAGCGTAGGGTTGATCCTCGCTTCCGTCGGCAAATTTTCCTGCTGATGTTTCCCAGAAACGGGTCTCTTCGCAGTAGAGGGTGGAGGAATCAATGGTTTCCACCCAGTAGTCAAGTTGGAAAGGCGATGGGGTACGGGCGCGCTTCTGCTCGTACATGACCGTAGCTTCACCTCCCGATATAAAGGCCGTTTGATAATCCTGACTGAAATGTAATGAATGAACCACTTGTCCACTGGCGTCCTGAATGCGGAGGTATTCCCGGTCGCTTCCCCGGGGCACCCTCAATTGAAAATGCAGGCCTTCAAATGCACCGTCCGGAGCGATGGTCCAGGTGTGTTGTCGTACGTGGTCGGGCATGCTTTCCGGCGAAAGAGTGCCTTCACTCAAATTCGATTGGTGGGGTTGGCAGCATCCTGCGGAGGACCGGGCCCAGGATAGCGCCCGGGCTATATTCGGCAGGCCGGCACCCAGTTTTCCGGCGAATCGTGGTTCCTGTTTAGCTAAGGGATTGGCTGTATTTTTCAGGATATGGAACAGGTCATGAGCGGGCCGGTTTGGAGCTGCTGCTTGCAGAATGGCGAAGGCAGCAGCAATGGTGGCAACGGCTGCTGAGGTTCCACCCTCTACCCGTTGGCCTCCTCCAGCATCTGCCCCGAAAACAGCTTGACCGGGGCCACACAGATCAACGGGCATCCCATAATTTGCTGCCTGAATCTTACGCAGATGCCTGTCAAGAGCACTGATGGCTACTACGTTGGGATGGGATGCTGGTGGCTGTATCTGCTGATCGAAAGTATTTCCGGCCGAGGCTAAAACAGGGACACCGAGTTCGGAAGCCCTTCGAAGAAGTCGGTCTTCCTCGTCGGAAAGGGTTCCACCACTCCAGGCACATACAATAAGGTCGACCTCCTGCTCCAGGGCATAGGCAATACCGGTGTAGCCATCACGCAAATAGGCCTCACGTGCACCGTCGCTCAATGCTTTTACCGGAAGGATCTTAAATAATTGGTCAGCCATATCCCCATAGGATCTCCGCAACAAGGAGGTAATAACCCCACTTACGTAGGTGCCATGATAGAAAAAGGGATGGCGCCCTTCCGGGATAGATACATCAGCATCATTATCGGCCACATCCCATCCCAGAATGTCGTCGCGATAGCCGTTGCCATCTTCATCCAGCCGGTTGCCCGGTATTTCCCGGTCGGATCGCCACCAGAAAGCGGCCAGATCGGGATGTTCCAGGTCAAACCCATCGTCGATAATGGCAATAGTCACCGGTTTTTTGGCGGAAGCCATCTCCAAAACCGGCCACTCCATCGCTGTCAAATACCAACTGGAATCGGGTATCTCCTGTGCGGGTACCACGGAGGGGATTATGCTTACGCAAAAAAGTGATAGCAGGATCAAGTATTTCATACGGGCTGTAGATACATTGTTGTAGGTTGAGGTTCAGGTTCCCTCCTTCACTGCGTTTCGGTGGGCAGGGAAGGTTGAGGCTAAGGTTGAGGTTTAGAATCGGCCTTGCCTACTTGCGGAAACTATGAGTGGGTGATGGCATGCCGCTTTCCAAAACTCACCCCGGGGTAATTGGTTTTCAGGAGGGCAAAGATTTTGTCGCTCCCCTCTCTTTTACCGTGCCGGATAAATCGCTTGCGCAGGACCCTGTTCTCAGGAAGAGAGGGGTTCTCTGGAATACTTCCGCTTTCCGCTTTCCGCTTTCCGACCTCCGCTTTATTACCATCAGTCGCTATCGCTCGTGTCCGATTTCGAAGTCAGTCTCCAGTCTTCAATCTTTATTCTAAAGTCTGAATCTGCCTTTTTCACGCGGTGAGCGCAGCCCGTACGGGCGGTGATTCGCAGTGTTTTTCAGATTTCTGACCTCAGATCTCCGACCTCGAAATCATTGCTTCCGAATCGTATGGGTATGGTTTGGTAACTGCGGCAACGTCAGGGTATTGGTTTCGGAGCCACCGCGTTCACCCAATCTACGATTGGAGAGTCCGGGGCCTGTGCCCGGATGAATGGCCGTGCGTCCGCGCAGATCGGGCAGGGCAAAGGTGGTGCGCCCGTCCCCTCCGTAGGTGGTGCCCAGGATGGAAAAGAGTGCCTGATTCTGTGCGATAGGCAGCAGCTGTCCATCACAAAAAGCCCAGCCGCGGGGCGCAAAATTCCCGCCAAACATAATGATCTCTGCAATGAAAGGCTCAATGCCATTGCGGGAAGGGAAAATGCCCTGGAGCGCGATGATATGGTTGATACCGGTATACGGTTGCATGTTATTGACCGGTTGATTCTGACCCACCGGATCAGCCACCAGATCGGCGGCAACCCAGTTATTGCCATCATAGCTGATCAGGTTTCCATCGACCAGCGGACCATCGACGACTACGGCCTGTGCCAGGATATTGCGTTCATCGGTAGTAATGACCATTCCACTACCCGCATCGGTGATCTGTCGGGCCGGGGACCCCGAAAAGATGGGGTCCGTTTCATCGACCTGTCCGGCATTTTGGGCGAAAAGAGCATAAGGCACACTTTGCAATTGGGTGGTTCCGGCGTCATTCCCGTCGACATTGATGCTGAGAAAATAGGGGCCATTCCCCCAGTCGATGGCTGAAAAGTCATCACTGGTCGAACCGGTGCCAATTGAAACGTTGACTAATGCCAGGGGATTGGTAGTGACCGTATGGGCTTCCGTGTAGAGCGGATTTTCCTGGCCGGAACCACGGTAAATGGTAAATTTGATATCCACTTCCTGATTGGACAACAGGGACCCTTCCGGGTTGCGCAAAACAGACTGAAAGTTGAACGAGGCCGGAGCCTGGGCCGAGCCCCAGCAAATAGTTGCGGCTAATGCCAGCGTTGATAAGAGCTTTTTCATAATCGGTTATTTAGAAGCTGTTTGAATTTAATCCTTCGATTTCGTTAGGCGTCTTTTGCGGCTATGTTTCGTTACCAAAATCCTCATTTAGCGCTGCTAAACTCCGGTTTTGGCGCCTCACCTAGCCACAAAATACACGCTAACAAATTTCGAAAACCAAATTCAAACAGCTTCTTAGGGCTTCAGAATTTTGAAAGATCGAATAAGCCTGTTGGCCGAGACGATGGATAAAATGTACAGACCACTAGCCAGGTCTCCCGTATGAAGGCGGACCACGCTTTCGCTAAAAGGCAGGGTACGCAGTTTCTGCCCCGACTCATTATAAAGTACCACGGATAGCTGTTCCGATGGTTTTTCGGTCGTAATCTGCACGAAGGTCCGGGCGGGATTAGGGAATACCTCAAAGATGTATCCGTCATCGAAAACCGCTCTGGTCGGTGTGGTAACCAGATAAATCTGGTGAAACCCCACGGAATGGATCAGGTCGGCATTTTCTTCCGACAAAATGGTGGTTTCGCCGATGGTAAAAGCAATGGTTCCCGTAGCGTAGGAGAATTCGGTTCCTGCGGTCCCAACGACCTGTTGGGCGGAGGATCGGAATGGTCCGGTACATAAACAGAAACACATGCTCAACCCAAAAACTAGTGCTTTCATAGTGGTTGGTTGAGATGGACAATTGGGGAAGGGTAACGAGAAGGGTTTCCCCAATATGCGAAAATCCAGCGACTTATTCCAGACCGACCGGAATACGCTATGCGACAATCTTACTCGGTTACCGGCAAATCAGCTACCGGTTTCGGTCGGATTCCAGGATCTCCTGAGCCAGTTCCTCCGAGTCGCCGTACTGCTCCTGCAGCTCACTCAAACGCTGGTGTAGCTGCTCGCGAATGTCGGCGTATTCCGGATTGTCGTATTCGTTCGACAGTTCCTGCGGATCTTCCTGCAGGTCGTACAGCTCCCACTCGTTGATATCGTGGTAGAAATGGATCAGTTTGTAGCGGTCGGTGCGTACGCCGTAATGCCTTTTCACCGCGTGGATGCCGGGATATTCGTAGTAGTGGTAGTACACTGCATCACGCCAGTCGCCACCTTGCTGTTTGAGCACAGGGACCAGACTCTGGCCCTGCATATCTCCGGGCGCTTCTACTCCGGCGATCTCGAGGAAAGTCTGCGCGAAGTCGAGGTTCTGGACCAATTGGCGGTTGCGGACACCCGCTTCCACCTGCCCCGGCCAGCGTACGATAAGGGGCGTACGGAAGCTCTCCTCGTACATGAAGCGCTTATCGAACCAGCCGTGCTCACCCAGGTAAAAGCCCTGATCGGAGGTGTAAACAACGATGGTGTTTTCCGCTAACCCGGTACTGTCGAGGTATTCAAGGACCCGCCCCAGGTTGTCGTCGACCGCCTTGATGCAGGCCAGGTAATCCTGCATATAGCGCTGATATTTCCAGCGGGTCAGCGAATCGCCGCTGGGCGGATTTTTGGCGAAAGCCGCATTAATAGGATCGTAAGTCTCATCCCACTCTGCTTTTTCAGCCTCGGTAAAACGTCCCTGTTGACGTAGGTAAACCGGATTGTACCACGACATGAAGGGCTCAAAACCCAGGCTATCGGTGAGGGAAGGACGCAGTTTATTGTCGCTGGTCAGGCTCATGTGTTCGCTGATGAGCATTTCCGCTTCTTTGGAAGCGGTGCCACGACCCTCGTAATCGTCGAACAGGGTGGCGGGCTCGGGATAGGTTCTTTGCTCGACCATATCTTCCAGGTCGCGCATGGCCGGCAGCCACTCGCGGTGGGGAGCTTTGTGTTGGTACAATAGTAAAAAGGGCTGGTCGGGATTTCGCCCCTCTTCCAGCCAGTCGAGGCTCAGATCAGTAATCACATCGGTGGTGTACCCGCGGTGCTGGCGCGTGGTATCGGCCGAGCGCAGCATGGGGTGGTAGTAGTTTCCCTGATCGATGAGGACCTTCCAGTAATCAAAGCCAGTGGGTTGGGTCTTCAGGTGCCATTTGCCCACGACGGCGGTCTGGTAGCCGGCCTGGCGTAGTAACTTCGGAAAGGTCACCTGACTGCTGTCAAAGCGGGCAATATTGTCGCGTAAGCCATTGCGGTGGCTGAACTTACCGGTCAGTATGGTAGCCCGGCTGGGCGAACAGATGGAATTGGTGACGAAGGCTTGCTCAAACAGCATGCCCTCCCGCGCCAGACGATCGATGTTGGGCGTCTCGATCAGCCGGTCATCGTAGGCACTGATGGCCTGAAAGGCGTGGTCATCGGTCAGCACGAATAGAATGTTGGGCGGGGTGCTGGCTTCTTCCTCCTGCGGTGCGCAGGAAACGACCAGTACGGCCAGCAAACAAAAGAGGATCAGGTAACGCATACGGGCAGTTTTGCCCAAAAGATATCTTTTTTCGGACGAAATCCCAGTTTTGGGCAAAAGCCAAAAACTGGGATTAGTTGTCCTATCGGGTCAGGTACATGTAGCGCTGACGATCCAGTTCCCGGAAGAAGGGATCGGTCAGGTCCACGATGAAGCGGATCTCCTCGCCGGTCGATTTCATCTCCGGTCCCAGGTTCTTATCGACATTGGGGAACTTCTCGAAGGAGAAGACCGGCACCTTGATCGCGTATCCGCTCGGATTCGGCTTGATGTCGAAATCGCTCAGCTTATGTGTGCCCAGCATTACCTGCGTGGCAATTTTCAGGTACGGTACTTTGTAGGCCTTGGCAATAAAAGGGGTGGTACGTGAGGCGCGGGGGTTGGCCTCGATCACGTACACATTATCGTCTTTGATGGCGAACTGAATATTGATCAACCCGCGGATATTCAGGGCCTTGGCGAGCTTTTTAGTGTATTCCACCATCTTGTTTACGGCCTCTACCGAAATACTGTAGGTCGGCAGCACGGCTGAGCTGTCGCCCGAGTGGATACCGGCGGGTTCGATGTGTTCCATCACTCCCATGATGTGTACATCTTCGCCGTCGCAGATGGCATCGATCTCGGCCTCTTTGGCGCGTTCCAGGAATTGGTCGATCAGTACGCGGTTACCCGGCATGTGCTTGAAGATGCTCAGCACGTGGCGCTCCAGCTCCTCGTCGTTGATCACGATCCGCATCCGCTGCCCACCGAGTACGTACGACGGGCGAACCAGTACGGGGTAGGTTACCTCGTTGGCAATGCGCAGAGCCTCGTCGGCATCTTCGGCAGCGCCGTATTTGGGGTACGGAATCTCCAGCTCTTTCAGCAAGTCGGAAAAGGCGCCTCGATCTTCGGCCAGGTCCATGGAGTTGAAGTCGGTACCTATGATCTTAATCCCCTTCTCGTGAAGGGTTTTGGCGAGTTTCAGAGCCGTTTGCCCTCCCAACTGCACGATCACCCCTTCGGGTTGTTCCAGCTCGATGATCTCTTCGAGGTGTTCCCAGAAGACGGGTTCGAAGTACAGCTTATCGGCCATGTCGAAATCGGTAGAGACCGTCTCGGGGTTACAGTTGACCATGATGGCCTCGTAGCCAGCCTCTTTCAGTGCCAGCAGGCCGTGCACACAACAGTAATCGAATTCGATACCCTGACCGATCCGGTTGGGACCGGAGCCCAGGATGATCACCTTCTTTTTATTATCGGAAACGATGCTTTCATTTTCCTGATCGAAGGCCGAATAGAAGTATGGTGTTACCGCTTCAAACTCTGCTGCGCAGGTATCCACCATTTTATAGGTACGACGGATGTCGAGCGCTTTGCGGGCTTTGGTCACATCGTCTTCTTCAACGCGCAGCAGCCAGGCGATTTGAGCGTCGCTGTAGCCGATCTCCTTCAGGTCGCGGAAGAAATCGGCGGGAATATCTTCCGGTACGTTGTACTTCAGAACTTCTTTTTCCATGTCGACCAGACGCTTGATCTGGCGCAGGAACCACATGTCGATCTTGGTAAGCTTCTGGATGGTCTTGGTAGGCACACCGAGTCGCATGGCATCTTTTACCCGGAAGATGCGGTCATCGCTGGGGTGTTCCAGACTTTTGAGCACGTCGTCGGTCTTGATCCACTCCTTCTTATCAGCACCGAGCCCCGCCCGGCCGTTTTCCAGTGACTGGCAGGCCTTCTGGAGGGCTTCGAGGAAGTTGCGACCGATACCCATTACCTCACCCACCGATTTCATTTGCAGGCCCAGGCTGTGATCGGCGCCGTGGAATTTGGCAAAATCCCAGCGGGGCATTTTTACGATCACGTAGTCGAGGGTTGGCTCAAAGTAAGCCGAGGTGTTTTGTGTGATCTGGTTTTTCAGTTCGTCGAGGGTATAGCCGATGGCCAGTTTGGCGGCAATTTTGGCGATAGGGTACCCCGTGGCCTTACTGGCCAGGGCGGATGAGCGCGACACCCTTGGGTTTATCTCGATCACGATGAGTTCCTCCGTCTCCGGATTCTGGGAGAACTGAATGTTACAACCACCGGCAAAGTTACCCAGGGAGCGCATGGCGATGATGGCCTCGTCACGCATCTGTTGGTAGGCGCGATCGGAGAGGGTCATGGCCGGGGCAACGGTAATACTGTCACCGGTATGAATCCCCATGGGATCCAGGTTTTCCACCGTACAGATGATCACCACATTATCGTTGGCATCGCGGAGCAACTCCAGCTCGAATTCTTTCCAGCCCAGTACCGCTTTCTCGACCAGCACTTCGTGGGTGGGCGACATATTCAGTCCCCGGCGCAGGGCGGCATCAAACTGTTCTTCAACGTGGACAAAGCCACCACCAGTACCGCCCAGGGTGTAGGATGGGCGAATTACCAGCGGATATCCGATCTTTTGCGCAGCTTCTTTACCCTCTAGGAAGGAGTTGGCAATATAGGAAGGTGCTACTTTCAGGCCGGTCGCGATCATATGCTTCCGGAAAGCCTCGCGGTTTTCGGCCAGCTCAATGGCGTCGAGATCAACACCGATCAGACGGGTGTTGTATTTATCCCAGACACCCTGTTTGCCGGCTTCGATCGCCAGATTCAGGGCCGTTTGTCCACCCATAGTCGGCAACACGGCATCGATCTGGCGCTCCTCCAGTACCTGCACGATACTTTCCACGGTAAGGGGCAGCAGGTAAATATGATCGGCCGTAACCGGGTCGGTCATAATGGTGGCCGGATTGGAGTTGATGAGGGTTACTTCAATTCCTTCTTCCCGCAGCGAGCGGGATGCTTGAGAACCCGAGTAGTCAAACTCACAGGCCTGGCCTATGACAATGGGGCCGCTACCGATAATCAGTACGGATTTGATGGAAGTATCCTTTGGCATGTCTCGTTGATTTTGCGTTGGACCGGACCGGACGAAGACCGGATCGAAGAAGGGTAGCGGTCATGGCATACCCTTAGCAATCTGTAAATTGCGTGCAAAGATAGGGATAAACAGTGGTTTATATCGAGCCTGGAGGGATAAAAATTATTGGATGTTTACCGGTTGTTCATCCGTGTAAAATTCGACCGACCACCGGACATCCATACCATTGATTTGGATCTGTTGGTCTTTTTTGCGAACCCCGTACACTCTGCCCAACCCCGGAGATAGTTTTTGCAGATCGAAAGAAGGTATTTGCAGGTTCTGCAAATCCCGGGGGCCTTCAATGGTAAGGGATGCCGCTTGATTGTTGGTATCACTGAATAACAAGACGAGCATTTCGTCTTCCGATAATGCTGCCGGAGAAACGGATAGCCGAAAGGGCTGACCCCGCTGGATGGTCTCCGAAATGGTGATACCGGAGATGGCAGGCATGGATACGGGTACTTCTGCCGATCGTTTTCCCGAAGGATTCAACTCAACCATCATGTCGGGTTCATAGCCTCCCTGGCCATCCCACTCGTACCGGATAAGCTGCTCGCTTAGCTGATTGAGTTCGAGGGTTTTCCCCTGAAAAGTAACCGCACCATCAATAGCTGTCGGGGTGGCATTGGCCAGTGAATCACCCTCCGTAAAGGATACCTGAACTTTATACGCCTGGTCGGGAAACAGATACCGAACAAAAACATCGGCGTATAATACCGGCGAACTGGAGTTTCCGGATTCAGGGGTACAACCGGTGCATAAACACAGGAAGGAAAGGAGTAGCAAACCGGTGGTGCGTGTACGGAAACTATTCATACGCTATTTGGACTTGGCCTTCGCCAAAAAACAAAATTTTTGGGACTGTCCCGGCTTTTTGTGGACAGGACTGTATAGTGGGGTTTCATTTGCCGACAAAAAGCCGTGACGGTTGGGTGGCAATTCTTTGTAGGTCCTTTGTCAACCCGGATAGGGTTAAGTATTGGGTCACCAGAGTTGAAAAGGAGACAACTCCAAAGGATCCCCGAACCCCAATCTGTCGGAAAACCTGCACAACTACAAAGAAAGATCACTGCGGGTGAATACTCATGTTCCGAATTGACGTAAGGAGATGGGAGGCATGAGTATTTACGGGCCGTCCCGTATGTCTCTTAGTAGACCAAAATGGGGATTTTCCGGAATAGAACCTCGAATTATTATTTTCTAACATTAGTTTGTCCGTAATTCATCTAGTGAAATCCGTAATATTGCAGTCTACGAATTAAACGTCTCTGGCTGACCCTTAACAATAATCCTATGAGTAGATCTGTACGCGCCTTGTTCGGAATGCTACTACTGCCCGTCGCTATTTGGTCCCAAACCTCCCTGGCCGGGAAGGTAACCGACAGTGAAACCGGGGAGCCCATTCTCTTTGGTACCGTCGCCTTGTACAAAAACGGTGTTCTATCACTCGGTACTGAAACCGACATGAATGGCAATTTCAACTTCCCCGATATCGATCCGGGGACATATGATGTAGAAGCCAGCTATGTGGGTTACCAGGCCAAACGGATAACCGGGGTCCAGGTTTTGGCCGGTAAGGCCACCAAGCTAGACTTCGAACTGACCTCCGAAGGCGGGGTCCTCATCGACGAGGTCGTCATTACCGAATACAAAGTACCGCTGATCGAGCAGGACAATACCACCTCCGGTGCGGTCATTACCGGAGAGAGTATCCGGAATTTACCAACCCGGAACATTAACGCCCTTGCCGCTACCTCTGCGGGCCTGGCCACGGCCGACGAAGGAGGCGCCATTAACGTACGTGGATCACGGGCCAATGCTACCGACTACTACATCGACGGAATTCGCATGTCGGGAGGATTGTTGCCGGAATCAGAGATCGAGCAGCTTCAGGTGATCACCGGTGGCGTAGAGGCTCAGTACGGGGACGTAACCGGTGGCATCATTTCCATCACCACCAAAGGTCCTTCTAATTCATTTTCGGGCGGTATCGAAATGGAGTCGTCACAACTTACCGATCCTTACAATTGGAATCTGATCGGCTTCAATGCCAGCGGCCCAATCCTCCGTAACAGCAGAGGCCAGTCCATCCTGGGATTCCGGGTTGCCGGTCGCTACCAGGATCGCCTCGATAATGATCCGCCCGCCACGGAGATCTTCCAGGTGCGTGAAGACCGGTTGCGTGACCTTCAGGAAAATCCGATCATCGACCGGCAGGGAAACCTGGTGGTCGCAGCCGATTATTTTACCGATGAGGATGTGAATGTTCTGGACTATAACCCCAACGAGGAAAGCAGCATCATCAACCTGACCGCCAAACTCGATGCCCGCCTGAGTCCGGCGATCGATGTTACGTTTACGGGAACCTATAATGAAAATACCAACCGATTCACTCCCGGTGGATGGCAGGTATACAATAGCCATAACAACCCTACTACCCAAGGCTCAACCTACCGCGGAAACTTCCGTTTTCGTCACCGGCTGGGGCGAACCGGCCTTTCCGCCGAAAATACCGGGCAGTCAAGTGGTAGTTTGATCCAAAATGCGTCCTACTCCCTCCAGTTCGGTTATCAAAAAAGCCAGGGGGAGACCTCCGACAAAAACCATGGCTTCAACTATTTTGATTACGGGTACATAGGTAATTTCGATATCGAGTGGGTGCCGACTTTCTCCTTTAATGAGGACGGAGTGCTGCAGCATACCGATTACCGTCAGGTGCTCCGTGATTACGTACCGGGAAATCAAAACCCTGTTCTGGCCAACTACAATAAGGTGTTGGATGTAACAAACCAGGGAGAAGGTATTAATCCGCAGATCGGCGACTTCATTTTGTCTGATGTGTTTAACAACGCTGCGGTTTTCAGCCGGGACTTCTTTGTAGCTTCGAATGGGTTTATCCGGCCTCAGTTTACAGGCTCCTACTTCGATACCAACGTAGGGTTAATCCTCAATACCGCTACCCGGAACGAAAATGAACTGTACATCTTTAACGGTCGGGTTAATTTTGATTTAGTTCCCGGAGGATCGGATAAAGGGCGCCACAGCATTCAGCTCGGGGTGCTTTACGAGGAACGCGTCAACCGGAACTACGGCGTTAGCCCCTTTGGGTTGTGGAACGTGGCACGCCAACAAGTCAATAACCACATTCAGGGTATCATTCCCGGTGCCGATACCGTCGGTACCATTGATATCCCGGATTTCCCGCAGACACCTCTACTTGAAGTATCCATCGCAGAAAGTGGTGATAACCGTTTTTATCGCGCCATTCGCGAAAAATTGGGTATCCCTCTCAACCAATACGTTAATGTCGACGGGCTCAGCCCCGACCAGCTCAGCCTCGATCTGTTCTCAGCCCGCGAACTTAACGATCAGGGATTAGTCGGCTACCTGGGGAACGACTACCTGGGGAATACCTTCAACGGCACCTTCGCTGATTTCTTTTCTGCCCGTGATGAAGAAGGGTTACGCACTTTTCCGGTAGCTCCCAACCGGCCACTGTATACTGCTTTTTACATCCAGGATAAATTTACCTTCCGGGATATCATCTTCCGACTGGGGGTACGGGTAGATGCCTATGACGCGAATACGCAGGTACTGAAAGATATTTATTCCCTCTACGAAATAATGGGGGCCAAAGAATACCACGATCAATTTGGGGGCACTCGTCCGGGAAGCATCGGTTTTGATTACAAAGTGTACCTCGATGAGACAGGCTCCAGTGTAGTCGCATACCGCGACGGCGACCAATGGTACCGCGAAAATGGTAATCCGGTAAATAGCCCTACCGAAATTTTCGCCGGCGGTCTTGTATTCCCTAAGTACCAGGACGAGCGCGTAGAAGAAAACAACAATTTCATCAAGTCGCCTGACTATGATCCGTCCGTGTCTTTTGAAGATTACGAGACACAGATCAACGTCATGCCACGCCTGGCCTTTTCATTCCCTATTTCGGAATCGGCCAACTTCTTCGCGCACTACGATGTGCTGGTGCAGCGGCCACCATCAAATACCATCGCGACTGCCCGTGACTATTTCTACTTTACCGATAATGATGGCGGGTTACAACAAAACCCGAATCTGCGGCCCGAGCGCACCATCGATTACGAGATCGGTTTCCAGCAAAAGCTGACCGCCACCTCCAAGCTTAAATTTGCGGCCTACTATAAGGAGATGCGCGATATGATCCAGGCCCGGACTATTTTTCCGGTTCCCATCGTCAACCAATACGAAACCTACGGTAATATTGATTTTGGTACGGTGTATGGATTTTCCTTCGAATACGAGCTGCGTCGAACGGGTAATATGACCCTCAATACCAACTACACTCTGCAATTTGCCGATGGTACCGGATCGAATGCTAATTCTCAGAGGGGATTGACCAGCCGGGGTAATTTGCGTACCCTGTTTCCGCTCAATTTCGATGAGCGGCACCGGATAAACCTCATAATGGATTACCGCTACGGAAGCGGGCGTTTTTATAACGGTCCGCGACTGTTCGGCGAAGATATCCTGGCCAATTTCGGAGTTAACCTGCAGGCTGTCGCCGTTTCCGGTCGCCCGTATACCTCACGGCTTACGCCCCTGCCTTTCGGCGGGGCCCAAACCGCGGGAGCGATCAACGGGGCCCGTAAACCCTGGAATTTTACGCTCAATATGCGCATCGATAAATCATTCCGGCTAACGGAGGGCCTGAACATGAACGTCTACTGCCGGATCTCTAATGTATTGGACCGACGCAATGTCCTCAACGTTTATCCCGTCACGGGTTCGGCGGAGGACGATGGGTTCCTGGCTTCTGCGAATGGCCAGGATCAGATCCAACAGATTCGCAATTCGGTACAAAGTGTGGAAGCCTACCTGGCCTCCTATCAATGGTCATTGATCAACCCGAATTTATATTCCCTGCCCCGCCGGATATTCTTAGGGGCCATTTTAGATTTTTAATTTATGCCATAAGTGTCCTGACCTGAGGGTCGGATTTGATAAAATAGATGATCCATGCGATTCATTAAACTGCTGCTGCTCTGCCTGTTCTGCCTGGCTTCTCTCCCTAAAGGGCAGGCTCGCCATAATCCTAATCTCAAGGGGCGCAACGAGCGCAACGAGTCGATACAGACACGTTCTTTCAGGGAGGGTTGTGATAATGCCATTAACCAGGTGGATATGGCCATCAACAACGTACGGGCCCGCCTGACTACCGGTGGTGATGTATGGTGGGATGGAGACGATGGGGTCTACGTAGTACCGAAAGTGCCGCCCACCGAAGACCCGGTGTCCTCCATCTTTGCCGGTGCCGTTTGGTTAGGTGGTGTAGACCCCGCCGGTAACCTGAAATTGGCTGCCCAAACTTACGGTCGGAACGGTGGTGATTTTGACTTCTGGCCCGGTCCGCTCGATCCCTCAACCGGTACCGTTAACCAGGATGTCTGCGCAAAATGGGACCGCTTTTTTACCGTCACCGGGGAAAGTATTCAGGAGCACATTCGCAACTTCGAACAGGCCCGCCTCAACGGACTGGCCTACGACCCCGATGATATCCCCATCGATATTCGGGGCTGGCCGGCCAAGGGGAACCAGTTCTTCTTCGATGTACACGGTTTTGAATTGCCGAACACTACTCAGGGATTAGCCGGATTCTGGGACCAGGATGGCGACGGGGAATACAATCCCGACCTGGGCGACTTCCCCGTCATTGAGATCCGTGGCTGTACCGATAAACCACAATTTCCCGATGAAATGACCTTCTGGATCTACAATGATGCGGGGAACATTCACGCGGAATCCATGGGGGACCCCATTCAGATGGAGGTACAGGTACAGGCCTTCGCCTACGCATCAAACGACGAGATCAACAACATGACATTCCAGCGCTATAAACTGATCAACCGCGCCGTGGAAAGTATTGACTCCATGTTTTTTGCCATGTGGGTCGATCCGGACCTGGGGTGCTTCACCGACGATTATGTGGGGTGTGATACCTCGCGTAGCCTGGCTTATGTCTATAACGAGGATGCCCTCGACGGACAAACGGGTTGTGCGTGCCCCGACGGCGTTTTTACCTATTGCGATGAGGTGCCCATCTTAGGGGTCGATTACTTCCGGGGACCGCTTGATGAGAATGGCGACGAACTCGGAATGTCTTCCTTTACCTACTACAATAACGGTGGTGTTGGTGGTCCGCCCCCGGGCACCACGGACCCCTCCGTTGCTCAGGAATATTATAACTATTTATCTGGTTCCTGGGCCGATGGGTCGCCATTCACCTTCGGGGACGATGCTTATCAGGACGGCGATCCCGTAAAATATGCCTTTACCGATGCACCAAATGACCCCACCGGATGGAGCATGTGTACCGCTGATTTGCCGTTTGGCGATCGCCGCACCATTCAGGCTTCCGGCCCCTTCCGCCTGGATCCGGGAGCTATTAACGAATTGATCATTGGAGCCGTGTGGGTCGGGAACCAGAATTATCCCTGCCCGGATATCTCTAAACTCCAGGAAGCGGATGATATCGCACAGGCCCTGTTTGATAATTGCTTCGAGATCACGGATGGTCCCGATGCACCTGATGTCGACTATATTGAACTGGATCGGGAGATCATCGCGGTCTTCACGAATGATACCATCACTTCCAATAATGCCTTCGAACAATACGCTCAACCCGGCCTGCAGATTCCGGCCGGAACAGAAGATTCTCTGTATCGTTTCGAGGGGTACAAATTGTATCAGTTAGCAGGTCCGCGGGTTACGGTAGCTGATCTGGACGACCCCGACCAGGCCCGCCTTATCTATCAGGTGGATATCAAGAATGGGGTAGACCGCATTTTCAACTGGCGAACAGTGGACAATCCTACCGGTGAGGAGTACTACGTGCCGGAATTGCAAGTCGAAGGGGCCGACGATGGTATTCGTCACACCTTCCGCATTACGGAGGACCAGTTCGCCGATGGTGATCGCCGCCTGGTGAACCACAAAAAATACTATTTCACCGCCATCGCTTACGCCTATAACAACTACCGGGAATTTGAGCCGGATGTGGTCCTGGGGCAGCGACGTCCTTATTTGGAAGGGCGCCGGAATATCGGTGATGGGGACAATCCGTTCTACACCGTCATTCCACGCCCCATAGTGGATCGCCAGCTCAATGCTGAATACGGAGAGGGCGCCGTAATCACCCGCCTCGATGGCGTTGGTAACGGAGGGGTATTCCTCGACATGAGCGAGGAGACCCGCCGGGAGATCCTTGCCGGTACCTTCGATGGCAGCATTACCTACCGTCCGGGCCGTGGTCCCATCGACGTACAGGTTTTTAATCCACTGGATGTAAAGGACGGTGCCTTTGAACTCCGTTTCTTCGACCAGAACACCGAAGACGATGTGCTCGAACCCAACACCCGTTGGGAGTTGCGTAGCCTTACTGATCCCAACGCACCGGTCATTACCTCTGAGGTTCCGATTGAGTTCCTGAACGAACAGATCATCAAGGAATTCGGCTTTAGTATCTCCGTGGCCCAGGTGGAAGAAGTAGGTGATCTGGAAGCCGAGAATAATGGAGCTATCGGCTTTGATGCTGAGTATCTGGAAGATGATGCCGTACCCTGGGTCTTCGGCATCAGGGATGGCCTGGCAGTAGGGAACGGTACCTTCGATCAAACGGTCTTTGATTACGTGGCTACCGGCGATGGTGAGATCGATGCCGCACTTGATCCCAATCAGGACCTGAGTAATATCGGTCCTGGCTATTTTATCCCTTATTACCTGGCTAATTACCGCCGTCAGGACGAAACCGATCCGGCCTACATTACCCCGGGTTGGACAAACACCAGCGGTAATGGCATCGTTCGCCAACAAAGCAGCCTGTCGGATGTGCCCAACATTGATATTGTCCTCACCTCTGATAAAGATCTCTGGAGCCGCTGTGTGGTGGTAGAGACCAATAATCGCTACTACGAAGCACAAGGCTTCACCGGGGTGGGTGAGCGCAGCATGTTCGATCTGCGCCAGGCTGCTAACGTCACCAAATTCGATTCCGACGGCGATGGCCTCCCCGACCAGGATAATGACGATCCCGGTGAGGGTATGGGGTGGTTCCCGGGATATGCCATCAATGTGGAAACCGGCGAACGACTCAACATCTTCTTTGGTGAAAACTCTTTCTACCGAGATTTGGGCGATCCACTGCTGGATGTGGGCGCAGATATGATGTACAATCCGAGTAGCATTATTACTGCGGGTGCTTCTGATGGTGCATTGGCACCCTACGTCGCCGGTGGTCAGCATTTCGTCTACGTGGCCAACACGCCTTACGATGAATGCGCGGCTTTCCGCCAGGCCTTGCGTCCGAGTCCGAGTCCGCTCTTTAAGGTGCAGGCTATGCGCGAACTGGTATGGGCCGGCTTCCTGTTACCGACACCCGGCACACCTTTCCTCAGTTACGAGGAGGGGCTGATCCCCGATGATGTCGTGCTGAAGCTGCGGGTTAATAACCCTTACCAGGTGGAAGTGGGAACCGGGGTCAGCGATGGCTATCCCACCTATCTGTTCTCTCTGACTGGTAAGGAGGCGGCAGCACTCACGCCAGGCCAGGTGAACGAGGCCCTGGATATGATCAACGTAGTCCCCAACCCTTATTACGGGTTCAGCGATTACGAAGTATCCCAATTTTCGAACATTGTGAAGATCACAAATCTTCCGCCTCGCTGTCAGGTCACTATTTACACCCTCGACGGGAAACTGATCCGACGCTATGATCGCGATGAAACAGGAGCGGTACCGAGGGGGAATAACCGGGCAATCGATCAACAGCAGGTTACTCCGGCTCTGGAGTGGGACTTGAACAATGGCAGTGGCATCCCGGTGGCCAGTGGGGTTTATTTGATCCACATCGATGCGGGTGAAATGGGGGAACGGACGATAAAATGGTTTGGCGTGAATCGCCAGTTTGATCCATCGGGTCTCTAAAAACGACAATTATGTATCATTTTCGATATATCTTTTCTGTGCTGGTGATTTGTTGCCTTTCGGCAAAAAGCTATGCGGGCAACCCCGACCGTCAGGGAGAGGCAGGAGCTTACGAATTGCTCATGAATCCCTGGGCGCCATCCGCCGGACTGCACACCATCAATACCGCCAGTATTAGTGGCGTAGAGGCCATGCGCCTTAATCCGGCAGGACTTGTTCGTGTCGACAAACTGCAGGTCATGCTGGGGCACGCCAATTACATGCAGGGTACGGATATCCGTCTCAACGCCATCGGCCTCAGCCGCAAGACCGGAGAAAACGGAGCTTTTGGTCTGAGTATCATGGCAGTTGATTTTGGTGAGATCCAAGTCACCACCGACAACCAACCGGAGGGAACCGGAGCCACTTATTCCCCCAACTTTTTCAATATCGGACTCAGCTATTCCCACATTTTCGAGAATAAGGTGTCGGTTGGTATTACCGTACGCGGGGTATCGCAATCACTTTCGGATATTGCGGCATTTGGTCTGGCAATTGATGCCGGCATCCAGTACGTAACGGGTCCACAGGATAATTTTAAGATCGGGATCAGTCTGCGCAATGTGGGGTCTCCGATGAAGTTTGGCGGAGAGGGCCTCTCCCAGCAGCGTCCGACCCCCAACCAGGGAAGTTACGAATTGACCTATAATACAAGGGCTGCGGAATTCAGCATGCCGTCCATGCTCAACCTGGGCGTGGCCTACGACCTATACCCTTTCGAGCATCACCGTGTTTCCCTGATGGGGAATTTCACGTCTCACTCATTCTCCCGCGACCAGCTGGGCGCAGGTGTGGAGTATTCGTTGCGCGACCTGTTCAAGCTCCGTGCTGCTTACAAATACGATATGGGTTCCGAAGACGATGCCGCTCAGCCACTGTACAGCGGTCTAAGTGCCGGTGCTTCGATTGATTTCCCATTGAGCCGTGAAGACAAGAATACCAGGGTGGGCATCGATTACGCATATCGGGATACACGTATCTACAACGGCACCCATAATATCTCTTTGCGATTCAGTCTGTAAAGATGTAGGTATTGCTTATCTGTAGGAAAAATCCCTATATTTGTGGGGTTAGAGGACGTTTTCATCCGACCGGGTGAAAACGTTCTCGTTTTTTTAATTTGAATTCGCAACAAACGGAATGGCCAGTCGGATGGTTATTAGAACTACCGGAGGCAGATGACAGGATTCCGGATTTTGCCGGTCGTGAAGAACGTAAGATTGATCGACTGGTTTGCGAACGGCGACGCTGCATCTACCATCCCGTTTCGGTAAAATGACCGGAGCGAATGCGTGGCCGCTAAAGCGACATTAGTACCTCTTTCCCAGCAACTCGGGTGGTCTATCGCTGCAATCCAAAATGACATTTTGGAAATGGTCGTTGTAACGACTACCCGCAGCAATATCCCGTAATTGGGGAGCAGGAGGAATTCACAAAACAACGTATTTCAAGCACAAGTCCGGAGACGCGATTCTTCATCTCCGCTCGGGGCCTGTGCGATCATTACTCGATTAAATTGTATTAGTTATGGCTGGTTATGATTATATGACGCAAGAGGACTTCACCAGGTTGAAAGATGAATTGGATGAAATGAAGACCACCGGACGTTCTGAAGCTGCCAAAGCGATTGCCGAAGCCCGCGAAAAAGGGGACCTTTCAGAGAATGCGGAATACGATGCAGCCAAGGATGCTCAGGGCATGCTGGAAATGCGCATCAGCGAGCTGGAAAAGAAACTGGCTAATGCCCGTATCCTTGACGAGAAAAATATCGATACCTCCAAAGTAACCGTGCTGTCAAAAGTCACGATCCGCAATAAGAAGAACAAAAAAGAGATCACCTACCAACTGGTCTCAGAATCAGTAGCCGACCTGAAAGCCAAAAAGATCTCGGTTAGTTCACCCATGGGCAAGGGCCTGCTTGGTAAGAAAGTAGGTGAGACAGCCACCGTGGAAACGCCCCGTGGTAACATGGAATTTGAAGTAGTGAATATCTCCGTTTAAATGCAGGGATAAGCTGATTCATACCACTTCGGAAGCGGCATAGCTGCGGATGGTGATTAGGCCTGAGCATTCCGTATTCTGCCTTATTTCCATTTTTTGTCCCTCGAACCGTAAACCTGAAATCATCCTATGGCTACTATTTTTTCCAAGATCATTAAGGGAGAGATCCCATCGTATAAAATCGCCGAAGACGATCGCTACTACGCTTTTCTCGACATTCGTCCCATGACCAGGGGGCACACCCTGGTGGTCCCCAAGCAGGAGACTGATTACATTTTCGATTTGGAGGATGACCTGTTGGGTGACCTGATGATCTTCGCCAAAAAAGTGGCTAAAGCCCTGGAATCTGTGGTGCCTTGCGAGCGCATAGGCGTAGCTGTCGTGGGACTGGAGGTACCCCACGCCCACGTACACCTGATGCCTATCCGTACGGTAAGCGATCTGGGTTTCGGAAAACCACCGGTCGACATGACTTCCGAAGAGATGGCTGATTTGGCGAAAGCCGTAGCGGAGCGGGTGTAGGGACAGTAGGGATTTCAGAGACTGGAGAGCACTGGGACTCGCCGTGCGCTTAATTCTAGCTTCGAAGCATTAGTTTTTGCATGGCCCAGCATTGCATCGAGCATGGTGCTCAGACCCCAACCGATAAATCGGGCGGGCTGAATGGTTCAATCTTGCCTGGTTGCTGCATCTTTAAAAAAGAAAGGGAGAGTTGGAGAGTTGGAGAAAGGGTTAGGTTGTTAAAGCTTTCTGACCTCTGATTTCGAAAACTCACCCCCGGATGTAGGTTTTTCAGATGAACTTAGTGTAGTTTTTTTGATTCGCAAATATACGGGGTTACCGCTTCGCGGTTCCTTCGCTTAAAGGTCCCCCGGACCTTTATCGACCATGAAGGTCGAATCACTCAGTCACCTCTCTTTTTTCACACTGGATAATTCGCTGGCGCCGGGCTTTTGGTGTTTCGAAGAGAAGGGGACTCCGGGAAGAGTAGTTGCGTATTATTTCTGACCTCTGATTTCCGATCTCCGATTTCGAAGTCAGTTTCCAGTCTTTAATCTTTAGTCTAAAGTCTAAACTCGCCTTTTTCACGCGGTGAGTGCAGCCCGTACGGGCGGTGATTCGCAGTTTTTTTTCAGACTTCAGACTTCAGATTTCAGACTTCAGACTTCAAACTTCTGACTTCAGATTTCAGACTTCTGCCCTCAGACTTCTGATTTCTGATTTCAACCCCTATCCCTTTCGCCCGGGATTGTCCTTCAGGAAAGAGGACCAATCGGAGTAGCGTTTTTTGCCCGGCAGAACACTCGAAGCCTGATAGTAGTGGCACAGTGCTACCGCCAGCGCATCGGAGGCATCCATATACTTATGCTCCAGATTGACTTTCAGGATGGAGTTGAGCATGGCGGCTACCTGTTCTTTAGCCGCATTTCCGTTACCGGTAACGGCTACTTTGATCTTTTTTGGAGAATATTCGGTTACCTCCAGGCCACGGGTCATGCCGGCAGCCATAGCTACGCCCTGTGCCCGGCCTAATTTGAGCATGGATTGGGGGTTCTTACCGAAAAAAGGCGCTTCGATGGCCATCTGCGTCGGCTGGTAATTGGTGATGATAGCCTGCAGACGCTCAAAAATCTTTTTTAACTTGTACTGGTGCTGGTCGAGGTGTTTCAGGTAAACGACCCCAATGTCGAGCGCTTCCAACTCCTTACCCCGTACTTCCAGGATAGCATACCCCAGTACGTTCGTACCCGGATCAATGCCCAGAATTCGGTAGGGGGCTGCTTTCTTCTTCATAAACAGCAAATTACTATTAATAGCAGCGATCAACAAATTTTTTGAAACGTTTTGTTTTGCGCAAATCCCAGTATGCTTTCCTTCCCGCACTGAATCCCACTCGTCGTCGCTGGCTCGACCGCAGCCTGAAGGTGCTTTTGGTGATTGCATTGGGGTATGTACTGTACGAACAACGGATTAGGGGGCAGGATCTGGGGCAACTATACCACCATGCCCGCCAGGAACTGGGACCCGAATCGCTGATGTGGGTACTTCTTGCTTTTTGCCTTATGCCACTCAATTGGTGGCTGGAAAGCCGGAAGTGGCAGTGTTTTACGGCCCGTTTTTCCAACTTGTCTGCCCGGGAACATCTGCGGGCCGTCCTCGTCGGTGTGACCTTTTCCCTGTTCACGCCCAACCGGCTGGGCGATTATCTGGGACGGGTACTGGCCAGTATGGATACCTCGCGGCAAGCCATTATCCTGGCCACAGTAGCGGCTAATCTGGTGCAATTGGTGGTTCTACTGGGGTTCGGTTGGTTGGGAGCTCTGTACTTTTTCCCTGCCTGGGTTCAGATCGATTGGGGACGGTGGTGGCCTCTGGCAGCCCTCGGTATTGGAGCCACTATTGCCCTGGCAATAATGTTGTTACACCTCCCTAATTTGTTATTTATTGTTAAAAGATGGCCGCAAATACAACGAATTGGGTTCGTCCGTCATTCTGTAGATGTAGCAAAAACCTATACGCGGCGGCCGGTGCTGCGAGCGTTAGGTCTGGCTGCTGCCCGCTACGGAGTTTATAGCTTGCAGTACTATTGCATGCTACGCGTAGCAGGCATAGATTTGGATATGGGAACGGCACTGGCGGGGATCGCCTCCGTTTTTTTGATCCAGACGAGTGTACCGCTACCTCCGGCCCTGGGCCTGATTGCACGGGGTGAGATCGCCCTCTTTATGTGGGGGCATTTCGCGGATAATGAACTAAGTATTTTGATGGCCACCTACGGCTTGTTCCTCATCAACCTCCTGCTACCAGGACTGTACGGACTGGCCACCGTGGTGCAAATGAACCTGATTAAACCCAATGAACATGACCACTCCATTGTTACAAACCGGCGTCCTGGCACTGACCATGACCATGCTGACGGGCCTTTCCCTACCGGGGGAACGCACGACTGACCTTCCCGTGGAAGGCACCGGAGAATCGGTCAATAAGCAATACTGTGCGATCGATAATTCTGCCTTTCAACCGGGCGAAGAACTGACGTACAAAATGTACTACAACTGGAAGTTCGTGTGGGTCTCGGCCGGAGAGGTAACCTTTAAGGTAGAGGAAACCCCCAACGGACAGTACCACATTAGTGCCATCGGCTCTACCTACCGTTCGTACGATTCCTTCTTCAAGGTGCGCGATAAGTACCACAGCTGGCTCGATAAGGAAACGCTGTTGCCCAGCGTATCCCTGCGCGATGTGGAAGAAGGGCCCTACCGCCTGTACGACAAAGTGACCTTCGATCGTAATCAACAGGTAGCTAAATCCCTGCGCGGTAAATCTAAAGAGGAGGCAGAGACAAAAGAATATCAGGTGGAGCAATGCATCCACGATATCCTGTCGATTATATACTTCAGCCGCAACCTGGACTTTGGTCAGATGGAGGAGGGCGAAGCTTTCCCGATCAAAGTTTTTATCGACAAAAAGACCTGGCCCCTGCGGGTAGTATATAAGGGGAAAGAAGAAAAGAAACGAGTGCGGGGACAAGGTAAATTCGACGCCATGATCTTCTCCCCCGAAGTCATCGCCGGAAACGTGTTCAACGAAGGTGCCGAAGTGAATGTCTGGGTGACCGACGATAAAAACCGCATCCCCCTGCAGGTGGAGTCACCCCTGACCGTAGGATCGGTAAAGGCCGTCCTGAAAGACTACAAAGGCCTCAAACACGAATTAACCGCTGCCTATTGATACATCGTCTTGCCGAGCCCTAACAGGCTATGGCGGGCAAAGCTGGGCATCGACAACCAGCAAAATGATGGTGGTAACGGAAAAACGGAGGATATCCTGAAAATGCGGGACCCCAGACTTATTTTAATCCCGTATATTATGAGGCATCCTCCGGTTCGATAACCTTAACCGT
>CAYFGK010000072.1:0-36901 GCA_964342305.1 uncultured Saprospiraceae bacterium | reverse complement strand
CTCACTTTATACTACCCGGCGATCATATGCCCGCCATCAGCCGTAAATACTCCCCCCGTTGTATAGGAAGAGGCCTCGCTGGCCAGGAATACGGCCAGTCCTACCATCTCTTCGGGCTGAGCCATCCGCCCCTGTGGCAGATGATTATTGATCATCTGCATAACCGATTCATTTTGCCATAAGGCAGAACTGAATTTGGTCTTTACCAGACCCGGACAAAGCGCATTTACCCGAATACCAACGGAAGCCCATTCCTTGGCCTGGTTTTGCGAAAGCATGATCAGGGCAGCCTTAGATACACTGTATAACCCCAATCCAAAAGAAGGCTTCAAGCCTTCCACCGAACTGATATTAATGACCGAACCGCCACCGCGCTCTTTCATACTCGGATAAACCAGATTAGATAATTCGAACGGCGCCTGAACGTTCACCTCCATAATCTTTTGAAACAAGGCATTATCCGCCTCCTGAATGGGGCCATAAGCCGGGTTGGTGGCGGCATTATTGACCAGGATATCGATCCCTCCGTAGACCTCAATGGTCTTATCTACCAGTTCTCTGAGCTGATCGGAATGACCTACGTGGCAGGCGATGCCGGTTGCTTCCAGTCCCTCTTTCTTCAGATCGGAGGCAACCTGATCGACTGATTCCTGTTTTCGGCTGCTAATGACTACTCTGGCACCGAATTCTGCCAGGCCACGGGCAATAGCCAGGCCAATCCCTTTACTAGCCCCGGTAATGACGGCCACTTTACCCGTCAGGTCAAAACGTTCTTTGACAGATCCCATAGTCCAATTCTGTTAGTTGAATTGCCCAAAGTAGCCAATTTTTGTACGAATTCCCTATTTTCAAAAACCCGACCAATTTGCGAACGGGGCATTCACTCACTAAACGCACTCTAATGAATACCTTTCTTAAGTTAAGTGTACTTCTCTTGTTTGCCACCACCTGGCAATCCACGGAAGCACAAGGCACGCGATTGTTGCGAGAGCCAACCATTAGTCAGGATCACATTGTATTTGTCTATGCCAACGATCTCTGGATCGCTGATCGTACTGGTGGCGGTGCACGCCGACTGACTTCAGCTACCGGGGCAGAACGCGACCCCCACTTTTCGCCCGATGGCCAGACTATTGCCTTTACCGGCCAGTACGATGGAAATACCGATGTATATACGGTACACGTCTCGGGCGGTCAGCCCACCCGGCTGACCTGGCATCCCGGAGGCGATCAGGTACAGGGATGGACACCCGACGGATCCGCCGTTCTGTTCCGCTCTGGTCGGGAAAGCCACCCTACTCAAACCAATAGATTGTATACCATCTCTACGGAAGGGGGCTTGCCGGAAGCTTTACCCGTACCTCGTGCCGCTTTCGGTGAAATATCCGCCGATGGGGAGTATCTGGCCTACACCCCCATCACCTTTTGGGATGCCGAATGGCGTAACTACCGCGGAGGCCAGGCTATGCCTATCTGGGTGGTCGACCTCGATGATCTATCCCTCCAACGCGTACCCCAGCCCACCGATGAGCGACATCTCGACCCGGTTTGGCACAACGGGAAAGTGTACTTCCTTTCCGAACGGGATTACACCATGAACATCTGGTCGTACGATCCGGCAACGGAAGCTGTAGAGCAGATCACTACCCACACGCAATTCGACGTTAAAAGCCTGGATGCTGGGGACGATGCCCTCGTATACGAACAGGGCGGCTACCTGCATGTGTACGATTTTTCAACCGGCGAAACGGAGCAATTAAATATTGAGGTGAAAGGTGACCTGACCTGGTCACGCCCACGCTGGGAAAATGTACGTCCCAATCAACTCTCCAACCCCCAAATTTCACCAACCGGCCAGCGGGCCATCTTTGAATACCGGGGCGATATCTTCACCGTTCCCAAGGAAAACGGTTCTTGGCGGGCCATCACCAATTCCTCTGATGCGGCCGACCGGGCCCCGGTCTGGTCGCCCGACGGTCAGCAGATTGCCTGGTTCAGTGATGCCTCCGGCGAATATCAGTTAATGATCGCCGACCAAAAAGGGCTTGATGAGCCACGTGCTATCAGCTTACCCGACCCTACCTTTTACTACGGCCCGGTATGGTCACCCGATGGTGCCCATATTGCCTTCACCGATACCGATTACAACATTTGGTACGTGAACGTGGAATCAGGCGAAGCCACTATTGCGGATACGGACCGCTACGCCCATCCCGACCGGGAAATGAAACCCGTATGGTCCCCGGATGGTAAATGGATTGCCTACGCCCGCCAGCAGGATAATCACTTTAAGACCATCATGGCCTATAGTCTGGAGGACGAACAGGCCTACCAACTCACCAATGATCTGGCCGATGCCCTTACCCCCGCCTGGGATGCCAGCGGTAAATACCTGTATTTCCTGGCCAGTACTAATTACGGCCTGAATACCGGCTGGCTGGATATGAGTTCCTACGATCCCGATATCTCCCGGTCCCTGTACCTGATCGTGTTGGAAGAAGGTGAAGCCTCCCCCCTGCTGCCTCGCGTTGATGATGAACCCGATCCCGATGAAAAAGAGGATAAAGATAACTCCGATTCGGTGGTTGTCAACATTGATATGGATGGTATCCAACAACGGATTTTGGCCATCGACGGGGTACCGACCCGCTCTTTCCAGGCACTCGCCGAGGGGCCGGCCGGTAGCGTTTTCATCATGGAAAGCGTTCCTAATCAACCGGGCTTTACCATGCATAAATACAATCTGAATGACCGTAAACTCAGTGAATTTATGCAGCCCGTCAATGTGGCTATCCCCACTAAAGACAAAAAACAGTTGCTTTACCGCAGCGGCAGTACGTGGGGAATTGTTTCCACCGGTGGCGAGTCCCAAAAAGTGGGCAGCGGTAAGCTGACCATCGATATTCGTAAGAAAGTCGTTCCGGAAGAGGAATACGTCCAGATCTTCCGGGAAGGCTGGCGCTTTCAGCGCGATTACCTCTACGTGGATAATGTACACGGTGCCCCCTGGGAGACCATCTACGAATGGTACCGGCCCTGGATCGACCACGTGCGTCACCGTTCCGAGCTCACCTACGTGCTCGATATTGTCAGCGGCGAAGTGTCGATCGGTCATTCCTATACGGGAGGCGGTGACCTGCCCGACGTCGATTATGTACCTATCGGATTATTGGGCGCTGACCTGGAAGTAGTCAACGGACGCTACCGAATCACCAAGATATACGATGGTGAAAGTTGGAACCCCAACCTGCAGGCACCGCTCGCCGTACCCGGACTGGACGTTAGTGAAGGTGATTACATCCTCGCCGTCAACGGTCGGTCTTTGGAGGCTCCTGCCAATCCCTATAGTGCATTCGAGGGGACAGCGGGCCGCCTGACCGAACTATTGATTAACGACAGTCCGACCGAAGAAGGAGCGCGTCTCATCACAGTAACTCCGGTTAGTAACGAAGGGGGACTACGCTCCTTCGACTGGGTGGAAAGCAATCGCCGCAAAGTGGATGAAATGAGCGACGGTAAAATCGCCTACGTGTACGTTCCCAACACCGGTGGTGGTGGCTTTACTTACTTCAACCGCTACTACTTTTCCCAGCAGGATAAGCAAGGAGTCATCATTGATGAACGCAATAACGGCGGTGGTTCAGCGGCCGATTACATGATCGATATTATGAACCGGAAGCTGTTCGGGTACTTTAACAGCAAGGCCAACGACCGCCGCCCGTGGACTACTCCCATGGCGGGCATCTTCGGACCAAAAGTGATGATCATTAATGAGCGGGCCGGTTCCGGCGGAGATCTGCTCCCGTATATGTTCCGGGAGGCGCAACTCGGGCCGCTGGTCGGCACCCGCACCTGGGGTGGCCTGGTAGGTACCTGGGACACCCCCCAATTCGTCGACGGTGGATATATGATCGCACCCCGCGGAGGTTTCTTCGATGCCAATGGCGAATGGGCCGTGGAGGGAGAAGGAGTTGCTCCCGATATCGAGGTGATTCAGGATCCCGCCAAAGTAGCTGCCGGTCAGGATCCGCAGCTTGAACGGGCCGTCCAGGAAGCACTGAAATTACTCCCAGCCCAGGCCCTTGATCGCAAGAAGGAACCAGAAGCACCAGTGCGCTGGCGAAGAGCAGGGAATAATTAAGGTTGAGATTCCCACCTTCACTGCGTTTCGGCGGGCAGGGAAGGTTGAGGTTGAGGCTGAGATTAAGGTTTAGGTTTAGGTTTAGGATAAGGCTAAGGGTAAGGGTTATACCTTGAACCGTGGACCATGGGCCATGGACCATGGTCCATGGCCCATGGTTTTTTACTTTTTAGGATAGGTTCTCCAAACATTTACGAGGCCGGCAAATACAAGGTAAGCTTCCCCGGAATAAACCCGTCAACGTGACCGGCCAGACTGCGATCATCCAACACCATATGCATGTGAAAATCGGAATCATAGTGCGTAAATATTCCTGTGTGCTTGGTCGAACGAAACCCAAGCAGGATCGCATCAACTTCCGTCAGCGTACCGTGTGGTCCCGACTCGATGTGTTTTTGGTGGGAATGCTCGGTATCTCCGTTTTCCCAGTTTACCACGTGCCAATCCATGGTTTTAAATCGACCTTCCAGGCGAAAGGGAAAGGGTTGGGCAGTATTGATCCCCCATTGATCAGCAACCGCTACTATGTATTCCTCCAGCCCCTGCTGGGTTGTAACCTCGTCGGGAATAGCGATTTCGGACCACGATCCAACCCGGGCCGCAACCATCAGGCAGGCACCGGTTTCCGGATCACCGGAAATGGTGACCGATCCACTGGTGTCCGTACCGGCAATTATAGTTTCTCCTCCCAACATCAGGATCTCTCCTTTTAAATAAGCGACCGCCCCCAGCGCGTATAAACTATCCCGATTATTGAGCTGATCGAGAAAGGTTTTCGGAGTCACATCGTTTTGGTGCATTATGGCCCGCAACGTCCCAAGGTGTTCCACCTGATCCTCCCAGGAAGAACGGGGAGCATCTGAACAAGCAGCCAATCCAAAAATCATCAGTAAAAGAATGAACGGTCGAGCCATGTTTCCGTATTTTTTTGCGAAAGCAAAGATAATAAAACGGTCGACGGTTCACGCTCCACGGCTCAGGGTACACAGCCACGCTCTACGGTTTGCACGTCCCTGATTAAGGCCACAGCTTTTGCTGTGGTCGTGAATCCAACAAACATTTTCAATCCACTTTAGTGGTGAGAGAAACACCCCCTACTAAAAGAAAATGAATAACACGAGCCCTAATCACTCTTTCGAAAGGGCTGATTGGACCAATCGCTCTAATTCGGCAACACGATTTTCCAGATCATTGATCTCCTGCTGTTGCTCCTGAACGGCCTGCAGGGCCACTACGGAAAGTCCTTTATAATTGACCAGGTACGTGTCGTTCTCCTGATCGTGCATGACGAGTTCCGGGAAATGGGGCAGCAGGTCCTGCGCCATCACGCCGAGTACAGGTGCTGAGGATGCTGATTCCTGGTGTTCGTACCGGTATTGATACAAGGGGATATCCTTCAGTTTGGGCAAGACCCCGGCGATGGGCTGAATATCCTTTTTGACACGACGATCGGACCGGGCGAAATATTCACCCGTTTCGTCGTTATAGACCCCGACGTAATCGTCCGGACCGGCTCCCGCTGCTTTGGTAAATACGAACAGGCGGCCGGTATTATTACTCACCCAATACGTCCAGTAGTTATCGCTATTTCCCGTATGCTCGATCCGCAAGCCGTCCACTCCCGCCTGATCGCCGTGCACCACGTGAACATCCGCCTGGGGATTGGTGGTGCCGAATCCGGCATCTCCGTTTACGTTCAGATGAAAATAGCCATCCGGTCCACCTCCGTTGGGACTTATGTAAAAACCGGAACCAGACCGGGAATTGGTATTCACCGTATTGAGAAACCAGGTACCTGCCTGCCCATTGATCGCCAGGTATTCACTGGGGCCATTGGCTTCATTACTGGCTCCTACCCTGGCGTCGCCCAGCACGTCGAGATTCAGCCCGAAGGAAGGACGCTTATCGACGCCCAGACTTCCGTTGATCCGCAAGATCTCATTGTCGAATTCCCCGTAGATGAGCGCATTATCGGCATTGCGGCCGTTGTTATCGATGAACAGGCGGTCGCTTTCGGTAGTGAGATCCTCCCCGGCAGCACGACCGATGAGGATATTGCCGGATCCCGTTTGCAGGGACTCTCCCGCCTCGTGGCCAATTAGGGTATTATGGCTACCGCCGGAAAGTATCCGGCCTGCCTGACGCCCGATAAAGGTGTTCCCCTCCCCCGCCGACAGATTTAAGCCTGCCTCCATGCCCATAAATGTATTGAACGATCCCTGCTGGAGTTGGCGCCCGGCCCGGTTCCCGACTATGGCATTCCCATCTCCATCGTTCAGCGCCCGGCCGGCTTCTGTTCCCAGGAAGGTATTCCCAAATCCCGATTCCATCGACATGGCCGCAAACCGGCCAACGCCAAGATTATCTTCGCCACTGGAAATGGAGGAACCGCTATCCTCTCCGATCCAGATGTTATTAAATCGGTCCTTTAACTCTATGCGCTCGGGACGGATAGAAACCTCGCCGAGGCCATTCTCCAGCATTTCAATTCGTTGATACCCCAAAACCAATTGTCCGGTCACAAAGGGATTTACCAGTATCCCTGGTTCCACAGTGATCCATCCGTTCACTTGCGTTTGACCATTTTTTAAGATGGTAAGTGCTGAGGAACGTTCTGAAAAACTGGTCCCATTACCTACTTTAAAAATCGGGTCTCCTGCTTGCCAGGTATTCGGTGATACCTGATTATCGGGAGGGCTGGCATACATACCAACCGTTGTTTGCCCCAGTGCACCGGCAAGATTGCCAAGACCAAGCACCGATGAGTTATCAGCAAAGGCTCCGTTCGCCTTCCCAGCCACCAGACTCTCCCTGCCACCGGCCAGATTCTGATCACCGAAGGCTACCGAACCATTTCCTGAAGCCATCGTCATGCGTCCCGCAGCGAAGGAAAATTCACCTAAAAACTCCTGGTCCCAAACCTCGGTATTTGCAGCATTCAGAAAAATAGACTGATTAATTGTATCGGAAAATGTAGTACCTGCCCTGAAGGAACTTGTTTCCCTATCGAAGAAAAAACGGCTACCACGCTCCGACTCCGGCACGTAATCAAGTTGCTCGGTACCGAATACAAATTGTCCGGCTTTCACATCATTATTCAAAATGGTGTTAGCCTTTCTGATGAAGAGCGGTTGCGGCAAACGTATGCCGCCTCCAATGACCACATCATCCTGCGGCTCGGTGGTAAGGCGCAAGATCTCCGTTTCCCGGTCGTATTCGAGATACTGAAACTCGTTTTGGGGATCAGCGTCGGCATCGTCCACGCTTTCAACCGAGAGGGCGTGCAAAGCGAGAGGCACTGGCAGCAGTTCCCGGGACCCAAGATCTCGGTAATCGGTCCCGCCGGCGGGATCCCATTCTACGTTGAGTTCGTATTGCCCGTTTCCCCAATCCAGAGAGGTCAAGAAATCCGGCCCCGTGGCCTGACCAACATTCACCTGAAAAAAACCGGCCTCATCGGTCCGGGGACGGTAGGTCTCAGCGGTGAGCTGTTCGGAGACGCCGTTCGAGTCAATGTGAAATAACCGAAGCCGCAATCGGATCTGAGTATCAGCAATTGGTTGGCCACTGTCATCCCGGGCGATGGCCTGGTAGTTCAGGTATTGTCCGGATGACTGACCCCGGGCAATGCCCGACAGGAATAAAAGTACAGGACACAGAAGAAGCAATTTTAAGGAAGACATGGGTTCGTGGTTTAGTGTTTGATGAAGCGGATAACCTGAGAGCGCCGGCCGGCATCCAGCACGCGCAATAGGTACACCCCCGGACGGAGATCTGCCAATGGGATGTCCGTTTTGGCCGAACGTACCTCCCAGGAGAATAGCATTCGACCTCTCAGATCGAAAAGGAACAGCGTCCATTCGGTAGTTTTATCGAATTGTACGGTCAGGTAATCCCGGGCGGGAATTGGGAAGGCCGTGATCCTGGCTCGCTCCAAACGGGGCCGTAGATCGGTGGCCATAGCAAGCATAGGTTGAATAAAGCCCTCGGTCAGGGAAGCGCCGTCACCACCAGCACGGTATCCGGAGAATAGTTCTCCTACGGTCCACTGCATGGAACCAGTGCGTTCCCCGGCCACTGGCATAGCGGAATAGAAATTCGGTTGCGCCTGGCTTACTGCAACGCTACAGATAAGCCCGAAGAGTATGGGCATAAAGTGTTTCATAATCGGTATTTCAGGTCCAGAAGGGGTTGTGCCCTCCATTAACCTAAATGTCCGATTACTATTGTTCCGAAGTAACCATAGTTTCCGGGGATGTGGTTTATCACGGTTTTCCGGGAGGGGTTTGGAAGTCGGAAATCAGAGATCAGAAATCAGAAGTCAGAGATCAGAAGTCAGAAGTCTGAAGTCAGAGATCAGAAGTCAGAAGTCAGAGATCAGAAGTCAGAAGTCAGAAGTCAGAAGTTGACCTGGACTGAATAGCGTTGACAGGTTTTAAGATATGTGCCTTAAAGGGCTATGGCTAATTGACCAATTTGTTTTTCCTGATCAAGAGCAACGAACGCGGGAAGAATCTTTTCGGCACCACCGTTCGCCACCCAATGTAAGTAACGGGTTACGGCGCAGGTCTCCTGCCTGCGTCCTATCGGACTTCGCCGGGCATGTACGGCGTGAACGTCCCTGAGTAAGCCCACAGCTATCATTAAGCCCACAGCTTTAGCTGTGGTGGGGGGGGTATTGTTTATCCCCATCTCCACGCTCCACGCCCGCCGAAGCCCGCATAGGGCAGAGGCGGGCGACGCTTCACGCGCTACCCCACCAATAGCATTGGTTAAATAAAAAGCTTATGCTCTTGATCCTATGCAAGTCCGTCCCTCCGGTCTCTTATTTCTCTCCAGTCCCTTCCGGTCTCCATGTCCCTCAAGTCTCCATCCCGACCATCTCCGCCAGTTTCCGCACCGTTTTCCAGTTGCGGGTGGTGGCAGCGCAGCTGGCCTTCTTTTCCCAAAAAGAGTTGGTGAGTTTAGAGCGACCGTACCCGTCGGGGCAATAGAGATAGACCAGACGACCGCGCTGTTCGAATTGATCGGGGGTCTCGAACGGTAAAGGCCCAAGCGGTCCCGGATCTTTCTCCAGAATAGTGAGATGGAGATATTTTAGCTCTCCTTCGTAGTCCGGGAGGAAGGGATTCTGGTCGGCCCAATATAGCCAGTCAGCAGCCGGAATTACCTGAACTGGCACATCGAAGCCATACTGCTCAGCAATACCTTCAGTAATTTTTTGCCGTAAGGCTAAAGCATCGTAGAGGGTATTACAAACGATATTTCCACTCTGGATATACGTTTGTACTTCTTGCAGACCTTTTTGGTGTAACAGCGCCCGGAGATCAGCCATTTTGATCTTCTTCTGGCCGCTAACGTTGATACCCCTTAGTAATGCAATGTAGGTTTCCATGGTTAGTAGGGCAGTAACTGTTTCATATTAGGGGCAAAGGAGGAAGGATCAGCTGCTTTCCAGTCGTTGAGCCAACTAGCCGGTACCGATTCTTCCTGCTGAAGCGATTGGGGGGGTATGCCCGGGAAAACATCCTGATAGGTGTTTACCAGGTTCATGCTGACCCGGCGGATCACGTGCTGACGGGTCACCAGATGCGGGTCTTTTAGCCCGGCTGCCGCTAGTAATTCCACAAAACTTTCCACTGTTTCGCGGTGAAAACTCGCCACCCGTTTATTTTTATCCGCAACCACCAATCCGGCCACCAGCTCGGGATCTTGGGTAGCTACTCCGGTTGGGCACGTATTCTTATTACACTCCAGGGCCTGAATACACCCCAAAGCGAGCATCATTGCCCGTGCACTCATACACACATCCGCTCCGAGTGCCATGGCGCGGAACATATGAAAACCGGTGATAATCTTACCACCCGCTAATACTTTAATGTGCTCCCGCAAACCAAAACCCACCAAAGCATCGTGGACAAAGGCCAACCCTTCCCGGAATGGCATACCCACACTATCGGAAAACTCCACCGGCGCGGCGCCCGTACCACCCTCGGCACCGTCGACGGTAATAAAATCCGGATAGATCTCCGTGGTTCGCATCGCCTTGCAAATCGCTAAAAACTCACTGCGGTGACCAATACACAATTTGAAGCCAATCGGTTTTCCGCCCGATAATTCCCGGAGTCGGTTCAGAAAGACCAGCATTTCCTTGGGGTTGCTAAACGCACGGTGATAAGGAGGCGAAAGTACGTCCACCCCTTGCTCCACTCCGCGGATTTGAGCAATCTCAGCGGTATTCTTACGCCCCGGCAATATCCCCCCGTGCCCGGGCTTAGCGCCTTGCGACAATTTGATCTCAATCATTTTCACAGTGGGCCGGGCAGCTTGCTCCGCAAAGGCAGATTCGGAGAAATTCCCCTTTTTATCACAGCTGCCAAAATAACCGGTTCCTATCTGGTAGATCAGGTCGCCCCCCGGTTTAAGGTGGTAAGGACTAATCCCGCCTTCTCCCGTATTGTGGGCAAAACCACCTTCCGCTGCACCGCCATTGAGGGCCTCAATGGCGGCCTTACTCAGGGATCCGTAGCTCATAGCCGACACGTTTAACACACTACAGGAATAGGGTTGGCTGCAGTCGGGGCCACCAATTAGTACACGGGGATCGTGTTCGAGCTTATGAGCATCCAGCGCACCGATCGAGTGGTTCATCCACTCGTACCCTTCACTGTACACATCCATTTGCGTACCAAAGGGAGAGGTGTCCAGTACATGTTTGGCCCGCTGGTAAACCACCGACCGGTCGACGCGGTTGATAGGGGTACCGTTGGTATCGGATTCGATAAAGTATTGGTAGAGTTTCGGACGCCATTCTTCCATCACATACCGTCCACGCCCGAGGATGGGGAAGTTGCGCATAATGGCGTGCTTCTTCTGGATCATATCGTAGATACCGATTATGATCAATGGTCCGAACAGAAGACCCAGGGCATACCAATTGGGGTGGATCCAATAACCCAGAGCTACCGTCAGGGCTGTTGACAGGATGGCAAAGGCAATGAACTCGTTCCGCATAGCAGCTGATTTGCGGAAAAGTACAACATCCGCTACAGACCCCCAACCGCAATTTTGCTTATTTGCGCATGGCCTGCAGGAAGTGCTCCAACCGGTACAGATCAAAAATGCGCAGATCGGGATGCTCCGACAACAGGTTGCGCCGGAACCAGGGCCGCAGCAGACTCAGCCCCCAACGAATCAAACCCGCAAACCCCCGTCGCTGGATGTCGTCGTAGGTACTGGCAAGCCGGGTGTCGATGGTGGTTCCCCGCTTTCGCAAAAAGGCCAGGTTATCGATGGCTTGTTCAGCTTTCGCTAAAAAAATATCCGAGCGCTCCAGGCCGAGGTGCTCCAGGGGATTATCTAAATGCTTTACCGGTATACCGGCATCTGACAGCTGCTGGCCAAACAGCGTATCCTCGTGCCCGTACTGTGTAAGGGCTTCCTCAAAGGGGAAGCGTACCAACACGGATCGCGGGGCCACGAAGTTATTGGTCATGAATGCGTGATGAGGCTGTAAAGCCCTTTTTTCGGCCGGTTGCTCCTCCCGTTCCCTACCGTATAGCCAATGAAGCGTATACAACGGTTCCTCAGGACGATAATTGCGGTACACTCTTCCTCCGCATAACACCTGATTGTCCTGAAGCTCCTCTACGTAAACAGACAGAAAATCGGAGCGCACTACCCCACTATCACAATCCATAAAAAGGACGAAAGGATGGTTTGCCATTTGAACCAGGCGATTGCGAACCCGGGATCGCCCCAGGTTTTTACCGGCCTCCCGGTACTGCACACCATCCAATTGGCTTATTGATCGATTGCGGTCGCGCCAAAAAGCATCCGAATCATCATCCAGACAAATTATCTCCCAGGCTACCGACAGGTTTTGTGCCTGGCGAACGAGTTCACGCACCAGCGCCTGAATATCATATTGGTAAATGGGGATGAGAATACTGAGCATACGGGTAAGGTACGGAGAAATTGGAAGTCGGAGATCGGAAATCACAAGGATCACACTTATTTCCGACCTCCGGTTTCCGACCTCCCTTCACCCTCCCCCCTAACCCTCTCCCATTTCCGGACGAAGGATCATTTGCGGTCTACTTATTTTTGGGGGAGAGGGGGATTCGATCATTTTGGAAAATGTTGTTTTCAGGTTTACTTTCGATTTCTGCTTTCGATTTCCGACCTCCGCTTTCCGACTTCCGCTTTCGAATACCCTATCTTTGCATCACAATTCGGATATTTTCTTTCAAATAAAACTGAAAGTTCCGAATGCTTGTTATAGGGTAAAAACCGTTATCAGGCTTTCGCCAAAAAACGAAGATATGCAACAAGGGACCTCCGTATCGACCATTTTGAATGACCCGAACCTGTCGGCCGAACTAAAGACCATTGCCCGCAAGGTGGTGGATGGTGCGCGCATCACCCCCGAGGAGGGTATTCTCCTCTACGAGAAGGGAACACTCGGCTACCTCGGCGGATTGGCAAACCACATCCGGGAAAAGAAACACGGTGACAAGACCTATTTCAACCGGAACTTTCACGTGGAGCCCACCAATGTCTGCCTGTACACCTGCACCTTTTGCTCCTATTCCCGCCTGATCAAAAAGCGTGAAGAAGGCTGGGAATACAGCCTCGATGATATCATGGACATCGTCAAACAATACGATGATGAGCCGGTCACCGAGGTGCATATCGTTGGCGGTGTGCTGCCCCAGTACGATGTACCCTTTTACGAGAACCTGTTCAGCGCCATAAAGGCGCATCGTCCCGATTTACACGTAAAGGGCCTTACTCCCGTCGAATACCACTACATCTTCAAAAAGGAAAAGATCTCCTACGAAGAAGGTATGAAACGCATGAAAGATGCCGGCCTGGATTCCATGCCGGGCGGTGGTGCTGAGATATTCCACCCGGAAATCCGCGATCAGATCGCCGGTGGTAAATGTACGGGAGAACAGTGGTTACGCATCCACGAGATCTGGCACGAATTGGGTGGCCGATCCAATGCGACCATGCTTTACGGACACATTGAGGAATTCCGCCACCGCATTGACCACCTGGAGAAACTGCGTCAGTTGCAGGACAAGACCGGTGGCTTCCAGACCTTCATCCCCCTTAAGTTCCGCAACGAGAACAACCAGATGTCGCACCTGCCGGAATCCACTACCCTGGAAGACCTGCGCAATTACGCGATCAGCCGGATATACCTCGATAATTTCGATCACATCAAAGCCTACTGGCCGATGATCGGGCGCACAACAGCTCAGCTATCACTGGCCTTTGGCGTAAACGATATCGATGGTACCATTGACGATACCACCAAGATCTATTCCATGGCGGGTGCCGAAGAACAAAACCCGGCCATGAGTACCCAGGACCTCGTCACCCTGATCCGGCGGGTAGGACGCCAGCCCATTGAACGAAATACACTCTACGAAGTGATCAAAGACTATACTGATCACGTTTTCGAAGACGACAAACAATTCAAGGGCTACCTATCACTGCCCGTGGTGAATAAATAGACTACATGCAAAAAACCATCTATATCGTCCGTCACGGCGAAACGGAGCTCAATAAAAACCGCATCATTCAGGGAAGTGGCATCGACGCACCGCTGAACGCTACGGGTCATAAGCAGGCTAAAGCCTTTCACCAGCGCTATGCTGATCGCGGTTTCGACGTGGTGCTTACTTCTGCCCTGAAGCGTACCCATGAAACCATGGCCCCCTTCATCGACCAGGGTTTACCGTGGGAACAGTTTCCCGAGATTAATGAAATGGGTTGGGGGATCTATGAGGGTAAACCATCTTCTGCGGAAATGAAAGCTGTATATAAGACCATGCTCGATGCCTGGAAGAGCGGAGACTACGAAGCTCACATCCCCGGCGGTGAAAGTGCTCAGCAATTGGCCGACCGCCTGTTCATCTTTGTAGAACATTTAAAACAAAGACCGGAAGAAAACATCCTGGTTTGTAGCCACGGTCGGGCCATGCGTTGCCTCATGACCTTGTTACGTAGACAGGAATTATCGGAAATGGACCAGTATCATCATTCAAATACCGGATTATACCTGGTTGATTACCAACCGGATGAATTTGTTTTCCAGTTAGAGAATGATCTGGCCCATCTGGAGGGTCTTTACCCCAAAAAGGCGTAACCGGTATGACAAAACCATCCTCTGACCACCCACTGCGGATTACGGCCGTGAGCTACCTGAACACCAAGCCACTTTTGTACGGGCTACTGAATCATCCCATTTCCCGTCAGATCGATCTGCAATTGGATATTCCTTCTGTTTGTGCCGAAAAGCTGGAAAACGGGCAGGTCGACCTGGGGCTTATTCCGGTTGCGGCCATACCCAATTTGAGTTCACCTTATTTAATCTCTGACTATTGCATTGGAAGTGAGGGTGCGGTGAAAACAGTCGGGATCTACTCGGATGTGCCACTGGCAGAACTCGATACTCTTTATCTAGATTTTCACTCCCGCACCTCCGTAGCCCTGACCAGGCTGCTGCTCCGGGAATTCTGGAAATTAACCCCGGTTATTTTACCGGCCCGTGAAGGTTTCATCGATCAAATTGGCGGACGTACCGGGGCCCTGGTCATCGGCGACCGGACCATCGGCCTGGAAACTAAACACAGGTATTTCTACGATCTCGGCGAGGCCTGGAAAGACCATACCGGCCTGCCCTTTGTCTTTGCGGCCTGGATCAGCACCCGCCCTCTGGATCCGGCCTTCGTGGCAGCCTTTAACGAGGCTTTGGCCCGGGGGGTCGCTAAGGTCCCCGAACTGATGTATTTACTCCCTTCCCCTGACCCCACCTTCGATCTGGAGGCCTACTATACCCGCCACATCAGTTACGACCTGAATTATCCCAAGCGCCTGGCCATGTCCCGATTCCTGCGGGAAGTAAGTGACACCCTTCCCGGCAGCCTGATGGAGTCATTGGCTGTTCGATAAACTTCTCAGGGGTCCAGGTGTTATTCGGGCATCTGTTACATACAAAATCACTGTCATGGAAAATCTGGAATCCATTACCCTGGGCGGAGGTTGTTTTTGGTGTATTGAAGCGGCTCTGCAACAAGTGGAAGGAGTAGAACGAGCTGTTTCCGGCTACGCCGGCGGCACCAAAGAAACGGCTGATTACCGCACCGTCTGTAGCGGAACGACCGGACACGCCGAAGTGGTTCAGTTTCACTATGATCCCGACCGTATAAGTACCGAAGAATTGCTCGAGATATTCTTCACGGCCCATGACCCTACCACCCTCAACCGCCAGGGCAACGACGTGGGACCACAGTACCGCTCCGTCATCTTCTACCATTCCGATGAGCAAAAAGTAATAGCCGAAAAGGTGATCAAAGAAACAGCCTCCGATATCTACGATGATCCGGTCGTCACCGAACTTTCCCCCCTGGAGGCCTTTTACCCGGCCGAAGTCGAGCACCAGGATTACTATGCCAAAGTGGGTAACCGCAACCCCTACTGTACCTTCGTAGTCGCACCCAAAGTGAATAAGGTCCGCAAAAAATACGCCCACCGGCTTAAGACTGTTGGAAAATAGTGGTTGGCCGAAACCTCTGTCCATACTGTATCGATTAGAATCGCCAACCACTATTTTCCAACGGCAATACTTTTCTCAAACCTCATACCTCATACCTCATACCTCATACCTGATACCTCATACCTCAAACCTCATACCTGACACCTGTTTTTTCCCTATCTTCCAGGGTGTACCAACCAACACCTATGCGAAGTATCCTGTCAGTACTGGCTATTCTGGTCAGCTCTATTCTCTACGGTCAGCACGAATCCTACCCCCAGCCCATACCGGGCACCGACTTTTCGATTGAGATGGTCCCGATACCCGGGGGAACCTTTGTAATGGGTAGTCCGGAGGAAGGGCAAACAGCACCCATTGACATGCCTTCCTTTTTCATGAGTGCCCACGAAATCACCTACGATCAGTACCTGCCCTTCCGGGAAAAAACCTACGACGGTCCCGCAGCCGTTACGGAAGGCTATTCGGTCGACGCTGTGACGCGCCCTTCCCCACCCTACCTCGATTTCACCTACGGCATGGGAAGCCGCGACGGGTACCCGGCCGTGAGCATGACCCAACAGGCGGCACTGCGATACTGCCGGTGGCTGTACGAAAAAACGGGTGAATTTTATCGCTTGCCCACGGAGGCCGAATGGGAATACGCCTGCCGGGCCGGTGAAGCTGATTCGCCCCCATTGAATAATGTTGCCTGGTATTTTGATAATTCCGATGATGCCTACCACAAAGTAGGGCAAAAAGAACCCAATGCCTGGGGCCTCTACGATATGCTCGGCAATGTATCGGAATACACCGTCGATCCCTACGTGCCGGACCGGGAAGGCTTCGATCCGGAAGCGCCCCAGGAGGTCTATGCCCCCATCACAGGCAAATACAACCGGGTAGTAAAAGGGGGCGCCTACGACGATGATGCCACTGCCTGCCATTGCACTTACCGCACACCTTCACTGGCTAAATGGCAGGCGCGCGACCCACAGATTCCCAAAAGCATCTGGTGGAATCCCGATTCGCCCTTCGCCGGTTTCCGGATCGTACGGCCCGCAGGAACCTTTACCCGGGCAGAGGTAGAAGCCTATTTTCAACAAGTAATTGTAGACTAAAAACATAACCGTATGAAAAAACAACCAAACCATATGGATCGCCGATCCTTTGTGAAACAGTCCACCCTGGCGGCCGGTGGTGTCCTGATGGCCTCCACACTCGATGCCAAAGCCTATGCCGGACTCGCCGACGACACTATCAAGATCGGGCTCATCGGTTGTGGCGGACGCGGCACCGGAGCTGCCACCCAAGCCCTATCTACCGCCCAGAATGTCAAGTTGGTTGCCATGGCCGATGCCTTCCGGGACCGGCTCGACAGTTGTTACGATTACATTACCGATCAAACCTATGCCGATAGCAGTGGTGAACAACAATCTATGTCGGGAAGGGTGATGGTCGACGAGGCCCATAAGTTTGTGGGCTTTGATGCCTATAAAAAAGTGTTGCCCCTGGTCGACGTGGTGATACTGACCACACCTCCGGGGTTCCGGCCCGTGCACTTCGAGGCGGCGGTGAATGCCGGCAAGCACATCTTTACCGAAAAACCCATGGCCGTCGATGCACCCGGCGTGCGTAAGGTTTTGGCGGCAGCCGAAAAAGCAAAAAAACAAAAGCTCAATGTGGTGGTCGGACTGCAACGCCGCTACCAGACCATCTACACGGAATGGGTAGAGCGCATGCGGGAAGGGGTGATCGGTGACATTGTCACCTCCCACGTGTACTGGAACAGTGGCGGAGTCTGGACACGACCCCGCGAGGAAGGGCAGACCGAGATGGAATACCAGATGCGCAACTGGTACTACTTCAACTGGCTGTGTGGTGACCACATCAACGAACAGCACATCCACAATATCGATGTAAGCAACTGGGTAAAAGATGCCTACCCAACCCATGCCTACGGCATGGGCGGACGTCGAATGCGCATCGGTCCCGATACGGGCGAGATCTTTGACCACCACTTTGTGGAGTACGATTATGCCGACGGTAGTAAAATGTACAGTCAGTGCCGGCACTGGCAGGGCGTAGCCAATCGGGTAACCGAGTCGTTCCAGGGCACCAATGGATCAGCCCCTAAACCGGGCACCCTGCTTACACCCAGCGGATACCCGATCATGCGCTATAACGATAAGAACGACCCCAACCCCTACCAAGTGGAACACGACGTGCTTTTTGAAGCTATTGCCAAAGGCGATTACAAGTTCGCCGATGCCGAACACGGTGCCAAGAGTACCCTGACCGCCATCATGGGACGCATGGCCACCTACTCGGGACAGATCGTGACCTGGGATGAAGCTATGAACTCCGAGGTCGACCTCATGCCCGAACGCTACACCTGGGATGCGATGCCCAAGGTATTACCCGATGAAAACGGGCAATATCCGGTGCCCACGCCCGGGATCACGAAGGTGGTTTAAGACGGGAGACGGTTTACGGCTCACGGTTTACGGCTCACGGTTTACGGCTCACGGTTTACGGCTTACGGCCCAAGGTCCACGGCTTACGGTCCACGGTCCAAGGTCCAAGGTATAACCCTTAACCTTAATCTCAGCCTTAACCTTAGCCTTATCCTAAACCTTAACCTTATCCTAAACCTTAACCTTAGTCTCAGCCTTCCTGCCCGCCAAAACGCAGTGAAGGCGGGAGCCTCAGCCTATTACAATCTGACTATCAAATTTTTATATGAACAACATCCTCTGCTGCCTGTGGTTCCTGCTCGGATCGCCTGTCTTTTGTCAGGGACAGGACCTTATGCGTTTTACGTTCGAGCATCCTCAGATGGGGACCTTATTTCGCATTACGGTGTACGCACCCGACGAACAGGTAGCGGAACGCGGGAGTCAACTGGCCTTTGACCGGCTCGACGATCTCAACCAGCAATTGAGTGATTACGAACCGCATAGTGCGCTAAACGCTTTTGATGCCAAGGCAGGAGATGGTGTCTGGCACGAACTACCGCCCGATCTTTGGCGGGTATTGCGCGAGGCACAAGAGGTATACCGCAGATCAGGCGGTGCTTTTGACGTGAGTATTGGCCCACTAAGTCGTCTGTGGCGACGGGCCTTTCGCCGGCAGGAGTTTCCCGATGTCCTTCTTTTGGCGGAAGCCAAAAAAAAGGTCAACGGAAGCTGGATAAAACTGCAGCGAAGAGACTATCGGGGCAAGCTCCTTCATTCCGGCATGGAACTCGATCTGGGAGGCATCGCCAAGGGATATGCGCTGGATGAAATGGCCATAGAATTGGAGCGGCAGGGCTTGTATATATTCCTCCTCGACGGGGGTGGCGACCTACTGGCCGGCCAGGCACCTCCCGGAGAGAGAGGCTGGCGGGTACGAACGCCAAAGGACTCAAGTCTGGTGATTGTGCAGGAGGCAGTAGCCACCTCCGGCGATAGCTACCGGTACCTGGAGCACGAAGGCAAACGCTACAGCCACCTGGTCGATCCGCGGACCGGTTACGGCGTGCAACACCAACGCCTGGTGACCGTGCGGGCTCCAACGGCGACCCTGGCAGATGCCTGGGCTTCCGCATGTAGTATTTTGTCCAGCAAGGACATTGAACGTATTCTTTCCAAACCCTGGGCGCAATCGCTGGATTTGCTGCCCCATTAACCTAAGATCATGAAGCGCAGAGACTTTTTTGCCAAATCCATCCTCACCGCAGGTTCGCTGTCGGTTGGCCATTCACTATTGGGTAAAAATCAAAACCCGAAAACACCATTATCCGCTGCAGCCGACCCCTTCAACCTGAAATTCGCACCCCACCTGGGTATGTTTCGCCACCTGGCCGGAGACGACCCCCTGGATCAACTGCGCTTCATGGCCGACCAGGGTTTTCGGGCCTTCGAGGATAACGGCATGAAGGGCCGTACGGTAGAGATGCAAGAGCAGATGGCCGCCGTAATGGCGGATCGGAATATGGAAATGGGGGTCTTCGTAGCCCACCAAATCTACTGGCAAGAACCCAACCTGGCGAGTGGTAAGCAAGACTGGCGCGACGAATTCCTGTCTCAGATCAAAGAATCGGTGGAAGTAGCCAAACGAGTAAACGCCAAATGGATGACCGTCGTACCCGGGCACGTCGACCTGCGCCAGGATTGGGGTTACCAGACAGCTAACGTGATCGAATCCCTCAAGCAAGCCAGTGCCATCCTGGAACCACACGACCTGACCATGGTTTTGGAACCACTCAACTTCCGCAACCACCCCGGCCTTTTCCTCACCAAATCCGCTCAGGCCTATCAGATATGCCGGGCCGTGAACAGCCCCGCCTGCAAGATCCTGTTCGATATCTACCACCAACAGATCACCGAGGGCAACCTGATCCCGAATATCGAAGCCTCCTGGGATGAGATCGCTTATTTCCAGATCGGGGACAATCCGGGCCGCAACGAACCAACCACGGGTGAGATCAACTACGGGAATGTGTTTAAGTATATCCACGAACGAGGATTCGACGGGATACTGGGCATGGAACACGGCAACTCAGTAGAGGGAGAAGCCGGGGAGCAAAAGGTCATTGCTGCTTACCGGGACGTTGACGTATAGCATTCACTTTTGGCGACAAAAGTCATTGAATCTCCTTTTAGAAAATAACTAACTTTGGCCCAACGAAAAGGAAAGAGGTACATTTCCGGATAATCCGGCTAATAAATCTTTCACTAATAACCTACACCACTGTCCCGACAATAAGCGGCTTTCTCGCTTCAGAGGATTCGTTTTCATGAATCCCTACAGCCTATTAACTGGCAGCTTTTCTTGCCTACCTATTGATCTTTGATTGTTGATTCCTGACTCCGGAAAAAGTGGGTAGGGAGCCGGACAAATTGTCCTGTTCCCCAAGCCACTGCAATGTAATCCTGAGTTGAGCGAGACCGATTCTGCGTTAATTATTTCCACGTTCCTTTTTTGGAACTTAACCGTACGAGTGGCGATGAAGGAAAAGCCAAATAATATCACCAAGGTGTTTCGGATAGTATTACTGTTTATTATTGGGGCCTCCCTCTTAACAAATTGTCACCATCAAGCGGAAGGCATGCCTCATGTCCGCTACGGATCAAGTCCGATCTATGTTGAAATCCCCGTGCATTACGCACTGGAAAACGAGCTTTTCCTACAGGAAGATATTTCGGTAAGACCAACGCTATACCCGGACGGAAAGTCTGCGCTGGAATCCCTTTTGAATGGCGAATCGGATATCGTCTCGGTTATGAGTACCCCAGTTGCTTTTCACGCTTTCCGAAAACACGGATTTAAGATCATTGGCGCCATCGACCACGGAAAATACCATGGGGCCATCGCTAAAAAGGAATTGATTCAGAAAACCTGCAGTAGCAATTGGAGTGGCCTGAAAATAGGAGTAACTCAATACACCAGTGGCGAGTATTTTATGTATTCCTATTTTGCTTTTCACGAAATCTCCTGGGATAGCGTCGACATTTTGTACGGTAAAGGGCCCGAACTTAAGGAGTCCTTCTTGCAAGATTCCATTGATATTATGTTTTCCTGGGATCCCTACCTGGAAGAAACGAAAGCCGCATCTGCCGACCCTGTGTCAGAATTGGGTCGAAACCAATTGATCCCATCTTCCTGGCTGATCGTTTGTGACAGTTCCTTTTTAAAAGCGCATCCGGCTTCCGTGATCGCTTTTCTAAGAGCGACTAAACAGGGCCTGGAAAAAGCCCAAACATCGAATAAAGCAGGCATTAGGGCTCACCGCACAATCCTCCATAAAGAAGGGTATCCAGCCAGTAAAGTAAGACCAGAGATGCTCGACCATCTGGGTATTTCCCTGGATGAGGAATTGGTCCTGGATCTGGAAAACCAGGCACAATGGTTGATTGACATGAACTATGTATCGTCCTCCATAATCCCAGATTTTTCGAAACTGGTTTGCCCCGGTCCGATGCGTACTATTGATTCATTCCGAGTGTACCTCCCAACGTATCAATCATGTCCATAAGCAATAAAATACTACAATTTGTCTGGTTGGGGGGCTTGCTTTTATGCGCCATTGTTACCATTCAGATCATTTACGGCCAGCGGGCCTCGAGGCTAATCACCGAAGAACAGGTGGCCAATAAGGTGGTAAATGATATCTCCTCTTTATTATTAGTTGTCGACGATTTTGAAGATCGCAACAATATTCGATTGTTCCAGAACTGGCAGCGACGATTTAACCACCTTTCCGAATCCCTGGCGGATCACCCTGAGTTGTCGCGAAAAATCGAGTACGATCTGGAATTACTGCACGATATGATCGACGAATTGTACGAGATACAATCCAGTCCGCCTATGTCGGCACTATCCATTGAGCAACGGTCGAAAAGGATTCGCAAGCAGGAATTCATCTACAACCGCAATGATATTGCTATACGGCACATCCTGTCAAAATCCATCCGATACTCCCGGGAAGTATCTCAACGACAAAAGCATATTTTACTGCAAAACCAAGCAATACAGATCGGACTGATCATGATTTTCATTTCCTTGTTTATCATGGTGATATTGCGATTCCTCCATCAGTTATCGGATTCTTTTTCCCTGCTTTCGCAAAAAATCAATTTAACCTCCGCTGCTGCCGAAAGACCTGATGGAGTATCACCTGATGGTTCCTTCTCCTTTCGGGAATTCAATATCATACAGGATAATTTCTACAATCTACTCGGGCGTATTAAGCTGGTGAATCAACAATTAGATGAAAACCGGATAAAACTGGAAAAAGCAGCAGACCGAGAACGGGCAGCCGTAGCTTCTGAATTGCACGATAACATTACCCAACTTTTGGGAATGGCAAAAATGCAGCTTAACAATGTCGCACTGGAGTTTTCCGACATTCAGAAGCATCACCGATTTGAAAAATCACAAGCTCTGATAAACCAGGCTACCGAAGAAATCCGCCATTTATCGCACCGTATCATGCCCTCTTCGATCAAGGACTTCGGTATTGTCCTTTCCGTTCAGGAATTGTTGTCGGAGGTGGAGCATAGCAGTAACCTTAAGACAAAATTGGTCAATAATAAAGATGTACGGCTGAACGACGAGAAAGAACTAAATGTGTACCGGATTATTCAGGAGGCAACAACCAATACCGTAAAACACGCACAGGCAACCTGTATACTGGTAGACTTGCAGTTTGGCAAATCAACGCTACTCGTTCGGGTGATTGATGACGGAGTCGGGTTTTACCAGGCAGAGAAACCCTGTGGAATCGGCCTTCGTACTATGCACAATCGGGCCAAACGAATTCAGGCCGTGCTGGATATTTCTTCGGATAAAACTGGCACAACCACTACTCTGAAGGTTCCAATAAACTAAACCGAGTTATGTCAAGAATAAGTGTATTTATAGTCGACGATCACCAATTGGTCAGGGAAGGTTTTAAAGCAATTCTATCCGGTTTGTCATCCACCATTACGGTCTCCGGCGAGGCGGTCAATGGCCGGCATTTGATCCAGCAGTTAGCGGTGGCCACTACAAGGCCCGATATTGTACTCATGGATGTGAGTATGCCCGAGATGAACGGAATCAAGACTACGGAACTTTTAAACCGGAAATACCCCGGCATACAAGTCCTGGCGCTTTCTATGATTAAACAAAGCATGCACATAAAACAAATGCTGAAAATGGGGGCTCGCGGGTATCTGCTAAAAGACATCAACAAACAAGAATTGCTAGAGGCTATTAAAACGGTATACCGGGGCGATATGTACTTCAGTGCCGATGTATCCCAACACGTCATGCGTCAGATGGCCAAAGAAAACCAACCTACCTGCGAAAAACTCAGCGAACGTGAACTCGAAGTCCTGGCTTTGATCGCCAGAGATTATTCCAATCGTGAAATTGCCGATTCCCTGTTTATTAGTCCGCGAACGGTAGATGCCCATAAACAAAACATACTGCGCAAAACAGGAGTGAAATCGATAGCAGGATTAATGGTATTTGCGATCAGGCACAACCTGGTAGAATTCCCCGCCTGACCCAGAGTGGCCTCCTAAGTAGGTAAATCCCCTATTGAAAATTTAGGGTTTTTCCGCTTTATTTCAAGGTTCTGTTTCTCCATATTTGTATTGCATTATTAGAATACGAAAAAAATGAAGGGCACTGTTATAAAGGCTAAAACCGTCCGCGTACGCTTACTATTCCCAAAAGAGAAGCTCTAAATTACTGATATCTATTTTTTGTACGTGGAACACAGGTATCCCGATAAACACAGAACCTGTTTTCGTTTATTTCAATTTCCCCTTGATTGCGTGTCTTTATGCACGCCTTGCTGGTTAAAATGAGATTCCATGCATGGAAGAACGTTAAACCCATTTTGGATAATCTCGACAAGCAGCCTGCTTCCACCACATGGAAGCAGGCATTTTTGTTTCCCGGCAAGCTGCTCTCCGCGAAAAATCACCCTCAACTGCACCCTACCTCTCACTTTTTTTACTACCTTTTAAATGTATTCCCGAACATATTCACCGATGTATTCACCTTTTATCCTTGTATAGGCGTCGGGCCTGGTGTCTTACCATAAGTCGGGCTCAGCGTCCTTAAAGATTCTGCTATGAAACTAGGCATCGCCAAAGAATCTGCCTTTCAGCGCGTGGCCGTTATTCCGGATACCATCTCCAAATTTCAGGACCTCGGCCTGGATGTGTTGGTTGAATCGGGAGCCGGTAACAAAGCCTTCTACAATGACCAGACGTATACCGATGCCGGTGCTACTATCGTCGACCGGGAGGGACTGCTCACTCAATCGGATTTGTTGGTCAGCATTGCCCCCCTACCCGATGCTGATCTGAAAAAGGTCAAAAAAGGCGCCTTTGTGACCAGTCAGTTTGCGCCCTTTCAGGATGCGACCGTGATTGATCGTTTACGCGAAATGGGTGTGCAGGCCTTCAGCATGGATATGATCCCCCGGACCACGCTGGCGCAGAGTATGGATGTACTATCCTCCATGGCCTCCGTTGCCGGTTACCGCTCCGTTTTGGCGGCAGCCAATCAGTTACCGCGCTATTTCCCCATGCTGATCACGGCGGCGGGCAGCATTCGCCCGGCCAAAGTATTAGTGCTGGGAGCCGGTGTGGCGGGCCTGCAGGCCATTGCTACCGCCCGACGCCTGGGGGCTATGGTCGAGGCTTTCGATACCCGGCAGGCTGCTAAGGAGGAAGTCCAGTCGCTCGGTGCTAAATTCGTGGAAGTCGAAGGCGCCAAAGACGATACTTCCGCCGGCGGATACGCCGTGGAACAATCCGAAGAATTTCTGAAGCGCCAGCGGGCCGAAGTGCAGGCGCGGGCACAGAAGGCCGACGTCATCATAACCACCGCCCAGGTGCGCGGGCGTAAGGCCCCCGTTCTGGTCCCTGCCTCCACCGTGGAGCAGATGAAACCAGGCTCAGTCATCGTCGACCTGGCGGCCTCCACGGGCGGTAACTGTGAACTTACGCAAGACGAACAAACCATTGTCCACCAAGGGGTCAGCATCATCGGCAACTCCAATCTGGCTGATCTGATGCCCCAGGATTCCAGCCAGCTGTACAGCAATAACGTCTACAACTTCTTAAAATACCTCGTTCGGGAGGGTCAGGTACATCTCGATCTCGACGATGAGATCATTGGTGGTGCCTTTATTACTCCATCTCCCAAAGAACAAACCCAATAATTATGCAAGGCCTCTACGAATACTTTGGTCAGGAAAGCAATTTGCTGCTGATCTACCTGCTCTTGTTTACCATCATCCTGGGCTTTGAGGTGATCTCCAAGGTCCCCACCGTACTGCATACCCCCCTGATGTCGGGGGCCAATGCCATCAGCGGGGTGGTTATCATGGGAGCTATCCTCCTCATTCGTCAGGCGGAGCCCGACGATTACCTGACGCTGAGTCTGGGTGCTCTGGGCGTCGCCCTGGGCATGGTCAATGTGGTGGGTGGCTTCGCCGTGACCGACCGCATGCTGGAAATGTTTAAAAAGAAGAAAAAGCAGTAACCCTATGGCTTTCAATTTCTATATCAATTTGGCGTACCTGCTCGGAGCCATTCTATTCGTATGGGGACTGCGCCTGCTCGCCTCCCCGGATACCGCCCGCCGGGGCAATATTCTGGCGGCCGTAGGCATGTCCCTGGCCATCATAGCTACTATGGTCATGCCACTGACCGGTGCGGAGAATAATTACCTGTGGATAGCCGGAGGCATGGTCGGTGGTGGTCTGATCGGATTCATCTCTGCCCGCCGCGTACAAATGACGGCCATGCCGCAAATGGTCTCCATTTTTAACGGCCTGGGCGGCGCCACCGCAGTACTGCTGGCCATCGGTGAATTGCTACCTTATTACAACGGCACCCTATCCATGGAAACCGGTCAATTGGTGATCGTTTTACTGGCCCTCCTGATCGGAGGCATTGCCTTTACGGGCAGTATGCTGGCTTTCGCCAAATTAGAAGGCCTGGTCAACGACCGTAAGGTAACCTTCCCGGGCCATAACATCCTTAACCTGATCTTACTGGCCGCCACGCTCGGGCTCGGCATCTGGCTGACCGTGAGTGGCCAATCGCTGGGACTCGGTCTCGCCCTGGTCTTTACCGCACTGACCCTGGTGTACGGTTTTTCCTTCGTCGCCCCTATCGGCGGTGCCGACATGCCGGTGGTCATCTCCCTGCTCAACTCCTTTACGGGTCTGTCAGCTGCCGCCGCCGGATTGGTGTACAATAATAAGATCATGCTGGTCGGCGGTATTCTGGTCGGTGCGTCGGGTACCATCCTGACCGTGCTCATGTGCGAGGCCATGAACCGCTCCCTAACCAATGTACTGATCGGTGGCTTCGGGACGAGCAGTTCTGCTGCCGGCGGTGGCTCCGACGGCGACCAGGTAGCTAAAGAGGTCGGCATCACGGATGCAGCCATTCAGCTGTTCTATTCCGGATCGGTCATGGTAGTGCCGGGTTACGGGCTGGCAGTAGCCCAGGCCCAAAAGGTAGCCAAGGAACTCGACGACCTGCTGTCGGGTAACGGCGTGGAAGTGCGCTACGCCATTCACCCCGTAGCCGGACGAATGCCCGGACACATGAATGTGCTGTTGGCGGAAGCCGATGTACCCTACCCCAAACTACTCGACCTGGAGGAAGCCAATGCGGCTTTGCCCGGCACCGACGTAGTCGTAGTGGTGGGTGCCAACGACGTGGTGAACCCGGCCGCTCAGGACGATCCCTCCAGTCCTATTTACGGAATGCCTGTACTGGAGGTCTGGAAGGCCAAGAACGTGATCATTATGAAGCGAAGCATGCGTACGGGGTATGCCGGCATCCAAAACCCGCTTTTCTTCCACGAACGCAGCCGCATGTTGTTCGGGGATGCTAAGGAAAGCCTGAGCAACTTGTCGCAGGAAGTAAAGAATATGTAAAAAAGGTCCGCCGAAGTTTTGTCCAGCTTGGTCTGAAAAAATAGGCGTACTCATCGAATTATACCTATCTTAACTAGACAAGCTGACATCAATAAACTTAAAATAACAAGCCATGCCATTTGATCCGATTTTGATAGCCATTGGGATTTTTGCTCTGCTGATCCTGCTGTCGGGTATTTTCACCGTAAAACAGTCAACTGCCGCCGTGGTGGAACGATTTGGACGTTTCCACAGCATAAAACGGCCGGGACTTCAGTTCAAGATCCCTTTCCTCGACCGTGTTGCCGGCCGTATTACGCTGCGGGTACAACAACTCGATGTTTTGGTGGAAACCAAAACCCACGATAACGTATTCGTCAAGCTAAAAGTATCGGTCCAGTACTACGTCCTGGCCGAAAAGATGTTTGAAGCCTTTTACAAACTCACCAGTCCGCACGACCAGATCACCTCTTACGTATTTGATACCGTACGGGCCGAAGTTCCGAAAATGAAGCTCGACGACGTATTCGAGCGCAAGGACGACATCGCCCTGGCCATACGCCGCGAATTGGAGCAAGCCATGAACGAATACGGCTACGGCATCGTAAAAGCCCTCGTTACCGATATCGATCCGGATACGCAGGTGAAGCACGCGATGAACCGCATCAACGCCTCCGAGCGTGAAAAACTCGCCGCTGAGTACGAAGCCGAAGCGGATCGCATCCGAATTGTCGCGAAAGCACGGGCCGAGGCGGAAAGCAAGCGTCTGCAGGGTCAGGGTATTGCTGATCAGCGCCGTGAGATCGCCCGTGGTCTGGAAGAATCCGTAGAAGTGCTGAACCGGGTGGGTATTAACTCCCAGGAAGCATCGGCCCTGATCGTGGTTACCCAGCACTACGACACCCTGCAGTCGATGGGAGAACAGACCAACAGCAACCTCATCCTGTTGCCCAACTCTCCGGAAGCTGCCAGTAATATGCTGGCACAAATGACCTCCAGTTTCGTCGCTTCCCAGCAAATGGGTGAAGCTATGAAGCAGGGGAACCTGCCGGAGGGAACCAAGAAGGGCGATCACTAGACGTGATTCTTCGCAAAAAACAGAATGCCCCCGCTGCCTTGCGACGCAGTGGGGGCATTCTGTTTTTGCGGAGGTAAGACATTCGAAGCCGCCCGTAGTAGAGACGCGATTTATCGCGTCTGCCATGGCCCCCACCCTCAAATCGCTCGCCATGGTTGATTGATTCTTCAGACTGTTTCAACATGAGGTTAAGGCCGAGCTGTTTGTTAAAAGACTGAATGCCAAAACCTTACGTTGGTATATTACCACGCAGTTCTTTCAAACAAGCATGGCGAGCAGTAACCTCTCCAACAGCAAAGCTCCGCAGTTGTCGTGCAAAGACCAAAAAGCAGAAGTCCTCTTTGACATTGCTACAATACGAACAAACGTTTGTAAATTAGCAGCCATCTTCGGTGGAATAGCGTTGATGTTAAACAATCCGCCGTTGATTTTATTTACTGCTTTATAACAAACTAGTTTACAATGAACAAACGCTCACTGTTACTATGGAGCCTGGCGATGTCGCTCCTCTTTACCTCCCCTGCTCTCGCCCAACGCGGCAAGAAAAAGGCCGAGGCTGAAGCTGAAAAAACGGAAAAACAGGATTCAGCTAAAGAAGAAGACAAAAAGAAAAAAGGCAAAAGCTATTCCGACGTCATTACCGACGAAGCGGTCTCCGACGAAGGTCTTTTCACCGTTCACAATGTGGAGGGAAAGTATTTCTTTGAGATCCCAATGGATGTGCTGGGCGATGAGATCCTGGTTGTCAGCCGGATCTCCGGACACGTCAAAGGACTCAACTTTGGTGGTGCCGGCATGAAATCCCGTCCACAGCAAGTAATTCGCTGGGAAGAACTGGATGGCCATCTGCTGCTGCGCAGCGTATCCTACAACAGCGTTGCCAGTAACGAAGACCCGATCTACGAATCGGTAAAGAACAACAACTTCGAACCGGTGATCGAACGCTTCAAGGTGGAAGTATACAATGATGATTCTACCGCAGTGGTTATTGATGTCAGCAAATTCTTTGCATCGGATGTACCCATGTTCGGACCGCTGTCGCAAAGCCAGCGCCGTAACTTTGGTATCCGGAGCCTGGATGCAGGCCGTAGCTTTATTAAGCACATGAACGCTTACCCATCCAATGTGGAAGTGCGTCAGGTACTGACCTACCAGGGTACGGATCTGCCCGACAATCAGCTTACCCAAACACTTTCCATTGAAATGAACCAATCGTTCATTGAGCTACCGGAAGATCCCTGGCAACCACGCTATTACGACGATCGCGTAGGTTACTTTAGCCTCAGCCAGATCGATTACAGCCTGGATGAGCAAAAAGCAGCATCCAAGCGCTTTATCACTCGCTGGCGCCTGGATCCGAAAGACATGGCCGCCTACAAGCGTGGCGAACTCGTAGAACCTAAGAAACCTATCGTTTATTACATCGACCCTGCGACGCCCGAGAAATGGCGTCCGTATATCAAGCAAGGGGTGGAAGACTGGCAGGTTGCCTTCGAAGCCGCTGGTTTCAAAAATGCCATCCTGGCCGCCGATCCTCCTTCCAAAGAAGAAGACCCCGAGTGGAGTCCGGAAGATGTACGCTACTCCGTGATTCGCTACGTGTCTACCGACATTCAGAATGCGCAGGGGCCTCACGTCCATGATCCCCGAACCGGTGAGATCCTGGAAAGCGATATCATCTGGTACCACAACGTAATGAACCTGCTCCGCAACTGGTTCCTGATCCAGACCGCAGCCGTGAATCCCACTGCCCGTGCCGTGAAATTCGACGATGCTGTGATGGGCGAACTTATTCGCTTCGTAGCTGCTCACGAGGTTGGTCACACCCTGGGACTGCCCCACAACATGGGCTCAAGCGTTGCCTACCCGGTCGATTCACTGCGGGCCCCCGGCTTTGTTCAGCGTATGGGAGTGGCTCCGTCTATCATGGATTACGCACGTTTCAACTACGTTGCCCAGCCCGAAGACGAAGGTGCCGGCATCATGCCTAAGATCGGTCCCTACGATAAATGGGCTATCCTCTGGGGATACAAACTGTTGCCTGACGCGGGGAGTGCCGAAGCCGAGCGCGCTACACTTAACGACTGGATCGTGGAGCGGGCTGATGATCCCATCTACCGTTACGGACAACAACAGCGCGGGGTAGTTGATCCCAGCGCCCAGACCGAAGATATCGGAAGCGACCCGATCGCAGCCAGTGACCTGGGTGTCAAAAACCTACAGCGTATTCTGCCTAATCTCATCGAATGGTCGGAGCGCGAAGGCGAAGACTACGACGATCTGCAAGAGCTGTACCAGAACGTAGCTGGTCAGTTCCGTCGCTACCTGGGCCACGTCGGTAATAATGTTGGCGGCGTTTACGAATACGACAAAACGTACGATCAGGAAGGTGCCGTGTATACCCACGTACCGAAGGAGCGCCAGCAGGCAGCTGTCGATTACTACGACCGCCAGTTGTTCACCACACCCGAATGGATGATCGATGAGGAAATCATCAGCCGCGTCGGTTCTACTGTAATCCTCGACCTGATGCGAAGCCTGCAGGGATACGGATTGCGGATTCTCTTCAGTGGCGATCGCCTGAACCGCATGATGGAAAACGAAGCCCTGAACGGCAAGGATGCATATACCATGACCAGCCTGTTCACCGATACCCGCAAGGCCATCTTCAGTGAAGTTGCGAGCGGAAAAGCCATCGACGCCTACCGCCGTAACCTCCAACGAGCCTACGTCGACCAAATGGGCGATATCCTGATGGAGACTGGTTCTGACTGGAACCAAAGCGATATTAAAGCCCTGGCCCGCATGACATTGAATACCCTCGAAGCGGACATGGAGAAAAACATGTCCAAAACGAGTGATGCGATGTCTAAAGCACACCTGCAGGATCTCCTGGCCCGTATCGAGCTGATCCAGGAAATGAAATTACCGATGCCAGGAGGTGGTGGTCGTCCAAACGCTCTGGATGCCATCGACCAGGATGACGAACACGAAGGATGCTGGCATAATTGGTAATAGATTAACAGCTTTTATTCCAACATCTGCCCCGAAATCGAACAACATCGGTTTCGGGGCTTTTTATGCAAAACCTGCTTTTCGATGTCTGACACCAATTTTCTGCAACTGTGGCGCCACGCCACTATTTTTCTGCAGTTGAACGGTCGCCGCCTCCTGGTTGACCCCATGCTGTCACCTGCAGAGGCTATGGCCCCCATTGAACACAGCGGTAATGACCAACGCATTCCCATGGTTCCACTGCCTTTCGACGATGTGGAACGCGATGCACAACTGCGCACCCTCGACGCGATCATCGTCACTCATTTGCATCGCGATCATTGGGATATTGCAGCCCAGGCCATGCTGCCAATAGACAAACCACTCTTTTGTCAGCCACCCGATGCTGACACCCTGCGTCAGCAAGGATTCCGGCGAGTGATCCCGGTGGGTGATTCCTACACGTGGGAAGGGCTTTCCATCACCCGCACCGGCGGACAACACGGCACCGGCGAGATGGCACAAAAAATGGGACCGGTAAGTGGATTCGTGGTACGCGATGCACACTCCTCCCTCTACTTGGCTGGCGATACCATCTGGTGCCCGGAAGTGGCATCGGCCCTGTCCACTCATCAGCCCGACTGGACGGTACTGAACGCAGGTAGCGCTCAATTTATAACGGGTGAGCCGATAACCATGACGGACCGGGACATCGCCGAAGTCGCACACGCGAATAGTAAAACCAACATCATCGTGGCACACCTGGAAACGATAAACCACTGTCGTCAGAACCGTGATCAAATAAGGCAAGCTTTAGAAAACCGACAGATTTCTGACCGGGTGCATATTCCTGCTGACGGTGAGTCCATCCGATTAGGCAGGTAATCTGTCTGTTTTTTTCAGGGCTTTCGCCAAAAAGTTGTATTTGGTATAGGGTAAATGATAGAGGAATAAAATGCTGGGCCATAACTACCTTTGCTAAACACGGTTATACTCGACTCGAAGTGGATTGGTGTCCCAGCACGAAGTACTGTAGAGCAAAACCACTTCGTTATCGGTATAGTTTACGCCCAAATTTTGGCAGCTTCTTACGTTTTTTGAATCCTAAATCCAGGTTGCATGCGGCTACTATTATTTCTGCTCCTTTTCGGATGCGTTACCCTCAATGGTCAAACACAATTTGTGTGGAATGGGCGAGTTCTTGATGCCCAGACCCGGCAACCCCTGCCATACGTAAATATCGGGGTGGTAGGCGGGATGGAAGGAACTGTCAGCAAACCATCTGGAAATTTTGAGCTTTCGCTAAAAAGCAAAAAGGCTACGGTACGGTTCTCTACCATTGGGTACCAGGCGGTTGACGTTGATCTGGGTAATCAGCCCCTGGATTCAATAATAACACTCGAGCCCGAAGCCTACCTCCTGCAGGCAGTAGAGATCGTGCGTTCCCGCTTTAACAATACGGTGGAGACCTACGGGTTGAAAACAGGACCGGAACGGGGACATAGTGTTGGGTTTGGTAGTAGTCAGTTGGGCACAGAATTCGGTGCACTCATTCCCATTTCAGATTCTACTCTGATCACATCAGCAAACTTTGAGATCAATCATGCTAAGGGCGACAGCATGCATTTCCGCATCAACATGTATGCCTATAACACTACTTCGGAAACCATCGGAGTCAACCTGCTGAACGATCAGATACTTATCTCTCGCCCGCAAAAACCGGGCACCCTCTCCGTTGATCTTCGCGAGTACAATATCGTACTTACCGGCCCGGTGCTACTCACCCTTGAATGGATCCGTAATGATGGGGATGCCGGAAACCAGGGGCTCACCTTTGACGTTGATAAAGACAAAGAGTTATCCGGCACCTTTTGGCGGATGACCAGCCAAAGTCCGCTGACACAACTCGATGTGAAGCGTCGGTATAAGCCGTGTTTTTATCTTCAGGGGAAAAGAGTTAACTAAATCGGAAACCGGAGGTCGGAAAGCAGCGCCCACGCCCGCAAGGGCTTCGGCCGCCATGGAAAGCAGAAGTTATAGGGAAGGAGGCCCCTTGAGATCACAACCCTTTCCCTAACTCTCCCTTTCCACCTTTCTCCCTTTCCCCTTTCAGCCGGGGAATCTAAGCAAAACGAACACATGAAACCAACGGTAAAAAAAGCCCTATCTCTTCTGTTCGAATATTTCCAAATTACGTTGGGGATCGTTTTTGCCAGTATCGGTCTGAAGGCTTTTCTGCTGCCTAATGGATTCCTGGACGGAGGTGTGACGGGAATTGCCATTTTACTGAACCGTGAATTTGGCATTAATGTATCCCTTCTTTTGGTATCGCTAAGTCTGCCTTTTTTGATATTAGCCTATTATTCCATTGCCCGTCGTGTGGCCTGGAAATCGGTGATCAGCATTTTAGGACTGGCAGTTGCTATTCAATTTGAGTCGTTTCCGGTCGTGACCAATGATGAACTGTTGATTGCCATTTTTGGCGGACTTTTTCTCGGGTTAGGTATTGGTCTGGCCATCCGTAACGGGGCCGTACTCGACGGCTCCGAAATCCTGGGTGTCTTTCTGAATGATCGTTTTGGCATCCCCATCGGCCAGGTAAACCTGGCATTTAATATCATCCTGTTTAGCATTACTGCCCTGGTTTTGTCTTTGGAAATTGCCTTGTACTCCGTACTCACCTACGTGATCACGGCTAAGGTGACTGACTATATCATTGAGGGTTTTGAGGATTTCATTGGTATGCAAATCGTCTCCCGCAAACACGAATTGGTTCGCCTGGCTATTCTCGAAAAAATTGGTGTCGGCATGACTGTTTACCAGGGCGAGGGTGGCTATGGTCACAGTGGCGAACAGCGGGATATCAAGATCATCCACACGGTCATCAACCGAATTGATCTGCGCAAAATCTATCGGGTAGTCGGGGAGGTTGATCCCGATGCCTTTCTGGTGGAATACGAGATCCACAATATAAAAGGAGGCGTTTTGCGGCGGTACTTAAAACGGAAGAAGTAATACGGGAGTCGGGGACCATAGGAACCGTCGACATGGTCCCACCACCACTACTTTGCCTTTTTCACATACTGGGTGAGGATCACGATCTGTTGACCGTTGACTTTGCCTTCGATCTGATCGGGTTGACCATCGACCAGAGAAATACGACGTACGGCGGTGCCCCGCTTGGCGGTAAAGTTTGCGCCCTTAACTTTCAGGTCTTTGACCAGGGTAACCGTATCCCCGGCTTCTAATATGGCACCATTACTATCGACATGAGGTTGGGCCTGATCCTCTGAGCTGGTATACCCCGCCCGGGCCCAGGCAAGCGTTTCCTCATCGAGGTATAGCATATCAATCAGCGGAACCGGCCAGCCTTCCCCCCGAAGTTGATGTAACATACGCCAGGCAATTACCTGTACCGCGGGAACGGTACTCCACATGCTATCGTTCAGACAACGCCAGTGATCGGGATCGGCCTGGTCGGGTTGTTCCAGGTGAGTATGGCAGGTGGTACAGAGCAGTGCGTAGCCCTCGGCACCCCGTTGCTGGGGAGGCGGGACCTCAAAGATGATACCGGTAGTAGCAGAGCCACACACCTCACAGTGGCCATTGGCCCTTTCCTGAACGATCGTTGTATTATCCATGGATTCTTTTTGCCGAAAGGCCAAAGATACAAGTAACCCATAAAAAATCCCTATTTTTTCCCCACACCAAATGTTCCGATCAATGCGTCTTCCTTACTATTTTGCGGGATTCCTTTTTGGCGTAAGCCTGATCACGGGATGCCAGCCTGCCCCGTCCACTGTCGACCTGGAAGCCGGCATGACCCTTACCCAAAGCACCACTTTCAATACTGATACGCTCACCTTGCCGAGTGATACGCTGAGTGAACCGATACTCGTGGTCGAAGGAGATGGTCTGACGATCGACTTTAGCGGGATGACCCTGATTGGCAACAGTGCCGACAGTATGCCACATACGTTTACCGGTCTGGCAGTCCACGTGAAGAACAGTCGGGGAGTCACCCTGCGCAACCTCAACGCCCGGGGGTACAAAGTGGCCATCATGGCTGAGAACAGCCCGCAACTGGTGATCGAAGACGTAGACCTGAGTTATAATTACCGGCAACGAATGGGTAGTACCCGGGAAAAAGAAGACCTGTCGGACTGGTTGTACTATCACCACAACGAGGAAGACGAATGGCTGCGATACGGAGCGGCCATCTACCTGAAAAGTTGTGATTCTGCTATGGTGCGGAATATACGGGTGACGGGGGGCCAAAACGGCCTGATGATGACCCTCTGTAACGACGGCAAATTCTACAACAACACCATCCACTTCAATTCGGGCATTGGCATTGGCATGTACCGTAGCAGCCGCAACCAGGTGATGCACAATCGCCTCGACTGGAACCTGCGCGGCTACAGTTACGGTATCTACGCAAGGGGCCAGGATAGCGCAGGTATTCTGTGCTACGAGCAAAGCAATGAGAATGTATTTGCCTATAATTCAGCTACTCACTCCGGCGATGGCTTTTTCCTGTGGGCAGGCCAGCACACGATGGATACCGGCGAGGGAGGCTGCAACGATAACCTGCTGTACGGCAACGACTTTTCGCACGCTCCGACCAACGGGATCGAGGTGACCTTCAGTCGCAATACCATGGTTAATAACAAAATGCTGGAATGTCGCTACGGGATTTGGGGTGGCTACAGCTTCGAGAGCCTGGTGGCAGCTAATTGGATCGACGACAGTGATTACGGTATTGCCATTGAACACGGCCAGGACAACACCATCAGCCATAACCTCATCACGGATACACAGGAAGGCATCAAACTCTGGCAGCGCGACCAGCAACCGTCGGATTGGGGCTACGCCCAAAAGCGCGATACCCGCAGCCGCGACTACCGCATTCAACACAACGACCTCTACCGGGTAGAGTCGCCGCTGGTGGTGGCCGGTAGTCGGCAGATCCAGGTTAATAACCGCAATCGGTTTCAGGGCTACCAAACGCTCCTTACATCCGAGAAGCCCAACCAGGAACTCATCATTCAGGATAACGCGATGGATGGCCCTGCCCCCCCCCAACTGGTAGCCAATAACGAACGCATTCGGTCTTCGGAGATTGATCCGGAATCACGCTGGCAGGAGTTACTAAAATCTTCGGAGCTGGATAGCCTGGCACCTACCCCATTGCCTGATGCCATGGATCCAATGCTGCCTGCGGATCATCCCCGCGGACATAAATACATGCTGGTCAATGAATGGGGTCCATACGACTTCCGGCGGCCCTCGATCTGGTTACGGGAGACGGGGGCGGAGGTCTATACTTTTTTACTACTGGGACCACAGGGAAATTGGCGGGTAGTAGGTGGGAGCGGTTTTGCGGGGGTTACCCCCAAAACGGGTTCTTTCCCCACTACCATGACCGCCCGGCTCGCCCCCGATGCGGATAGTCTCTCTATACAATTAGAATTTGTGGGCGAAGCGGTCACCACCCAGTTCGGGGAAAACCTTCGGCGGGGAACGACGGTTACCTTTGGGTGGAAAGGGATAGGGAGGGGAGATCAGAGATCAGAAGTCAGAGATCAGAAGTAGGAACGGTATAACCTGAAGTCCTAATACAAATACCCTATACCCACTACCCATTCAAAATCAAAAATTAAAAATCAGGACTGTACGAAACTTCAAGTTTTAAAACCCATCCCCCCGGCCCCCTTC
>CAYFGK010000071.1:29118-37174 GCA_964342305.1 uncultured Saprospiraceae bacterium | reverse complement strand
CATGCTTCCATTAAAAATCCATGTTTAAACGAAAAATCATTGATTATTGACCCGCGGCACTACCGGATCGACCAGGATTATCACCACAATAGCGACGCTTTCTTACCAAAGGCTTTGGCGGTATGGGTGGGACTGGAAGAGTTTTTGTCGGTCCGGAGGACCGACTTCCTTACGTAAGGGCGTGGGCGGTACGCAGGAGCGACTCGAAGAGACCACGGCCGTCCTCATTATTGAGAGCGGGCTCGGAGGCGCGTTCGGGGTGCGGCATCATGCCGAAGACGTTGCGATTTTCATTACAGATTCCGGCGATGTTGCGCAGAGAGCCATTGGGGTTGGCAGACTCGTCTACCTGACCGTCAGCGTCGCAGTACGTAAACAGGACCTGATTGTTAGCTTCCAGTTTATCGAGGGTGGCATCGTCGGCAAAATAGCGACCTTCGGCGTGGGCGATGGGTATTTTTAGTACCGTCCCGGGATTGATAGCCGAGGTGATGGCGCTTTCGCTGGTCATGGTCTTCAGGTGAACATTTCTACAGATAAAACGCTGGTTGTGGTTACGCAATAGTACGCCCGGCAGCAGGCCGGCTTCACACAATACCTGGAAGCCATTACAAATGCCAAAAACAAAGCCCCCTTCACCGGCGAAGGCAGCAACGGCCTCCATAATGGGCGAAAAGCGCGCAATAGCACCTGCCCGCAAATAGTCACCGTAGGAGAAGCCTCCGGGTAACACAATGCAATCACCAGGACCAAAACCCGGCAGGTCCGTATCCTTGTGCCACAATTTGACTACTTCCTGGTTCATTACTGAACCGAGAACATGGATCATATCATCATCACAATTGGAGCCGGGGAATACGACAACACCGAATTTCATGGTTTCTTTTTTTGCGGAAGCGAAAAGTAAAACGCAAAGATACGAAATTCAACTGCAGGCCCTACACTACCCCACCTGGAAAAACAAAACCCGCCACTGAAAAAACAAGGCAAGCAGAAACAGGAAAAAATGCATGAGCTCAGCGGTCCGCCTTTCCATATTCGCAAATTGCATGCCGGTGAGGATACCCAGGGCAGGTACGAGCACCAGTGCGTGTGTTTCTCCGGCTACCGGTTGCACCAAAAGGGAGAGGCCGCCAAAGAGTAATGCCCAGTAAAAAAGGTCGATCTTTTTCTGTGCCTGCATGATCCGCTTCTGCATGATCTGGCTGTAGCGAAAAAGGGCCGTCAACAGAAAAAGTCCCAGAATGCCCAAATGGAACCAGGCAAAAAGAGAAAGCTGACCAACATCCCAAAAAACAAATGCCGACCGGATCTGGTGGTCCATAAATTCCGGCAGCCGGTCCGCCAGAAAATAGACCGTCCCCGTCAGGAAAAGCACCACCAGAAAACCGCTACTTACCACGAGGCGCTCGCGGATGCTAAAGCTGCGTAATACATTGAGTCCAAAGAATAAGAACAGGATAAACACCCAGTAAGATGGCACCCATAGGGTGGCTATTCCGATGTAGAATCCCGCATTGAACAGGTGGTCAGCCACGCGACTTTTGCGATACACATTCATGACCTCGGCCAGGGCAAATAACAGAAAACAATTAGCGAAATGGTGGGGAGCCAGGTGTAGGAAAGATGGAGCCATACTGGCCAGCAGGACCAGGAATACGCCCGGAAAAAGGGTGAAATCCCGGGAAAGCTTGTTGGAAAAATCTATGACATTGAGCGTCGTTCCCTGGATGAACAACAAAACGACCACTAACAGGTGCGCCCCAATCGATTTAGGGGCGATCCAGCGATACGTCCAATCGCCAAATACCCCGTATCCCGCAGGCTGCCAGGTATCCGGCACGTAAAAGGCTGCCATGTGCAGGATCAGGCCGTAAATGATCAGCAGACTAGAGGCCAACAGTTGATTCGTCCGGAAAAATGAAAGCACAGCTAAATTATTCTGAAAAAAATCGACGGCAATTTATGGAATCCCTCGCTTTTCAGACTCTTTCTTTTAGAAAGACGTTTATCAACGCGGTAATTCACTGCCAAAAGGATAAACATGAACTCCAAAAAACCATACCCTTACTCAACCCATTTCTCCCCATTAATCCAATTGATGCATGAAGCCGGATCAGCATACTGAGACCGGCTTTTGCTTTTCTTGCCTGACTCCGGCTGACCGGATCAGGAATCCGCAGTATCTTCGTATTTCCAGGCAGCTCCGTAGGTATCGACCAGTATATTATCGTAATAGTCGGCTCGCTCAAACAAATGGCGGAACAATTCCACGCCTGATTCTACATTCAGGTACCGATCGTAGATCAATACCGATAAAATGATGTCCTGTTCTTTTATACTAAAGGTAAGGCCTTCGGTCAGGTAGTTCTGGCGCAATAAATATTCGTACAACTGCTTGATATCAGATTTTGGGAGCGTGACCAGATAGGCATCCCCGGTGATCAGCCCCGTTTTTTCGTAGTAGGATATATTGATACGGGCACTACCTTCAATTATTTCCCAATTATTCGGGCCGCGGCGGGCCAGTCCTACTTCCTGTCCCAGTTCCGTGAGCATCTCTTCGATGGTCTTGGCTACGCCCACCGGTTCGTACTCTTCCACCTGATTGGGCAGTTGCACCTTACTTCCGCAATGCGGGCAATAGGATCGTTCCACCGTATCCTCCAACACCAGATTTGAGCAGGAGGGGCACCGAACCCCTATGGTCCCGTGATGGTCTCCGTAAGCAGCCAGGGTATCCCGCAGGTAATTCGCGGGCAGGCTAAACCCAATATTTTCCCCATCTCTGATCACAAAGGTATTGACCCCCATGATTTTGCCATCCTTGCGAATCAACGGACCGCCACTATTACCCGGATTAAGGGCCGCATCGTGTTGAAAAAAGGTAACACCGTCTTTTTCGTGAGTGGTATTCGAGATGATCCCCTGGGTAGAGGCATAGCGCAGTCCGAAGGGGTGGCCCAGCACCAGTATCTGCTCGCCCGAATGCATGTCATCACTGTCCCCTAATTCCACCACGGGCGTCTCGGGAACATCCGGTGCTTCGAGAAAAGCCAGATCCAGGCGTTGGTCCACAAATAATACTTTGACGAGTGTTTTGGGGAAAAGGTCTCCCGATATTAATACCCGGGCATTATCGCGAATGAGGTGCTCGTTGGTCACAATGAGATTGTGTTCTTTAAGGAAGAACCCCGTACCGGTGCTATATGGTGTAGCAATTTGAATGACAACATTCCGGTACTGTTCAATAATTTCCTTCATTCGAGCTACGGACTAGCGCTATTTTCCAGGCGAGGAAATTACTAACAAGTATCCAGATATTCAAAGGAACCCTACCATTTCATGTTTGGGTAGGCTCGTTGCATGAACTGCAACTCGGTCAGAATATAGCCCAGGTGCTCCGTGTGGCGCCCTTGCTTACCCCCTTCCTGCATCCAGTCGTTCTCGGGCTGAACGAGGGTTGCCTGTTCTAACACATAGCTGGTACGTTCATTGCGCAGCGCAGTAATCTGGGATAGGTCGGCACCGATGCCCTCTTGGTGCATGATCCGATCCACATCGTCGCCCCGGGTGAGCTCACCGCTGAACATCCACAATTCATTGAGGGCCTTTTGCATCTTCTGGTGACTGGTCTCCGTACCGTCGCCCAGTCGGATCATCCATTCCGAACTGTACCGCAGGTGGTATTGCACCTCCTTGATTGCTTTTTCAGCCATACCTGCCAATTCGGAATCTTTACTATGTAAAAGGGCTTCGTGTAAAAAGAAGTTATAGGAGTCGAACAGGAACTGACGAACAATGGTATAAGCCCAGTCCTCGTTGGGCTGCTCAACCAACAACACATTCCTGAAATCCCAGGCATCGCGCAGGTACGCAAGGTCATCTTCGGATCGCCCTTTTCCTTCGAGCTTACCGGCATAGGCAAGTAGTACCCGGGCCTGCCCTACCTGATCGAGCGCAATATTGGTGATTGCAATATCCTGCTCGAGAATAGGGCCGTGGCCACACCATTCCGACAAGCGTTGGCCGAGGATCAGGGCGTTGTCGCCCATGCGTAGTACGTATTCGAAATGTGCTTGTGCAACTGTCATATCAGGTTTGAGGTTTGAGGTTTGAGGTTTGAGGCAACCTGGAGCCTTACCTAAAACCCCAAACCTCAAACCTCAAACCTGTTTTATATGTGCTTTACATCATCCGGGAGATCGTAGAAGGTCGGGTGTCGGTACACCTTATCTTCGGCCGGATCGAAAAGGGAGGCACTTTCATCAGGATTGGAAGCCGTGATCTCTTTTGATTCGACCACCCAGATGCTTACCCCTTCCATCCGACGGGTATACACATCCCGTGCATTCTCAATGGCCATATCAGCATCGGCTGCATGGAGGCTGCCGACGTGCTTATGACTAAGACCGTTCTTGGCGCGGATGAAGATTTCCCAGAGGGGCCAATTCTTTTTCATAATTCCTTTGTTTAGGAGGCTTGTGCAGCCCGTTCACGACGTTTCTCAGCGTGGGCCATGGCGGCTTCACGCACCCAGGCACCTTCTTCGTGTGCTTTGCGACGAGCTTTCAGGCGCTCGTGATTACAGGGTCCATTCCCTTTCACCACATTCCAGAACTCATCCCAATCGATGGGACCAAATTCATAGTGGCCGGTTTCGTCGATGTATTTGAGGTCCGGATCGGGAATAGTCAATCCGAGGTAATCGGCCTGAGGGGCCGTGATGTCCACGAAGCGCTGCCGCAATTCATCGTTAGTGAAGCGCTTGATCTTCCAGGCCATCGACTGTGCGGTATGCTTGGAATCGGCATCGCCGGGGCCAAACATCATCAAAGAGGGCCACCACCAGCGATTGAGTGCATCCTGAGCCATGCGTTTTTGCTCTTCCGAACCCCGGCAGAGCGTCAGCATGATCTCATACCCTTGTCGTTGGTGAAAACTTTCTTCTTTGCAGACACGCACCATTGCCCTGGCGTAGGGACCATAGGAGCAACGACACAGGGGCACCTGATTCATAATCGCGGCCCCATCAACGAGCCAGCCAATGGCTCCCATATCGGCCCAGGTAATGGTAGGATAGTTAAAGATGGAGCTGTATTTAGCCTTTCCGTCCAGCAGTTCCTGGATGAGATCCTCCCGTTCGGCACCCAGCGTCTCGGCAGCACTGTACAAATACAGACCGTGGCCGGCTTCGTCCTGTACTTTAGCCAGCAGAGCAGCCTTCCGGCGCAGAGAAGGAGCACGAGTGATCCAGTTACCCTCGGGCAGCATTCCCACCACTTCGGAGTGCGCGTGCTGGGATATCTGGCGGATCAGGGTTTTGCGATACTTCTCGGGCATCCAGTCCCGGGGCTCAATGCGCTCCTCGGCATCGATCCGGGCCTGAAAGGCGTCGTTTCTTAGCTTGTCTTTGGTAGCCATAATGCGTTTAATCTTTTGCGACCCAGCGGTAATATAACCGCTGAATTACCTACAAATATACAAATTCCTACTTAAAGAAACGAACATTTGTTCGTATTGTTCTGGACCCGATCAACTTACTGGCTTTCAAGCACCTGTGTCTGTACAGATCGGAATATACAGAGATTATTACGACCGGGAAGGCCACAAATCCTAAACCCTACATGAACAGTGGACCCCGAACCACTAAAGTGGTGGGTAGGGTGTTTCTGCTGCGCTTGTTTCTACAACTGAAATGGTCGCCCCATGTACGACGCAACTCGTACGAACGAAGACGTGCACCTTGGACCGTGGACCGTGGACCGTGCACCTTGCACCATTCACCCAATCAAAATACCACGGGTCAACAGTGGTATCAACTGTTCTTCCAGATCGGTCGGTGCCAGACGCTTTCCGGGTTGGTACCAGTCGTACAACCAGCGGAGAGAAGAAATAAGGGCGTAGAGCACCACACTCTCATCGGCGGAGCGAAAGATGCCCTGCTGAGTGCCTTCACGGATCACCTTACGGAAAAAGGATTCGTAGGCGCGACGCATTTCCAAAAATTGAGACAGGTGGGGTTCCGAAAGATGGCGCCATTCGTCGTTAAAGGACGTCACGGAGGTAACATCCTGGGTGGCGATGCGAATGTGTAGTTTCAGGAGGGCTTCCAGGCGGGCCAGGGGTTTGTCTTCCGGCAATTCCTGGATGCGCTTCATACCCTCGTGGAAACGGCGGGCATTAGCGAGGCAAATCTCCTGGAGGATCTCTTCTTTAGATGAAATATGATTATACAGAGAGCTGGCTTTAAGGTTGACGGCGCCGGCCAGATCTCGCATAGAGGTTGCCGAATACCCCTTGTCCCGGAAGAGACGGGCAGCTGCTTCCAGAATGCGTTGTTTTTTTTCCGATACGATTGTTTCCATGGGTCAGGCGTCATAGTTAATGGTCACCTCCTCGGTCTTGGGTATGGATTGACAGGTTAGCACGTAGCCGGCTTCTACTTCGTCGGGCTCCAGAGCGTAATTGATCAGCATATCCACTTCACCCTTTTCAATCTTGGCCCTGCAGGTACAACACACCCCGCCTTTGCAGGCAAAAGGCAGATCAGCGCCTGTTTTCAGTGCAGCGTCCAGGATGGAATCGTCATCAGACCGCATGGGGAACTCCATGATGTTGCCATCAAGTTGAATGGTAATGCGGGCATCGAAAGCTTCCTGCTCGGCGGCGCGTTGTTCCCGCTTTTTGCGTGCCTGTTCCTGCAGAGCGAGGCTGCTGGTAAACAACTCGAAGTGGATCTGTCCGGACCCGACCCCAGCAGCTTCCAATTCATCGCGTACGCCCAGGATCATGGGCTCTGGTCCGCAGAGAAATATATCGTCGACCATTTCCGGACTCAGTATCTTCTGAAAAAAGGTGGCTGCCTTTTCCCCGTCGATACGTCCGTAAAAGAGGTCGCTACCCGTTTGTTCCCGGCTCAGAATGTGGTGAATACTCAAGCGGCCGAGGTATTTATTTTTAAGCGCTTCCAGCTCTTCGAGAAAGATAATGGAGTCACTCCCTTTATTGCCGTAGAACAGGGTAAAACGACTGTGGGGTTCGGCCTGTAAAATGGTGCGCAGGATTGACATGACCGGGGTGATACCGCTCCCCGCCGCAAAACCGACGTAGTGCTTTTTGTGGGCGGGATCGAGCTGAGTATAAAACCGGCCGGCCGGCTCCAGCACATCCAGTTCAGATCCCGGCTTTAACAGATCATTGGCATAGGTAGAGAAGGTACCTCCCGGCACCTTTTTGATCGCTACCCGCAGATCCTTATCCTGGGGAGCTGTACAAATGGAATAAGACCGGCGCACCTCTTCTCCGTCAATGCTGGTCTTGATGGTCAGGTATTGGCCCTGAATGAAATCAAAGTGGCCGGCCAGTTCTTCGGGTACTTCGAAGGCAACCGATACGCAGTCACTGGTTTCAGGACGTACTTCTTTTACGCGCAACTTGTGAAATGTAGCCATAGCAGAAACTCCTCTCTTTACGAATGAACGTTCGTTTGCAATATACAACAAAAAAAGTGTATTCCGGTTAAGAACCAGAATACACTTTGCGGACCAGCAAGGGGCAACAGCTTGTTTTACAGGCTGTTTACGTGCTTAGTCAGCTTACTCTTCAGGTTGGAAGCCTTAGAGTCATGCCAGGTTCCTTTTTTAGCAAGGCGATCAATTTGAGAAACTACTTTGGGCAGATACTTTTCAGCCTCTGCTTTATCAGTCATCTCGCGCAATTTTTTAATAGCGGTACGCGCTGATTTCTTGTAGTAGCGGTTATGGATGCGACGCTTAGCTTCCTGACGAATCCGTTTCTTAGCTGATTTATGTTGTGCCATAACGTACGGTAGAATTTACAATTATTGAGGGGGCCTCCCCCCGCTTTATTTTTATCGGAGTGCAAAGGTAAAGAAAACCTTTCAAAAAAGAAAGAGCTGTTTTGAAGTTTGAAGTTTGAAGTCTGAAGTCTGAAATCAGAGGTCTGAGGTCCGAGGTCTGAGGTCCGAGGTCTGAAAAACACTCCGAATCACCGCCCGTACGGGCTTCGGCGGCCGGTGAAAATCAGAAAATAA
>CAYFGK010000071.1:0-29018 GCA_964342305.1 uncultured Saprospiraceae bacterium | reverse complement strand
CCTTATCCCCTTATCTCCCATTCACCCTATCTCCCTATCTCCCACTCACCTAATCTCCTTATCTCCCCTTCACCCTATCTCCCTTTCTCCCACTCCCCTAATCCCCTTATCCCCTTATCTCCTTATCCCCTTATCTCCCTTTCCCCCTTTCCCCCTTTCCCCCTTTCTCCCAAACACTCTCTCTCAGAAAAGCGACATTTCAAACCCAACTTGCCTGCACTTCCTGCCCGGTATATTTGCATTTAATCTGCAGGGGTGTTTATTTGCACTCTAATTATCTTTTTTCTTTTTGGCGAAAGCCGGAAAACCAGGTAAGACCATCACTTGTTCTCAGTCAAATCAACCAATACCATTAATTACTTCCGGATACCATGAGCGACTATTCTTTTCTTGCCAATGCCCACCCCTCCTATATTGAAAAAATGTACGAGAACTACCTGTCCGATCCCAATCAGGTAGAGGAAAGTTGGCGTGCCTTTTTTAAAGGCTTTGATTATTCCCAATCTTCCAATGGTCACGCTGAAGGAGGCACCGTCGCCTTCAATCCCAAAGAGTTTCAGGTCCTGGCCCTGATTAAGGCCTATCGCAACCGCGGACACCTGTTGTCCACCACCAACCCCATCCGCAAACGTCGCGACCGTTCACCGCATCTGGATCTTGCCGATTTTGACTTGTCGGATTCTGATCTCGACTCCGTTTTCCGGGCGGGCAGCGAAGCAGGCCTTGAAAACGCGACCTTACGCCAGATCGTAGAACACATGCGCAAGGTATATTGCGGAAATATTGGTTTTGAATACCACCATATTCAGGATCGCGAAAAACGCCGCTGGATACGGACCCGTATTGAATCCCATCAGCCCGACCAGAGTTATAATATTTCCATTGAGAAAAAACGCCGTCTGCTCGAGAAACTGAACGGAGCGGAAGTGTTTGAGAAGTTTCTGCATACCAAGTACATCGGACAAAAACGATTTTCCCTGGAGGGAGGTGAAGGCGCTATTGCCGCTCTCGATGGCATGATCAATCACGGTGCCGAGCACGGGGTGGAAGAAGTGATCATCGGGATGGCCCACCGCGGCCGGCTCAATGTACTGGCCAATATTATGGGTAAGACCTACGAGCATATTTTCAACGAATTTGAAGGAACAGCCGTTCCCGACCAGAGCTTTGGCGACGGGGACGTGAAATATCACCTTGGATATTCCTCTCAGGTTGACACTCCGGGTGGCCAGTCCGTACAACTGAAATTAGTACCCAACCCAAGCCACCTCGAATCCGTCGATCCCGTCGTTGAGGGATTCGCCCGCGCGAAGGCTGACCTGCTGTACAACAGCGATTACGATAAAATCCTGCCCATCCTTATCCACGGAGATGCCGCGGTAGCGGGGCAGGGTGTAGTGTACGAGACCGTACAGATGAGTCAGTTGGAAGGCTATTACACAGGGGGAACCATGCACTTTGTGATCAATAATCAAGTCGGTTTCACCACTGATTTTGATGATGCACGGTCTTCTACCTACTCCACCGGCGTAGCCAACGTGGTCCAGGCTCCGGTGCTGCACGTGAATGGTGATGACCCGGAAGCACTGCTGTTCGCCGTTGAGTTTGCCGTGGAATACCGCCAAAAATTTAATAACGATGTCTTTATCGATATGGTCTGTTACCGCAAACACGGCCACAACGAAGGAGATGATCCTAAGTTCACTCAACCCGAGATGTACGAGATCATCAACAATCACCCCAATCCACGGGAGATCTACTCAAACGAGCTGATCGAGCGGGGCGATGTCGATAAAGAGTTGGCCGAGAAAATGGAAGACGAGTTCTGGTCACTGCTGCAGGACCGGCTCGACGAGGTGAAGGAGAAGCCCTTACCTTACGATTACCAGGAACCCGAACAGGCCTGGCGTCAGCTCAAGAAAACTACCGAAGCATCGGATTACGACGAATCGCCGATTACGGCTATATCCGAGGAAATGCGTGATCACCTGATCGATCACCTGGGGAACATGCCCAAAAACTTCAAGCCCCTGTCCAAAGTGAAGCGCCTCTTCAAAGGGAAGAAAAAGCTATTGGACGAAAACAAACTCGACTGGGCCATGGGCGAACTGATGGCCTACGGCAGTGTACTGGCCGAGGGCAAGGATGTACGCATGAGCGGGCAGGACGTTCGCCGGGGAACCTTCTCTCACCGCCATGCCTTCCTCTACGATAACGAAACCTTCCAGCCGATCAACCGGTTGGATGGCATTGCCGATGAACAAGGGAAGTTTCGTATTTACAACTCCCTGTTGTCCGAATTTGCCGTCCTCGGCTTTGAATACGGGTATTCCCTGGCAACCCCGGATACCCTGGTCATCTGGGAAGCCCAGTTTGGCGACTTCTACAATGGCGCCCAAACCATCGTCGATCAGTATATATCAGCCGCCGAAAGTAAGTGGCGCCGTATGAGTGGCCTGGTGATGCTGTTACCTCACGGGTACGAAGGCCAGGGGCCGGAGCACTCCAGTGCCCGCATTGAACGATTCCTGCAGCAGTGCGCTGAATTCAACATGACCGTGGCCAACTGTACCACTCCAGCCAACTTTTTCCACTTATTACGACGTCAGCTGGCTCGCCCCTTCCGCAAGCCGCTGGTGCATATGTCGCCCAAGTCACTGCTGCGCCACCCCCTGTGCGTTTCTTCTCCGGAGGATTTTTCCGGAAAGACCCGCTTCCAGGAAATCATCGATGATCCCGAGATTGGTCCACGCAGTGGCAAGAAAATCCGCAAGGCTGTCTTCTGCAGCGGTAAGGTGTATTACGATCTGTTGCAGGAAAAAATGGACCAGGACCACAAAGACGTTGCCGTTATTCGCCTCGAGCAACTCTACCCTCTTCCGAAGACCCAGCTCGACGCCCTGATGAAGAAATACGATAAGGCCAAAAAAATCTGGGTACAGGAAGAACCTTCGAACATGGGTGCCTGGCGCTACCTGCAGTATATGTACCCGGAAGCCAACTTCGAAGAAATTACCCGTAAAGCCAGTGCTTCACCAGCTACCGGGTTCAAAAAGAAACACGATGAAACTCAGGAGGCGATCGTAAAAGCAGCCTTTGAGTAGATCGGCACGCCTTCGCCCATTCGGGCTTCGGCGGCCAGGGAAACTGGAAAGCGGAGGTCGGAAATATTTCACTTCCGCTTTCCCTGGCTGTCGGAGCTTAGCGGAGGCATGCCGGCTTCCGGTCTCGAAAACTCACCCCGGGATAATCCGTTTACAGGAGAGCATAGTTTTGTCGCTCCCCTCTCTTTTACCGTGCCGGATAAATCGCTTGCGCAGGACTCTGTTCTTAGGAAGAGAGGGGTGCTCCGGGCAGATTATTTGGTCACCTAATTTCCGACTTCCGCTCTCCGACCTCCGACCTCCGACCTCCGATTTAAGAAAGGTGTTTCTCAATAATGGCATCGGTCGCTTTATCCAGCATTTGGTAGACCTGCTCAAAGCCATCGTCATCCCAGTAGGGATCGGGGACACTTTGATTCTGGCCCGGTCGGGCATAATTCATGATCAACGCTACTTTCTCTTTGGTGTTTTCCGGTGCCAGGCGAAGAATGTCCTGGAAATTAGAGCTGTCCATTGCCAGAATGAGATCATACTCCCTAAGGTCATCTGCGGTAATCTGGCGGGCGCGCTGGTAGCGGATATCGATACCGTGTTGATCTGCCGTTTCGATGGATCGCGGATCGGGTTGCTCCCCAATGTGCCAGCTGCCGGTGCCTGCTGACTCAACGGTCCAATCCAGCCCTCTGTCCTTTATTTTTGTTGCTAAGATTCCTTCCGCCAGGGGTGAGCGGCAAATATTCCCCAGGCAAACCATCAAGATTTTCATACGTCCAGCTTCAGCTATTGATTGGCAGTAATTACATTACCGAGAGGTTGGGCACAGACTTATCCGTAAAGTGATGATAGTGACCTCTCGGTTTAATGTAGTAGGTACAGGGTATCGGGATTCAGAGCGTGTTCTACTACCTAATACCCTCTACCAAGTACAACGTTAGATTGTAACATTCTGTTACTTTGCCAGCAACTTAGTACTCTGTAATCTAAGTTATTTGAAAATATGGGGTAGGGCATTTTGGCAAAAGACAAGGCGCGTATCCAAGAGTGGGGTGAAGGGACCCTACCCTTGGATCGAAGCATCCGTACGGACGCGACCGACCTGCCCGTGTCTCGTCGCCTGTGGGCTTTGGCCACCGGAGACCGTACAAGACTTTGGCAGGCGGGCGAGCAACGACGTATTTTGCCGAAAGGCACAGCCATAAATCAAAGTTACTTAGGTTACAGAGTACTTAGCCCCAACCTCACTTTACAATATTAAGACAAGCTTACCTGCATTGAGTTCACGCATTTTTTGGCGAAAGCCTGGTCAGAGTTGCCCAGCCAGCCCGATCAATAAAAACTATCAATGTACGGTTCACCGACCAGGGGACTTGGTATGACTGGCTTCTTTCCAACAACGAATGGATTGGTGGTACACAAACCTTTGCGGAACCGGCATATTTATTGGAATGTTACCGGGCTTTATGTGATATTTGCACCACTTTTGGAAAGGACCTGACCAAACCTTTCAGCAGTCCAATCCTTTTGTCATAAAGATCAGCACGGTCTATGAAAATAATAATTGCGGGTGCCGGAGATGTGGGCTTTCACCTGGCGGAGCTTTTATCCTTCGAAAATCAGGACATCATCCTGATCGATACGAACCAGGAAGTACTTGATTATGCTGCCACCCATTTGGATGTACTCGCCCTGCGCGGCGACTCTTCCTCCATGGATGTACTGGAACAGGCCAATGTTCAGCATGCGGGCCTGGTACTGGCCGTTACGACCAGTGAAAAGACCAATATGATCACCGCCATACTGGCCAAACGCATGGGTGCCAAACGCACGATTGCCCGTGTCCGCTCCGGGGAATATCTGGAAGAAGAGAAAAATATGATCTTCAAGGATTTGGGGGTCGACGCACTGATCTCACCCCAGCAACTGGCCGCACGGGAGATCCACCGGTTGGTAGCCCAGTGCTCCTTTACCGACGTTTTTGAATTCGAGGACGGAAAGATCAACCTGGTCGGATTCACCATCAACGAATTATCGCCGCTTGTCAATGTCAGGATACGCGACCTGGATGAAATGTCGCACGGCATTGATCTTAACGTAATTGCCATCCTACGCGGAAACCGTACCATTATGCCGGAGGGGGAGACCATTCTTCGCATGGGTGACCACGTATACTTTATAACCAAACGCGACCAGATCAACCGCCTCGAAGAAACGGTGGGTATTCAGCGCCGGAAGGTCCGTAAAGTGATGATACTGGGCGGAACCCAACTGGGGCTCATCACCGCTAAATTACTCGAACAGGAGTACAGCGTAACCCTGATCGAAGCAGATAAAGAGCGGTGCAAGGAACTCGCTGAATCCCTGGACAGCACCCTGATCATTAACGGACGAGCGAGCAATATCGAATTGATGGAAGAAGAGGGGCTCAATAATATGGATGCCTTCATTGCCCTTACCCCCAATTCGGAGACCAATATTATTGCCAGCCTTACGGCAAAAAACCACGGCGTCTTCAAGACGATTGCCCAGGTCGAGAACAAAGAATACATACATTTGTCGCAACGAATCGGGGTCGACACCCTCATCAATAAGAAACTCATTGCCGCCAACAACATCTTCCGCTACGTGCGCAAGGGGCGCATCGAGGCCATTACCAGCATGCAGGGAGTTGATGCGGAGGTGATCGAATTTGTGGTGCATAAAAACAACCGCCTCACCCGCACCCCAATTGCCAAGTTACATTTACCCAGTACGGCCCTGATCGGAGGTGTGATCAGGGGAGAGGAAAGCCTGATTCCCGACGGAGACTTTGTGCTGCAGGTCAATGATAAAGTCATTGTTTTTGCCCTTCCCGAGGCCATCTCCCGTCTTGAAAAGTTATTCCGTTAGTGATGATCAATTTTAAGCCCGTTGCTCGTTTCATTGGATTCCTGCTCATGATGTTGGGTGTTTTAATGCTTACGGGCCTGCCCTTCTCTTTTTATTTCGACAGTGGTGATCACTGGCCCCTGGTCTACGCTGGTGCAATCAACATCGGCTTTGGTTTGCCACTTTGGTTTTTTACGCCGCGCGACGACGAGGGTATCAAGAAGCGGGAGGGGTATCTGATCGTTGCCCTGGGGTGGTTTACCATGGTTACCTTTGGCAGTCTACCCTACTTGTTCAGTGAAGTTATCGGCAATCCGGTCGATGCCTTTTTTGAAACGGTCTCGGGAATGACCACCACCGGTGCCAGTGTCCTGACTGATATAGAATCCACCCCCGAGGGCATACTGTACTGGCGCAGCCTTACCCAATGGATTGGCGGTATGGGAATCATTGTACTTACCGTTGCCATTTTCCCGCTGCTGGGGATTGGGGGCATTGAATTATTTGTAGCGGAAGCCCCCGGACCTACCTCCGACAAGCTGCATCCGCGCATCCGGGAAACTGCCAAGCGTCTTTGGTTTATCTACGTTGGCCTAACCGGATTGCTTATGATCCTTCTTAAATTGGTGGGACTTTCCTTTTACGATGCGATCAACCACGCACTAACGACCATGGCCACGGGTGGGTTCTCCACCAAAAACGCCAGTATGGCACACTGGGACATCCCGGCAGTCCAGTACATCATTATTGTGTTTATGTTCCTGGCAGGCACCAATTACACGGTTATTTATTTTGGATTGAAGGGGCGCTTGCAACGGGTTTGGCAGAGTGATGAATTTAAAGCCTACCTGGCCCTCACTGCCGTCTTTACCCTGATCATCACCTACGGGGTGATACAGGCGACCCATAACCCTTTTGAGAAGGCTTTCCGCGATAGTCTATTCCAGATCGTCTCCATCATTACGACTACCGGATTCGTATCAGCTGATTACACTTCCTGGGGTTCGGGCCTCACCATGCTGTTCTTCGTCATGATGTTTCTGGGGGCCTGCGCGGGTTCCACCAGTGGCGGAATAAAACTCATTCGTCACCTGGTGTTTTTCAAAAACTCCTTTCTGGAATTTAAGCGCATTCTGCATCCACGTGCAGTTGTGCCGCTAAAACTCAACGGCACGGTCGTACCCGGTCGCACGCTGACGCATATCATAATCTTCTTGCTTCTCTATCTATTTCTGTTCGTTTTTGGTTCCATCATCTGCTGTGCCCTGGGGCTAGACTTTATGACCTCGATCGGTGCAGTGGCCACCAGCATCGGGAATGTAGGTCCCGGTATTGGCGACGTCGGCCCGGTCGACAATTTCGCCTGGCTTTCCGGTCCCCTAAAGGTTTTCTTGTCCTTTTTAATGTTGCTGGGGCGCTTGGAGATATTCACGATCCTCGTGCTGTTCTCGCCTTATTTCTGGAAATCGAATTGAGATGCTTTCCACCGCATAAAAAAACCCCGATGCGGATAGCATCAGGGCCTACACAGGTATGAAACTTAGCTTAATAAATTTTCTGCCACTGCTGGCTGGTTGACAAGTAGCCCGCCACAGGCAAGGCGGGCTACATTCCATGCGGAATTAAGGCAACCATGATTTTTTTAAAAAGGGAGTACCAAAGAGCTGAGGACAATACAGTTGGTAGTACTCCCCTGGTAAAGACCAATCGTTCACTAAGAATATCTCGACGGCGGCTACCCGTTGGCAGTCACCGGTTGTATCGCACTATTGTTCGCGCTTACAATTGTAAATATGGCCGATGGCTGGTCAATCACCACGCCGTATTTTTTGTACTTTGTTATGCACAAAGCTACTGGTCGACAGGCCGTTGATTAGCCATTCCAAATCATTGATGGTTTTTCCGGCTTTCGCCAAAAAGGAATCGGTTTTTTTTGTTAAAAACGGCAATTCTCCTAATACCGAAAACGCAGCGCTAAAAGCCTTGTTATGCCCATTTCCCACGGCGATCATTTGTTTACCCTGGTAAAGTCCCTTTCCAAAGCGGAGAAGCGCAACTTCCGCCTGTATGTGCGGCGCATCCAGGGCGAGGGAGATGCAAAATTCCTGCAGTTATTCGATTTGCTGGATAAAAGCAAAGAACTGGACGAAGAGGCACTGCGCAATAAACTGAAAGGCACCAGCAAAAGCCAGTTCTCCAACCTTAAACGCCACCTGTACCAGCATATCCTGACCAGCCTGCGCCTGATCCAGGTGCGTAAAAGCGAGGCCATCCAGATTCGGGAATGGATGGACTACGCCCAGATACTCTACGGGAAGGGATTGTACCTGCAATCACTGAAACTACTGGACCGGGCCAAGGCTATTGCCAAAAATATGAATCTGGATGCCCTGCATTTGGAAATCGTGGAATTCGAAAAGCGCATTGAGTCGCGCCACATTACCCGCAGTACTACCGAGCGGATGGTTAACCTCACCCAGGAAGCCAGCGAGCGCAATCGCATCCAAACTTCCACCATTGAGCTGGCCAACCTCAAGCTACTCCTCCAGCGGCGATTCATCAACGAAGGGCACGTAAGCAGTACCGAGGAACGCGCTACGGCCGAGCACTACTTTCGCCGCAAGATGCCTCCCCTGCCCGAAGAAAAACTCACCTTTTTTGAGCGCATCCACCTCTACCAGGCCTATTACTGGCAGGCCTACCTGCTCATGGATTTCGATACCTGCTTCTACTGGACACAGCGGTGGGTGGAACTTTACGAGGCCGAACCCCGGATGATCGAGATGGACGTCGATATGTATATGCGAGCCCTCCACCAATTATTGACCATTGCCTATCTGACCCGGGAGGTTTCCACCTACCGCAAATACCTGGATACCCTGGAGCATTTTCGCGAAAGCGAATACAAGAAATTCAACCACAACTCCAAGATCCTTTCCTTCCTGGTAGTCCACCAGGGACGATACAACAAACACTTCCTGGAAGGCACCTACCGGGAAGGACTCAAAGCCATCCCACGCACCCTGCAGCGCCTCAAGCGCTACGGACAAATGGTCGACACCCATAAGGTGTTCATCCTGTACTACAAAATGGCCTGGCTGCACCTCTGCTGCGGTGAAGCCAGCAAAGCCGTTGACTACCTCAACCTCATCCTCAATCATCCGGGCAAACCGCTGCGCGAGGATATACAGGCCTTCACCCACCTCTCCTTTCTGCTTTGCCAGTACGAACTCGGCAACTTCGACCTGCTGGATTATCGCCTCACCCAAACCACCCGCTACATACGCAGCCTCCGCGACCAATACCAGCATCAGGAAGCCTGCCTGAGCCTATTCCGCCAACTCCTGCAACATCCACCCCAGGAAGCCCAACAGGTATTCCGCGAACAACTCCCCGTTTTTCAAAAACTCGAACAACAACCCTACGAATGGCGGGCCTTCACCTTCATGCGTATGACGGAGTGGTTAAGCGCCAAGGCGGAAGGACAGACGTTGGAAGAAGTTAGAGGTCAGAAATCAGAGATCAGAAATCAGCCACCTACGCTAAAGCTTCGGCGGCCATAGAAGTCGGAAATAAAACCCAACGGCCTACGGCTCACGGTTATTCTTCGTAATTCCTCCCTCTAAACCTAATCCGTTCAGCACCGAGCATCGAGCATCGAGCATTGAGCACCGAGCATTGAGCATTAAGCACCGAGCATTCATCATTCATCATTGAGCATTCATCATTCATCATTGAGCATTCATCATTGACCATTGAGCACCGAGCATTGAGCACCGAGCACCGAGCATTGAGCATTGAGCATCGAGCATCGAGCATTGAGCACCGAGCATTGAGCATTCAGCATTCAGAATTAAGGGAATATCACCTTGAACCAACCATTTGTGCAACGGACTTTCCGTACTTTTGCCACTATGAAGATCAATGGCCAACACTACCGCACGATCTGGGTAAAACCCGGGGATGCCACTACCATACAGATTATCGATCAACGCTATTTGCCTCACCAGGTGATCATCGAAGATCTCCGCTCAACCGACGATTTTGCACGGGCTATTCGCGATATGCACGTGCGGGGAGCGCCCCTGATCGGATCTACCGCTGCCTATGGCCTGTACGTATCTACGCTGAACGCGCCGGGCGGGCAGGAAGGCCTCGCCGTGATCCGGGACCGGATGGAGGTGTTGCGGGCTACCCGCCCCACGGCGGTTGACCTGCAGAATGCCACCGAACGGGTTTGGCTGGCGGTGCAAAGCGGGCAAAGTGCGGCCGAGCGGTCGGCACTGGCCCTGGCGGAGGCGAATGCCCTAACGGAAGAAAGCGTGGATCACTGCCGCCAGATCGGCGAACACGGATTGCCGCTGATCGAAACCATTAGCCGGCAAAAGGGTGGAAAGACGGTCAACATCCTTACCCATTGCAATGCCGGCTGGATCGCCTGCATTGACCACGGCACGGCCACCTCCCCCATTTATGCCGCGCACGACAAGGGACTGAATGTCCACGTGTGGGTAGACGAGACACGCCCGCGCAATCAGGGAGCCCGGCTGACCGCCTTTGAACTGCTGGAGCACGGCGTACCTCACACCGTGATCACAGATAACGCCGGCGGCCACCTGATGCAACACGCGCAGGTCGACCTGGTGATCGTGGGTAGTGACCGCACCACCCGTACGGGCGATGTCGCCAACAAGATCGGCACCTATCTGAAGGCCCTGGCAGCCTATGACAATAACGTGCCCTTCTACGTAGCCCTCCCCCACTCCTCCTTCGACTGGACCCTCGAGGATGGTCTGGATGGCATTCCCATCGAACAACGCGATCCCGACGAAGTGAAGCGCATCAAGGGCTGGGCGAATGGAAAATACCAAGAGGTTTTGTTGACGCCCCAGGACAGTCCGGCTGCCAATTACGGCTTCGATGTCACGCCGGCCCGGCTGGTTACCGGCCTGATCACCGAGCGGGGGGTTTGCTCGGCCTCGGCCAGTGGCATCCGCTCCCTGTATCCCGAAAAAGAATACACAGTTTAATGGACGAAGGTTATATCAAATTCAAAGCTGATTGGCAGGAATCAACTCCATTTCCACGCGGCCTCCTGCAAGAGCTCAATGAGTACCGCCAGCGCGTTTATGATCTGGGACTCATCGGCGCCTACGATAACGGGATCGGTTTTGGTAACATCAGCCAGCGGCACCCGGATCATCCCGACCAATTCCTGATCTCCGGCTCCGCTACCGGCAATTTCAAAACCCTGACCGAAGACCATTACGCCCTGGTCACCCACGTCGACATCGATCGAAACGAGTTGCGCTGCGAAGGCCCCATCGTAGCTTCCTCCGAATCGATGAGCCACGCCGTCATCTACCAAACCTTGCCCGAAGTACAAGCCGTCATTCACGCTCACCACCTGGGCATGTGGCAGGAATTAATGCATAAAGTCCCCACCACCGATGCATCCGCCACCTACGGTTCTCCGGAAATGGCTTACTCCATCATTGATCTGCTGCAAACTACCGACTTACCGCAAAGCAAGCTGTTCGTCATGGAGGGGCATGAGGAGGGGATTTTCGTCTTTGGAAGAGAGATGGTTGAGGCCTATAGAGTTTTAGTAAAGGCCTTTAATCGGTTCAATGGATAAACTGTGATGATTTTGAATTTTGAATTATGGATTTTGGATTGATTTCATAGTAATCTACAGGAATTGCAATTCAAATGACAATCAATCCATTGCAACCAAGGCATTATTTAAGGATTTTGGAATTTTACTAAAACCTAGAATAATGAAGAATAATTTAATTCTCGATAAATCATTCGATTTTGCCCTTGATATTATCCGCTTTTACCAAATCCTCCAACGTAAAAATGAATTTGTCCTTTCTAAACAGTTATTAAGATCCGGCACAGGTATTGGAGCATTGGTAAATGAGGCCACAGCAGCCGAATCTCGAAAAGATTTCGTCCATAAAATGAGTATTGCCTCGAAAGAAGCCCGCGAAACTAAGTATTGGTTGAGGCTCCTGCATCGAAGTCAGCTTGTAGCTGTTGATTACTCGCCTCTATTAAAAGAGATTTCAAGCATATGCCGAATTCTGACCTCCATAGTTAAGTCAACCAAAGAGCGGAATTCACATTGAATCGACTTCAATCAATACATCCAAAATTCAAAATCCAGAATCCAAAATCGAATTAGCCTTGTTACCTTAGTCCGAAAGGACAATTTTCATGGCTCATTCAAACCTCTCCGACACCATCGTTGCCCTCGCCACCCCTTCCGGCGTCGGCGCCATCGGCGTGATCCGTTTGTCGGGGCCGGAGGCGATCCGGATTGCCGATGATGTCTTTCCGGGTAAGGAGCTGGCAGCACAGGCGAGCCACACCCTGCACGTAGGCACCATCCGCAATGCGCAGGGCCGGGTGCTCGACGAAGTGGTCGTGTCCCTGTTCAAGGGGCCGCGATCGTATACGGGCGAGGATGTGGTGGAGATCAGTTGCCACGGGTCCAATTACATCCTCCAGGAGGTGATCCAGTTGTTGCTGGAGCAGGGTGCGCGCCTGGCCGAGCCGGGTGAGTACACTATGCGGGCCTTCCTGAACGGACGGATGGACCTCAGCCAGGCCGAAGCCGTAGCCGACCTGATCGCGTCCTCCTCGGCCAGTTCCCACAAATTGGCGATGCAGCAGATGCGGGGTGGATTTAGTAGTGAGATCCAGGCCTTACGGCAAAAGCTGATCGACTTCGCCAGTCTGATCGAGCTGGAACTCGACTTCGGAGAAGAAGACGTGGAATTTGCCGACCGCGACGATTTGCGCGACCTGATCCACAAGCTGCGGCAACTGATGCAGCAGTTGCTCGACTCCTTCCGTCTGGGGAACGCCATTAAGAACGGGGTCACCACCGTGATCGCCGGCCGGCCTAACGCCGGAAAATCGACCATCCTCAACGCCCTGCTCAACGAGGAGCGCGCCATCGTGAGCGAGATCGCCGGTACCACCCGCGATGTGATCGAAGAGGTACTCAATATTCAGGGTGTCCAATTCCGCATCGTCGACACCGCCGGCATCCGCGAGGCCGAAGACACCATCGAAGCCATGGGCGTAGAGCGTACCCTGGAAAAGGTGAAACAGAGCAGCCTGCTCGTCTATGTCTTCGACGTGATCAATACCCAACCCGAAGAGGTACGGACCGACCTCGAGCGATTGTACCAGCCGGGACTGCACATTATCGTGGTCGCCAATAAAATGGATTTGAATCCCTATACGAAGTTTGAACACTTCTTCCCACAGGACGAAGCGGGCGGAGAAAACCCCATTCAACCTTCATCATTGAGCATTGAGCATTCCAATTGGGTTCCCGTCTCGGCCATCAACAAAATGAATATCCCCTACCTCAAGGAGAAGCTGTACGAAGCGGTGGTCAGCGAAAAGGTGAGTCTCGACGAGACCATCGTCACCAACGCCCGCCATTACCAGGCCCTGCAACGGGCCGATCAATCCCTGGCCGACGTGCTCCGGGGCATGGACCAGGGCGTTACCTCCGACTTTGTGGCCATGGACATCCGCCAGTCGCTCCACCACCTCGGCGAGATCACGGGCGAGATCAGCACCGACGACCTGCTGGGGAATATTTTTGCGAATTTTTGTATTGGAAAGTAATTACTTTTCCTTTGTTTGCCATAGCCTTGTTATTACTGGGTTTTAGCAAAAAGCCACTTCTTATTTTTGTTGCCCAACCCCTCTTTTTTGCTTATATTTGATGTACAGTTGTTGCCCATCATTGTTGCCTTTGTTTCTGGGCAACAGATTTTAAGGGGGTAGAGAAATCTTGCTACATAGAGCAACAAGCAGCTACCCCAGGCAACAGCCAGCGACATCAAGCAACATGAGTAGTAATATCCGAATAGAGAAAACTTGCCACCACTGCGGTGAGACCTTTGTTGCCAAAACAACGGTTACAAAGTTCTGCTCTGATCGCTGCGCGAAGATGAACTACAAGAAACGCAAGCGCGAAGAGAAGCTTCAAGGTGCCATTGAGCAGGAGCAACACAAAGCACCTGTTACCGGTATCGTTTCCAACAAGGATTTCCTGAGTGTAAAAGATGTTTGTGTGCTATTAGGTGCCAGCCGCTGGACCATCTACCGGATGATCGACAACGGCCAACTGAAGGCCGCGAAAATCGGAAGGCGCACCATCATTTCAAGAGAAGCCATCAACCAATTATTTAAATAAGCAGCCATGAAAGTAACATTGAGACAACGGAAGAAAGGAGACAAAATCAGCCTTTACCTTGACTACTACCACCAGGGCAAACGCTCTTATGAATACTTGCAACTGTACCTCCACCCTGAGCCGGAGAAAGGCAAGCTCACCAAGGAGCAGAAGAAGGAGAATAAAGATACTCTCACCCTGGCAGAGACAATTCGCGCCAAGCGTCATTTAGAGGTGCAGAATGGAGTTTATGGAATGCAGGACAGCTCCAAGCTCAAGGGAAGCTTTATCAAGTATATGGAGCACCTGATGGAAAAGCGCAAGGACAGCAAAGGCAATTACGATAATTGGGATAGCTCATTGAAGCACCTGAAAAAGTTTGCAAAGCATGATGTAACTTTCTCAGAGATCGACAAGCAGTGGTTGGAAGATTTCAAAGACTACCTGAAGCATGAAGCCGAAACACCGGCCAAGAGAAAGCTTTCTCAAAATTCCTGCTACTCCTATTTCAATAAGGTTAGGGCTGCTTTGAAGCAAGCTTTCAAAGATGGAATCATTGCCCGGAATCCTGCGGATCAGGTCTCAGGCTTTAAGCAAGCGGAGCCCCAGCGGGAGTTTCTTACCCTGGAAGAATTGCAAGCGACCGCAAATACAGAATGCGAAATCCCCATTATCAAAGACGCTTTTATTTTCAGTGCGCTTACCGGCCTCCGCTGGTCTGATATTAATAAGTTGGTTTGGTCTGAGGTGCAGCACTCCGAGAAAAACGGCTGGTATATTCGTTTTCGCCAGAAGAAAACCAAGGGAGCCGAAACCCTTCCTATTTCGGAGCAAGCTCGAAATATCCTTGGTGAAAAGGGCAAACCAACAGAGCGTGTGTTCAGGGGCTTGCAGTACAGTGCCTGGCACAATCTGAAATTGCAACAATGGATGATGAAAGCAGGAATCTCCAAAACCATCACTTTCCATTGTGCACGTCATACCTACGCTACTTTGCAGCTTTCCTTAGGCACTGATATTTACACCGTTTCAAAACTGCTCGGCCACCGCGAGTTGAAAACCACTCAGATTTATGCTAAGATTATTGACGAGAAAAAGCAGGAAGCCGCCAACCGAATCAAATTAGACCTATAGATGAACCTCACAATATTCAACAGCATCCTGCGGGGCGACTTGCGCCCCTGGAAGAACCAGCGCACAGAAAAATATTACCGACAGGTAATGACCAAACCTTTCTTCCAGCCTCAAAACTCAATGGATGAGTTTTTCGCGGTGCTCAAAAAGATTTTCAGTGAGAACCCCGCCCTGTTGAAAGATGAAAAGCTGACAGTTTATTTTCAGCAGCCGCCCGGCAAGCTTGAGTTTAATATTACAGAGCCTCTCATTGAAATTGACCTCCCGGAGCCATTCGACATTACCTCGCGTTTTTATCACTACCTGATAAAAAATGAAACTACCCGAACTACGGCCAACCTTTTTAATGCCCTTACTCGCGATCTGGACGACACCGACCGTCATTATTTGATCAATTCCCTCCGTTCCGGAGTGATTGACAAGCTCCGGGACTTGGCAGAAATAAAATCGGACTTACAGGACGATCAACTTTCCGCTTACGTGCTGGATGTCCTGAAATGGTCGCTCATTCGCTTACTCCTTGAAACCGACAAACTTTACCCGCAATTCGTTGATCCGATACCAGCCACAGATTCAGAAATCTTTACCGAATACCTCAGTGAGCCAGTCCCTGAGTTTGACTACATAAATTCAACTGTAAAGTTGGACCAGCTTCGTGAACAACTGCAGGAAGTGCTAAACCATGAGGACAAACTCAAAAAGCCAAAACCTATCCTGACAGCTAACCAGGATTTTAGCTTTGGTTTCACCGGAGACCCAAAGAAGCTTGAGAATGTGATTAAGCAACTCAACCTAAGGGTTGAACTGCTGAAGGATGGCCAGACCACACCGGAAGAACTGCTGCATGTACTCACTGCAAAATCACTGACCTCCACAGCACCGAAAATTCACCTGGACTGCGAAACCACCCAATTCAGGTACATCATTGACCGCCTGGAGCCTTACTTCACCAACCTGAAACCTTCCACCATTGACAAGGCAGGTATCTTTTACTCCAAGAAAAACACGCGAATCAATAAGCAAAATCTCTACTCCAACAAGATCGCCAACCCTAAAAATCAACCCACTATAGACGACATTCTGAAAGAACTGCAATAAAAAACAGTGAGTTCAGGGAGCTAACTCAGTGAGATGTAAATATCTCACTGTTTACAGGCTTACTATGCGCTCAATTTGCTCTTGATCATTCGCCTGAAACCAGTGCCTTGTTTCGGGCGAGTGAAAGGCACAAAAGAAACCCTTTTGTAAACTTTTAAAATCAAGAGTAAAATGAACACTCAAGATAATATCATCGAAAGGCTCGACAAGATCGAGCAGTTGATTGTAGAGCAGGGAATCCTTCAAAAAGAAGTCCTCTCATTCAACGAAGCAAGCCAATACCTGGGGCTCAGTCAGAGCCACCTTTATAAGCTCACCAGCACCAAGGCAATCCCGCATTTCTGTCCGCAGGGCAAACGCCTCTATTTCAACCGTAAGGAACTGGATGAATGGTTGCAGCGCAACCGCCAGACCTCAGCAGATGACATAGAGAAGCGAGCCGCTGACTATTTGGTAACCAAAGGACGGAGGGGTTAGCCATGGAAAAGATCGAATTAAGCGACAGAGCTTTTAAAGCAATCATGGACCGCCTTAAAAACATTGAGGCGGCCCTTCACACCAAGCAGACCAACCTTGATGATGTCTTTCTCGACAATCAGGAATTTCTGCAACTCATGTACATCAGTAAGCGCACCGCTCAGTCCTGGAGGAATGAAGGAGTCATTGCTTACTCCCAGATCGGCAACAAGATCTACTACCGCATGAGCGACATCGTGAAAATGCTGGAAGAACACCGACAGCCTTCCAGGTCAGGTATTAACGCATCTTCAAAATCTTGAGACATGGCAACATCAACAATATTCAAGCACTTCACCCAAAAGGTGGAGGATAAATCAATAGTATTGATCACCAAAGACATTCAGGAAGGTGTCTATGAAGATCAAATCCACGAAATCCGCAAACTCCTTTACAGTGGCGACCGGGAAAACGCAGACCTTCTCAAAAAGAAGCTCCCTGCATTCACTCCTTCGGGAACCTTTGAAGGTGGACGCGCAGCAGACAAGCTGCTTCGCTACAGCCAGTTCATCATTCTCGACCTCGATAAGGTTTCAGACCAGCAACTCTCAGAAGCTTTTGACAAAGCTTCCGCTGAGCCTTACACTTTCTGCTGTTTCCGCAGCCCAAGTGGACAGGGCTTGAAAATCCTTATTGAAGTGGACAGCTTACAGGAACACCACGCAGAAGCCTTTGAGCAGGTAGCCACCTATTATGAGAAAGCTCTCCAGCTAAAGCTGGATCGCTCCGGGAAAGATATCCCGCGCCTTTGCTTCTTTTCTTCTGATCCTGAATGCTACCGCAACCTGAAGCACAAAAAGTTTCATGTTGAACTTCCGGGAACTGAGGCTGAAGAACCTGCGGTTCCCCCTCAACCCACTCCGGTAAACCATCAGGAACAACCCGAAAAGGTCAGTACTTCCTTTGAGAATTGCGTTCAGTTCACCGAGCAGAAGATGAGCTATGCAGAAGGCAACAGGAACAACTTCGTTTACCTGTTGGCCTCCAATTGCAACCGTGCCGGCATTGAAGAAATGGAAGCCCGGGAGCTGATCGGAAACCGATACGATCTAAGCTTCAAGGAAATTGAAGCGGCTGTAAAAAGTGCTTACAATCACCATTCCCACGAGTTTGCAAAGTTTGCAAACGCTTCAAATGGTGTAAACCACGCCCGGCAACAAGAGGAAGAAGATTACCTGCTACAGTCCCCTACCATTCCCGATGAAGTCTATCAGGCTTTGCCTGAAATCCTTCAGGAAGGAGCCTCCGGCTTTTCCGACTCCCGCGAGCGGGATGTTTTCCTTACAGGAGCACTCTGCATTCTCAGCGGTTGCTTACCGAATGTAACAGGCATCTATGCCCAGAGAACGGTTCACCCGAACCTCTTCTCTTTCATTATCGCCCCAGCCGCAAGCGGCAAAGGCTCTTTGCTTTCCGCAAAGAACCTGGGCGACCGCATTCATGAGCACATGAGAACGGCCAGTGAGCAACGCATGAAAGATTATGAACTGGAATTGGAAGATCACAAGATGGAGCAGAAAAGCCGAAAGAAAGGCGAACCCGCAACTGAACCACCTGAGAAACCACAGTATGAGGTGCTCTATATTCCCGCCAATACCAGCAACGCCAAAATTCTTTGGCATCTGGAAGAAAATGGTGGCTCAGGAATCATTTGCGAAACGGAGGCCGACACCATGGGCAATATCTTTAAACAGGAATGGGGCTCGTATTCGGATATGTTGCGTAAAGCTTTCCACCACGAGAAAATCTCATGCAGCCGTAAGACCAACAATGAGTACGTGGAGGTAAAGGCCCCGCAACTTTCAGTTGCGCTTTCCGGTACGCCCAGCCAGGTGCCCAACCTTATCAACTCCGCTGAAGATGGTCTTTTCAGCCGCTTCATCTTCTATGCCTTTAAAACGCAACAGATTTGGCGGGATGTTTCGCCTTTTGGCAGCCAGGTGAATCTCACGGAACTATTTGAAAGGCTTGCTAAGCGGGTGCACGATATGCACCAATTCCTGCAAGGCTCTGACACTGAAGTGCAGCTCACCCGTGAGCAATGGGATCAGCTCAACAAAACCTTCGGTCTATGGCTGAAAGAAGTGGACCGCTTCATAAGCGATGAAGCTACCAGCGTTGTAAAAAGGCTTGGCCTCATTTGCTACCGCATAGCCATGATCTTTACTGCTCTGCGCAAATTTGAGAACGGGGAGCTAACTGTAAAGCAAGATTGCTTGGACGATGATTTTCAAGCTGCTCTGCAGCTTTCAAATATCTACCTGAAACACAGCCTATTGATGTTTCACAACTTACCCAAGCAGGAAGACGCAGAGCCTTTCCGTGGAGGGGACAACAAACAGAAGCTTTTTGAAAGTCTCCCTCCCTCCTTCAAAAGGGCTGAGGCTGTGGAGCTGGGTAAGCACTTCAATATCAGCGCACGTTCGGTGGATTACTTTCTCAAGAAGCTGCAACCCGATTATGTGGAGTGCCCAAAAACCGGGCATTATCGAAAGCTATAGTTTTAATAAACCCTGTCACACCTAAAGCCTTGAAAAACTGATCGTTTTCAGGGTTTTTTGCTGTGCATAAGTTCTGTTCTTCTTTAGTGGTTTTTTTCTAATGTTTTCCGTATAATTGTCATTTATTGACAAGTCATAAGCTTGAAAATGGCGAATAAATTCGGGGAGCACATTCGCAAGCTGCGGGAAGCTCAAAACTTACTCCAGCGACAAGTAGCTGCGGCATTGGACATTGACACGCCCATGCTCAGCAAAATTGAACGGGGCGAACGCCAGGCAAAACGCGAGCAGGTTGCCCGATTTGCCAAAACCCTCGGAGCGAAAGAAAAGGAATTGCTCACCCTGTGGCTGGCCGACAAGATTTATGACGTGATAAAAGACGAAGGAGACGCTGCGGAAGCCATGCGTGTGGCCGAAGAAGCTTATAACTACCAAAAGAAGAAAAAGTAACGAATGCAGAATCTGCTCGAAGAACTGAAAAGCACCCTGGAGATTGATGACCGCTTAGTCATTGATGGGAAGCTCAATAAAAATAAGATCGTTGAAATGGCGCTGGCGCTGGATGAAGAACTCCTTACGCTGCTGCTGAAAAACGATACTATCAAAAAGCACTTCTTTAAAGAAGTGAGCGGCACCCTCATCTTTGACAAGATCGAGTTTCAGCGCTTTGTTTCCAATAAGCAGTTTCTGCCAGACAGCTACACCGCCTTTAAAAACAAGATCGGCCTTACGGCCAATGGTGAATATCTTACCGAATCTAAAGAAGTGGTGCTGGCCTGGCCTTATAAAGATTGCGTATTGGAAGGCGGCCAAACCAAAGAAGACCAAAAGCGTAAAGAGATTTTCTGGAATGCCACCCTGGCCCCGGATGAGATAGACCGCCTGCTTGATCCTAAAGTGCTGACCAACTTTAAGAAGTACGATAAGGATGGGGAGCATGAAGCGAAATCTATTTCGATTAATGACAACCTCATCATAAAAGGGAATAACCTTCTAACCGGTGAATCTTTAAAAAAGAAGTATTCGGGAAAAGTCAATTTGATCTATTTAGACCCTCCTTACAACACAGGTAGTGATGGTTTCGGCTACAATGATAACTTCAATCACTCAACGCTTCTCACTTTTTTAAGGAGCCGATTAGAAGTGGCTAGAGACTTACTCACGCCAGCAGGTTCAATTTGGGTCTCTGTAGATGATAATGAAGCCCACTATGTCAAGATTCTTTTGGATGAAATCTTTGGTCGAGACAAGTTCGTAGCATCAATCGTTTGGCAAAAGCGATACTCAAGAGAAAACAGGGAAGCCATTGGAGATGTACATGAATATATCTTGGTTTATTCCAAACAACCAGAAACGTTCAAAACTCAAAGAAATCTTGTTGCAATAACCGAAAAGCAAAGAAAAGTTTATAGAAACAGAAATGATGATCCGAAGGGGCCTTGGCGTTCTATACCGATGACAGCACAAGGTCACAGGAAAAATCAAATGTATCCTATAAAGGCTCCTGGAGGAGTAGTTCATTATCCGCCTGAAGGCAGGTGCTGGAGTACAACTGAAGAAAACTTCCTACAACTTAAAGAAGAAGGTAGAATTTACTTTGGAAAGGATAATAACTCCACCCCGAACATAATCAAGTATCTCTCAGAAGTTCCTGGTGTTGTTCCTTGGTCTTGGTGGCCTTCAGAGGAAGTGGGGCACACCGATGAAGCAAAGAAGGAAATTCATGCCTTGTTCGGAAAAACAAAAGCTTTCAGTACTCCTAAGCCTGAAAGGCTCATAGAACGAATTATTCATATTGGATCTAATGAAGGTGACTTAGTATTAGATTTTTTTGCTGGAAGTGGAACCACTGCTGCAGTTGCTCACAAAATGAATCGAAGGTATATCATCTGTGAGCAAATGGATTACGTTGAAAAGCTAGCGGTTGAAAGGCTGAAAAAGGTCATAGGACAAAAAACACCAGTTTCTAAAAAAGAAAAAGCAGTTCAAACAGAATTACAGGTTGCTGAAGAAAACGGTGAGTATTACAAATTCGAATTTGACAAAGGCGGGATCAGCGAAGAAGTTGAATGGCAAGGCGGAGGCTCATTCATCTATGCCGAACTGAAGCAGTCTAACGCCACCTTTGTGGAGCAGATAGAAACCGCTAAAGACAGCGCCACCCTTTGGAAGATTTGGGAGCAAATGCAGGAGACGGGCTTCATCAGCTTCCGCATTCAGCCCAAAACCATCAATGCCGAAAAGTCAAGCTTTGAAGAACTCAACCTGGAAGAGCAAAAGCAATTCCTCACAGAGCTGCTAGACAAAAACCAGCTTTATGTAAACTACTCTGAGATTGATGATGAAACCTACCAGGTGAGTGAGGAGGAGAAGAAGTTGAATCACCAATTCTACAAACTCAAGTAATCGGCCATGGCATTCAGTAAAGATCAACCATACAACGATTTACCTGCTCTTCCTCCACAGGGCCAGCCATGGGAAGATCTTGAGGTGTACAAAAAACTGTCAGCGGCCCGGGCCGCGCTGGCCGAACTGAAAGGCCGTGCCCCGGTCATCCCCAATCCTAAGATGCTCATCAATACGTTGGTATTGAAAGAGGCGAAAGATTCATCTTCTATTGAAAATATTTTCACTACCAACGATAAACTCTATAAGGCATTCGCCACTCCTTCCACCACAACCGACCCGCAAACCAAAGAGGTTTTGCGATATCGACACGCCTTGTGGGCTGCATGGCAAAAGCTGGATGAAGACGGCTGGAGCCTTAATTTGATCGAAGATATTTACCGCGCCATTAAAGAAGCGGAAGACGGTGTGCGCGACAAGCGGGTATATATCGGTAATCGCTCTACGGTCATTTACACCCCACCCTGCTGCCATGACGTACTGACCGAAAAGCTGAAAAACTGGTTGCAGTTCACCCAGGATAAAATGGATGGCATAGATCCACTGGTCAAGATGGCCTTGCTTCATCATCAGTTTGAAGCCATTCACCCTTTTTCCGATGGAAACGGACGGACTGGCCGGGTATTGAATGTACTTTACCTAAGTCAGGCCGGGTTGCTTGATCAGCCCATTCTTTATTTATCACGCTTTATAAATGACAACAAGCCCGACTATTACCGCTTGTTGCGGGAGGTGACGGAAGATGGAAACTGGAAGGAATGGCTCATTTACATTTTATCGGCCGTTGAAGACACAGCTCACTATACGCTGGATCAGGTAAATGCCATTTACGACCTCTTTCAACGAACTCAGGAAAAGGTTAAGGAGGAAGCTCCCAAAGTATATAGCTATGAACTGGTAGAAATGCTTTTTCATCAACCCTATTGTAAGATTAGCTTTTTAGTGGATGCCGGTATCGCTTCGCGAAACACCGCAAGCAAATACCTCAACGAACTGGAAGAGATCGGCATTTTAGAGAAGGAACAATCTGGAAATGAAATGCTCTACCTCAATAAAGAACTGTATCAGCTATTGGCAGAAAACTAAGACCTATGCACAAAAAACTGATATTTTTAAGCATTGCTAAAAAACCATGCACAACGCTTGTGCATAGGTTCAACCCAATGCACAAATTTTGGTACTTTTTGTGCGCTACATTGGCGCTATGCACAGAGCTTGTGCATACTGTAAGCAGCACAGGCGATAAGCCTCCTGGTAGAGCTATGCTAAAACTTGCATCTGCAAGAATGCCTACAAGCAAATTGATTTACAAGGTCTTACAAGGTTCAGGCGCTAAATATCAAAATCCATCCACGCTAAGTGTTGTGGGAGAAATCTCAACTGTCAAAAATTTTTTGACAGTTCAAGTAGTAGGTGCACGATTGGCACTCACTGAATAAGAAAAATTGGAATGGCAGAAGAACAGCTACATAAAGAACTCACTACCGGGGCCAAGTTTTTAGGCGGGCAAGATGCTTACAAAAAGTTGGTGCCGGAGTATATCTACAACAACCTGCGCGAAGGTTGGGGCCAGCGCCCCTATCAACAGGAAGCCTTTGGCCGCTGCGTCTATTACCTGGAGCAATATCCTGACCGGCCGCAACATGCGCCCACTCAGTTGCTCTACCACATGGCAACCGGAAGCGGAAAAACAGTGGTAATGGCCGGGCTCATGCTTTACCTCTACGAGCAGGGGTATCGCAACTTCCTGTTCTTTGTAAACAGCACCAACATCATTGAGAAAACCAAAAACAACTTTCTCAATCCTACTTCCAATAAATACCTCTTTGATCAATCCATCCAGATTGGCGAAAAGCATATCCGAATTAAGGAAGTTGACAACTTTGCCGCAGCCAACCAGGACGATATCAATATTGTGTTCAGCACCATTCAGGGCTTGCACATGCGGCTGAACCAGCCCCGCGAAAACACCATCACTTTCGAGGATTTTGAAGATCAGAAGATCGTGCTCATTTCCGATGAAGCACACCACATCAATGCCGAAACCAAGAAAGGCAGCGACCTCAATCAAACCGAACTTTTTGAGCTGACCAGTTGGGAGCAGACCGTAAACAAGATCTTCAAGGCACACGATAAAAACCTGTTGCTGGAATTTACGGCTACTGCCGATCTCACCAATCCGGAAATTGAAAGCAAGTACCGCGATAAAATCATTTATGACTATCCACTAAAGGAGTTCAGAAAAGACGGCTACTCCAAAGAAGTGAAGGTATTACAGGCCGATTTAAAGGACTTTGAGCGCTCTTTACAAGCCGTTTTGCTGAGTCAATTCAGGCTGAAGGTTTTCTCCAAGTACAATCAACTGATTAAACCGGTGATCCTTTTTAAGTCACGGGTGATCAAAGAAAGCGAGCAGCACTACCAGGAGTTTATTGATATGATTAAAAGCCTTACGGCTGCTGATTTAGAGAAGATCAATAACAACCCGAACCTTGATCCGGTACTCCAAAACGTCTTTAAGTTTCTTGAGGATAACGGCATCACGCTGGCTAACCTGGTAACCGAGTTGAAGGAGGATTTCTCAGAAGACAAATGCCTTACGGTAAACAGCCAGAGCGAAAGTGAGGAAAAGCAGTTGGCCGTGAATACTCTGGAAGATGAGAACAACCAGTACCGGGCAATCTTTGCAGTGGATAAACTCAATGAAGGCTGGGACGTACTCAACCTATTTGACATTGTGCGCCTCTACAATACACGAGATGCAAAATCCGGCAAGCCCGGAAAGACAACTATGTCAGAAGCGCAACTCATTGGGCGCGGTGCCCGCTATTGCCCCTTCCAGATTTCAGAAGATCAACCGCTTTACCAGCGCAAATATGACGTGCGGGATGACGAGGAAGAACACGAATTAAAGATATGCGAGGAACTCTACTACCACAGCGCCTACAACCCTCGCTACATTGACGAGCTGCATACAGCACTTGAGGAAATTGGTATTAAAGCCAAGGAAGTGCGCCAGCTTCAGCTAAAGCTGAAACTTGATTTCAAGGAAACGGCCTTCTACAAGTCCGGCCACATCTTCCTAAACGAAAAACAGAGGTACGAGAATGAGGATGTTTTCTCTATACCGGATAGCTTCATTTCCACCTCACACAAATTCAAACTCACTACGGGTTTTACAAAAGCTTCCACTGCCTTTGAGAAGCAAACACAAACCAATGTTGGCAAGAAGCAAAAGGACTACCTGATAAAGGATTTCGGTCAGCACCTTCTGAAGAAGGCGCTTTCCCGCCTGGAGTTTTACCACTTCGCTACGCTCAGAAAATATGTACCCAATCTCAAGTCCATTGATGAGTTTATTACATCTGATAGCTACCTGGGCAAAGTGAAAGTAGAAGTTGACGGACCAGAAGACCGGGTGAACAAGCTTACGCAAGCGGATAAGCTGGACGCTACTATCCACGTGCTTGAAAAGCTCTCCTCAGTGCTGATGTCCGAAAAAGTGGATTATAAAGGCACCAAAGAGTTCAAGCCTTACATGATCAAGGACACCATCAAAGACAAAACGCTGAATATAGCCCGTGAAGATGGGGGCGATAAGGAATACGGTATTGGTCAGGGACAGACTATGAATCAGGCACTGCACCTTGACTTGAGCGACAAGACTTGGTATGTGTTCAATGAGAATTATGGCACTTCGGAAGAGAAGTACTTGGTAAAATACATCAACAAAGTTTATGAGAATCTCCAGTCTAAGTTCGATAAGGTTTATCTCGTAAGAAATGAGCGCCACTTCAAAATATACAACTTTGATGATGGCCGCCCGGTGGAGCCTGATTTCGTCCTCTTTTTGGTGGACAAGCAAACCAAGACAGCATTTTATTACCAGGTATTTATTGAGCCCAAAGGAGGCCACCTATTGAAGCATGACGCCTGGAAAGAGAACTTTCTGAAGCGCATTAAAGATGAACATGAAGTTGAGCAGCTATGGGAAGGCCGCCACTACACCATTTGGGGTATGCCTTTCTACAATGAAGTTGAGCGCAAGGCAGAGTTTGAAGTTGCTTTTAAAGAACTTTTGGAATAATCCATGAAAAGACAATTTGCCTATGCCAGACCAGAAACTAAAGCTCAACATATTAAACTTTGAAAACCCCGTTGATGAAATAGAGTGCGGCTTCTATAAGGAGAAGATAGAGGGCTACGCCCCTCTTCATAAAGCCGAATATCCAAAGATACTTTGGGAAGAGCACGAGGATGAGCTAAAGGACATCTCCTACCTATACACCGACTTTGAGACCACCGAAGGGTGTGATTACAGAGCTAAGGTTAAACTCATCTCTTCTGCCAATTTCTCCGCCCACTACTACAAGTACAAAATCAGAAATTATTTCCTCAAAATTGCTGATGTTGCACAGTATGATTTCGTTGGTGATGTAGAAGTTTGGCTTCGAGATAGAAAACTTAGCACTACACAGTTCGATACCTTTCAGGTATTCACGCTCAAAATACAATTCAAAAGGATAACGGAGAGCCCCGAATTGGTAGTTGCTTATGATGGCACCAAAAGAGTACTCAACAAAAGCTTGCAAGAGCTGAAAAACTTTCCTACTGAGAAGGTTAAACGTGTCATCTACCGAAAAGTAGAATATAAGTTAGACGACCTACCTCCTGAGATAAAACAGAACCGGGCTGAGATATATCCCAAGATCAGTAACGATTTAAAAGTCCACTTTGGATTTAATTGGAAGGTCAATCCTTTTAGAAATAAGTACAGTGAGCATTTTGAGAAAATAGAAGGCTTCTATAATAAGTACCTAAACACCAGTGGGTTTAAAAAAGTAATCCCTTTCGAGGAAGGCTTTTTGAATATGCCTTCAGATCGAATTTTAAGGACCAAATATGATTCAAACTATTTGCAGTTTGGAGATGATGAGCCGGACGTTGATCCCAAACTTTTTATTCGTAAAGGACCTTATAAGCCACCATCAAGCGGGCACTATAAGTTCTTCTTCATTTACCCCAAGGAGGCGCGAAAGGGAAAAGTTAAAGAACTCTACGATTACTTTGTGAATGGCTATGGTCAGAACGGGAGTTTGTTCCCGCCTATGGAAGATGTGCTAAAGCAAAATTTCCAGTTGCTGGAAGATCAGAGCGTTGCTTTCGAGAGCATTGATACCGTTTTAGATGAGACACGTGATTTTTTAAAAGACTTCGAACCTCTTCCCAACACCCGTTATCTGGCCATATACATAAGCCCTATTTCGAAGGACAACCCAGACCCTGAGAAACGATTGGTGTATGCCCGGTTGAAGGAAATGTTGCTCAAAAACGAGCCAGGCATAACCTCACAGGTCATTTACAAGGGTAATATCGGCAAGCCTAAGTACCAATACCATTTAACCAATATTTCCTCAGCTCTTCTCGCAAAGCTCGATGGCATTCCTTGGCGCTTGAAGCGAGAACCGAAAGACGAATTGGTGGTAGGTGTTGGAGCTTTTTACTCCTACACGGATAAATGCCGCTACGTGGGAAGTGCTTTCTGCTTCAATAACGAAGGAGATTTTCAGGGCTTCAAATGCTTTTCAGCCAATCAGACCAAAATGTTAGCAGGCTCAATCCGTGAGGCCGTTCTCAAGTACATGGTGGAGCATGAGAACACCAAACGGTTAATCATTCATTTCTACAAGAAAATGAGCGAAAGAGAGCTGGAACCAATAGTGGAAATGCTTGAGAAGCTAAGAGTCCGAATACCGGTTTATGTGATAACCATTAACAAGACTGAGGAAAAAGACCTGGTGGCCTTTAATATGCAACATGAAAGCATGTTGCCCTTGAGCGGTACGATCCTTCCTATCGGAAGAGATCAGTACCTGCTTTTCAATAATACCCGCTACCAGATCAATTCCCGGATAAGCGATTGGCCATTCCCCATCAAACTTACCTTCTCAGCTTCTGAGAGTAACTTGCTCAATGATGATGAAACGATAAAGGAGTTGATAGACCAGGTTTACCAGTTCAGCCGGATGTACTGGAAGTCTGTGAAGCAACAGAACTTACCAGTCACCATCAAGTACCCCGAAATGGTGGCCGAGGTATTCCCTTATTTTAAGAGCGATAAGGTGCCGGAGTTCGGGGAGAATAATTTATGGTTTCTATGACCACTTGATAGTAATTGGCTCTGAAGGACAATAACTGTTGTAAATTGTCGTTAGTGCTGCTGATTGATAACCGAAAGGGATCATTTCGCAACATGACAAAAGTCATTTTTTAGACGGTCTCGATTGTGTTATTTTGTATCCGAATGAAAAAAGTATTCTCCATATTCCTCGCTGTTCTTATGTTGGCTTCCAACATCGGAATAGCTTCTAACACGCACTTCTGTGGCGGGGAAGCGGTGGAGCATACGCTATCACTGGGAATTGAGCACTTGGACTGTGGTATGGCAGAGACGGAGCAGTCTTGTTCTTCAGCAAATGGTCATGACCAGCTAAACGCAAAGCCGTGTTGTGATAATCAACATGATCTGTTACAACTGGATGAGGACGTAACCCTTATACAACAAGCTCCCGAGGTCAATAAGACTTTCGTTGTTGCCTTCATTCACACCTTTTTAGTTCAAGTTTTTTCTTTTGAAAAGAAAGAGTCCTTTTACCTTAATTACTCCCCTCCCTTACTGAAACAGGATGTACAAGTACTGTTTCAGTCTTTCCTGATTTAGAAAGCATAATGTCAATTGGCACCTGCCTCAGAATTTGAGCTGCGGGTAAAAGCGCCTGTTTGGGCTCTCGAACACCTTTTTGTTCAACAAAAACATTGATTGCATTATGCTTAATAAAATCATCAGATATTTTCTGGAGAATAAGTTAGTTACTTCTTTACTCCTCATAGGGCTTATTACCTGGGGTATCGTCACCGCACCCTTTGGCTGGCAAATAGGCGCATTGCCCTCCGATCCGGTGCCCGTAGATGCCATTCCCGATATTGGCGAAAACCAGCAAATCGTTTTTACGGAGTGGCCGGGCCGCTCACCACAGGACATCGAAGATCAGATATCCTATCCCTTGACTACTTACCTCCTGGGTATTCCCGGGGTAAAATCTATCCGTAGTTCCTCCATCTTCGGCTTCTCCGTAAGCGTCCGAGCAACTACGTGTTTTGACCCCTGGGTTCCCACTGGGGTCCGGG
>CAYFGK010000070.1:0-37755 GCA_964342305.1 uncultured Saprospiraceae bacterium | reverse complement strand
AAAAGATACGAATTTTTAAGCAATACTGCTTGGAATTGAACACAGTATCTCAGTGTTCAATTGAGCATTGAGCACCCAACATTGAGCATTGATGATTTGCGAATCCCAGCCATCTTTGCCAGAAACCCGTTATCTTTTATCTACACTAAAACCAATCACCATGCAACTCGGCGCTTTCTCCATCAGCCTGGCCGTAAAGGACCTGCAGGCCTCTAAAGACTTTTACGAAAAACTTGGTTTCACACAATTCGCGGGGGATATGTCCAAGCATTACCTGATCATGAAAAACGGGGACACCCTGATCGGGTTGTTCCAGGGGATGTTCGAGCAAAACATCCTCACCTTTAATCCCGGTTGGGATGCCAATGCCCGGGCACTGGATAAATTTCAGGATGTGCGGGACATCCAACGATCGCTTAAAGAACAAGGTGTGGCGTTTGCTACCGAGGCAGATGAAGATTCCTCCGGACCGGCCTCTTTTGTGATCGTAGACCCGGATGGCAATCCGATTCTGGTGGATCAGCATGTGTAAAACCCTGTGGATTCAGGGCTGACGACCTACATGTTACAAATAGATAAACTTCGGTTACAAATCCGATAGCAGACTGCGGGATGATCTGAGTAGCATTGTGTTACGCACAACCAAACTTCCTTACCAAAACAGCGTAACATGATGCACTCCAGACCCATTTTCACCTTTATTATCGGAGCCCTGCTCCTTGCGGGGAATGCCTCCGCTCAGATCACCCTGACCAACGAACAGTACCAATCGCCACTGGGCGATACGCTGGTTAGTGTGAACATCAATCAGCTCACTCTGCAACCGGCGTATTACGCACCACCCGCCGAAGGGCCGGATCAGCAGTGGGACTACCGGTGGCTGGAATACACCAATTTCGAGGTGGACCCGGAACCCATTTTCAATGATCCGGAGCTGCCGACGGTCAACAATGTCGACCAGAATGTAGCGATCGGTGACTTTACCCCGGATTCGCCCATTCCGCTCCGCATATTCGAGCGCTACGACGACAACGGTAAATTCCTCGTGGGCGGGGAAATAGCCGCTCCCTTTACCGCTCCCCTGCTGTGTGGCACCTGTACTGATGGTGATTCGGTGCGATACTCCACCGCAATGGGCGACAACCTATTCGAGGAAGAAGAGCCCCTGCTGCAGTTGCCTCTGCAATACGAGGACACCTGGTCAGCTGATTACACGCGCACGTTGACCATGCAATTATTTCTGCCGACCTTCGGGCTCGAAGATGTACCGGCTCAGCAGACTGATTCGGTCAGTGTGACCAGTGAGGTGGTCGGCTGGGGATCACTCACCATTCCCAATCTCACCTATTCGGGTACGCAGGACCTGGAGGTGCTGCTCTTGAAACAAACCCTTACCCAACGCTCCTTCTACACGGTCGACGGTAATCCAGCTCCCCAGGCATTGTTGGATACGCTGGGCGTGGAGCAAGGCCAGACGCTGGTGCTTACCTTCTACCAGTTCTACGCCCCGGGTCTGGATCAGCCGGCTCTGCAATTCACCTTTAATCAGGCTGGCCAGGTATTCAATTATTCCGTAGCAGCCTCTATTCAAGATGTTAACCCGGAAGAGGAAGGCACTTTCGTGCAAAAAACGACCATGCACGACGGGGTCGAACGCTCCTACTGGATGTATACGCCACCGGGGTACGATGGATCGGAGGACTTACCGCTGGTCATGGCCCTGCACGGCTACTCGTCGGTAGCTAAACAGATGACCTGGCAATCGCAGTACAACTACGTGGCCGATACGGCCGGCTTCCTGGTCGTTTACCCGCAAGGACTTTTAGTAGAAGGTTTACCTGGTGGACCACTACCGCCAGTAGCCCCCGGCTGGAATGTTCCCGATGGCCCCCTTGCTTCGGGCACCGACGATGTGGGTTTCCTGGGCAGTCTGGTCGGTGAAATACAGAATGACTACGCGGTCGATGCCAACCGGGTGTATGTCTCGGGCATATCCAATGGCGGTTTTATGTCGTCGGTGATGGCCGCCGCCCGTCCCGATCTCTTTGCGGCCATGGGGGTCAGTGCAGGGGTGATCCCCGTTCCGCGGCAGGCTTTGGTGCCCACGATGATCATCCACGGTACGGCAGATCCGCTGGTTCCGTACACGGGTGATACTATATTAGGCATTCCTCCCGTACCCGAAACCTTTGCAAACTACGGCTTGCTCCATGGCTGTAGTACTGATCAAATAGTGACGGAATTGCCCGACCTGAATCCCAACGATGGGACTACGGTCACCCGGATCGAGTTTCCGAATTGCACCGGCGATGCCGACCTTGTCTTGTATCGCGTAAATGGCGGCAGCCACGTTTGGGAAGGAGTTGGGGATGCAGTTCCTCCGGTTTTTGCCCCCGTTATTGGCAATACCATAAGTCAGGATATACACGCCGGCGTAGAGCTGTGGAATTTCATGAAGCAATACACCACTCCTCATGCTCGACTACTGTCACAATCGGTACAGTTGGATACGACCGAGCGGGAATACCTGCTCTACGTACCGGCTGCTTACGATGGTAGTGAGGACTGGCCGCTGGTCCTCAATTTGCATGGCTTTCTGGGATTTCCGGAAGAGCAAGTTTTTGGATCTCAGATGAACCCGGTGGCCGATACCGCCCACTTTCTGGTAGCCTACCCCAAAGGATTGTTAATAGATGGCAATGCCTTTGAAGAAGGTGGTGAACCTGATTTTGGAACCGGATGGAACATTACGGGCACGCTTTCCGACAATGACGACTATGCTTTTATAGAAGATATGATGGATCAGATTACGATGGAGTATGCGGTGAACGAGAGCAGGATATATGTTTCAGGCTTTTCGCTCGGCGGATTAATGAGTCAAAACCTCGTTTGTTCCATGAGCGATCGATTTGCCGCAGTTGCTGCCGTGAGTTTTGATTTGCAGGCACCGGACATTCTGGCTTGTGAACCGGGCAGAGCGGTTCCCATGCTCTATATGCATGGCACGAATGATTTCATCGTTCCCTACATGGAAACGCCGGGATTTATTGGTGCGGAGGGTACCGTCGATTTCTGGGTTGATAATAACGGATGCAGCATGGATTCAACGGTAACCATGTTCCCGGATATTGATACTACTGACGGTTCTACCGTTACCCGTATGGCCTACCAGAACTGCGAGGGGGATAGTGAAGTCTGGTTCTACCGGATCGATGGCGGTGGCCACGCCTGGCCGGGCGGTGAACTGGTCCCGCCCGCTTTCGCGGACTTTCTGGGCAACCTTAACAAGGACATTAACGCAAGCTCGGAGATCTGGAATTTCTTCAATCGGCATAGTCTGCCGCAGCCACAACTCTTGACGAAAACCATTATGGTCGATACCACCGAGCGGGAATACCTGCTCTACGTACCAGCTGCTTACGATGGTAGTGAGGACTGGCCGCTGGTCCTCAATTTGCATGGTTTCCTGGGTTTCCCGGAAGAACAAATTTTTGGATCTCAAATGAACCCGGTGGCCGATACCGCCCACTTTCTGGTAGCCTACCCCAAAGGATTGTTGATAGATGCCAATGCCTTTGGAGAAGGTGGGGAACCTGATTTTGGAACCGGATGGAACATTACGGGTACGCTTTCCGACAATGACGACTATGCGTTTATGGGGGCCATGTTGGATCAGATTACCATGGAATATGCCGTGGACGAAAGCAGGGTATTTGCTTCGGGTTTTTCTCTGGGTGGCTTGATGAGTCAAAACATGGCCTGTTCCATGAGCGATCGATTTGCCGCGGTTGCTGCCGTAAGTTTTGATTTACAGGGACCGGAAATCCTGGCTTGTGAGCCGGGCAGAGCGGTTCCCATGTTCTATATGCATGGCACGAATGATTTCATCGTTCCCTACATGGAAACGCCCGGATTTTTTGGTGCGGAGGGTACCGTTGATTTCTGGGTCGATAATAACGGATGCAGCATGGATTCAACGGTAACCATGTTCCCGGATATCGATACTGCCGATGGTTCTACCGTTACCCGTACGGCCTACCAGAACTGCGAGGGAGATAGCGAAGTCTGGTTCTACCGGATCGATGGCGGTGGCCATGCCTGGCCGGGTGGCGAACTGGTCCCGCCCGCTTTCGCCGCCTTTCTGGGGAACCTTAACCGCGATATCAATGGGAGCTCGGAGATCTGGAATTTCTTCAATCGCCAGCAATTGGTTACTTCTACCGGGGTCGTCCCCTCCCGGGCGTTCGATGTGCGCGTCTTCCCGAACCCGGTTTCGGATCAGCTAAACCTGGAGTTCACCCTGCCGTCGGAAGCTCCGGTTTCCCTGCAATTACTCAGTCCGCTCGGACAAACGGTCGCCAACCTTTTCGAAGGGCGGCTACCCGCCGGGGAGCAACGGATTACCCTGCAGGCTGAGCAATACCGTATTTCCCAGGGATTGTATTTCTACCAACTTCGTATTGGTGACCAGCTGACCAGTGGTCAGATCGTATGGCAATAATTGTTTTTTCATACTAAACAGAAATGGTTAGGCAGGCGGTCCGGTAGGGCCGCTTGCTCTTTTTCGGACACTTAAGTATTTTAGGTATAACCTAAACCCATTATGAAAGCGGTCATTGTATTCCTATTCGTTATTTGGACATTCCAAGGGTTCAGCCAGGAATATTCACTCATGTCCGATCAAACATTAACGGCCAGTCACTTATCCATTGAAGATGGTTTGCCGGACGATGGTGCCTGGGAACTCGAATTTGACAGTAAAGGACTACTATGGATTGGCACCCAAATGGGGTTGGCCTATTCTGATGGAGCATCTATCTGGCCTGTTCCTTTCCACTCTAGTGCCTTTCCCGATTTCACTGTTCCCCGGGTAATTAATATCCGGGCGATGGCTATTGATGCCGCAGATAATATTTGGGTCGGGGAAGAAAGTGGATTCATTTTCTGTTATGTCAGAGAAACAGAGCAGTTCGAACTTGTTTTTCCTGATCCAACACGTGGTTTTAATGAGGTTTTTCCGAGTCGGCCTACATCATTGTTTCTCTCCTCAGAAGGTAATCTCTGGCTGAACACATTTGATCGTCAAGTATATCATCTCCAAATCGACATGGTGCAAGGTCGTCGCCGTCGGTTCGTTGTGGATTCCATACAACAAGTAACCCAGAACGGTCCCATCAACACCGTAAATGCGGTGACCCAAGACGAAAAAGGTACCATCTGGATTGGCACCTCCAAGGGGTTAGGTACCCTTGCTGAGACCCCTCCGGCCATCGAAATCCATCCTCTGGAAGCAACCGTTTCGGGAAAAAATACGCCCAATATATTATTTCTCACCAGTGGTCAAAATAACAGCATTTGGGCAATATCCGACCGACAAGAATTGATTCAGTATCAACATGAACGCCAAAAAACAGATAGATGGGAACTTCCTTTTGAAAATATTCGCGACCAATCTGCCCAAGGTATATTTGAGGACCCCTCAGGTCAGGTATGGATTAGATACGATTTAGATGGCCTCGATAAACTAGCCAGGTTTAATCCCCGGACCGGACAATTCACCAACATTGAGTTTACTAACTACCAAAACACATGGAGACTTACCGGGTACGATGTCATGGACTCTGCCAAAAACAAAAATGGCTCCTTGTTTTTTGCCATTCACCGTGGCGGTATTATTAAGTACACTCCACAAAATGCTTTTTTCACCTTTTATCCCTTATCGGTAAATAATTCTCAAAAGGAGTCGGTTGATTATGCCTTCCAAATTCAGGTGGACGGAAATAATGTGCCTTGGGTGAATTTTCAGAGTAGCGGTTTGTTCGTCCTGGATCTGGAAACACGGCAGTACCTTCCATGGTCCGATTTGCTCCCCTACCCGAGCATCATGGACTCCTCCTTTAAACCAAAGGGCTGTCAAAGAGATCACTTCGGCAATATCTGGATCTGGGATGACAACCGTGTGATCGTTTACGATTTCCAAGAAAAATCATTTCGAAACATTTCTCAAACGCATCCATTCATCAATGAATTGGAGGGTCTCGCTTTCAGAGGATTTATCACCGACCAGAAAAAAAACCTATGGATACTCCGCGATCCGAATCTGTATAAATGTAACCTGGAGGCGGATTCCGTATCGTTTTCTATCAATTTCCTGGAACGTGTAAAGGAGGGGAACGATCACTATAATGTTGCCGATCTGTTCCTGGATACGGAAGGTATTTTCTGGCTCGGAACCAATAGTTTTGGGTTTTTCAGGTATAATCCTTCCTTGGATTCCATCAATCATTTTTCCTTTTCACCTGGCAAAAGTTTTACCGAACACCGAAATGATCGCATGTATGTCAGCACCTACAAAGACGGGATCATTGACGTAGACCGAAATTCATTGGAAACCAAGTCTATTACTACCAACGATGGATTACCATACGATAAAATTCGCGGCGGCATGGGGGTGGATCATTCCGGTAATTTGTGGGTCGGTTCACTCGGTGGCCTAACTAAGATAAATCCCGAAACGAGAGACTCCCGAACGTTTGATGTAGCCGACGGTTTACCGTCCAATCATTTTTCGACCTCTACGACGGGACAACTCTTCGATGGTCAATTACTTTTTGGTACGGAAAATGGTGTCGTTCAAATTGATCCGTCTCGGGTTTTGGTGGATTCGACACCTCCCGATATTCAATTGTTGACCTTTTCTCTTTTCAATCAACAGGTACAACCATCAGCAGGTGGTCCTCTGGATCGTTCCATTCAAATAAGCGATAAACTCACACTGCACCACCGACAAAATGATTTCACCATATCCTTTGCGGCCCTGCACTTCAAAAATCCCGGTCAGAATACGTACGCAGCCAGGCTCCATCCTTACCAACAGGAATTTCGGGAGTTGGGGACCACTAATAAGGTCTCTTACAACAACCTCGACCCCGGCCGCTATACCCTCCAGGTGAAAGCCGCCAACAGCGACGGGGTTTGGAACGAAGAAGGGATCTCCCTCGATATTGTCATCCTGCCGCCCTGGTTCTGGAATACCTGGTCGAAGCTGCTCTATTTCCTGCTGATCGCCGGTGTCATCTACGGCCTGTACCGCTTTCAGCTCAACCGCCGACTGGCTTTGGCGGAAGCCTCCCGCCTCCGCGAGCTCGATGAGGTCAAGACCAATCTCTACACCAACATCACCCACGAATTCCGGACCCCATTGACGGTGATTAAGGGTATCACCCAACAAATCCAGGGACACGACACCGAAAAAAAGCTCATCGAGCGCAATAGCGATCAGGTACTGGACCTTGTCCAGCAAATGCTGGATCTGGCTAAAGTCGATGCCGGCCAGGCCTCCGTCAGCATGGTGCACGGGGATATTCTATATTTCCTGCGCTACGTGGTGGAATCTTTTCATTCCCTTGCTTTTCAGCAAAAAATCACCCTCCACTTTTACGCGGAAGAGGAAGCGATCAAGATGGATTACGACCCCGAGAAGATCATGGGCATCCTCTCCAATATCATTAGCAATGCTATAAAATTCACCCCGGAATACGGCAAGATCCAGGTGGTCGCCCGCCAGATTAGTGATCACGCCGGAGAGGAAAACGCACTGGAACTGCTCATTAAGGATACCGGCGTCGGTATTGATCAGGCCCATCTGCCCTTTTTATTTGACCGGTTCTACCAGGTGGATGCCTCCCGCACACGCCGGGGAGAAGGAACGGGTATTGGCTTGTCACTGACCAAAGAATGGGTGGAACTAATGGACGGGCAGATCACCGTGGAGAGCGAAGTCGACCGGGGCACCACCTTTCTCGTGCGGCTCCCCATTACCCATAATGCCCGGGCGGCTGACTCCGCCCTAATTGTCCCGCTCCGTCCCGAGCGTGGTATGCAGGCCGGAAGGATTGCGGCACAGCGTCCTACGAATTGGCTCGGCACGATTGCCAACCGCCCACTCCTGTTGATCGTGGAAGACAACCTCGATGTGCAACATTACCTTACCCGATGTCTGGAGTCAGAGTACCGCCTGGTCTTTGCCCGCAACGGGCGGGAAGGTCTGGACCGGGCCCATCAGTATATTCCGGATCTGATCATCAGCGATGTCATGATGCCCGAAATGGATGGCTTTGAACTGTGCCACCAGCTAAAAACGGATCACCGCACCAGCCATATCCCCATCATCATGCTGACGGCCCGAGCCTCCGCCCAGGACCGGATCACCGGCCTGCAAAAAGGAGCCGATGCCTACCTCGCCAAACCCTTCAGCCACGAGGAACTACACGTGCGACTGGAAAAACTCATTGAACTCCGGCACCGCTTACGCGAGAAATACGGCCAGGGATTCCCGATGCCCGACCCTGATTCCATCTCCGAAGATACCGAGTTGGCCTTTTTGCACAAGCTACACCAAGCGGTACATGACAACATGGAGCGGGAAGACTTTAAGCTGGACCAACTGGCCCGGGAGCTGACCATGAGTCGCATGCAGCTCCACCGAAAGCTCAAGGCCCTCACCGATCAGACACCGGCCCAATACGTGAAGCAGATCCGGATGGCTTACGCCAAAAAACTACTACTGGAAACCACGCTTACCGTGAGCGAGGTAGCCACCAGGGTGGGATTCCGCAGTCATGCCCATTTCTCCACGGCCTTTAAAGAGTTTTTTGGTATTGCGCCCAGCGAAGTATGAAGTCGTTATCGGAACCTTTTCTTACCAATTCTGGTAAGTGTGGGAAAACCGAATTACAATGACACCCAAACAAGCAACCCGCACCAGCAAATTCCTGAGCCTGGTCCTGCGGCATAAACCGGAGACGATCGGAGTCACGCTCGACGAACAGGGTTGGGTAAGCGTTGACGAACTGCTGGAAAAAATGACCGCTGCGGGGCATTCCATCGATCGTGCCCGTTTGGAACGGGTCGTTGCCGAAAACAATAAAAAGCGTTTCGCCTTTTCCGGAGATGGTCAACGGATCCGGGCCAGTCAGGGACATTCGGTAGCCGTCGATCTGTCGCTGCGGCCGTTGGAACCACCCGTGGTTTTATTTCATGGTACCGTTGCCCGTAACCGGCCTTCGATTGAAGAACAGGGTTTGCGCAAGCAACAACGGCAACACGTCCACCTCTCGGCTGATCGGAATACGGCACAGCTCGTGGGGCAGCGCTATGGTAAACCCGTCATTTTGGAGATCGCAGCACGACAAATGCACGAAGAGGGATATCCGTTTTTCCGATCGGAGAACGGGGTCTGGCTTACCGATCAGGTTCCATCAGCATTTATTTCCTGGCCCGACGAGGACGCCTGAATTCCGGGAGATCTACCAAAACGATCTGGTTTCAGCACATACACCAACAAGGAAAAGGAAGATATACCAAGATGACCGGGGTATTTCTTTCAGAGACCGGTAGGCTTTCAATTTTTTAAGAAAAGTGGTACTTTGAACCGCAGTTCCCTCGTTTTATGGCTAACCCCGGATTTTTCACTGATTTAACCAAAGAACCTGACTTTCCGGACTGCTCTTTTTTTGCCGAAAGGCAGATACGGACTGTCGACCAAAATCCATACACGCTATGTTAGGCCGCTTGCTCACCCTTTTGGTTTTATTGACCGTCCAATCCCTGATGGCTCAAGTACGCATTGACGCCAGTAACTCCTGCACCTTTACCGGAAATATGACCGAATCGGAGACCTATGGTTTTGAATCGGACCGGGAAGCCATGGATGCTCTACAAAATATTATGAAACACACCGGCCTTCCCATCAACTTCCAACTGATGGCCGGGAACGTTCCCAATGCCGCTGCCATTATCAAATGTGATCAGAATTCCGGGAATTGCGACCGTTTCATTATTTACAATCAGAATTTCATGCTCAAGGTGAAGGAGCAGACGCAGACCGACTGGTCGGCGGTCAGTATCCTGGCCCACGAGATCGGTCACCACTTGTCGGGGCATACCCTGCTCAAGGGAGGCAGCCGCCCTTCGCTGGAACTGGAGGCCGATAAATTTTCCGGATTTGTGTTGTATAATCTGGGAGCAACGCTGGAAGAGGCTCTGGTTGCCATTAAAACTCTGGTCGGCGAACAGGGAAGCAGCACCCACCCCGGCCGCAGCGCGCGGGTGGCCGCCATTACCAATGGCTGGATCCAGGCCAGTGAGATCAAACCCTCGGCCCCGGAGCGGGCTCCGGAACGGGCAGCTTCCAAACAACCGGATATTCCCGAACGGCCCAATACCAATAATCCGGCCTCCCGTCCGGGGGGGCCTCCCAGCCGGGGCATCTTCTGGCGACACGATGGGGCGAATAAAGAGTATGCCCTTTATGTAAATGGTTCCGCCATTGCCCCTCGCTGTGAGAAGTCCTATGTCCATGATGATTACCTGGTGTACGATCCACAGGAAAGGGTAACCTACATCCTGGAAAACTTCCGGCAATTTGATGATAACCAGTACCGGGAAGGCCGGGTGTTGGGAACCGGCAGTTCCATCTATTGGCGACACGACGGGGCCAAAAAAGTGTATGCCCTCTACGTGAACGGCGAGACGATATCGAGTCGCTGTAAGACCTCCTATTCCGGTAATGATTATATCGCCTACGATCCGCAGACCGGTGTAACTTATTTCCTGGAAAATTTCAAGATCAAGAACAACGACATTCTGTATTCCGGCCGGGTATTGGGTACGGGCATCTCCCGCTTTTGGCGGCACAACGGCGCCCAGAATGTCTACGCCGTCTACGTAAATGGAGAGACTATCGCCAGTCGCTGTAACGCGGCTTATTCTCAGAATGACTACGTGGTGTTCGACCCCCAGCAAAATGTCACCTACCTCCTGGAAGATTTCAAGAATAAAAAGGATAACCGTTTGCGGACGGCGCGATTACTGGGCAATGGCTCCATCTACTGGCGCTACAACGGTACGACGAATACTTATGCTCTGATCGTCGAAGGGGAGGCCATCGCCGAGCGTTGTGATGCCACTTATTCCGGCAACGACTACATCGTGTACGACCCCGAGACCGAGAAACGTTACATCCTGGAAAACTTCAAAAACCTGGCGGATAATACCTTCCGCACCGGGCGGTTGTTGCGGTAATTTTGAGACTGGATCGAAAAGGAGCGCTGGTCCTCTGGACCGCGGCAACGAAATCGTCTATTGAAACGGTGATTCTATTAAAGCCTCTTTACAAACTTGAGATTAACTTTCAAAGAGCTGCGTCGAGGAGACACGGAGTTGCACAGCGTTTTACTTTGCACCGGGTGATTCAGGGCGTAGTATCTTGAGTTACTCCATTCAGTCTCCGGTATCGGGCGTGAAGTATGGAGCGTGAAGCGTCTAAAAGGAGCGCTGGTCCTCCTCGGCCGCCAAAGTCCGAGCGGACGTAGGAGGCTGGATCGCGGCCATGCAAACGTTTTTTGAAAGAAGTGATTCCATTTAAGTAGTTTCAAAAACTTGAGATAAACTTTCACAGAGCTACACCAAGGAGACCTCGGTTTTTACATGGTTCCGTTTTTTCAACGTGTAGCATTTTGGTTTTGCTCCATTCGGCGTAGGGCATCGTCCATCTTCGCCCTTTGTGGGGTGCGTCGGACCTAGTGCGTTCCCATATCGCCTAATCCCCTAATCTCCTAATCGGGACATGGTGGCAGACGCTCTACATCGCGCCTCTACAAAAAATGGTTTGATTGGAATCCAAATCCCCCTTTCTCCAACTCCCCAACTCCCCAATTCCCCAACTCTCCAACTCCCCAACTCCCTTCCGTCACCAAAGTCCTCTACAATTTCCGTATTTTTCCAGCACACGTTAGCTGACTACCAACGACCGCATCCCTAACCAGGATCCATGAAAACGAAAACCAACCTCCTCAAAGCGGCCCTCAAATTGTTTAATGAGAACGGGATGGTCAATGTGCGCCTGCAGCATATTGCCGATGAAGCCGGTAAAAGCGTTGGGAACCTGGCGTACCATTTTACCAATAAGGAGGCTATCTCCATGGCCTTGTACAATCAATTGGAAACCGAACAGGAAGAGCTGCAAAAGGAATTCAGGATTGTGCCGCTTTTCGATAATATTGACCGGTTACTGGGGGCGGTATTCAACCATCAATTGCGGTACCGCTTTTTCTACCTTGACACGCTGGAAGTGACCCGGGCCTACCCCACCATCCAGGCTGCCTATGCCAGATATTCCGCCAGCGAGATTCAGCAATGGGAACACATCCTGCAGTTTAATGTATCCAGGGGTGCCCTTCGAACCGAACCACGACCGGGATTCTACCCGGCCCATGCTATTCAATTGTGGGCCACAACTACCGGTTGGTTGGCGCAGGAAACATTACGCAACCAAGAGAAGTACGAGGTCGGCTCCTATAAAAAGGCCGTTTGGAACCTGTTCATTCCACTCTTCACTAACCTCGGCCATCAGGAGTACAATCAGATGCTGCAATCGCCCTATGATCTGTTTTACTGATCAATCGCTACCTACCAACGCCACAATCGGGCCCTAAACAACTCATCGTCATAATTTTACACTCTAATTTATGAAGGCTACCAGGTAGTAAGACTTGCTTAAATCCATACCCTATACCTACTACCCTGTACCGTGAGGTTGGGCCTTAGGTATCCTCTCTTTAAGAAATTGTTTGTGCCCAACCTCACATTATTTAGATGTAGTACAAATTATGGTCTGACGGGCAATACCGATTAGAAAATTTTTTCTAATCGGTATTTATCCATACTTTATTACTGCATTTAGTGGATGAAGACTACCTACTCTCTGCAGACATACCGCCCCGCGCACGATAATGTCCATCACTATGGATTTACGTGCCGACAGGTTTGAACCGGATCAGTGCTTGTTTCCATTCACAGAACTATACGCAAACAAAACAGTAGCAAGCATGGCAAACGTCCTATGGCTACAAGGAGGGGCCTGTAGTGGAAACACTATGTCTTTCCTCAACGCCGAAGAACCCACCGTAGTAGAGTTAATCGTTGATTTTGGTATCAACATACTCTGGCATCCCACCGTAGGTCTGGAAATTGGTCATCAGGTAAGTGACCTGATGAACGACTGTATTTCCGGCAAAACCCAACTGGATATCTTTGTTTTTGAAGGCTCCGTAGTGGAGGGCCCGAACGGGACCGGAAAGATGAATTACTTCGCCGATCGTCCTATGAAAGACTGGATCAAAGACCTCTCGGAGGTTGCCCAGTTCGTGGTCGCCATTGGTGATTGCGCGACCTGGGGTGGCATACCCGCCGTTCCGCCCAACCCCAGCGAATCGACCGGATTCCAGTTCCATAAAAAGGCCAAAGGAGGATTCCTGGGCTCCGATTACAAATCACAAGGTGGCCTTCCGGTCATCAATATCCCCGGCTGCCCGGCTCACCCCGATTGGATCACTCAGATTCTGGTAGCCATTGCGACGGGACGGATCGGCGATGTTTTACTCGACGATTACCACCGTCCGAAAACCTTCTTTACCGATTTCGTACAGACCGGATGTCCCAACGCCATCAGCTTTGCGCAAAAAGTCGATGCGCACTTCGGGAAAAGAGGTGGTTGCCTCTTCTATGAAGTAGGGTGCCGCGGACCGATGACCCGGGCGAGCTGTAATCGCATTCTTTGGAACCGGCAATCCAGTAAAACCCGTGCTAATCATCCTTGCCTGGGTTGTACCGAACCGGGATTCCCGCACCACGACCTGCAGAAAGGTAGTGTATTCAAGACCATGAAATACCTGGGCTTCCTGCCTAAGGATGTTCCCGCCGGCACTAATAAACTGGCCTATTATACCCGAGCGGGCTTTGAGAAAGTAATGGGAACTATGGAGAGCGTCATGGGTGTCAATAAGGAACACTTCGAGACGTCTAAATAACTCATGAAATCCGGCCAATACCGCTTTCTAAAGAGCGATTGTTTGGGCCGGACAATTATTCTATGCTGAAAAATTAAAACTAAAATGGCTCAAGTTAAAGAACTCAATATATCTCCGGTCGGCCGGGTGGAGGGCGACCTGGACGTAAAAGTATACATGGAAGACGGGCGGGTAACCCGTGCCCATACGCAGGCTGCCATGTTCCGTGGATTTGAAAAAATACTGGTGGGTAAAGACCCCCAATCCGGTTTGATCGTAACCCCGCGCGCCTGCGGGATTTGCGGTGGCTCACACCTGTATTGTGCCTCATCGGCACTGGACACAGCGTGGGGAACCACCCTGCCACCAAATGCCTTGCTGTTGCGGGCTATCGGGCAGGCTACGGAAACCATCCAGAGTATCCCCCGCTGGTTTTATGCCATCTTTGCGACGGATATGGCCAATAAGAAATTCGCGAATAAACCGTTGTACGGTGAGGTCGTGAAGCGCTTTGCGGCCTACGTCGGAACTTCCTTCCAGCAGGGTGTGACCGCCAGCGGACGCCCCGTAGAAGTGTATGCGCTGTTTGGTGGTCAGTGGCCACACTCCAGCTACATGGTCCCGGGCGGTGTGATGTGTGCACCGACCCTGAAGGACATCACCCGCGCTCACTCCATTATGAACCAGTTCCGCAACGACTGGCTGGAGCCGGTCTGGCTGGGTTGCTCCATTGAGCGGTACATGCAGATCAAGAGCTGGGACGACATGATGGAATGGCTCGAGGAGAACGAATCACACCGCAATAGCGACCTCGGGTTGTACCTCCGTGCCGGCCTCGAATTCGGGTTGGATAAATTCGGCCAGGGTGTCGGTAAATACCTCGCCTGGGGGACCTACCTCCACAAGGATATGTACAATAAACCCACCATCGAAACCCGTAATCAGGCTGCTATCAGCCCATCCGGGTTCTGGGACGGTTCGAAATACCACGAGGCCGACCACAAAATGGTGGCGGAGCACGTAAAGCACGCCTGGTATGAGAACCAGGCCGAAGCGCTCCACCCCTTTGATCAGCCGGCACCGGATGCATCATTGAATTCTACCATCCTGGAAGAAACGGATTTCAGCGGAAAATACAGCTGGGCCAAAGCTCCGCGCTTCATGAATTACGCAGCCGAGGCCGGTCCGCTGGCGCGGGTCATCATGGCGGGTAATCCGGCTAACCAGGATCACCAGATCCAGGATCCGCTATTTGTTGATATCATGGATAAGATCGGTCCCTCCGTATTCACGCGCAGTCTGGCACGGATGCACGAGGCCCCGCGCCTGTACACCATGATCAACGACTGGTTGAATCAGGTGAATCTCGACGATGAGTTCTACATCAAGCCGGAAGAAAAAGACGGTATTGGCTGGGGTGCTACCGAGGCTGCACGCGGAGCATTAGCACACTGGATCGAGATCAAGAACGGCGTGATCGAGAATTACCAGATCATTGCACCGACCACCTGGAATGTCGGACCGACCGATGCCGAGGAAAATGCCGGACCCATTGAGGCCGCTCTGGAAGGCACGGAGATCGAGGATCCGCACGATCCGGTAGAAGTGGGTATGGTAGCCCGTTCTTTTGACTCCTGTCTCGTATGTACGGTACACGCCCACGATAATAAGTCGGGCAAAGAGTTGGCCAAATTCAAGCTCTAGCCCTTTCGGTCATTCAAAGCGAATAGAGTACCCGGGCCAGGTTGATTGCCCTGGTACCACATTTCCTCACAGGAATTAATCCAATTATATAACATGGTAGAATCCATACCCATGCAAACCGCAATCCTGGGTTTTGGAAACCCCGTGCGTGCCGACGATGGTGTTGGTGTCTACGTAGCCCAAAAGCTACAGGAGGCGCTCGACGCTCTACCCGATTGTCAGGTGTTTGATATGGGAACCTCCGCTTTTGAAGTACTTTATAAACTGCGCGATCACGACCGCATCATCCTGATCGACGCCGTCATTAACACCGATGATGAGGTGGGTTCCGTTTATCGGCTACCCGCCTCGGAGGTCGAAGCGCAAATAGAGGATGACCCGATGGTTTTCCTGCACGGGCTTAAATGGCATCAGGCACTATCCTATGCGCGCAAGATTCTCGGTGATGATTATCCCGAAGAGGTGGAGGTATATCTAATCAGTATTGAGGATACACGCTTCAACGTCGGCATGACGGATTCCGCAAAGAAGGGTGCAGACCGGGTCATAGAACTCTTAACCCAACGGCTAAAACCAGAAGAAGTATGATCATACCACCAACAGGATTACAGCAGAAAATGCGCGAAGAACGCTCTTCGGATCCGTCAACGCTGTGCCTGCGGTCGGCCCATTTGGTTATTCCGGGTGCAATGGCATCGACCCTCTTTGATTCGGCCTTCAATGTACACCTGGTCTATTATCCCGAGAAGAGATGCCTGTTGATCGGACGAACGGAGGACGACGTGTTTCGTCAACTTCATAAAACCAAGCAACACCTGCTGAAGGCCGGTACCAGCGCTGATAATCGAACGATTGCCCTGCACGAGATCCTCATTGATCACCAAATATCCGATACGGACCGGGATCTGGCTTTTGAATGGCAAAAGGAGTTGGGCATTTTAAATGTCCAACTGTAATGTTTGTTACCCCCAGCCTCCCCTTTCGGTCGGTTGCCGAAGCCCCCGCTCCTGATGCTCCTCTGGACCTGCTGTACAAGGAGGGGTGGCTGATGGATACGGAGGTACGGTATTCCCTGCGCGAACGCAACAGTGCCTGGCACCTGACCATGGTCTTTGTCGATGTGCGGAATGCCATGCGGTTTATTACCCGCAAGATCGATGTTTATTACTCCCGCTACAGAGCGGAGACCTACGCTAAAATTCTACAACGTGGCATTCGCAAGGATGCCCGTGGCACCTTAAAATCTGACTGGAATGCTTTCCATATATGCTCCAACTGAATTTCACGACCAACTGGAAGGCTACATTTGCCGGGAAGATCGATTGCACGAGGTGGTCCGACTGGTCGATCTGCTTGCGGAGCGTCCGCAGGCAAGTGCCCATAGCCTGATGATCCGTAACGGCGAATTACATACCGTACTGGATTGGCACAATAGGTATCCGCCTTATATCCTGCCCGGGGAAATCCCACTTAAGGCAGAGACCTTTCTGGGATTGGTTTATGCCCGACTGGATAACTACGAACGGTGCCACGACCTATTGGCCGGTGCTCACCGCACCCTTTATCTGGAACTGGACATCATCAATCGGCTGCAACAAGGCCTGTCCGTTTCCTCCGAGGAACTGCCATCATCCTATACCCCCTTCGAGGAGTATCGTCTGATGCATAACCAGGCCGTGGTCATGCACTACGGCCCTGACCAGACGTACAATCCCGATAAGCATAAATACTTTTACCTCGAAGCGCTGCAAAGTGCCCCTAATGATGAATACCGGGCCTTTACCGGTCAGCAATTTGCGCTGTTGTTACTCGATGAAGGAGCACTGGCCGATGCCGAACGGGTTTTACAACTCGTATTAAACGGAGATATTTCACCGGATGCCCGGATCGAGTTGTCGCGGTCACTCACTCAGGTATGGTTACAGCAGCTTAGTCCGCCGTATCAGCCGGAAAGGCTACAGGAATTACGTACTGCCCTCCGGCAAATACTGTCCCATTACGAAGAACAAGATCGCGAGATCGATCAGGCGTTGACGCTTATGGATGCCGGAAATACCGCCCATTTTCTCGAAAACTGGTCGGAAGCCCTCGGTTGCTTTAATAAGTCATTGACTATCTTTCAACGTGAAGGTCTGGATGCCATGGCCGCAGAGGTTCATTACCGCAAGGGTACCCTTCTATTAGCCTGGGCACAACAGAACAATCCGCAGTTTTACCGACAGGCAGCAGATAGCCTGCAAAAGGCGGTACAGGTATTTACCCGCGCCGAGACTCCGGAAGTCTACGCCGATATCCAACACCATCTGGGCATCATCTATGCTGATATCCCGGATGATATAAAGAAAAAAGGCATTTGGGCGGGTGTATCGACTGCCGCTTTTCGCGAAGCACTCGACATTTATAAAAAAAATACGCATCCCTATCAGTACGGTACTGTTTGCAATCACTATGGGAATGCGCTGACTAAATACCCCCAGGCCAAGCTTTCTGATAATTTTGAGAAAGCCCTATACTATTATCAGGAAGCACTACAGGTACGCAATGCAGCGGAGTATCCCGTAGAACGCTCCCTGACCCTACTGAACTACCTCCATGCGCAATGGCACCTGAATATGGAGGAAGACCGTTTTGATGAGCAGCGTTTCCGGGATATGGTCCAGAAAGCAGAAGAAGTACTTAGCCTGACCGATGACCCCGCTCTGCAACGTGAAGCCCGCAATCACCTGGAAAAATTAGCTAACTTGAAAGCAGCTTACGCCTAAAAGCGTTGAAATCCATGCACGAAGTATCCCTTATTCGAACCGTATTCAGCACGTTGGAGTCCGAATTCACGCCTGAAGAACTCGAACGCCTGGAGGCCATTGACCTGCAGGTAGGCAAGTTATCCAACGTGGAACCGACGCTCTTAAACAACGCTTTTGCCGCTGTAACGCAGGCCGAAGGTCGTTACGAAAACGTTGCGCTCAACATCGAAACAGTGCCCATTGAAGTGTACTGCTCCGTTTGTGATAAAAACACCCTGGTTAAAGAGTATAAATTCGCCTGCAGCTGTGGCCTGCCCAGCAAAGACGTGGTTCGCGGGACCGAGTTACTTATCCACCGCATCCATTTTTCGGAAACAACGACTGTAAACTGACCCTTCTGCTTAGTCCAATAGCCAATTTTTACAAAAACGATTGAGCAACTAAGCCCAATCCATCCATCAGAATAAACCAATATTTTTTACCTATTGTCCCGTTTTGACAAAGGAATGTCAGGATTGTCCATAATTAGGCTTTTTTTATTCTGATTCTATACGTACATTCAATAGATAAGCAGTAAACAAACAAGAAACATGAAAAAGTTACAACGGTCATCACGAGCAGCCAGAGGAACCGTTACCTGTGATAATACGACCATGCATTTATTGAAGGCCAATGACTTTGTGGCCGATACCATCCGCCAGCGCATGGCCCGGCAGAACATCCTGTTACTCAATATTACCTCTTCCGCGGGAAGCGGGAAAACCACGCTGCTGCAGGAAACCATCAAGCGCCTGGGCGATAAGCTCAGGATAAAAGTGCTCGTGGGTGACCTCGAGACTGAACGTGATGCCGACCGCCTGCGCGAAGTAGGCGGAGATGCTCTCCAGATTGTTACGGGCGGCATTTGCCACCTGGAAGCACAAATGGTTTGGCAAGCCATGGACGGTATGGATCTGACCGGTATCGACCTGCTCATTGTCGAGAATGTAGGAAACCTGGTTTGCCCGGCATCTTTCGATCTGGGGGAAGACTATCGGGTTACCCTGATCGCCACCACGGAAGGGGATGATAAACCAAAAAAATATCCGCGCATGTTCCTCACCAGCGAATTGATGCTGGTATCTAAAGTTGACCTGCTGGAATACCTGCCTTTCTCCGTAGAAAATGTGGTAGCTGATGCCCGCGATGTCAATCCCGATATCGATGTATTGGAACTCTCTACTATCAAGGACATTGGTGTCGATGCCTGGTGCAATTGGATCCTGGAAAAAGTTGCCGAGAAAAAAGAAGCGGCCACGGAGGTAACCTCCTGATGCAAACGTGGCATATTCATATCCGGGGACAAGTCCAGGGTGTTGGCTTTCGTCCCTTTGTCTACCGTTTAGCCCATGATTTTGGGTTGACCGGATGGGTACATAATTCGCTGAATGGTGTACATATCCGCGTCAATGCAGCCGAAGCGGTCCTGCAACAGTTCTGTAAGGCCCTGGGTGATCAGGCGCCCCTACTGGCACGAATTCAGAAACTGAATGCACACCAGGTAGATTCCGAGATCTTTACCGGTTTCCGTATTGTCCACAGTCGTGCATCCGGCACCCCGGATATCCTGCTCACCCCGGATGCGGCCCTATGCCCTTCCTGCCGCAGTGAGATCCGCGACCCCGAAGATCGGCGTTTTGAGTATGCTTTTACGACCTGCATTCATTGCGGTCCGCGATATTCCATCATCCGTTCAATGCCGTACGATCGGGATCGCACCGGGATGGCGGCCTTCGGGATGTGTCCGGATTGTCGGTCCGAATACGACTCCCCCCTAGATCGTCGGTACTATTCGCAGACTAATTCCTGTGAGCAATGTGGGGTGCAACTAAGCTGGTGGGAAAACGGGAAAGAGATTAGCCGATCACAAAAAGAAATATTGCACAGCATTCCGGCGGCATGGACCGACGGGAAGATCATCGCGATCAAGGGCATTGGCGGATACCTGTTGACCTGCGACGCCAGCCAACCGAAGGTGGTCCGGAGGTTGCGGGAACGCAAACACCGGCCTGCTAAGCCGTTGGCATTGATGTTTCCTGACCTTGAGGCTATCCGCCGCCTGACCTACCTCAGCGAGGCTGCCGAAACGGCCCTTTCCGGCTCCGTCTCCCCTATTGTTCTTCTTCCCTTACGGGAAAAAACGACGCCATTACTGGCCCTGACCGAGATTGCCCCTTCCATCGACCGGGTGGGTGTACTAATTCCCTACACCCCACTTTATCAAATACTATTGGATCATTTTCGAAAGCCCATTGTGGCTACCAGTGGTAATGTGAGTGAATCGCCGATCGTATTCGAGGACCAAGCAGTCACAACGGAGTTGTCAGGTATTGCCGACATCATCATTACCCATAACCGGGCCATTGAAACGCCGCAAGACGATAGCGTACTCACCTTTAGTCCGAAGCACCAAAAGCCCATCTGGTTACGGCGATCCCGCGGACTGGCACCGACCCACCTGGATACGGAAACCGAGTGGCCAGAGGAGACCCTATTAGCTACCGGGGCAATGCTAAAGAGCTCATTTGCTCTTCTCCACCGCGGGAAGGTCTTTTTAAGTCAGTACCTCGGCAACCTGGAACAATACCAAACTCAGATCCATTTTCGGGCAACCCTTGAACATCTTTGTGGCACCCTGGAAGCGGAGCCATCCACGATCCTGGCGGATGCTCATCCTGATTACCCATCCAACGGTATGGCAAAAGAGTGGAGCTCGCACCTGAAGGTACCTTTAGAGACCGTGCAGCACCACCGGGCACACTTCGGGGCCATCCTGGGTGAACACCACCTGTTAGATATAGATGATCCTGTTTTAGGGCTCATTTGGGATGGAACCGGTCTTGGTGATGACGGACACATTTGGGGCGGCGAATGCTTCCTCTACGACCGGTATACCTTCGAACGGTTAACCCATTTTGCATACTTCCAATGCATCCTGGGAGATAAAATGCCCAAAGAACCCCGAATTGCGGCCCTCTCGGCTTCCCATGGACTACCCGGTGCGGCGGAGTGCCTGCGCCACCAGTTCACCGATTCCGAATGGTCACTCTACAACCGTATGCTGGCCGGAAAGCCTGGATTGTGTACTTCGAGTGTGGGTCGATTATTCGACGCCGTAGCTGCTCTGTTACAGATCAAAGAGCGACAAACCTACGAAGGCGAAGCTGCCATGTTAGTGGAACAGCACGCCCGGAACTACCTCTTTGATCACGCTCGCCCGGAGCCTTACGGAATAGCCTGGCAAACGGGAACCCCGGTGCCAACCCGAGCCCTGCTGCAAAAGCTGATCAATGATTCCCTGAATCAGGAACCGGTCGGACTGATCGCTGCCCGTTTCCATCTCACGCTGGCGGATCTGGTTCGACAGCTGGTTCGAAGTACCTCGGTGGCACGATTAGCCTGTTCGGGGGGCGTTTTCCAGAATGGATTACTGGTCGATATGATCGCCGATGCCATACCCGCCAGCTGCCGGCTGTACGTCCACGAAAGACTTTCACCTAATGACGAAAATATTGCCTTCGGCCAATTGGTTTGCCATCTGATCCGGCAAAGACAAAAGGAACCGAAGGCCTCATCATCAAAAAAATACCACCATGTGCTTAGCAATACCCGGTAAGGTTACCTCCATTGAATCTAAATACGACGGGCTGGCCCGCGTGGCCAAAGTATCCTTCGGAGGCATCATGAAGGAGGCCAGCCTGGAAATGGTCCCACAAGCCCAGGTGGGTGATTACGTGCTGGTTCACGTGGGCGTCGCCATCAGCATTGTCGACGAGCAGGAAGCAAATCAGACCTTTAAATACCTGGAACAAATGGGCGAAGTGCAGGAAGAGCTCAATATCCACGAGTTCCTGCCCAAAAAAGAAGGGACGACCTGACGAGCGGGATCGGGACCTTTTTTGCGAAAGCTATAATAACAAGCCAATGAAGTTCTTAAGCGAATACCGGGACCCGGAAGTGGCCCGGCAATACCTGGAAGAAATAAAAAACACCGTTACCCGACCCTGGACCATCATGGAAGTCTGCGGTGGCCAGACGCATAGTCTGGTTAAGCACGGCATCCTGGATATGCTGCCCGATGAGGTACGCATGGTGCACGGTCCCGGCTGTCCGGTTTGCGTCACCCCCCTGAACCTGATCGACAAGGCCGTACACCTGGCCGAAAAGGAGGGCGTAATACTGTGCTCCTTCGGGGATATGCTACGGGTCCCCGGGTCAGAAAAAAGCCTGCTGGAAGCCAAAGCAAACGGAGCCGATATCCGTATTTTGTACTCGCCCTTGGAGGCCGTACAGATCGCCAAAGCCCATCCGGACCGTCAGGTCGTGTTCTTCGCGGTGGGCTTCGAGACGACCGCCCCGGCTAATGCCCTGTCGGTCCTGCACGCCCATCGGGAGCACCTCGACAACTATTCCATTCTCACCTCGCATGTGTTGGTGCCGCCGGCCATCGAAGCCGTGATGGATGACGAGGAAACCCGGATCGAGGGATTCCTGGCGGCCGGACATGTCTGCACCATCATGGGTATTGAAGAGTACTATCCCTTAGTTGAGAAGTATCAGGTACCCATCGTGGTAACCGGTTTTGAGCCGGTGGATTTACTGCAGGGCATCCTGATGACGATCAAACAACTCGAACGGGGCCAACATGCCCTGGAGAACCAGTATGCACGAATGGTCCGCCCCAAGGGTAATCCCCACGCGATCGGGACCCTGAACAAAGTGTTTGATATTACCGACCGGATGTGGCGGGGTATTGGCGTTATCCCCAAAAGTGGGTACGAACTGAAGGCCGAATACGCTCACTTCGATGCGCGCCTTAAGTTTAACGTGGACATTCCGGAAGCTCCTGAGAGTGAATCCTGTATTGCCGGAGAGGTCATGAAGGGCATAAAAAAACCCTTTGAATGTCCGAATTTCGGAACGAACTGCAAACCCGAAACACCACTGGGCGCGCCCATGGTTAGTTCAGAAGGGGCCTGTGCCGCCTATTATAATTTCTCCGACGCCCTGGAAAAACTGGAATCAGTAACCCCTTAAGAAGCTGAACTAATTATGTCAATTACCGAAACCAAGCGCCGCATGCAGCTACAGTGCCCCATGCCAAAGCTCGACTTTGACGTCATCACCCTGGGGCACGGTTCGGGTGGTCTGCTAACCAACCGTTTGCTGGACAGCGGAGTATTCGACGTACTGAAAAATGACATCCTGGACAAACGCCACGATGGTGCTACGCTGGATATGCGTGGTCCCACCGCTTTCACCACCGACAGTTTTGTGATATCGCCCATCTTCTTCCCGGGCGGCAACATTGGCGAATTGGCCGTGAACGGTACGGTAAACGACCTGGCTATGTGCGGGGCTATTCCCGAATATCTGTCCTTGAGCTTTATCCTGGAGGAAGGCCTGCCGGTAAAGGAGTTCTGGGACATTTTGGTGGGCATTAAGGTAGCCTGTGCGCTGGCCGGCGTGCAGGTGGTTACCGGCGATACCAAAGTCGTGGAGAAAGGAAAAGGCGATAAGGTATTTATCAATACCACGGGCATCGGGGCCATCCACCCCCGGGCACAGATCGATATTGACCGGGTTCAGGCCGGCGACCAGATTATCGTCAGCGGCCCGCTGGCTACGCACGGTATTGCCATCATGTCGGTTCGCGAAGGGCTGGAATTTGAAACGACGATCGAGAGTGATTCCTGTAACCTGAACCACGACGTAAAAGCGTTACTGGACGAATTCGGACCGGCTGTTCATTTACTGCGGGATCCCACCCGTGGCGGTGTGGCCACCGTCCTTACTGAGATCGCCCGGGATACGGATCTGGGGGTGCACATACATCAAAACCGACTTCCCATTGATGAGCAAGTGGCGGGGGCCTGTGAAATGCTGGGACTGGATCCCCTGTACGTAGCCAATGAGGGCCTGTTCATGGCAGTAGTGGATAAGGAAAGTGCAGAAGATGTGGTTACCTTTTTGCGGAAGCAAACCCACGCTGGCCGGGCCACCATCATCGGTGAAGTAACCAATGACCACCCCCGCAAGACTGTACTTACCAGCGGTATTGGTGGCAAGCGGGTGGTCAATATGTTGACCGGCGAACAATTACCACGGATCTGCTAATGAAAAAAGACATTGAACATAAAGAGGATATTAAAGCCTTCGTGGATGCATTCTACGCTCGCTTGTTGGAGGCCCCACTGCTGCGTCCTATCTTCCTCGATGTTGCGGGGATCAACCTGGCGGATCATTTGCCCATCATCTATGATTTTTGGGACTCGGTTCTCTTTCAGGCAGCGACCTACCGGGGAGATACCCTGGAGAAACACCTGGAACTACACATGGAACACCCTCTGGAAAAGAAGCATTTCGATCAATGGCTGCAGCTTTTCAACGAAACGCTGAATCACTTATTCACCGGAAAAAAGGCCGACGAAGCCAAGCAAAAAGCACGATCTATTGCCACCGTCATGAAGATAAAAATAGACGACCTCGAACGCCGTCGTAAGGAACTTAATAATTAACACCACATGCCAAGCACTTCCACCTCCGAACTGCCGCCGCTGTTGGCACATACACGTATTTTCAGTGGTGCGGAAGACAGCCCTCTACTGGCTCCCCGCGGGGTCTTTCTGAAAGACAATCGTCTTTTTGTAGCTGATACGGCCCAGAACCGGTTGTTCATCTGGCATTCCCTGCCACAGGATGTGCACCAGGATCCCGATGTGGTGCTTGGCCAACCCGCCAAGGCCGACACAGGCCGCAATGCCGGCGGAGGCATTTCAGCTTCTACCCTCTTTTATCCCTCCGGTATTTGGAGCGACGGCAAGTGCCTGATCGTGGCCGACGCCTGGAACCACCGCGTGCTCATCTGGCATAGCCTGCCGACCGTCGACGGACAGCCCGCAGATGTAGTGATCGGGCAACCTGATTTCCATAAAAACGACCCCAATGTGGAGGGTATCAGCGTAGCGCCTACCGCCCGGTCCCTTTACTGGCCCTACGGTGTTTGTTCCGACGGGCATCATTTGTGGATTGCTGATACCGGGAATCGACGGGTCCTTTTCTACGAATCGATACCGCGGGAAAATTATGCTCCCGCCGATCGGGTTATTGGGAAATCCTCCTTTTCGGAGCGCGACTACGACCATCGGGATTCCATTTGGCCCTACTCCGTTAAGATCGGACCGCAGGGAGCTCTGGCGATTACCGATACGCAATACTACCGCGTACTACTCTGGAAGGATTGGCAGCAAGCCTTCCGGCAAAAAGCGGATAGCATCATTGGACAGGCCTCCTTCGAGGGGAATGGGCAGAATCAATTCGGATGGTTCCCGAAGGCCAACACCCTGAATTGGTGCTACGATACCTGTTTTTACCGGGATGGGTTATGGGTAGCAGACACCGGTAACAGCCGGGTACTGTGGTTTCCCCGGGTTCCCGAAGACCATAATGGTGCGGCCGAAAACCTGATCGGACAAAAGGATTTCACTACCGGCAGTGAGAACAAGGATACGATTTGGAGTACGGAGGATAGCCTGTACTGGCCTTTTCAGGTTTGCATCGAACAACAGACCATGGTGATCGCCGATACGGGGAACCACCGCATTGTTATCAATCAATTATCGAATTAAGACTATGGAAGCAAGTGTACCATTGCTGTTTGCTGCGGTTGTAGGATTCAGTCACGCCTTCGAAGCGGATCACCTGGTGGCCGTAAGTAATATTGTTACGCGACGGGACAAGTTGCTATTGGCCGTCAAGGATGGCGTTTATTGGGGGCTCGGACATACCTCTACCATTTTACTGATCGGGATAATCATTATTTTAGGTAAGGCTACCTTCCTCAATGGGTATTTCGGATATTTTGAAGCCGGGGTCGGATTGATGTTGATCCTTTTGGGGATATACCGTCTCTACAGACACCATCGCTCAACCGATGACACCATCGACCATTCCGACAGCCACCATCTGGCCTACGGAGTGGGGCTGATCCACGGGCTGGCCGGTAGCGGGGCCATGATACTCCTGGTAATGAGCCAGATCCAGAGTGAACTGAACAGCATGATTTACCTGCTTATTTTTGGTATTGGCTCGGTGGTGGGCATGTTGGTAGCTGCCGGCGTACTCGGGATGCCTTTTGCGAAAGCAGTATTCCGCAACGCCCAATTACAGAGTGTGTTGATCTTGATATCCTCCATCCTCTGCATTGGATACGGAGGGTATGTATTTTTTGAAAATGTAGTATAAACACATGGAATGGGTTCCCGTACATGTCTCCGCCCTGACCGATGCACCCGGTGATGCATCCCGGTACATCCTGGTTTTGGAGGAAACCGAGAGGTACCGGCGATTGCCCATTACCCTGGGCCAACCCGAAGCCCAGGCGATTGCCATGGCCGTGCAGAGCAGAGAACTGCCGCGACCCGCAACGCATGATCTATTCGTGGATACCCTCCAAAAAGCTGGCATCGAACTACAGCGGGTCCGGATTACCCATCTGGAGGATGGTGCGTTCTGTGCTCAGCTTAGCTTTCGCAAAAAAGGAGAGGAGCCTTTTTCCTGTGATGCCCGCACCTCCGATGCGATTGCCCTCGCCATCCGAGTTTTCTGCCCGGTCGAAGTCGCTAAAGAACTCATGGACGAACACGGCATCCTGTCGAATCGAATGACGGAAAATACCGTCTGGCTCAAAGGCTCTCTGGACGATTATTCACGCCCGGAACTGGAGGAACTGCTGGAACAAGCGCTGCAACGAGAGGATTATCAGGCCGCATCGCGAATTCGGGACGCGCTGGAGGGGATGGAGTGACCGAAGAGACCGAAGGGAACCAAGAGACCGAAGAGAACCAAGAGACCGAAGGGTACCAAGAGACCGAAGGGTACCAAGAGACCGAAGGGTACCAAGAGACCGAAGGGAACCAAGAGACCGAAGGGAACCAAGAGACCAAAGGGAACCAAGAGACCAAAGGGAACCAAGAGACCGAAGGGAACCAAGAGACCGAAGGGAACCAAGAGACCGAAGGGAACCAAGAGACCGAAGGGATGGTTGAGCCTGCCAAAACTCGGGTTTTCACTGCTTAAGTTTTAGTCGTTATTCTTATCGCGTCGGGCGTAGGGCGTGGAGACGGATCGAAAAGGAGCGCTGATCCTCTGGATCGCGGCAACGCAAACGTTTTTTGAAAGAAGTGATTCCATTTAAGTATTTTCAAAAATCTGGGATAGATTTTCAAAGAACTGCGCCGAGGAGACACGGTGTTGCACAGCGTTTTACTTTGCACCGGGTGGTTCATGGCGTAGTATCTTAGGGCACTCCTTTCAGTCTCCGGCATCAGGCATCGGGTGTAGAGCGTTAAGCGTGGAGCGTCAAGCGTGGAGCGTCAAGCATTCATCATTCAACATTTAGCATTAAATTGAAAGCAAACTACCAACCATGAAAGAGAAGCTCCGCACCTTCATCCAGGGCTTTAAGATGCTCACCCCCGATGAGATCGACCTGATCATCGATAACAGTCGGGTGGAATCCTTTGCCAGGGGCACCTATCTGCTGCGGGAAGGGCAGGTGGCCGAGCACTGCTACTTTGTGCTGGAAGGCTGTGTGCGGGAGTACTACCTCATTGATGGGGAGGAGAAATCTACCGCCTTTTACACCGAGGGCGATCCGGTCAATTCTTTTACCAGCGCTACCTCTAAAACACCTTCCAAGCACTACCTCGTTTGTGCCGAGGACTGTGTGCTTACCGTAGGTACCGACGCACTGGAGGCTGAGATGTGCCGGCGCATTCCGCGCCTGGAGCACGTAATCCGACAGGAGGTCGAGCGTAGTACCGGAAAAGCCCAGGATGATTTCGCGCGTTTCATCACCTCCACACCGGAACAGCGGTACGTTCACCTGCTGGAACAGCGTCCGGGATTATTACAGCGCATTCCTCAGCACCAGATCGCCAGTTATATTGGCATAAAACCGGAGTCCCTGAGCCGCATTCGCCGACGTTTGGTGGCTGAGCGAAACTAGGCTTCCACAGTCAGCACTACATTGCCACGTTTGTGTCCCGAATCCACGTAGGCGTGTGCATCGGCAGCTTGTTCGAAGGGAAATTGCCGGTCGATGACCACTTTTAGGTTACCTGCCTGCATGTACACCAGCAGTTGGTGCAGCATGTCCTTTAGGGGTTCTGGCTTTTTCAGTCCCGTCGCATCAAAGAGGGCCTTTCTGGAACCGATAATCGACGTTCCCATCATTTGGAACAGTAATCCGATACTGATCACCGGCGAGAGGTATTTTCCTTTTTGCGTAAGCACCCGCTTGCTGGCCCCGAAAGAACTTTTGCCCACCGTGTCGTAAATCACATCATAGGTAGCTGAACCTCTGGTAAAGTCCGTTTTGGTATAATCGATCACCTCGTCGGCTCCCAGTGACCGGACCAACTCTACATTTTTGCTGCTGCATACTCCCGTTACGTGCGCGCCCATTTGTTTGGCGAGTTGTACGGCGGCGGTGCCCAGACTACCCGAGGCACCGTTGATCAGGACCCGCTGTCCCGGCTGCAATTCACCCAGGTTTTGCAGGAAATTCATCGATGTCAGCGGGCCATCACAAATGAGCGAAGCGGCGGCAAAGTCCAGAAAGGCCGGTTTTTTCAGGATGATACCATCGTCGGGTACCGCCACAAATTCGGCGTTGGCCCCGAAGCTAACGGACGTTTCCCCGAACACTTCGTCGCCAATGGTAAAGGTCGTCACTTCCGCTCCGGTATCTACCACAACTCCCGCAAAACCAGTGCCCGTTATAGTATGCTTTGGCTTACGCAAACCCAGGAACAGACGGGCAAAACGGGGGGTACCCTGCCGCATCAGGGCATCGGCCGTAGTAATCCCCGAAGCTTTCACCTGCACCAGGACTTCGTTTGGTTGTACCGTAGGTTTAGCTACTTCCTGCACCCGGAGCACCTCCGGTCCTCCGTAGGCATGGATCGTTACTGCTTTCATAGTTTCCTTCATTTTGGTGAATCTGATACTACAAAGCTAGGTCCGTGGTAGCGGAGGTGCATTGACTTAGGTTAAGAAAGGTGGTCGATCCTCGAGCGTGGCGGTTCAAGAATCAATAATTGCGGGGGGATGACAAGTCGATCCTCCGGATCGACGACCATTGGCGGTCGATCCTCCGGATCGACCAGGATCATGCCTGAATACCGAATCCTGACCCACAACACTACCGGACCGACCGGGTCAGAAGTTTGAAAATGCCTGTCTAAGGAGCTGGAAAGACCCTGAGATTCCAGAAAATTAGAGTCTGGACGAATTGCGTAAAAGACTTACTTTATACCGACAACGAAGCGGTATAAAACCAAAACCTCATGCGACACTACCTCAAAGCACTCCTCCCTCCTTCCCAAACGATTTCCCTGCACCTGCCAGGAAACTGGGACTCCAAAGCTCCGGGTAACTACCGGGTGCAAGGGAAGAAACATCTCTATCGGGTGCGGAAAGGGGATCAACAATTGGTCATTAAGCGAGTATTTCACAAGCCGGGCGACCTATTGCCGTTTGAGATCTTCAAGAGAAGCTACCGGGCCGTTTATGATCTGCAGAATAAACCGGAGACAATCATTTCGATAAGTCCCCTGAAGGAAATGTTTTGGGAAGCTGGGTTTATCCTACTACTTGTACTGTGCGTTGTTTCCGTGTTCATCTCTCCGCTTTCGGCGGTATTTCTGGCGTTGTTTTCAGTATTGGTGTTTCGGATACAAAGCAATACCTATGTCTACTTTCTGAAATGGTTTATACAGGATTTGCAGGAGGATATTCCTCATTTCAATCAATAGGGAAACCCTCGTTTGAAACTGATTTAGAAACAGCATATCTTTTCAGGAGCAATAGATCTAATAAATCAGTTTCAAAAGCCCGTATTCTATGCCCATCCCTACTGATACGTACCTCACCAGCGTCCGCAAGCAATTTGCGTACTACAAAGACCTGGCCGAACGGGCGATGGCACAGGTCGAAGAGGCCGACCTGTTTTGGCAACCCGATCCCAACAGCAATAGCATCGCCATTACGGTGAATCACCTGGCAGGCAATATGCGCTCGCGCTGGACCAACTTCCTGACTGCCGATGGTGAAAAGACATGGCGGAACCGCGATCAGGAATTCGAGGATATCATCAAAACGAAGGAAGAATTACTGCTGACCTGGGAGGCTGGCTGGCAACGACTGTTCGCTGCACTGGATTCCTTGTCGGAAGAGAATATCGATACCCAAGTCTACATTCGCAATCAGGAACATGCCATTGTCGAGGCTATAAACCGGCAACTCTCGCATTATCCCTACCACATTGGCCAGATCATTTACCTGGCCCGACTCAGCGCAGGCAATCAATGGGAAAGCCTCAGTATCCCGAAAGGCGGTTCGAATTCCTTCAATCAAGCCAAATTCGATAAGGGAAAACATCGGGGTCATTTTACGGATGATTTCCATGAAAATGCTAAATGATGAGTGTTCAGTGCTCAATTATGGCCCAGGCATTTTTCATTTAGCACTGAGCACTGAGCATTGATCATTAAAAAGAAGGATCCCATTCCCCAATTCTCCCTTTCCCCAATTCCCCAACTCTCCCTTTCTCCAATTCCCCAACTCTCCCTTTCCCCAATTCCCCAACTCTCCCTTTCCCCAATTCTCCCTTTCCCCAATTCTCCCTTTCTCCAACTCTCCCTTTCTCCAATTCCCCCTATCCCCTAATCCCCGCCAGCCGTAGCTTTAGCGTAGGCTGGTCCACCTACCCTTCCGGTGCCGGTGTTTCCTCTCTTTCCTCCGATTGCTCCGTGGGAGGGACAACCGGCGCATCAGCCGGCTGGTCGTAGTAGCGAATGGCCAGGTAGATACCCAATATGACCATGATCAGCATGATCAGTACACTGAACGGCGGTATCACCGATCCGGAAGTGGCTTCGGGAGCTGGCGACAAATGAGCCTCCAGCCGGTAACCCTTTTTGGGGATGGTCTGGATCACTTGCCGATCGGTATCGACGAGATGCTTACGGAGGTGAGAAATGGCCTGGGTCAGACCTTCGTCGCCGCCACCGTAATTACCCCAAACGGCTTCCACCAGCGTTTCCCGGCTGACCGTTTGTCCGTTTTGTTCCATGAGGATCTGCATGACACGAAGGAAGCGTGGTTCCAAATGTACGTGCCCACCAGTGCTGCGATCGGTCAGTTCGGCCCGATCAACATCCACGATAAACCGGTCATTAATAACTTGGCGCATAAGTCTGACTTTAGCAGTAAATATACAGCCTTGAAACGGTCCGAGGATCTTTCTAAAGGGTATCTAAAGTTTTTCCAAAGGCGAGAAAAGCATTTTCGCGGGCATCTTACATCAAAAACATGACCCGACTACTTTTTTTATTGACTAGCTGTCTTGGGTGTACCTTCCTTTGCGGGCAACCGATCGCCGGTTCCTGGCAGGGCACCGTAAGCTACCGCGAGGCCAACCTGCCGATCCAACTCTTGATCCGGCAATCCGGAGATAGCCTTTCGGCAAAAGGTAGCATACCGCAACTGGTCTACTATGATCAGGATTGGCCGATCAACAAAGACTACATCGCTTCCCTTCCCTTTGGCCTGGGAGAATTTTTGCTTTCGCAAAAAGGAGACTCTTTGGTTGGTCAGCAGGGCCCCTTCCGTTTACAATTGATGAGGACTTTCCTTCCCGCCTATCGACGGGAAGAAGTAACCTGGAAAAATGATACGGTCCGACTTAACGGAACCATCTATTTACCGGACAGTGATCCCCCCTACCCCGCCGTGGTACTCACCCACGGTGCCAATACGGGTACGCGAACCAACTGGAATTACCAATCGTGGGCCTTTCCTTATCTGGAAGAAGGATTTGCGGTACTCCTGTACGACCGGCGGGGAGAGGGTCAATCCACTAAGGTGGATAATGGCCTGACGACCTTTTTGGACCTGCGGGATGATTTACTGGGAGGCATAACTCTGTTTCGTGAGCATCCGGCCATCCGATCTGATCGTATTGGAATTGGTGGCGGAAGCCAGGCGGGATACCTGGCCTTTATGGCAGCCGGGGCAGACACTTTGGTGGCCTTTCTGGCCCTGCGGAGCGCTTCTTCCCATACCCTGGATCAGGGAGAGATTACCATGGTCCGGACGGAGATGCTGCGGGATGGTCTGCCCTGGCAGTCGGTACAAGATGCCCAAGCATATATGCGACGCCTGTTTGCCTACGTACAAACCGGGGATGATTGGGAGGCACTGCAGACAGCGACCGATCGCATTCGTTCAGAACCCTGGGCAGAATACATCGGTCTTCCCAGTGAACCGTCGGGCTTAACCTGGTGGCGGCACAATGTACCGACCTGGCAACCAGATCATCTGTTACCCCAATTGACCTTGCCCGTGTTGCTACAATTTGGAAAAGAAGATGTGATCGTTCCACCATACGAAAACGTGAGTCGGTTTTCTTATTTACTGGAGGAGTCGGATCTGGAGCTTCACGTATATCCCGATTGTGGCCACAACCTGGAACTACCCGCCGGAAACGATAAGCAGGGTAACTTCCGCTGGTTTGGTAAGCACCCGGACATGCTCCGGGATCTGAGACTTTTTTTGCGAAAGCATAAAGAATAAGTACCGGGACTCTTTTGGCGAAAGCCAGCAGCTCCCGAAAAATGGTATTTTGGAGCCATGAGAATTGCCAATTAAAGAAAACCAGGTTAATCATTGAAAATCGTCACGTATGGAGCAAAGGTTGAGGATAAGATTTAGGTTAAGCCCAAACAAGGGGCCAGATACCGTACACCATGCCTGCCTGCCGGAGATTCAGTTCAGACAGGAATCGGAGATAATTTCAGTAAAGCATAATCGACAGGGATGTAATAATACCCTTTGGAAGCATTTGCATTGCTGGCGTATTTTATATGTGCTTTTTACCTGCATTTTGGTGAGTTGCGAACCCAAACCGGAGTACAGCTCCATCGATCCGGTCAATTGGTCGTCGCGGTCAGCTACCCTGCCGGTTGTTGATTCCCTGCACACCGGAAGTACCTATCTGTCGGTCTATTCCGAGATATACAGCCTCACCGAGCACCGCACCCACAATCTGACGGCGACCATCAGTATGCGTAATACCAACCGGCAGGATACCGTCTATATTCGCAGGGCGGATTACTACGGTACGGAAGGTAATTTACTGCGGACCTACTTCGAAAACCCCATTTATCTGGGGCCCATGGAAACCGTGGAGATCGTGATCGACGAGATCGATGAATCCGGCGGTACGGGTGCCAACTTCCTCTTCGACTGGACCGTCGCTCCGGGCGTTCGTCCGCCCCTGTTCGAGGGCGTGATGATCTCGACCTCCGGGCAGCAGGGGCTGTCGTTTACGACCCAGGGGATCGTGGTGAAGGTCGATCCTCCTGCGGCCGCAGAAGCCCTTATGGGCGAAGGCAGGCTGGATCAAGGGGGATTAGGGGATTAGGGGATTAGGGGATTAGGGGATTAGGGGAAGTTCACCCTTTCCAAATTCATATACCAGCCTATGCCTTATAATATGTTTGCCTGGACGGTTTCCAGAATTCTTGTAGTAGTCCTTTTTACCCTATTGACAAGCTGTTCCGAATACGATGCGAACCAGGCGATTGCCCCCGACGGTCAATACGTTTTTTCGTTCCAGCCCGATTCCTTCTTCACGGTTTCTGCTTTCGCAAAAAGCAATACGCCCGATCAGTACAAGAGCGATTCAATGAGTTGCATTTCCTGGACTGTACCTGATAGCCACATAAAAAGTCTTCTGGAAAAGGGCCAATCCATGAATGGTTCGGAATGGCACCATTATTATGCCCATTGGCCCTGCTCGTATACCGGGAAGGTTTTTCAAAATGGGGACACTCTTGCTGTGTCCATCAATGCCGGCGGTTGGTATGCCATTTCCAAAGCTGATTCCACTGCTTGGTATAAAATACTGGACAACAAGCTGGATCAAATTTTTCTTTCGGGGCGATTGGAGATGGAGTAACGCCTGGCGCCGATCAATTCCAGTCCTCCCGGAGGACAATAACCCAGACGCGAAAAATCGCGTCTCTACAACGGATACGAAAAATGGCGTGCCCTTCAAATGACACGCCATTCCACCTTATGGCATAATGAATTAATTATCTAAAAAATTCATCATTCAACATTTAGCATTCAACATTCCCGTCACACCCCAAACGCCCCTTTGATCTTCTCCACGTAATCCAGCTTCTCCCAGGTGAAGGTTTCTACTTCTTTGGTGATGGTTTCGCCACTTCCATCGATGAGGGTCACTTTGATGGTTTGCGGGTCGCGTCCCATGTGGCCGTAGGCAGCCGTGTCACTGTAGATGGGATTGCGTAGCTTAAGCCGTTGCTCGATGGCGTACGGACGCATATCGAAGATCTCGCGGACTTTAGCGGCGATCTGGCTGTCGTTCATATCCACCTGGGCGGTGCCGTAGGTCTGGATGTAAATATTGGTGGGTTCAGCGACGCCGATGGCGTAGGATACCTGCACCAGCACTTCGGTACACACCCCGGCGGCTACCAGGTTCTTGGCAATGTGACGGGTCGCGTAGGCCGCCGAGCGGTCCACTTTTGAGGGATCCTTACCGGAAAAAGCGCCACCACCGTGGGCTCCTTTTCCGCCGTAGGTATCGACGATGATCTTACGTCCGGTCAGTCCGGTATCGCCGTGGGGACCACCGATCACGAACTTGCCGGTCGGGTTGATGTGGTATTTGATATCTCCTTCGAACAGGCGCTGCACCTTATCCATGCAGGTGGCTTTTACCCGGGGGATGACAATATTGATCACATCCTCGCGGATCTTGGTTAGCATGGCTTCGTCTTCGTCGAAATCATCGTGCTGGGTAGAAACCACGATGGTGTCAATTCGCTGGGGAGTGTGTTCGTCGGAGTATTCGATGGTTACCTGTGCCTTGGAATCGGGGCGCAGGTAGGTCATTTCTTTGCCTTCCTTGCGAATGTCGGCCAGGACTTTCAGGATGCGGTGTGAAAGATCCAGAGCCAATGGCATATAGTTATCGGTCTCGTTGGTGGCGTAGCCGAACATCATGCCCTGGTCACCCGCTCCTTGTTCTTCCGGGTTACCGCGGTCCACGCCCTGATTGATATCGGGGGACTGCTCGTGGATAGCGGACAGCACGCCGCAAGAGTTCGCCTCAAACATATATTCGCTTTTGGTATAACCAATGCGTTTGATAACGTCGCGGGCAATCTGTTGCACGTCGAGGTAAGTATTGGATTTCACCTCTCCGGCCAGGACGACCTGCCCGGTCGTTACCAGCGTTTCACAAGCTACCTTTGATTGCGGATCAAAGGCCAGGAAATGATCGACCAGCGCATCCGAAATTTGATCGGCCACTTTATCGGGGTGTCCCTCGCTAACGGATTCAGACGTAAAAAGGTAAGGCATGGTGTGTTGTGTTAGATGTAGTTTGGGATTGCTTACAGGGTAGATTCGACTGGGCAACCGCCCCGCAAACATACTAAATACAATTATTTAATAGCGCACGACAGCAGGCTAATGACCTCGGTCCGGGTATGCAATCGACCTTCCAAGTGGTCCCCAACGGCAACCGGACCTACACCGGCCGGAGTACCCGTGAAAATCAGGTCCCCCATCTGTAGCTTCATGTATCTGGATACGAAAACGATCAGGTCTTCGATCGGGAAGAGCATATCCCTGGTATTACCGTGCTGAACCACTTCACCGTTCTTCAGCATTTCGAACTCCATGGCCGACCGGTTCAGCCGATCAATGGATACGAACTGACTAATGGCCGCCGAACCATCGAACCCCTTGGCCAGTTCCCAGGGCTTGCCCGCTTTTTTGAGCTTGCTTTGCAGATCCCGTGCGGTGAAGTCGATCCCCAGGGCCACTTCCTGGTAGTAATCAGCAGCAAATTCCGGTTGAACGTGGCGGCCATTCTTTGCGATCTTGACGACCAGTTCCAGCTCGTAATGCAGATCCGTGGTGAATTCCGGATAATAGAGCGGCTTGTTATTCACCAATAGGGCCGTGGGCGGTTTCATAAAAACCACGGGCTCTTCCGGAACCGCATTATTCAACTCTTTAGCGTGATCGGCATAGTTCCGACCGATACAAATGATCTTCATAATCCAATTACTGTGCCCCGCATACCGTGGTTATGCGTTGTTCAGGCAGGTCTATGTACGAATAATGCCCGAAAAGGTTTTTTGTGCGGCAGTACAATAATGCTGCCGCACAAAATCGAAGGAATGAATCAAACAGCTTCTAGAACTTTACGTTCATCAGGCCGGCCAACTCTTTAGCCTCCGCGATGGTCTGTTGAGCTTCTTTACGGATGGCAGCAGAAGAGGCTTTGATCTGTTGTTTTACCTCTTTCTTATTGGCATCGAGTTCGGCCCGGCGGGCGCGAACCGTTTCACTAATGCCCACCAGGGTATCGGCAACCGCATCCTTCAAGTCGACGTATTTCAGGGCACCTGCTTCGTAATCGCTTTGCAATGACTGGTAAGCATCCATCGCCTCTCCGGCCTTCAACAGTTCGAACAGGTTGCTGACCCCCGCGCTCATTTCTCCTTCCGGCGTATCTCCCGTATCCGTAACAGCCGAGCGCACCTGCTTGCGAATGCGTTTTTCCTCGGCAAACAAGTTGATGTAGTGCTTATCACCCGCACTCTTGCTCATTTTACGGGTGGGATCAGCCGGCGACATCACCTTGGGCACTTCCGTAAACAAGGGCTCCGGCAGGATAAAGTACTCCTTACCAACCTGGTTGTTAAAGCGCTGGGCAATGTTACGAGTGAGCTCCAGGTGTTGTTCCTGGTCTTTACCAACCGGTACAAAGGAGGGCCGGTAGATCAGGATGTCGGCAGCCTGTAAAACGGGATAATCCAATAAACCGGCACTGATGAAGCCTTCGCCACCCTGCTCACTGGATTGGGCACTCTTATCCTTGAACTGCGTCATCCGGGTCAATTGACCGTAGGAGGTAAAGCAGTTGAGTATCCAGCTCAATTCGGCGTGTTCGGGTACCAGAGACTGGATAAACAAGCGTTTGTGATCGATACCGGTCGACAATAGGTTAAAGATCAGTTCCCAGGTATTATTGCGCAGTTTTTTCGGATTATACGGCATGGTCATGGCGTGGTAGTCCACCACACCGTAGTAACAGGTATAGGTCTGTTGCAACTTTACCCAGTTTTTAACGGCGCCAAAATAATTTCCGAAATGCATATCGCCCGTAGGCTGTATGCAGGACAAAACGCGCTTTGCATCACTCATGTGTGTCTATTTGTTGAATTGTCTTTTATTTAAGGTGAGGTTGAATACACTGTAACCTAAGTAACTTTGATTTATGGCTGTGCCTTTCGGCAAAATAC
>CAYFGK010000069.1:0-38506 GCA_964342305.1 uncultured Saprospiraceae bacterium | reverse complement strand
CCGCTCTAAATGGATATCCACATTCTTTTGCCACCTAGAGGTCCTAAATAGTTACGAAAAAAAAATCAGCCGATTACTATTCACTTATAGCTGTTTCATGATCATTAGTACCGTTTGCTTGGTTATCATAACTCGCAACCCACTCTTGGGAGAATGGTTATATGCTTGGTTTGGCTAGACCCAAAACATTAAAAAAACGACATAATAGTCCAGGCTTTAGCCTCATAGAGCTCGCAGTCGTACTGACGATCATTGCAATCATTGTATCCAGTGGCCTAACGCTTACTACTGCCAACATCCAGCAAAGCAAAATCAAAACAACAACGGAAGAAATGGAAGTGATTGACGATGCTCTAGCCGTCTATCTTCACGAAAACAGCGCTTTACCATGTCCAGCAGAAATTCGTAGAAAACGGGGAGAAGGAGAATATGGAAGAGCTTCCTCAGATTGCAGTGACACGTCCCCTCCCAGTGGCATGTGGAGGGCAGCAGCAGGAGCGTCCTTCATCAGAATCGGCGGTGTTCCTATATACGACTTGGATCTACCCGATGAATATCTGGCTGATGCCTGGAACGGTCGCTACTTCTATGCCGTTTCAGAAGATTTAATCACTTCAACCGAGAGCGATGATACCGGTGTTATTACAGTAACCGACGAGAATGCAAGTTCTATCACCACGGAAGCGGCCTGGATTCTATTAAGTGTTGGACCTGCAAACCAAGGAGGGTATGCCGGCAAAACTGGTAATTTACTTCGTGGCTGTATTTCGGGCCAGGCAGATGGTGAAAATTGCGACTTAAACGACGCCACATTTGTACATGCTCCTTTCAATAATGGAGATATTCAAGCAAGTTATTTTGATGATTTTATCCGTTGGGAAACTGTACCAAGATTATTTAATATTCAATTTACTGCTGGGAGCGGAGGAACCAGTTTACCTAGCTGTTCAACGGGTCAAACGCTGGAATATGATGGTTCAGACTGGGTTTGTACATCTAGTGGAGGGGCAGAACTTCCAAGTAGTTGCACTGACGGCCAGACTGTAAGCTGGAACGGTACTAGCAATGAATGGGAATGCAGTGATTCTGGCAGCACTGAGAACCGCTGCGACAAATGCCAGACTACAGGTAGTGTTACTTATGTTGACGGCGGTTCTTATAGCCATACCCATACTGTGCCTGCAGAATTATCTCGATGTTATTGGACAATAACACTAAAGGGGGCAGGCGGCGAAAGTTCAGCAGATGGGATAGGCGGAACCGGTGGGGGGATCAAAATTGAATATAATTCCTACAGCGGTCCAATAAGTAGTTTCAAATTTCTTGATGGTGATTTTGAAGATGGGGGCTCACTTTATTTTTATGGTGGCGAAGCAGCAGCTATCAGCGCTAATGGAACCAAAACTCTAGCTGTTGCTGGCGGCGGCGGGGGAGCAGGGTCTATTAACGGTAGCTGTTATCCTGAAAATCCTGATGGAGGAGACGGTGCACCTCGTGGAACCAACAATTTTACTGGTGAAGAAGGAAAGAGCCATTGTGGAGGAGATGGAGGAGCCAATAATACATCTACTGGCACAACCACGTGCAGTGATACCTCAGTGGAAGGGCCTGGTGGCGCAACAGAAGCAGATTTATTAGTTTCAAATGCAAAATCCAAATATTATGTTGGTTTAGGAGGTGACGGTTATGGAGCCGGAGAATCAGGAGCATTAAAATCTTTCAATGGATCTTGCTGGTATTCCGGCGCTCGAGGCGGCGGCGGAGGAGGAGGAGGCTATGTGTCGCCTGATGTTGATTCTTATACCATTATACCAGGGGCGCCAGCAGATTCTCCGGGCTCGGTAACTATTGAATGGTCTAAACCAGATGGTTGTTAATGTTAGCAAACTTTCTTTATTTGCCGCTTTAAAGCGAGGGACGTGCACACCAATTGCATTGGATTCATCCTTCGCTTTGCTAACAAACAAAACTAAGGAATTCAAAAATCGTTCGTATAAGGCTACTATAATACACAGATGTTAGGCCCCATTTGGCAAATGGTAAGAAATTGATATTATTGATAGCCCCCGCACAAGATTGCTTTCTAAATATTCCTCTAAACTAGTCACAGAAAAACCGCGCAGGTTTTTCTGTCATTTTCACCGGAATATCTTCCGATCCTGCCCGCCCAAAGGGCGGGGCGCGCGCAAATTCGGGTGCATAATGTATAGTTAGTGAGACTATCCGCTTGCCTTGTCTCTTTTTATGTCGCATAATAGGTTTCTCATAAACTCTAAGAGCAATTGAACTATTGAGGGGGGCTATGGCGGTCATTGGATATGCCCGTGTTAGTTCGGTCGGGCAGAGTCTGGATGTTCAGCGTGATCGGTTGAAGGATTGTGAACGCGTCTATGAAGAAAAGCATAGCGGCACTACGCGTGCTCGCCCCCAGCTCAAGGCCTGTCTCGAATATGTCCGTGAAGGTGATATGTTGATGATCACCCGCCTAGATCGCCTTGCCCGTTCAACACTCGACCTGTGCGAGATTGCGGAGACACTGGAGCGCAAAGGGGTGCAGCTTAAAGTGCTGGATCAGAATATTGATACCAGTGATGCAACAGGCCGCCTGCTCTTCAACATGCTGGCAGCGATCGGCCAGTTCGAGACAGAAATCCGCGCCGAGCGACAAATGGATGGGATCGCCAAGGCAAAGCAACAGGGCGTACGCTTTGGACGCCGCCCTGCCCTTTCACCGGATCAGATAGCCGAACTACAGCAACGCCGCCAATCTGGCACCCTTATTAAAACCCTGATGAAGGACTACCAACTCTCCAAAGCCAGTATATATCGGTATTTGAATAGTTAGCTAATTTGAGCGAATGGCTAGTCATAATGGCCTCATATTCATTTATTTAGAGGCTTATTGCGGCTGTTGTCTTTTTATTCACTTCGAATCACACCATGATGAATCATAACGGTTACAAAGCCCCTTCTGCCAATCTGATAGATGAATTGATCGGTCATGCCGGTCCCGCTGGTTCCATGCAGGTCATCTGTATCGAAACCGAAGCTTTTTACCGATTGATCCAGCAGGTTATTGCCTGGGCAGATCAGCAACGTAATCCAGCACCGGATAAATGGATCAGCGATAAGGAGGCGATGAGAATGCTTCGTATCAGCTCGACCACAACCTTACAGAAATATCGTGACCAGGGGATGATTCGTTTCTCCCAACCCAGCAGAAAAATCATTCTCTATGACCGGAATTCCATCCTGGAGTTTATCGAAGCAAATGTGAGAGAAACGTTTTGAAAGGTTTTAGTGTTATATCCTGGAAGGGTTACGCGCTCCATGAAAGATGCGTAATATCTGTAATTCTTCATCCTTCACCCGATAAACGAGGAGGTAGGGCAGCCCAGGAAGCATCTGTCTTACGACAAACGACAGTACTCTCTTTCTGTCAAGGATTAGGGTTGCGTTCATAGCGGGTTTTGCAAAACCCAATAAAGGCCCTTTCGGGATTTCGCATTTCTGGTTTGCCACTCTCAAACCACCAGCTCTTCCATTCCTGCTCTAGATAGTAGATATCATATCCTGGTGCAGCTGCCTTCGCTTCTTCCAAAGTCTTTGGGCTAAGCATCGGCATTTCGTCAAGGAAGGTCGTTTTTCGTTCTGACTTTCGACTTGTGATTTGGTTTTTGTTGAGAAAGGTCACCTTGTCATCTTCCAGTCTTACGGAGTAATCCGGCAGATGATCATTCAACGCCAAATCTTTTACAAGCTGTCTGAAACGTTTCATAGGGCTTCTGGAACCGGTTTTCTTATGTAGCTTATCCACGAAGATGGACCATTCCACTTGTTGCCCACAATGCTTACGTGCGACTTCGTAAATACGACGCTCCAACGGTTTTCGCAATCGGAAGTAGTCTGGGTGTAAGGTAAGCACTTCTTGGGCACGAATGGCATTAAAAACCCAATCAGAAAGCTTGATTTCGCAATGAATCAGTCTCCCATCAAGACCATGCGTACGCTTAATCGAAGAGGCATCAATAAGACCGAAATTATCTTCCTGCTCCTCATCCCCACTTCTGATGTTCGTTTTAATTCGCGTACCTGCTAACCGGTCAAGGGATTCTGATAATGCTTTGTAATCCTTTCCGCCAGTACCACGATTAGTGAAGACCAGCAAATCATGGCTGTTGATTCTTACACGCTGATTAACCTTCTCCCCCCGTTTCAGTTTATCCATAATCTGTGAAATACAATAAATCAGAATATCTTTATCATAGATGGTCGCTAGCCCTTTCACACTTGGCGTGATCTCAATATAGTTACCATTATGCTCATAGCGACGAATCGCAACATCCGGTTTTTTGGACAGCGAATAAAACGGGTGTTCCATATGCTGCATAACATCCTTCAGTACGGCATCCGCTACATCACAGATGAATAATTCCTGTTGCGGATAGCGATCCGGCAGTAAATGAGGATCAATTTTCGGGGTTTTAGTTACCATGGAGATCAGAGCCGTCTATTCGGGGTTTTAGTTACCTCTCGGCTCATTTTCTGGGTATTAGTTACCAATGTCAAGAGATTCGGGGTTTTAGTTACCTTTTTTCGGGGTTTTAGTTACCTTTTTTCGGGGTTTTAGTTACCCTAGTCCAAAATTTCTTTTTCCCCTACAGTGGGTTGGCCAAGCTTATCCACAGCGTAACACATTATTTAACACATTATTTAACACAAAGGGCGGACTCAGAAAATATGGGTCATATCCGTTAGAAACTTTTTAGAAGAAAAATTAACTGCCAATTACCCATAATTTTTTTGCTACAATGATCAGAAGGAATAGGCAGATCCCATAAAGAAACCACTCCAACCATTTTTTAAACGGACTATCGGATGTTTTTTCTTTTATATCGGGGGTTGCAAGATGTAACGATCTTTGATCCTGCAACAGTAACGTTTGTGCCTGTTTTTTCCAATCATCACGATCTTCACGTAAATCGTTTATGATAGTTTCCTTTTCATTCAACTGATTATGCAACAACTCTATTTGTAACTCATAGCCTTCCTTTGTACTTTCATCGGGTCTTGCAACATCTTTCATGAAGGTCTTTTTGTTACCTTTCATGTTGGAGGAGGCTTTTTTCAGATCCTCGATCCGATCATATTCCGATGTGTCAATTTCATAACTTCCATTCGCCTTTTTCTGTGCTGAAATCTTGCCAGATGCACGCCAGCGTGAAAGGGTAGGGAGTGAAACCCCCGTATCCTTAGAAGCCTTGCTGAGAGAGACTTTTGCCATTATTCTTTATCCTTTTATAAGGGGTTGCAATACCTAACATATTGCTCTTTCAAAAGGTAATGTGTTACGTCCTTTGTCACAAGCGTTTCCTTTTGGTCCTTTTCGGAATAGAGAGTAATCAGAGAAATCAAATGAACACAGCACAAGCCAAGCAACTATCTCTCCCGGAGATTATGGCCCGCCTGGGCTATCAGCCGGTGCAAGAACGCAAGAGGGGTTATCAGCTATGGTATCTGTCCCCTTTTCGTCATGAAACTGAGCCGTCTTTTGTCACCTCCTATCTGGGCGGGAAATGGATATGGAATGATTTTGGTGACATTGGCGGCACCGTCATTGATTTCATTATGCGCCATGAAAACTTAACTTCCGTAAAGGAAGTCTTAAGCTTTTTGAATGATATGTTTAAGGGGCATCATTTTCATAAACCAGCTGTACCAAATGCGGGTGTGAAAAGAGAGGACCCAATGGAGCAACCGAATCTTTTTTCTTTTAAACAGCAAGGCCGCGAAGCGGCCCCACGCGCTCCTCTGGAGCGCGAACTTCAATTTTTGGATGCACATGCTATCAGTAATCCGATTATTTACCAATATTTGGAACAGGAACGCTGTATTCCCAAAGAACTAGCCGATCATTACTTGCTGGAGGTAAAATACCGCAATATTAAAAGCCACAAGGAATATTTTGCCTTTGGCATGCGCAATGAGAGTGACGGATTCGAAATTCGGGCTGCCTCCAGTCAATATTCTTTTAAGTCAGCCCTTAAAGTAAGGGATATTACCCTGATACGGGGACAGTCCAAAGAGCGACGTTCTGTTAATATCTTTGAAGGGATGACCGATTTTTTGTCCCTTATGGTGATGTATAATTGTTATCAACTATCCGGTGACTCTATAGTGATGCACTCCTTGTCTTCCATGAAACGTACCCGAGACATAATTCAGCGGGAAGGCTATAACACCCTTTACACCTTTCTCGATAATAACGAAGCAGGCCAGAGAGGCACTGAGAAGTTCCGTGAAGCCTTCCCTAACAAGGTACAATCACAAAGTGATCTCTTTGCTCCCTATACAGACCTTAATGATGCATTGGTAGCGAATAGCTAATTGGGGATTCAGAACCCTGTTTTTGTTGTCGAACAGGTTTATAATGTTGATTGCTATTTATTATCTATCTTACTTCAATACCCTAATGCAATGCTTTGTGCTAAGGATTGATCATGACTTCTGGTCAAATTTTTATTTGAGACGATCCCAGTTTATCCGCTTACTTGTTCATATATTTACTTCTGTATTCAGATTCAAAATAATCAATAAAATCTATGATTTCTTCATAAGCGAAGCCTGCAAAACGGCATCTGTTTGTAGCGCAATTTAAGGGGTCTCTTTGGTATGTAATTATATCAACATACCCATTGTCATGAGACTTAAATTGCCATTCGGGGAATGCTGCTATTGCTGTTTTAGCTACTGTGAACATCGTTAAATTTGTAGTATTATTCCCACTTACTACGGGCCTGTACTGCCCCTTTATTTCACCGTTCTCTTTTTCTAAAAAGAACTGGGTGCTTGGGGTGTCATTTGATGGTGGAAGATAAAGTACTTCACCGTTGAGCTTTATATCCCAAATATCAAACATACCTACTTGGCCACAAGCTGGACATTCAGTTTGGTTATCAGCTAATTCCTTTCTTAAGCCTGTCATCGCAAAATATTCACGGGAATAAATATCTTGATCTGAAACTAGTTCAGAAAAGCCTTCCCATATGTAGTTATACCTTGCATCTATTCCTTGCATACAATTTAAACAGGACTTGGTATATGTTAAGGAATCATAGTATGACGGGCTTTCGTACTCATTTTTTTTATTTTTGAAAAAGTCAAATAAACTCATAACATATGTTTTAGTCTAAAATTCATCTAATCTTCTTAAAGATACGGGTTTTATGGACTAATTGATTCATAAGTTTAAAGATTAAAACTGATTTCTAATTTAGAGGATGACTGAGACATAAAGTTTATGCTTCATTTCCTTTAAAAGTTCTCAGGGCCTTGCCCTCAGCGCAACGCAAGGCATCCAGCCGTATCCGGAATCAGGAGCCCTCGGCCGGACCCTCCTTGCATTTTGCACACCCACTTTCGCCAAGGGGCAGAAGGGTAAGACACGCACCGTGTTTTACCCTTTTTTAGTAATTACAGTCATATAACCATGTAACAAAGGAGATTTATTTATGGCTTACAACAATACCGTTACCCTGATTGGCAATATGGGCTCCGAGGCTCGTATCATTGAAAGTGATGAGCAGCATTTCGCTGGCGTTTCGGTTGCCACGACGGACAGTTATCAGGATAAGGAAGGCAACTGGCAGGATAAGGAAACCATCTGGCACAATGTGCTGGCCTTTAATCCGAAAGTGATTGAAAAACTGAAGGCCCTGAAAAAAGGAAGCCGTATCAAAGTGACCGGCTCTCTCTCCTATCGCCCGTTTGAAGTGGTGGATGGTGAAGGCCAGGTCATACCCAAGAAGGAAGCCTCTGTCATTGCTGGCAAGGTTGAACTGGCACCACTGGCGAAGAAGAAATAACTCCGCTTATAGCCAGCTCATGAGCTGGCTAATGAGAGCCTAGGGAGCCGTTTGGCTCCCTTTTTTTGTGGCTACGCCGCGTCTAAGGGGTTCCACCCCTCGCGCATGCAACCGGTATCCCCGACCTTCCTGACGTGCAGGCCGGGTGATTCCCCTCCCGTTGCATTTGCTAGCCCCGGTCTCGCCGACGGGCAGAAGGTAATAGCGCAGCGGTGCTATTACCTTCAAACCCAACAAAGGAGTGCAGATATGCCAAAAACCGAGAACCATCAGCTAAAAGCGGAGTTGCGATATTTCACCGGCAGTGAGCAATTCTACCGTAACCCTCTTTTTCCCGGTTACCGATATACCGAGGGAGTTCAGTATATGGCCGAGAAGGCCGGGGCTTACTGGCTGATAGATTATATTCTTTCCAATCAGCCTGACAAGCAGCTAAAAGAGCAACGGTTCCAGACATGGAAGATTCATGTAACCCATGAGGATAAGGCGATTATCACGGTGGATGATGGAGACGGGAATCAGCTGCAACAGTTCCGCCTGTCCCATACCGATTTCCCTTTTGAGCATTTCACCCTCTGGCTGGTGGATTCTGTGCTGATGCTACCGAGTGAGTATTAAGATGGATGAAACAATTCAAACCTATGAAGTGGTGTGGCAGGATATTCCTGTCACCATCACTTTCAGACCGAAATGGCTGAGTCTTACCGGGCATTTGGAACTAAAAAGTGAGCAACGATTGCCGGTGACCGAAACCGGCTATCGAAGCCTCTTTCTGTCAGAAGAAAGCATCGAGCGGGCAGGGGGTGCTATTGCCTTTGTGCTGGGCTTGCTGGATGAAGCCGCCGAGTCGCAGGAATGGAAAGACCATTGTGACCAGCAACAACAGCTCAGTCTGTTTTAGTGGTGTCCTTCATATTCACTCTTTTCAAGGTTTATGGACACATAGCTGATTTGAGTGACAATAAGAGCATCCCCTGAGAAAAACTTTTCTCCCTCATCACTGCCTTCACGAACCTCGGTGACCTGCTCCATGATCAGATGTCTGTAAAGCGCTTCCAGATTCCGGCCCTCAATCTTCACCATCCCAAAGGCGAGCAGAATATGAATTCCCACAGGTGGTTCATAGGTGACTTCGCTGATGGCACCATAGGGAAAGGCCCGGTAACGTTTTCCCTTCAGTTGCAGTGACAGGAACCCCGCTTTTTTACCCGTCTGTCGAATCCGGGTAAAAAAGATATTGGTTTCCAGTGCCTCATTATCCTCGTCCCCGGTCTTTCGGGACCAGCCCCTGCCTGAATTAAAGCGGTCTTCCCTGTCCATGAGTTTGGTTTAACTGGTCAGTTAATTCATTATGTTCTCTCGTTTGACGTTGTTTCTTTTTGAGCATATCGTAAAACTCCTGTGTCGCAACTTCTCGAGCCGTCAGCCGCTGACCGTCTCGTTTTACTGCATGTTCCAGTGCCTGCCTGTCATCCGTATAGATGCGGCAGGCCTCTTTGCCCCTTGAGATGGAGACATAAAACTGCTGTTGGCTGGATGCCGGAACGGACTGGCTGGACTGGGCAATGAAGACATGATCCACCGTTTTACCCTGGGAGCTGTGTGAAGTGGTCACGTAGCCATGGGTAAGATGACCAAAAGCCCTGTCCAGCGTCCGACCTGTATGGAGCCGGATATTCCCGTCACGGGTAAAACCAGTGACGGTAAATAAATCCCCGTTATTGATCCGGGTTCCTTCCACGGTTTTACCGCCTTTGGTGATGCGAATACGATCCCCGACAGCCAGCGACAGTTTCTCCCGCTCATAGACGGTAAAACGATCCGCCTGTTTCAGGTCGATCTGTTTCACGCCACGCTCGCTTTTGGCTTCAATACTATGCAGCTGTGGGTAATCCGGGGACGATTCAATTTCCCAGCGCTCACCGCGCCGATGCCCCCTGGCGTTCTGATGGAACTCCAGGAAGAGGGCGCGGTCTCGATAATGGTAAGGATCGGTTTTGTTTTCCTGCGTCCAGTTGGTATTCTTCAGACGGAGGAAGGTCCGTTCTTCTCCCTGGAGCTGACCTTCCTCTTTCAGCCTTTCACGCAGCGTATCGGTAACATTCCGCCCCTCAATATGTGTTGGGGAAACAATAAGGGATTTGCGTCCGATCGCAGTACTTTCAACATAGTCGGTAACGAGTTTATTGAGACGTTCATTCCCGTCATGGATCTCATGAACCATTCCCATACGATCCAGTTGTAGCAACGCTGCATCTGTACGGCCTTCTGCGGCCAAACTGACAGCTTGTTTGTAAAAGTAACTATTACGCTGCCGCTGTATTTTCCTAACGCGAGCAACCTTGATTTTCGCTTCCTGTTCGATAATTCTCAAAGCATCCCCGGCAGCAACGGAGGCATGCTGGCGGTGATCACCGGTTAGCAATATTCGTGCATCCTGCTTTTCGGCAATCTCAAAAAGCCGGTTCATATCCCTGTTGCCGATCAAACCGGCCTCATCCACCCAGATAACCTGTCCCTTCACCTTATTCTGGATTTTGGGATTGTTGAACAGCTGTGCCAGGGTATCGGCCCCTTCAAAGCCTTCCTCGCGCATGACGCCGCGAGAGGCGGCAGCAGAAGGGGCGAACCCGATCAGTTTTTTGCCCTTTTCCTCGATGCCGTCACGGACTTCCTTCATGAGGGTGGTTTTTCCCGTACCTGCCCCTCCAGCGATGACGATAACGCCACAGCTGTCATTGAGTGCGTGTTTTATGGCCTTACGCTGCTCTCCGTTGAGGAATTCGGCGCGGGGCTCATAATTCTGATTCAGGGGTAATTCCGTACCCTTGCGACGTTCCACGTAGCGAATCATGCGAAATTCTTCCTGAACGGCTTCTTCCGTGGTGATGTAATGCTGACCATTCACTTCCCGCTGATAAAACTCCCCCTGATCAACCACGGACTGCACCTGTTCGGGCAATACATCCCCGTAAGAGCGTTTCAGCGCCTCGGCCTTCAGCTGATAGTCCCTGACCACGGATTTCCGCTCAAACAGATGCAGCTGCGCCCGCTCTACTGCTTCAAAGGCCGATACGCCCTCTTCTTTCTTTTTAACAGCCCCGGCACTCGCACGGGCCAAACTATCGGCTTCCTCACTGCTGAGCCAGGAACGCCAGATCTCGCGTAATTTCTCCCATGACCGGCCGACCAGCTTCCTGGCCCGTGTGAGTGCCCCTAATTGCTCTTTCTGACGCTCGGTCAGAAAGCCGTTGTTGGCCTGCTCGGATTTCGCCTTTTCCTCGACCTGAGCAGTGCGTCGGGAGAATTTTTGCAAGGTCTGGTTTTTGATCCCCCGAATCTCCCAGCTATAGCCACGCCGATCGATCTGGTATCCCAACTGCTGCATCTTATGCGCCAGACGCGAATCGAAGGCCGCTTCGTAATAGGGAGCGGTCTGTTTGATCTGACCGAACTCCCCAGCCTGGAAGCGGCCTTCCCTTTCATTCCAGGTGGTGTTGATGGCAAAGCAGTGCCGATGCAGGTGCGGATCGGGAATGCCATCAACGGGCCGACTGGTTCTATGGGTGAAGGAGGCCCAGACCATTTCCCCGGTGCGGGCATGATGCTTGTCTTTACCCTGGCCGACCTGGGTGCGCATATTATCCTCGATCTCGCGCATGGTTTCCTCGACCGCCTCTTCAAAGACCAGTTGGATGCGATCATCCCCATGGACGGCATAGGCGACGGAGACGGATTTGGGGACGGAGAAGGTAAAGTCATAGCCGACTTTGCGCTTATCTGAATTGCGTGGGTTGAGCCTGGAGCCGTCTGGTTTCTGATTGTTGCACAGGGCAACAAAATCAGATTTGGAGACGGCCCCTTCAAGCTCCAATCGTGCCGCCGCCTTGCCACCCCACAGGCCGATAGACTGATCTTCGGTACTATAGTAATCGGCCTTCTGTAATCCTTCACTGAAGTATTTGGCTGCACCGGCGGCGTTCCTGCTATGTGTTATGCGTAACATATATTTTATTTGAGGTGCTTCGCACTCTTTATGACCTACAGGCATCTCGTCTAAGCGGAGCTTAGTGCCAAAAACAGCGGTCATAAAGGGGCGAGGCTGCTGTTTAAAAAAGAAATGTGATGGCGTGACCTCACGGCCACAAAAAAGGGGTGCTGCACTGCTGCAAGCACCCCCAATCGGTAGGCTGGCATTTGTCAAAGCAGTAGGTCGATGCCGACTCCCTCAATGCCATCTTCCTGGCTGTTCTCGGTCTTCACTGCTGCGAGAACCGCAGCCTTAATTAGAATCGGAATGAGCGTTTCCATAAGCACAGGTTTTAAAAAAAGTGAGACAATCAATTCCGCGGAGATTGACAGTCATCCTCCGGCTCATGAACCGCCAGCCACTCCATTCCATATTGCATCACATCCAGATCCCATTGGTCATAGGGAAGGGATGCGTAGTAACGGATGCGCTCAACCACCACCTGGCGAATGGCATCGGTGGCTTCCTGCTCACTGATATCTCCGCGTTCACAATGCAGGTCCGCACAGGCAGAGAGGATATTCAGGGCGGCAAGAACACTGTAGGGGTGCTTGCCATGGTCCGGGTGTGCCATGATACGCTGGTAAATTTCATCCAGTATATCCGGGCAGGGCCGGACTCCCCTGCCTTCCACTACCTTGCGTGCCAGCGAGCAAAGGGAGGGTAAATCTCCCCCTGCCGCGGCATCCCTAAGGGGGATCAGACTGATGTCGATTATCATCTGTTTAAGCATGTTTACTCCATTGTTTCAGGCGGTTACTATAGCACAGATCGGCTATAAACGCTTGCCTTTTTTCTGCTGACGACTCGTTTGCCGCCGCATGCCATCGGCATATTTCCAGGATGATCCCCCACTGCCCTGTTTTGCGTGGTGCATGTTTGGAGTAACACCGGGTGCGTCCTGTCGGCTGACAGTCTGCCCCTGACCGACACCCTGCCGCTGCAGGTCCTTTCCGATCTGCGAGGCGGCCTGTCTGACCTGTTCCTGCATGGCGGTGGAACCGCCCTGAAGGCCAGTTGCCCCCTGTGGTGACGGACGGGCCCGCTTCCGGGCAGACTCCCGTTGCTGTTGTCCTTGAATCCAGTTCACAAACTGCTGAAAGTTCTTCTTGAGCTTACTCATCATTTGGAGTGTTTGGGGGGAGGCCGCCTATCCGGCCTCCCCGGTGAATCAATGGCTGGCCTCGGCGTGTATTCCGTTACCGGAAACCCCGTGAGCCGCTGTTTCGAACTGAGGCTGTTCTTCCTGCGCTTCCTGCCACTGGCGGAATCCATTATCATGGCTGCGCATCAGGTTCTGCTGGATGATCAGCCCTTTCTCACGCCTGATTGGCTGATCGACCTCGCTGACAAGTGAACTCATCAGGCGGGCATCCCACTGTTCCTGCCTGTGGCGGAAATAGGCTTCCTCCCACAGCAGGAAAAGAAAAAGACAGGACAGGCCGGAAGCCATCAGCATGAAGCCATAGACCCCGAATCCAAGCGCGGAGACCAGCAGGCCGGTCAGGAAGACCAAGGCCGGTTCACCGAATTTCTGGAACCGGTATTCAAGGCGATACCATGCGTCATCCTCCAGCCTGCGGGCATCCAGTACACCCAGACGGGACAGCAGCCTGCCAATCACCGGCAGGATGACGCTATAGCCCGGCTCCTCGCTGAATCGCTGTTCACCCTCATTGCTGCGAAGATTGCGGCGTGCCTCGATAATCCGGTAGATTGCGAATCCGGCAAAGGCCAGCATGTGCGTCCAGATAAGGCCGATACTGCCCGGATTCCAGCCGGTGCCGCTGACCATGCTCATCTCAGTATTGAAAATGGCTTCGAGGAACCAGAAGACCCCCATGAGTATCCATCCCCAGACAAGGGTTCCCACGCTGATGAAGCGGGTACCGGTCCGGGCACGGAGAAATACCAGTGATATGGAGGCCATGAGCTTGATGAAAAGCCGCATGAGCGAGTGAAAAAATCGGGACATGCCACTGGTGACCAGTTCGGCCCCCAGAAAATTGGCCCAGTCCTCGGGCTGCTGAAACTGTTTGGTTGGTTGTTGCATAACATCAGATTTAAAATGGTGATCAAAAAAGAATTATCGTGCGAAATGCTGCCGGAAGGTGACCGGCAGGTAATTCAGTCCGTTGGAAAAGACCCGGCCGGTGCCGACGAGAATCGTATCGACCAGCCAGTCATGCTGTCTGCTGCCCTTGCGCAGCATGGTGAATTCCCTGGGCTCGACCAGGTGATGCAGCTGCTGGCTCACCCCGGAGGAGCTGTTGCCCTCAAATCCGAGGTTGATGGAGCTGACATCCCGAAAGGCCCTTCCGATGGAATTGGCGGCAAATTCATTGGTAACGGGGTCATTATTGGCCCCGAATATTTTGGTATTGCACAGGCCCAGCAGGGAATCGACCCTGGCCTTGCCCTCCAGTCCACCGCCCATGGCGGCGATCATGTTGGAGATGTTCTGGGTCATCAGCACCATCCCGCATCGGGCGGAGCGTGAGACCGACATGAACAGATGGGTATAACGGGTGATAAAATTCTGGGCCTCATCGATCCAGAAGAGGAGGGGATTGCCATGGGTTTGCAGATCCCGTTTCTCCACTTCCTTCATGATGGCATAGATCAGCATCACCTGCGCAATACGTCCGGCAAATTCATGGCGCTGGACCGGCACGTCCAGCAGCAGGATTTTCCCGGTGAACAGATCATCAAGATTGAGGCCTGAGGTGCCACAGAACAGGTTGTACAGCATCCGGCTGGCCACGAAAGGCTCCAGTACGCTGCTGGCCATGGCACGGATGGAGGAGGCCGTCTCATCGGCCATAAAAACCATCTCATGCACAAAATCGGCCACCAGCCGGAAGTCCGGCTGCTGTTCCCCGGCCGCCCCTGCGGCCCGGTTCATCATCTGCATGAAAAAGGAACGTGTCTCAAATTCCTCGCTATAGAGCTGTTGCCGGTCCTGCGGAGCGGAACCGTGCAGCCGGTTCAGCGTGGCGATATTGAGTGGTTCACCGCAAAGCTGGTTCAGCCGGATCAGGCGGTCGAGATATTTGCGCTGCATGACTTCCCAGAAGGGCTCGCTCTTTCGTCCCTGCCCGGAGGCTGACAGTTCGGAAATATTCATCAGCGCATTAACGGCGTTGAGGGGTTCATCCTCGGCATAGGCCTCAAGGATGTTAAAGACATTGGCATGCTCGGCCCCGATGCGGATCAGGTCCTGTTCGCGGCCCTGCTGCCAGGCCCATTTCTCCCATTCCTTCCGGTCATCCTTGTAGAAGGGAACGACCATGCCGACCCTTTCTCCCTCTGCCAGCCCGGCCGGATTCAGCAGGGCACTGGCAATGGCGGCTCCGGGTCCGCTGGTCTTGCCGGTCCCGGTGGAACCCAGAATGGCAAGATGTTCAAATGCGTCACGCAGACGCCAGAGGTCCGCGGCGTGTCCCTTGCCGGAAAAATCGCAGACCGGGCGCCCCAGGCGAAAGGGTGGTTGCTGTGACTGCTTCATGCCGTGTGGTGTTTTGATGGCGGATCACGTCCGTCCAGGGCAAAGAAGCAAGCAAAATATTGGCAGTGAGGGGTTTGTGGCTGGTCATAAATGAAAAATGGCCAGCCATTCACTGTTGGAATGGCTGGCCATTCGAAAGGAGTCCTGCCATGGGTAGACTGACAGGACTCTCTTTTGCCGGACTCGTAGCTTCCTAAAGCATCAAGCCCCACAGAAGTTTCGTCTGATTGAAACATTTGCTGAAGCCCCCATTTCGAAGACTGTTGCTGTCATCCACATCCGAAACCAGGACCCGTTTGCCGTTCAGTTCGCAGTTGTAAACATCTCCATTTCCTGCGGAAGAGGCGGCAGGTAAGGCCATGGCAGCCATGGTGGTTACGGTAAGTCCGATAAGTGTTTGCTTGATTATGCTTAAGGACTGTGACGATTCGGCGTCGGTCTGGTGACGATAGGATTAAGAAATGGTTTACAAAGCAGACGCGGCATCACTGGGACGGTAAACGGGTTAACTGTTTATGGTTACGCGTCAGGATTTGTATCTTACGCTTAAATCCCTGTTCCATGGCCAGTACCGTCCCACCCTCGCTGAAACGTTTCTGTCATCTCTGTGAGGCACAGGTCATTTTCACCCATGTGGAAAGTGAAGGTGAGCTGGAACGCTATGAGTGTCCCTATGCGCTGATAGGGGATGAGAAACATGGTATCTACCTGACGGCCGAGCAGATTGTAGCGAGTGAGATACCCGAAGAGAAGGATTACAAACCGGAGCAATATTTCAACCGGCATACTGAGCGTATTCAGGCCGAGGCAAGCGCCGATCGAGAGAGGAAACCGTCTTCCCGTCCGGGCTTCCTGCCCCGCTGGGCGCATCGGGGGCTGGAACTGATCGGTCTGGGTGATCTGGCCGGTCGCCTTTTTGCCAAATCAGGAGACAGTCCGGAGGAACCGGAATCCTTGCCGGAGAAGCCGGATTTTTCAGAAAGCCGTGCCGGGATTGAGTCGATCGGGGAGGAGATCAGCCAGCTGCCGGACCCGGATGATCCGGACGGAGACTGGCTGGATGATCTGCTGGATGATGTCACGTAAATTCCGGCAGGGTCATTCCCATTTCCCGCCAGTAGCGCACTGCACTTCCCTTATAGTCCGTCAGGACCACTCCGGTTATTTCCACCATTTTTTTCTTGAGCTGCTTCTGCTGGTTGTTGACGGTGTTGAGTGTCCTGTGACGCCTTTTGGCTACTTCGCGATTGGTCAGGTCCGGTTCGTCCCGATAGAGTTTAAGTATCTCCGTTACCGCCCGGTTGAAGGGACGTGATCCCTCTGCCCTTTCCCATGCCTGCAGCAGGGCGTTTCGCCATTCCTGCGGCAGTTCCTGTTCTCCCTGATCGGTCATGACCCGTGGTGCAGCGGGGCGTCCATCCCAGATGGGAGGAGCCTCATCGGCCTCGATCAGCCAGTCCTTTCGGTCTGCTCTACGATAGCAGCGCCGGGCTCGCCAGCTTCCGCGGTCGGGTCTTATGGGCAGCTCCAGACAGACAAATGCAACCGACCCGAGCATGCGGGGCGTAATGGCCTGCTCGAATAACCGGAAAAACCTACCCTGTGGCGGACGTAACCGCTCCGCCAGGTTGCGCACACTCCCCTGCTCTCCGTCCGGCAAACGGACGGGGAGCGACCTCTTCTCCCACATGTCAAAATCAAAGAGCGGCCAGGGCAGGTCACCCTCAAACAGGGGCAGGATTCGGGGTTTTCGTTTCCCCTTCTGAACATAATAGGTAAGCGGTGTGGCCATAACTATCGGGAAAATTGTGCGTGACGCTGAATGATCTTCTCACGCTGGTTATGCAGTTTGATGGCAGCCCGTTCATGAATACTGCGCAACATATCCTCACTGAAAGTAATATTCTCGTATATTTCCTTAACCTGGGCATGAAAGATACCCCGCATCAGGTAAATCCAGCCAGTCAGTCCCAGGCTGATCTTCGCATTCCAGTCACGGATGGCGTTTTGCCATGCCCTGCGGCTGCGGCACATTTGTCCCCTGCGGCGCATGGGCAGGTCACGGTGTTTCAACAGAAGGGCACTTACCCGGGAGAGGGGCGCTGCCTCCAGTTCCTCCATAAGCTGCCGGTAACGGGCCGCATGCTCAAAATTCATGTTTTCCTCCTCATCCCCCAGTGTCTGGATGATATCCTGACGCAGTGCTTCCAGTGGGCGGGTGTCGGGTATTTTCAGACGCAACCTTTCACGGTCCTGGTCCAGCGCTTCCTGAGCCTTACGGGTGATGACCTGCATCCGATCCAGATAGCGTTCGGTGCGCCGTTCAATGTCATGTTCCATTTTCCTCCTGATGTCCTCATAGCGTTTCACTGCCTTCCGGTACCGCCAGGTAACAATATCCCGGGCAATCTGCCCGCCCAGCAGACTGCCCACGCCGCCTCCAATGACGGAGCCAGCCACGGTTCCGGCTCCGGGATAGAGCATGCTTCCCATGCTTTTGCCCACCCATACGCCCAGGGTCGCTCCGGCAATGCGGCTGGAAATGGTAATGCTGAAGTTGATGCCTGCCTCCCGCAGGCTGATCTGGTCATCCATCACCCTGCTGATCTGGCGATGTGCCTGCCGGACCGATCCCAGCAGGGGGAAGGAAACCGTGCCTATCAGGTCCCAGTTGATCCCATCAATCAGGTCAATGGCTCCGTCTGTCAGATGTTCCTCAAGGGGGAGCGCCATGTTTTCCACGGCAGCCATATCATCCACATCCAGCAGATAATATCCGAATCCGGCCATCAGACCGGCTTCCATGACCTGCCAGCCAACCGGGGCGGTATCGTCCGGACCAATTATCGATGGCTGTCGGTGATAGATGCTTTTGAGGGAAAGATGGTGGTTTTGGGTGGGGTCAAAACCCCTGTCTTCCATTACCGCACCCAGGCATTTGGAAAGGTAGGTCCTGAGGAATTCACTGGCATTACCCGGTTTTTGGGTGCCCTTCTGCAGGGAGGCCCAGAATTCACCGACGCCATCGGAGAACATGCGTTCCCAGCGTCCCTTCTTCCAGCCACGCCGAATCCTGCGTCTGGCATGGGAAACATGCCGGTACAGATGGTCCTTCATCTGGTCCAGGGCGTCCTTGGTCGGGTAGAGCTGCGCCAGGGGATGGTGGTTATGGTGCAGGTGCCGACTGGCACGCCTGAGCTTTTTCTCACTCAAGCTCCAGCGGATGTGATCGACGGTTTCCTCCATACTCCAGTCATCCGGGTCTTCTACCTGCGGAAAAGCCAGCTCTTCCAGATAGCCATTGCAGGTGGGAATATGTTTCTCCAGCAGGTTATAAAAATGAAAATCCGTGGCCATGGATTCCATCCATGCCTCATCGGTGACGATCCTTTTGCGTTTCCAGAACATAGGGTGGTGTTTTTTTTTGGCAGTTGGGTCTGTCGAAAATAACGGAAAGGAAGGTGTAGATAGTTGTGCGGCTATAGAAGGTTATTGGTGCAGTAACCAATTGCAGAGAGAAGTGAGCTGCTCATCATCCGTAAGATTGGCTGCATTGGTCAATTCTTTCTCTCGCAATTGCCGGTAAATTTCATTTGCCATACTGGTCTCAATGGCGGCACCGACAAAAAAGGTACTGGGAGTCATGTCATGGGTGTCAAAGGCCTGCCGGATGCGACCCAGAGCTGTATTGGCCGTCTTCCAATGTTCATCGGCACCGGCCGGGTCAATTCCGCCCTTTAGTTCTCCTAATGAAACATAGTGATCAATTTTACTGTGCCGGGATTGGCCCTTACCTCGCCCCTGTAGAATTATATCCGTAAATTTCCCTTCAATCAGGCAGAGATCAACATTTTTACGCACCTTGGGTACATTAATATTCAATACCAGTACCCGCTCCCTGCCATCCTTATTCCAGGCGATAGCCCGAATTCGGTTTTCGATGCCGGTATCATCTTCACGTTGTTGTTGCCAAGTGTATTTATTCTCACGGTCCATCCAATAATAGTGGATACGAGTTACTTTTAGCAGGGAAAGTAGTGCACGAAGAAATTTCCGTTCTCCCAGAGTTCCGGCAAGGTTTCGGGATTTTCCGCCCAGTGCATCGCCTTTGATCAACAAGTAGCGATAAACCAGTTCATCAATGAAATCACCTCCAGCCGGTTCCAAGAAACTCTCAATCAGCCCTTCAATGGCTTCGGTCTGGTCTTCTTCCGTCAGGTAATTCATGGATTTTGCTGACAGGCCGGAGGCGGTGAGCAGACCGGGCCGTAAATCCCTTACTTTGAGTAGCTCATGTGGACGGCTGACGCGCCTGGCTAAATTTTTCAGGGCTTTGGCTTCTTCAATATAGGGAACGGCCAGATAGTTTTTCTCCAGCGCCATAGCAATAAATCCAGCCCGTGTTTCGGCTCTGGAAGTGACAAGGTCACTCGCTTGATTCAGGTGATCTGCATAATTTAATCCTTGCTCCATAGATAAACGCATTTACGTAAGGCTCGTCGTCCATGACTGCCCATTTGCTGGCTGCTATTTCCTTTTTTCTGCTGCAGCACGAAAATATTGCTGACAGTCAGTCCGAATGATTCTGCAAATTCAGAGAGGATGAGATCGACCGGTATTTCTTCTCCAACATAGCGCACATTATCATTCACCATGACAATTTTTCCGCCTTTGCGCAGCACACGTGCCAGTTCATAAATGGTAAAACACATTTCCAGAAAGTAGTTCCTTACCATTCGGGCGATGCCGTTATTATTGAGTTTCTTGGTTTTCTTAAAGTGATCGAGGAAATCGAGTACTTCCATCATGGCCCCACTACTTTCATAGGCTTGCATTACCTGTGCAAAGACTTCCGGCCGGTTGCGGTCCTGATAAAATTTCTCCATTTGCTCCAGCTTGCTTTTGTTCTCCACGGTGCAGGAAAGCATGGCCTGTCGCAGGGATTTCACTTTTTCATTATCGCATCCCAAAAAGACCAGTTCGAGTGCATAGGTACGGGTGTAATCATAGCGATTACAATAGGGGGGTGAGGTAACGACCAGATCATAGGCGTCATTGGACAGATCATTCAATCGGGTCAGGCAGCTATCCTGATAGATCGTAATGGTGCCTTTTTGCTCGGCCGGGGTAGCATCAAACAGGTTTTGTTTATTCTGTGGTTGTAAATCTTCCATGATGACTGCGAGCTTCTGCTCCATCGCCTCTTGAAAAGAATAGATTTTTCCTTTGTTGAAGGTGGTTTTGCCACGGCGTCTTTCTGATCGATGATCCCAGCGTAAATACTGACCATCCTTACGAGTATAGCTGATTTCTTCCAGAATTGTAAAAGCAGCGAATTTGAGGAGTTTCCCCATATTGGGTTCCAGGGTTTTACAATATCCGATCCAGGCATTGAGCCATTCTTCGGTTTCATCCGGGAAGGCCCCTTTCGTAATAGGAATATGCTCTATGTAATATTCTCCACCATGCTTGCTGACTTTTTCCCAGAGGTTCCGGGTCACTTCGGCCAGCTTATCATGGGCAATATGATACAGTGCCTGCCGCACTTCCATGGCAAAGGCTCCCACCGGGAGTAACTCAATACCGGTTGCATGGCATCCCAGCGATGTCGAGGCAAACAGGGTGGTCCCGGTGCCCGCAAAAGGATCCAGTACATCTTTGCCATCCATGTGGAATTTTTTGACATAATACTCCACCAGATTAGAAGAGAAGCCTTCTTTATATTTAAACCATCGATAAATAGGATTTTGCTTATTGGCCTGAAAACTTACCAGTTTGCGATTAAGGTTCTTGTCAAAAGCAAGGGTGTGTTCCAGACGTTGATAGAGTTTTTCCCGTTCTTCCAGGCTGACTGCCTGATCTGATCCCTCCATTCAATAGGGTGATTATTTGTCAAAAAATAATAGGCGGAATGTCGCCAACACGAAGTTAGAAAAGATTTTGAAAAAGAGCGGCCCCTGGTTTAGATTAAGAGGCTTGCGGGGCTTCCCCTACCGGGTCCGGCTGTCCGTAACGGCCCGTTGGTTGATCCTGTCAGATGCCTCCTGTCAGGAGTCTTACTCCCATCCGTAAGCCGTTTCCCTTCTGTCTTTTACTTTTATACCGCTCTCTATCCTTTCCCATGCCTCCCGCCTGCCCCTGGCTTTATGTTACCCGGCCGCATATTCCCCCCAGACTGTCACAGGGTTTGGTGCAAACCCGTTTGCCAGTCAGGGGCCCAGGGGAATAATTGGCCGGGTAATGTGGGCTCTTCGGTACAGCCTTTTCATCGGGTGCGTTGTGCCTGATTCCCTGCCGTCAGCTGCTTCCCTGCGGTGATCCTCTCCTTTTCTCGTCCAAGCTACCGCCTGCCTTCCGGGCCGGACAAGGGCCGCTATCGCTGTCCGGTCGTTTTTTTGCTGCTCAAAAAAGCCTCTCTGCCCCCTTGCCGGACCCGTCTGCCTGTCGGTAAACGCTGCCTTCGAAAAGGGAGGATACCTCAATTAAGCGACGCCAGGGGGCGGCAAACGAGCCGCTCCCGACGAGGCATACCTCCGCTCCCGAATGAAGGGAGTTTCCTAATTAAATCACGCCTTAAATCGAAGAATTATGAGAAAGCAACTCATTACCGGGCAGGTATCGGAAGTCAGAATCAGCTATCACAACCGGCTATTGCTGGCAGACAGCCCACAAATTACCTGTTCCATTGATTCGGCCGATGTGCTGCGCGCCAACTGGAGCGATGATCTGGAGTTATGTGAGACGTTTAACGTGCTGTTACTGAACAGGGCGAACCGGGTAAAGGGAATGTTTACCGCTTCCAAGGGTGGTATTGCGGGGACGGTTGTGGATCCCCGGATCATCTTTGCCGCCGCCGTCAAATCCCTCAGCTGTTCCCTTATTCTGGCCCATAACCACCCTTCCGGCAATCTGGGGCCCAGTCAGGCCGATTTGCAGATTACTGACCAGATGCAGCGAGCCGGCAGGGCACTGGAGATACCGGTACTGGATCACATCATACTGACGACAGACAGCTATTACAGCTTTGCCGATGAAGGGCAACTGTAAGGGCGGGCCCTGCTAAGGGGCCTTGCCCCTTGCGCCCGCAACCGGTTTCCCCGGCCTTCCTACCGTGCAGGCCGGGTGATTCCCCTCCGGTTGCGCTTGCTACCCCCATTCTCGCCGAAGGGCAGACCGGAAAGGGACAGGGCCTTTCCGGCCATTCATTCACTTTAAAAACAGGAGAATCATGACCAGGAATATCAAAAGGAAACGCGACATCTATCAGGAAGTCACCAACAGACTGATTGAGAAAATGGAAGCCGGGGTAGCCCCCTGGCGCCGTAGCTGGAGCCGGTACGGACTGGCCCGCAATTATGCCACCGATCATATCTATACCGGGATTAACATGATCCTGATGAATATGACCCCGCACAAAGTCCCCTATTTTATGACCTTTAATCAGGTGAAGCAGGCAGGCGGTAAAATCCGTAAGGGCAGTAAGGCGGAAATGGTAGTGTATTTTAATGTCTATTATAAGGACGAACATGACCGCACCCTGAAAAAGCACGAGGCCCGCAAGGCCTTTGAGCAGGGGCAGGACATACAGATACTGAAATTCATCAAATACTATAACGTCTTTAATATCGCCGATGTGGAGGGAATTGATTTTGAACTGCCACAGCTGGAGCTGAAGGATAACGAGCAGATTGACGCCTGTGACCGGATCATACTGGATATGCCAAACCGGCCACAAATTAGCGAAGAAAATACCGACCAGCCCTATTATTCCCCCTCCCGGGATGTGGTGAATATGCCCGGCCTAAAGCAGTTTGACAGCCCGCAGGCCTATTATGCCACCCTGTTTCATGAGCTGGCCCACAGCACCGGCCATGCTGACCGGCTGAACCGCGAAGCCATCACCAACCCGCAGGGCTTCGGTTCCGAGCCTTACAGTCAGGAGGAACTGCTGGCCGAGCTGGCCGCCTCCTTTGTGTGCGCCACGGTGAATATCGACTATGATGAGATTACCGAAAACAGTGCTGCCTATCTTGCCTTATGGCTCAAAAGGCTGAAAGAGGATCCCCGATTTATCTTTAAGGTGGCCGCGGATGCGCAAAAGGCCGCTGACTATATTCTGAACCGCCGGAGCTAATCCCGGAGCCATTCGCGACATACTGCCCCTTCCCATCAATGGGAGGGGCTTTTTAACGCCTCGCCTTATAACATTGTGCACCCGGATTTGAGCGCGGCCCGCCCTTCGGGCGGGCAGGATCGGAAGATATTCCAGTGAATATTAACAGAAAAACCTGCGCGGTTCTTCTGTGGTTACGGATGGTTATCATACGTAATCTGCGGGTTTTTCTCCCGGTGGTAATCGGAAGATTTAATAGGCAACCATTTCCCAATTCTGGTTAGTCCACCATCAAAATACTGGATGATCCGCCGACGAAAGTCGTAGGCTTTGGACTCCCTGTCATAGCGCTTTTCCGATTCAATGACCTGTTTGGCCGTCTCATCTGTGCGGGTCTTTTTGGCAACTGTTTTCATTGAATGAAGATTTAATTCACAGGTATGAACCGTTTTCTGCTTCGCCGGGTTCCATCATTTTTCCATTCTGTGACGTGCCATCTCCAGAATGGCCATGGCGAGATCGATCAGATCGAGTTCTCCTGTTACGGGCATTTCTGCCCCTTTATGCAGGGCTCTTCTCTGAACTGGATCCTTATAGGCCTGAATACGGATAACGTCCGAAGCGGACCAGTTTGAATCCACCCGTCGGGTACTGGCATTCACATAGGTAATGCGAAGGTTGTTCAGGTCGATATATTCGTTTCCCTTGCTATCACGATTATTTACCACGGTGATCATCTTTTTGTGATGAATAAATTTAGCCAAAAAAAATGCAATGTTTGAGCTAAAACAAATTCAAACTATCGAATTTCTTATTTTAATTTTTAGTCGAAAGCGGTGAGAAAGAAAATTGCAAGACAATTTAGTGATCAATAACCAAAAACTTTTTTATGCTCTCAAGAACTTCAATTCGATTTTACAAGGGGTGGACAGAAAACCTATCTGAATCCCAGCCTTATGATACTGAGGCAATTTTCAATAGATTTATTTACCAGTTCATTGCCTTTAATTTTTTATACCGAAAAATCAGTCCACTTTCTAAAAATGTTCGGGACAGACAGGCGGCGGTAAAAGGAGTTTATACATTTTTTGGTGAAGAGGGCTGTACTCAATTCATCAAACAAGTTGATCCGAGAGATTTAGAGGAGATTATTCACATCATAGAGGGAAAAGAGTTTTACATCTCCTTTAACTCGAAAGGCAGTTATCAACGAAGCCATGATGAGGAAATTCTTAAAAACTTGAAGAGCAAAGAAACTTTTGAAAAATGCGAGGGAATATTCACGGCAATCTATAAAGTCAGATGCAATCTATTTCATGGAAATAAGTTGTTTGATCCAAGGCAATCCCAGTTACTCGAACCTTTGAACCGTATTCTCGAAAAACTAAATGCATACCTTTACCAGAAGCTATTGGATTCTGGGACCAATTTTGATAAGGCATATTTCTAAAAAAGAAACTGGCTGATACAACTAAGGTTTATCACTGCTTCCAACAAGCTTTTGCAAAACATTATTTAGAACTAACCGCAATGAAGCCAGATTAGTACAGTGACCCCAGGCTATGTGAAAGAACCGCATATGTCTGATGTTAGGGGAGTTCACCCAATCACCTGCTCATGATAGCGGTCCAGCACATCCTTCTGGAAGGATTCCAGATAGCGCTGTGTTACCTGTTCGGATTGATGTCCCAGTGCCTCGCTGATCACCGCCGTTGGTACACCCTTATATTTCGCGATGGTGGCATAGCTGTGCCGGGCGGCATAGCTGGTCAGATGCGCCTCAATGCCGCATAGCCCGGCAATCTCTTTCAGGCTTCGGTTATAGCGTCGTAGCTCATCCCGTACCTGAACGGGCTGTTTGGCAGATTCTTTTGAGGTAATCACTGGCAGGATGTAATCACCCTGCCCTTTTCCAGCCAGATAGGACGCCAGTAACGTCTGAACCGGTGCTGATAGCGGAATACTGTGCAGCCGCCCGGTCTTGCGCCGTTTATATTCGATTCGCCCCTGAACGATATTTTCCTGCTTCAAATAGGCCAGGTCCACAAAGGAAGCGCCCATCAGATAAAAGCTCAGTAGGAAATAATCCTTAGCCCGCTGCTGACGGTCGGTCTGTGGCTTAAAGGATTTCAGCTTTTGCAAATCTTCCAGACTAAGTGCCCGCTTGCGGGTATCCTCATGTTTGATGGTGTAGTCATGGAAAGGGTAATATTTTTGGTCAATGCGCTTTTCCTTAATGGCCCGGTTAAACAGGGCCCGCAAGGTGCGCAGATGAACCGCCAGGCCATTACGGCTATTGCTCCGGCCGAGATACCAGCTTTCATACTGTTTCAGCCAGCGATAGCTGATCTGTGTCATGGGGAAATCCTTTTGCTCCATAAAGCTGGCCACACTGCGCAGCATGGTGTGGTAAACCCGGGCATTGCCATGCTTGCCTGCCTGCTTCATCTGATCAATCAGTTCCCTGCCATAGGCCAGCGTCATCAGGGCGGTAGGGTTGCCTTTAAGCATCGCCTTGATCTCTTTCATGGACAGCGTCTCCAGCCGCTCCTCTGCCTGTAGCTGTGCAAACAGATCCAGTGCTTTCTGTTTTTCCCGGTTCAACAGGGCATTGACCCGGTGAATATTGCTCAACTGCTTACAGCTGCTTTTGATCTGCTGACGCGACGCATCCCAATCCTTTTCGAGTACACTATAGCCAAGCGACATATGGTGTGTCCTGCGTTGGTGGATAATGCGTAATTTAATCGGAAAGGACTGGTCCCGCTTTGGAGACCGTGTATCAAGTACAAGATTTACGGAAATCATTTTGCATGCGATTTGCATGCGATTTGCATGCAATTTATGGCTTTTTTTGGATTGATGCAGATTTATTTGCGACAAAAACCCATTAAATACAGGGGTTAAAACCAAATAAAACCAGAAGAAATCAATATTAACCTGCTTTGGGAGCAGGGGGCCGCAGGTTCGAATCCTGCCGCCCCGACAACAAGCCATTCGCTTTTCGCGGATGGCTTTTTTTGTTTTGGGCGTAGCGCAGTCCGGTTGCGCATCCCGCCTTAGGGCGGGAGGGCCGCAGGTTCGAATCCTGCCGCCCCGACAACACAGACAAAGCCGTCGGTCGACAGACCGGCGGCTTTTTTGTTTGGCGGAGCCGGGAGAAACGACAGTTTCTCTAAGGCGAGGCCAGACAAAAAAGCAAGGCCGACAGGCCGGGGCTTTGGCTGGGTTGGATCCCCCCCTTACCAGGATGGGCGATAGCCAATCCTGCCGACGTGGGGAACTCCTGCTACTTCTTGTTGGCTGGTCAGGGCAACTTTCGTTTTACTGGAACCTTTCTTTTCAGGGCACAACACCAACAAGAAGTAGCAGGCGCTTTCAGCTAGCTTGCGGTATTTCAAGGCGCAGCCTCGCTCCGCTGCTGCTTTTTGTTGACTGGTCAGGGCAACTTTCGTTTTACTGGAACCTTTCTTTTCAGGGCACAACACCAACAAGAAGTAGCAGGCGCTTTCAGCTAGCTTGCGGTATTTCAAGGCGCAGCCTCGCTCCGCTGCTGCTTTTTGTTGGCACGGAGGTGACTTAAAGTACATGCCTTTCCAACAACCCGAATAAGGACCAGGGAAGCGGGTGGCCAACAAAAAGCAGCAGCCCTCCACCTCGCTCGTCTTTTTAGAATGGACGATTCGTTTTCAGTAGAACGGAACGGTCGATCCGGAGGATCGACCACCAATCCTGCCGACGTGGGGAACTCCTGCTACTTCTTGTTGGCTGGTCAGGGCAACTTTCGTTTTACTGGAACCTTTCTTTTCAGGGCACAACACCAACAAGAAGTAGCAGGCGCTTTCAGTTATTCTGCATTTTCCAATGCGCAGCCTCTCTCCGCTACTGCTTTTTGTTGGCGCGAAAGCGTATTGAAGTACAAGACGTTTTTGGAAAACGGATAGGTAATTGGAAGGAGGATTGCCAACAAAAAGCAGCAGCCACACCCTTCAATCTCCACCACAAATCTTGCAGGCAATTCCTTCATTAGCAGAACAAGCCCGGCCCTTGGAATTACGGTAGTACCGACAAGAGCTATTATGGCGCTTCTGACTGGAGATGGTCAGCCAATGTTGCTTAGTAGATTTTTGAGAGGAACTACTGGTAGCCCCGTATACTGATTGGGTTGTTCTTGGTGTGGCCAATCGTCCTTCAAAATCACCGGGGTATGCCCATACTTTTATCTTGTGGGCTATTCCGGCGTGCTCCAAGGTACTGTTCAGCATCTGAAAGTACTTATAGTCTGATTGGGATAAGACTAACAGCACTATGCCTGATCTTCGATTGGTTTGCAGACCATACCAGAGTGACTGCCCAATGGCATTCTTCCAGTGATCTGCACGCTCTACTTCGATAGCATATTCGTTGGTCAGAATATCGACGCGTCCATTCGGGACAACGTATTCCCTTTGTCCTTTGAAATAGGTGTTCAGATGATTAATGTACTGACTTTCCGATTGGGCTTGCAGAGAAATGACCGGACAAAGGAGCACGGCTACAAGTAGATGAAGTAGTTTCATATATAACTGTGGGCTCTGATTGATGCCAGTGAAAATACGGAAAAACAGTCTTAGAAAGGTTGCTTCAAGTTTGCGAATCTGACCTTTGGGTGACTCCTGCTACTTCTTGGTGGCAGGTCAGGGCACGTCGGTCTTTCCTTTCTTATTTTTTCTTTCAGGGCGCGAAGCCAACAAGAAGTAGCAGGTGCTTTCAGTTAGCCTGCAGTATTCCAAGGCGCAGCCTCAAACCGCTGCTGCTTTTTGTTGGTACGGAGGTGTTTCGGCGTACAGGACGTTTTAGGCATCCGGATAGGGACTTTGGAAGGATATTACCAACAAAAAGCAGCAGCCCTCCACCTCGCTCGTCTTTTTAGAATGGACGATTCGTTTTCAGTAGAACGGAACGGTCGATTCGCCACACCTACGCAGAGCTTCGGCGGCCGTAGAAGGATCGACCACCAACACACGGGGCCGATCCCTGTCGGAACCGGCCCCGCTTAGAAGCTCTTGGGTAGTATATCACTTCTCGTTCAGGCTGAGCCTGATCTTCTTCTCTAGTTCCTGGACCGTATCCTTGAAGATGATGTCGGTCTCCATAAGGTCCTGTACGGTGCGGCAGGAATAAATTACGGTACTGTGGTCGCGACCACCGAAGGTCTCCCCGATCGACTTTAAGGATTTGTCGGTCAGGTTTTTGGCCAGGTACATGGAGAGCTGACGGGCGATCACGATGGACCGCTTGCGCGTTTTGCTCTGCAATTTCTCGACATCCACGCTGAAGTGCTCGGCCACCAGTTGCTGGATAAACTCGACGGTGATCTCTTTATTGATCTCCGTAACGAAGTTCTTCACCACTTCCTTAGTCAGGCCCATATCTATCTGGCGCTGATTCAGGGAGGAACGAGCCACCAGGGAAACCAATACACCTTCCAGTTCGCGAATGTTGTTCTTGATGTTGTAGCAGATGAACTCCGTAACGTCCTGTGGCAGATCCAACCCCTCGCGCGACATTTTATGCTCGAGGATGGCCATGCGGGTTTCCAGGTCAGGAGCCTGCAGGTCAGCCGAAAGCCCCCACTTGAAGCGGGAGATCAATCGTTCCTCCATACCATCCAGATCCTTGGGCGGGCGGTCGGAAGTCAGTACGATCTGCCGGCCACTCTGGTGGAGCTGGTTAAAGATGTGGAAGAAAATCTCTTGGGTTTTTTGTTTGTTTGCCAGGAACTGGATGTCATCAACGATGAGTACATCGATCAGTTGGTAGAAATTCACCAGATCATTTACAGCATTGTTCTTGATCGACTGAATGATCTGATTCGTAAATTTCTCAGACGATACATATAGTACCGTTTTGTTCGGGAATGTATCCACGACGCTGTTACCAATGGCCTGTGCCAGGTGTGTCTTGCCGAGACCTACGTCACCGAAAATCACTAATGGGTTAAAGGAGGTGCTCCCCGGTCGTTTGGCTATTGCCAATCCGGCCGAGCGCGCAAGTCGGTTACAATCACCCTCGATGTAGTTATCAAAGGTGTAGGTTGTGTTGAGCTGAGGGTCAACTTTAAGTTTTCGAATGCCGGGAATAACAAACGGGTTCTTAATGACCTCCGTATCCACCATGCCTGGGCCAAAGGATGTCTTTCGCTCTTCTTTGGTTTTAGGAGTAGCTGAGGGTACCGACGACCGCTTGGCCGCTTCTCCTCCACCCTGACTACCTGCCATCAAAATCTGATACTCCAGGCGCCCTTTATCACCGAGCTCCTTCTTGATGGTGGATTTGAGCAAACTCACGTAATGCTCCTCCAGCCATTCGTAAAAGAACTTGTTGGGCACCTGAATAGTCAAGGCACTATTTTCCAGGCGTACGGGACGGATAGGTTCGAACCACGTCTTGAAGGACTGTGTATTCACATTTCTGCGAATCGACTGTAGACAGTTATCCCAGACTGTAGCATGATCTTTCACCATTCTCCAGATAGATTATCCGCCGTTAAGCTGGTTAAAAAAACAAGATTAACTAAAGGTATCAGTAAGTATGAGACAAAAAGAGGCGTGTGAGAACTGTGAAGGAGTTCCCTGCTTTTAATTCAGTATCTGTAATCGCTTTCCCTATTGTCGAAGGAATACAAAGATGCAGAAAAAATCGTAGCCTCCAAAAGCAGGCCGAAAATTTTGATTGATTTTTTTATTCCTCATACCCAATCAACTGATGGCCACAACCTAACTATCTGTTTACGTCATTCCCGGCCATTTCGACCCCTCCCACCAGTATGTTTTCACAGTAAGTGCATTCCGTGCTCCGGCTTCGGTCGAAGTATATGTCCAGACGTCCCAGCACGATGCCCGCCCAACCGGCCTGATTGATCAGGACCGGACGACCGTCGGGATTCTTCACCACCGTCGGTTTATCCAGGAAGGTGTGCGTATGACCCCCAATGATCAGATCAATATCAGCTACGCTTTTGCCCAGAGCTACATCGGAGATGGTGTTGTCACCGTACAAATACCCCAGGTGCGACAGGCAGATCACGTAATCGCACTTTTCCTCGTGCCGGAGTATACGGGCGGTTTCGCCTGCCTTTTTCACGGGATCCAGGTACCGGGTGTCTTTGTATAAGACCTTGGGAACCAGCCCCTCAAGTTCGATACCCAGTCCGAATACACCAATGCGCAACGGGCCTTTGCGAAACACCTGGTAGGGCTTGGTCTTACCGTTGAGAATGGTATCAGAAAAGTCGTAATTACTAATAAGGAAGGGGAAATCAGCCTTCGGTAATTGTGCATCAAGGCCATCAATACCCGCATCGAAATCGTGATTACCAATGGTCGCGGCATCATATTTCATCTCCGACATGAGCTTGAATTCCAACTCGCCACCAAAGTAATTGAAGTAAGGAGTCCCTTGGAAAATATCCCCAGCATCCAGCAATAATACGTGCTCTTCTTCCTTTCGTATACGGTCGATGGTTGCAGCCCTGCGGGCTGCACCTCCTTTGCCAGCGTAACGCCCGCTATCAAAAGGATCGATGCGGCTGTGGACATCATTGGTATGCAGGATCGTCAGTTTGATGGGTGAACGCAACCAATCGAGGGCGGAAACCGTAACGGGGCTTCCGCTGACGAGAAGGGTACCTACCCCTAAATGCTTTACGAATGTTCTCCTTTTCATAATCCTGCTGTTGCCTAAAAAAATTACGTAATCACATTGTTATAAAGAAACCTCGTGTCTCAAATCCTTTTCCCTGATACCCAGAAGCTGTTTTCGCCTGATCAAGGCGAAGGTTTACGACTCTTGCCACAGCTAAAGGAGCAGTTCTTCAACGAAGAGTATTCGAAAAAGAGTAAAACGTTGGGGTATCAAGGGTCCGTGTCTTGAGGCACTAATTCTCCGCAATCGTTACCCGTCCGCTTATGGTAGAACGCAGGGGCTCCCCTGCTTTATTTTTCTCCGCTATATATTCCAGTACCGCATCGCGCATAAAACGCCCGGTGGATTCCTGGGGTATCGCCGTTAAGAAGCTGGCATTATCTCCACCATTAGCTACGTAATCCGGCATGGCTACTTTGTATACGCGCTCCGACTCAAGGGGTTCGCCCCGAATCGTAACCTCCGTCGCTTTACCATTAGTAATAACCATAGCGAAACTTTCACTGACGGGCCACCCTCCGTCCATCGCCATGTGGTCGGCCAGCTGCTGTATTTTTTTTCCCGTAAGGGATAAAACCACCAAGACATTATCGAAGGGCAACAACTCGTAGATGGTGCTCCGCTTCAAGGGGCCAGCGGGAATAGCCGGAATACGAAGTCCCCCCGCATTTGACAACGCAAAAGCAATCTCATCATCAAGGTACTTCCCGGCCCGCTCCGCCAACACGTCGCTCACGAAATTACCCATCAGAGATTCCGGACGGCCACCGCTCATTTCCATTGAAACTTCCCCGATTACCTGATTCATTTCGGCCATCATCTCCTCGCGATAGGGCTCTATCAGGGCGGCTATTTCCGCATCACTACCGGCCGTCATCTCGTCTGAAACCGATACCGGTGTGTAGGTAATACGTGTGATCTGTGGTGTTCCACAGCCGACCAGTAAAGTGGCTGCGATCAGTATGATGTTTATCCGGAAATTCATTGGCAGAGGTCAATTCAGTGAAATAAAGTACTACCTTTTCGAGAAATCCGCAGTTCTCAAGGCTATTTTATGCTTGGTTTAACGGATAATCATGCCGCTAGTACAGCATTTTTTGTGTATAATAACCGTTCAGGAGCAATCATGTATGGTTATGATGGCTCAAAATAGTTATTGAAATTACGAACCTGATTCCAGTTAATCAATCTGCCCGACATGAATCTACGTAAATTACTGCTGCCACTTGCCATCGTGGCGGGTCTGCTTGTAGCCGGCTATCTGGCCTTTCGAAGTCCGGAAAAAGCCCAGGCGAAAGAACTTTTTTACACCGTCCAGCCCGGTGACTTCCCGGTCCAGGTCATGGCAACCGGTGAGCTAGACTCTCGCCAATCAGTTAAAATTCGCGGACCTCAAGGTATGCGAGCCGCCGGCATCTACGAAACGACCCTCTCCGATATTGTTGACGAGGGGACCATTCTGAAGAAAGGAGACTACGTAGCAACCCTCGACCGTACCGAACTCGCCAACAGGCTGACCAGCATCCGTACCGAATTGGAAACCACTCAGACCCAACTGGAACAAGCCAAAATCGATACGGCAATTGAGCTCCGAGCCCTTCGTGACGATCTCATCAACATGGAATTCTCCCTGGAAGAAAAAGAACTACAGGTTGAACTCAACCGCTTCGAAGCGGAGTCCATCATCCGGCAAACGCAACTCGACCTGGAGAAAACCCGGCGGGACTTTGCCCAGCTCAAAAAGAACTACCAGCTCAAACAACAACAGGCTGAAGCCAAGATCCGCGAGATCAACACCCTGCTTAAACAAAATCAGACGGAGCTCAATCGCCTGTTGGAACTATCGGACCAATTCAGAATAACCGCCCCCGACGATGGTATGCTCATTTTCGCTCGTACGAGGGGAGGTAAAAAAGAACCCGGCTCCAGAATTTCTGCCTGGGATCCAATCGTCGCAGAACTCCCCGACCTCAACGACATGATCTCCAAGACCTACGTAAACGAGGTGGATATTAGCAAAATACGGCAGGGACAGGATGTGCGTGTGCGCATTGATGCCTTTCCTGACCGTGAATACAGCGGGCGGGTGATAAAACTAGCGAATATCGGTGAGCAGGTTCGTGGTTACGACGCCAAGGTTTTCGAGGTGATTGTTCAGGTTAATGAGACGGACTCCATTATGCGCCCGGCTATGACCACCAGTAATGAGATCCTTACCGATACCTACCGGGATGTGGTCTTCGTTCCCCTGGAAGCACTGTACGCCGACAGTCTTTCTTTTGTATATAAAAAGGATAACAACCGCATCGTTCGCCAGGAGGTGCTGGTCGGCCCTGCCAATAGCGATGCGATCATGATCGAGCACGGTATTGAACCCGGAGAGGAGGTATTGATCTCCCTGCCCGACAACAGTCGCGACTACACCTTTGTCCCCGTCGATCCGCAAATCAAGGAAGATATTCGCAAAAAACAGGAAGAAGACCGCAAGCAACGCCAGGCGGAAGCGCGACGCCGCCAGGAGGCCGTTAAGGATATTGACGTGCAAACCTCTGATGGAGATGGTGGTGGAGGTGGATTCATTATCATCAACTAAACCGGCTACTTCATGCAGCGTCTTTTATTCAACTTCCTGCTGGCCATTGAGCAGGTAGCCCTCAATAAGTTACGGTCATTCCTTACTGCCCTGGGTATTGTATTTGGAGTCGGAGCCGTCATTTCCATGCTGGCCATCGGAGCCGGTGCTCGCCAGTCTATTCTGGATCAGATGAAACTGATCGGCACCAATAACATCGTCATCACCAGTTCGACAACCTCCGAGTTGGCTGCCGAGGGCCAGGAGGGCGAGTCGGCCACTGCTGAATCCGAAACCTCTACTGAGCAGAACGACGATCGCAAACCCTTCTCGCCTGGTCTGAGGGTCGATGATCTGAGTGCCATTGAGGCCTCGGTACCCGGTATCGAACTGATCAGCCCGGAGATCGTACTTCCGACCACCATCATACGTAATGGTAAGCTTTCCAAGGGACGGGCCGTCGGGGTAACCAATGCCTTCTTCGAACTCAATCAGCTGGGTTTAGGTCTCGGACAAAAATTCCACGATGTACATATTAAGCGCGGAATGGCGGTTTGTATCATCGGAAAGGAAATCCAAACCCGCTTTTTCAGCAATGAGGATCCCATTGGTCAGCGTATAAAATGTGGTAATAACTGGCTAACCATTGTTGGGGTGCTGAAATCGCGTAGTGTTTCCCGCCAGAGCCGGGAAAACCTGGGTATTCGAAATTACAATTCCGATATCTACGTGCCGATTTCTTCGGCTTTGTTGCGCTTTAAGGACCGGGCAACCTTCGCTCAGGACAACCTGGGTCGTCGCGGAGGAAGCGACGATGAAAATTACCACCAACTCGACCGGGTGGTCGTCCGCGTCCAGGACGCTGAGAAACTCCAGGTTACGGCCGACCTCATTGCCCGGCTGTTGAAGCGGCGCCATTACGGCCTGATCGATTTTCAGATCCAGGTGCCCGAGCTCTTGCTCGAGCAGCAACAAAAGACCCAGGATACCTTCAACCTGGTGCTCGCAGCCATTGCAGCTATATCTCTGCTCGTGGGCGGTATCGGGATCATGAATATTATGCTGGCCTCCGTATTAGAGCGTATTAAAGAGGTTGGTATACGTCGATCGCTGGGCGCCACGGAGCGGGATATCGTGCAGCAATTCCTGTTTGAATCGGTATTTATTAGTCTGCTCGGTGGCCTCATCGGCGTTGTCCTCGGTGTTTTAGGTGCCCGCATCATCGCCAGCAGCGCCGATATCCCAACGGTCGTTTCGGCCTGGTCGGTGCTACTCTCTTTTGGTGTAGCCAGTGCCATCGGTCTCGTTTTTGGAATTGTACCGGCCCAGCGTGCTGCACGTCAGGACCCCATTAGTGCCCTTCGTAATTAATCTGTTTTGAATTTCGCTAACAATGAAGAAACACCCGTTCACCCTACTACTCGTTTTGTTTTTTAGCCTTTCGGCAAAAAGCCAAACGGACACCCTCGTGTTCAACCTGGACCAATTGATCGACATTGCGGAACAAGATGCGCCCGACATTCAGATCGCCAAAACCCGGCTAAGTAATAATTACTGGCGCTTTCAGTCCTACCTGGCGGATTTCAAACCCCAGATGAACCTGAATGCGACCTTCCCGAATTTGAACCGGGCCATTGATGCGATTACCTTACCCGACGGTAGCGACGCTTTCATATCCCGATCATTAATGCGGAATACAGTCAACCTGACCCTTTCTCAGGATATTGCACTTACCGGAGGAAATATCTTCGTACGCACGGGCCTGCAACGGATCGATATTTTTGAGACCGACAATAATCCGGGCTCCCTTTCCTACCTGTCGACCCCGATATCCATCGGTTTCCAACAGCCTATCTTCGGTTTCAACCCCTTGCGATGGGATCGAATTATCGAGCCACTGATTTACGAAGAAGCTCAAAAGACGTACTCGGAAGATCGGGCTCAGGTAGCCTTTCAGGCGGCGGGCTTGTATTTCGATGTGCTGGTTGCCCAACTTAATGTGGATGCCGCCATTCGGGATAAGGCCGATGCCGACACCCTCTACGAAATTTCCCAGGGCCGCTACAATGTTGGTAAGATCGCCGAAACCGAACTGCTACAGATCGAACTGAACGCCCGCAATGCCGATGCCAACCTGGCGCAAAGTGAATTCAATCTTCAAAACAGTACGGAAGAACTACGCGACTTCCTGGGCATTCAGCGGGCGGTCTTTTTTGAGCTTTCCATCCCGGAAGAACTTCCAGCCCTCGATATTGATATCGATGAAGCCCTATCCTACGCCCGCCAGAATCGAAGTCAAAACGTGAGTTTCCAGCGTCGCCTTAAAGAAGCGGAACGAACGGTCAATCAAGCCGAAGGGGAAACGGGTCTTAATATGGATCTGTTCGCCTCTTTCGGATTGTCGCAAACCGGTGGAACCATTGGCGAGGCCTATAATAGCCCGCTCGATCAGCAACAGCTTCAATTAGGACTCAGCGTACCGATTGCCGACTGGGGAAAAACCCAGGCCCGCCGGGAAATTGCCCGCTCGAACCAGGCCGTCACCCAATTGGTCGTGCAGCAGGAACGCATCAACTTCGAACGGGAGATTGTGGTCAAAGTGCAGCAGTACGAGCAGGTCCGCCAGCAGGTGTTCCTGGCCGAACGGTCCTACGAGATCGCCCGCAAGCGCCTCAGCATCACCCGCCAGCGCTACCGCATCGGTAAGATCGGGGTCACGGAGCTGAACCTGGCCATCAGTGAGGAGGCGAATGCCCGCCGTTCTTACGTAGCGGCGTTGCGGAACTTCTGGTTAGCTTATTACGATCTGCGCCAGATTACCCTATACGACTTCCGCAACCAGGAAAGTTTGGTAGTGCCGGTGGAGCAACAGCGGTAATTGGAAGTCAGAAGTCAGAAATCAGAGGTCAGAAGTGGATTGGTGCGCGATCCTCTGGATCGCGGGTTGTTTTCCTTTTCAATGAAGATTGACGATGAAATAGAGCGCTCCGCCTTTGACAAGGCATACGCCGGGGAAGAATAACGGCCCAGGATCTGCTGCTTACTGATGACGGCCACTTTCGCCAGGGCTACGGCGAGCAGAGAAAGCGGAAGAATAATGCAAAAAACAGAGAAAAAGGGTTGTGCCAAAAGATCAAGATGATGATTAAGGTATCAAACCAGAGGGCATAAATTGTGCTATTCGACTGTAAATGATATACAATGAAAATCTAAATTGTCCTCTGAACCATACTTTATATTATACTGATTCTCGAGAGACAAACAAAGGCCCCTTTGGCTGACAAACCAGTTGGCTGAATACGTATGGACGGGAAGGGCATATTCACCAATCATCTTAAGACTTTTGTCCAATAGTATGATTGAAAGTGGTTTGTCATCGAAATGGTATTGATACATATTGTCAACAGTGATACCAGGCACCGGGTGGGAAACCATCCGATAATAAACTTCCCGGTAAGGGTCGTAGATAACATCGAAATAACTTGTGGTCATTTGCTGGTACTTTTCACCTTTTCGATCCAACGCTAAAATCTTAGCTGGTGGTGGTTCCGGAGAAGAAGACAATCTTGTAGATGCTGGAAATAATGTACCCTCAGAACTGTGATCTGTGAGATACAGATCGTCACTTTGTGTAAAGGAATACAACCATTTCCCGTCATGGGTCCGAGACCTATGAACTCCTATCCACTGAACCAGGGACCAATTATCCGTTTTTAAGGCTTTGGGGTATCCATAGTTCTCCCTTACTTCACCTGTTTCCAGAATAACATCTATGTTTAAGCGACCATTCTGAATCGGCTTTTGATATGGCATTCCTACCATGCTCATTTTTTCTCCATCAAAGTGACCATCTCGGAAAAGAGTTAAGACTCCTATTGATGCGTTTCCATTCCTGGGATCGTTCATTGGATATCGCTTGGTTAATCCCGTCAATGTATTGTATAAATAAAGTTGGTAGTTTGATCCACTAATAAAAATGCTATCCGGGTTATGGACCCAAAACCCCTGCATATTTCGGACTGCTTGTGCTCCTTCACGTGGGAAAACAATGGTAGTATCTTCCTGTTGGGTGGATACTTCAAAGGAAGTTAGACCGTTTTGATATTTGTTTTCGATAAATATATATTCTCCAACAGAATCAGTGACCAATTGAAGTTGTTGGGGTTGATTGGGGATGACATCCTTTAGATCAAAGGAAATAACGCCATGATCGTTCATGAAAAGATCAGGGTAGAGGATTTCCTGGTTGGTATAATTTCTACAACTCTGAAAAAAGGGAGAAATAACCAACAAAAATATAATGAAACTACTACGGCCAGGCAATGTTACTCGCATGAATAAATAACTATACATTTTTCTTTTGCCTAATTATTTTCTTAACCTACATAGGATCATTAAAAAAAACATTTAAACTGATAGACTCCGTATGATCCAAGGAAAGTTTATTCGTCTGGCCCTTCTTCGCCCTTCCGCCTGCGCCAATGCCCAAATCGATTCGTCAAAGACATTCACGGTTGCCCTAGAAACAATACAAAATCAACTGCCTCCGGTGCGGTTTCGGCATCAGTGATTGTTGCCAGACAAGTAGCTAATGTAGGGTCGGCAGTCAGGTCTTCCAGGTAAAAGACGAGGTAACCATCCGGTGTTACGGCCAGCGGACCGTAGTCTAAGAAGGGATCCGGTTCCAGGCTGGGACAGCCCGGGAAGTCGGTCAACCCGGAAACCATTCGGT
>CAYFGK010000068.1:0-39041 GCA_964342305.1 uncultured Saprospiraceae bacterium | reverse complement strand
CTCTAATGATAGTGCTATGTCTAGTGCCAAATTCTTTAGTTTTAGGTGAGGTTGGTCTTCAATGATTTTGTAAAATTGAGATAATGACCTCCCGGTACAGGGTAGTAAGTATAGGGTATTTGGATTTAAGCAAATGGTACTACCTAATACCCTATACCAAATACAACGTGAGATGCTACCCTTAGTAATCTGTAACCTAAGCAACTTTGACTTAAATTACAGAGTACTAAGCAAACGGATCGGCCCCAACCTTACGTTTTTTATTGGAGCACTCCGATGCCGAAGAGCGCAAAATCGTATTTGACCGGATCTTGGGCGTCGAAGGCCCGAACCCGGTCGGTGAGTTCCAATACTGCACGCCAGTCGCGTTGCTTACGCTCCAATAACCCCAGCTGGCGGGCGACCCGGTCCACGTGTACATCCAGGGGCATCAGTAACTGGTTTGGCTTGATCCTTGTCCAGTCGCCGAAATCCACTCCGCGATCATCCTGCCTGACCATCCATCGCAAAAACATATTCAACCGCTTGCAACTCGACTTTCGGGCCGGCGTGGCGATGTGTTTGCGCGTGCGCTGCGGTGCGGCCTCCAGCGAAAAGAACAATTCGTGAAATCCTTGCAGGGCGGGCCCTACATCAGTTGCTTCCGGGCTGAGAAAGCGTGCGAAAGCATCCTCCAGACTATCGTGTTTACGGTAGTACCACTGCAAGAATTGCAGAAAATAAAGGGTATCGGTTGCCTGAAATGTACGGTGCTTGAAGTGGAGAAAAGGTTTCAGGTCATCTTCCCGGTGGTTTACTACGAAATCGTAGGGCGCACCGTCCATAAGGCGGATGAGTTCCACGGCTTTATTGATGATGGTTTTGCGTTGCCCCCACGCCAGCATAGCCACCCAAAACCCCATGATTTCCCGATCGGCAAGCTTCTCAAAGCGATGGGGAATGGAAATGGGATCGCTTTCGATGAAGGAGGGGCGATTGTATCTATCGACCGAGGACTCCAGGATCTCGAATAGTTCAGCATCGGTCATACCCCGGACTTTTCCGGCTTGCGGTACAACTTAAAGGAACCCACTCCTATACGCTGCAAAAAATGGATCAGTGACACCCGCAGCACACCCAGTCCGTATTTGGTAGAGCGCGCAAAGTTGATAGAAGAGGCCTCTTCGAAGTATTTAGTAGGGCAGGTTACCTCCGCAATACCAAAATCCCGATAAATGATCTGGGACAGCATCTCGTTATCGAAGATGAAATCGTCGGAGTTATTATTGAAATCAATACTCTCCAACACCTCGCGGCTGAAGGCCCGGTAACCGGTATGGTATTCCGACAGTTTGTGGTTGACCAGCAGGTTCTGGACGAACGTCAGAAAGCGATTAGCGATGTATTTATAGATGGGCATCCCCCCCTTCAGGGCTCCGTTACCCAGAATCCGGGATCCCAGGACCACCGGATACAGGTCATCCCCGATGATATTCACCATGGCGGGGATCAGTTTGGGCGTATACTGATAATCGGGATGCAGCATGATAACGATATCTCCGCCCAATTCCAGGGCTTTATTGTAAAGCGACTTCTGGTTACCACCGTATCCGCGGTTGGCTTCGTGCCGGATCACGTGCCGGATCCCGATCTCTTTGGCCAGATCAGACGTAGTATCCTTGCTGGCATCGTCACATAATACGACCTCATCGACCAGGTCAAATGGAATTTCCCGGTAGGTCTTTTCCAGGGTAAGCGCTGCGTTATAGGCCGGTAGTACTACCACGACCTTTTTTCCTTGGTACATACGTTTGGGATGATTTCGGCGGCAAAGATAGTAAATCAGGTTATAGGTTTGAGGTTTGGGGTTTGAGGTGGTTAACAGGTTATAGGTTTGAGGTTTGAGGTTTGAGGTTTGAAGTTTGGGGTGAAGATTCCAGGTTATAGGTTTGAGGTTTGGGGTTTACCTCCTTCGCCCGTTGGGCTTCGGCGGTCAGGGAGGTTTGAGGTTTTGCTACTGATAGTGGGATAGTTTGAACCTATTACTGTTCACTTCCTTATTAGAGGCAAAAGAAAACGCAATATGAAAAGCTTCTTTAAATGGTTGGGAATTGGTTTGGGAGCCCTTTTGCTTATTGGGCTTATTACCGGGCTGATCGTACATAAACCACGCCCTGAAGGTACTACGGGTCCCGAGGCAGATGCTCTGGCCAGAAAAATGATGGCGGCCGTTGACCAGGCAGCCTGGGATAGTACCCGCTATATCGGCTGGACATTTACGGGGGTGCACGATTACTTATGGGACCGTGAAGACGAGCTGGTGGATGTGCGCTGGAGTAACCACCGGGTCCTTCTACACACACCTACCCAGAAAGGCATAGCCTGGACTGAAGGAGAGCCCGTACCAGAACCCGAAAAGCTGATCGATAAAGCCTGGTTCTATTTTACTAACGATTCATTCTGGCTGCAAGCCTTCAACAAGGTTTTTGATCCGGGAACAGAGCGGGCAGTAGTAGCTCAATCCGACGGAAGCGACGCCCTGCTGGTTACCTACAACAGCGGCGGAGTTACTCCGGGCGACAGTTATTTATGGATAGTCGATGAGGCAGGCAGACCCCAAGCCTGGCGAATGTGGGTGAAAATACTGCCTGTCGGCGGGTTAAAGTTTACGTGGGAAAACTGGCAGGAACTATCCACTGGTGCATTGGTAGCTCTTGATCACAAGAACGCATTGACCAATGTGGCCCTGACCGATGTACGCGGTGGGGATACCCTGGAGGATCTTGCAGTACCGGAGAATCCTTTTGCGGAAGCGAAAAAAATAGGGATGAGTAATTAATCCATCAAGCTGTGCAACTCTTCGCGGACGAAGGCGCCCAATTGCTGGACATAGCTTTGACTGAAATCGAACTCAATACCGGCTGCCCGATACACTTCGGCAATGGGCTTAGTATAGCCGAGCTGGAGAGCTTCTTTGTACTTGCGTACAGCACCTTCGGGATCCTGGCGATACTGACGCCAGATAGCGATGGCACCCAGTTGAGCAAATCCGTATTCGATGTAGTAAAAGGGTACCTCGAACACGTGAAGCTGTTTATGCCACAAGTGATCGACGTATTGCTCCATACCCGAATAATCGACTACTGAGGAGGTGTAGGATCGCACCAGGCCCGACCAGTAGGCTTTTCGTTCTACGCGGGAGTGATCAGGGTTTAGGTATAGCCAGTGCTGGAATTTATCGACCACCGCAATCCAGGGCAAAACTTTGAGTACCAGTTCCAGCTGATTGATCTTGGCGCGGCGAAGGTCCTCTTCGCGATCGAAGAACACATCCCAGTGTTCCAGGGTCAGCAACTCCATGGTCATGGCTGCCAGCTCTGATATTTCGGACGGGAAGGTACGGGAAGACGACAACTTCAGATGGCGGGTCAGGTAGGAATGTATGGCGTGCCCGCTCTCGTGCATGAGGGTCCGCAAGTCGTTAAGTGAATAGCTGGCGTTCATGAAGAGGAAGGGTATTCCACTCTTGAACAGCGGCATATTGTAGGCACCAGGGCGCTTCCCTTTGCGGCTTTCCAGATCGATATGCCCCAAATGGTCCATCCGCTGGATAACCTGCCCGAATACCGGATCCAGCTGTGACAAGCAGTGCGTACCCTTATCCAGGAAGTCTTCCATAGAGCTGTAGGGACGCAACGGTTCTTTACCGTGGGCATCGATATGCAGATCCCAGGGACGCAATTTATCTAGGCCAAGGGAATCACGTCGCGAGATATAGAGCTCGTTAAGCAGGGGGACGATCTCTTCAGCGATAGACTGGTGAAAATTCAGGCAATCCTCGGGCGTATAGTCAAAGCGATTGAGGGTGCGAAACGCATAATCGCGATAATTATCGAAGCCGGAATTGCGGGCAATATGGTGGCGCTTGGTCAGCAAGGCATCGAAAAGACCTTCGATCTCTTCAGTATCCTGCAGAATGCGCTGATTGATTTTGTGGTATACGGCCTGGCGGCGCTCACGGTCCCTTTCTTCCAGTAAAGTACTGGCTTTTTGGAGGGTAAGCTGGCGTCCTTCCATCCCGATCGTCATCTGAGAAAAGATGCGGCCGTATTCCTTCGACTTCAATTGGACCTCGGTGGTAATGGGTACGTTCTGCTCGCAGAAAAGCTCCACGGCATTTTTCACCTTGCGCTGGTAGATCCAGTAACGATCGGTATCGAGTTGGTCGAAAAAGGGCGATTGTACCAGCCGTTGATTGAGGAGATTTTCCTGAGAAGCCACTTGCGGCTGGATGTGCTGTACGGCGTACTGGTATTTTTCCAGTGCTTCCTGATCCTGATTGTTACGGGAAATATGGATGTACATCCAGGAGAACGCCTCGGCAATCGCCGCGTCGAGGTCGCTTTTATCGCTGATCCACTCTTCGAGATCCGCTTTGCTATTCAGAGGACGAGCTGCCAGATCCCGAAAGTACGGCTCGAGATCATCCCAGCATTCGATGGTCAGCGATGGAGGCAGAAAAGCCTTTGTCCCCGATTCAACGTGTGTGGCGTTACTCATAGTAGTTAAGGTTCAGTAGCGGGCAGGCCCGCGGCCGGACAAGGGTGCGAGGAAGTTATTCTTCCTCGGTTGCATCCTCGTCATCACCTGTTTGCAGTTGGCCCACCTCCTTCAGGAAGGTAAACCACTTGATGACTTTCTTTATATCGCCGGTATTGACCCGATCCTTATCGAAATTGGGCAACACATCGGTGAAGTATTCGTGCAATTCTTCGGCGGAGGAATTCGGATCGACCGGGGGATTATCCTCGAGCTGATCGAGCATATTCCGGAATACATTTTTCAACTCAGTCGAATCGCCATCATCCGTGTATATCGCGATTGATTCCAAAGGGGTAAACTGATGTCTACGTGCGGAAGCGAAGCGCCGCTTACCGTTAGCCATATCTTCGACGATGAGGCCATTATTCCGATTTGCGACCATAGTGTACAAGCCGGGTAAACCGCTTACAGCTACAATGTTCTCCAATTTCATACGATCTGTCCTTTCATTTTTGAGAGCACAAAGGTACGCAAGAAAAAGTAGATTACCCGGTGCATGTTCACTTTACCAACCCCGAAAAGCGAGCTAGTTGGGAGTAGTGATAGGGATTATAAATATACAAAAAAATGCATTGTAATTCTGCCAAGGGAAAACGGGGTCGTAACCTGTTTCGAGATCAAGGTAGGTGTTATTGCTTCCAACAACCCTTCTGCGACTTATATACGCATGGCCTCTACCAGGGTTACGCCAAAACCATAAATGTTAATAACTAATTAAAAACCGCTTCCTAGCCGGGGGGCAGCGCATTTGCAGTGGATTTCACCAGTTAATAAGCCAAAAGCTCCCTGATTTTTTGGGAAAAGCGGCCTTTCGGCAAAAATTGCGCTTCCAGGTTTTTCGCAAACGGTACCGGTGTATCCATACTTCCCACCCGCATAACGGGGCCATCGAGGTGCTCGAAAAGGTGCTCCGATATCCAGGCCGACAGTTCTCCGCCAATACCTCCGGCCAGGGTGTCCTCGTGCAGAATCAAAACCTTATTCGTGCGCTGTACACTCTCGGAAATGGCTTCGTAATCGAGAGGTAACAGGGACCGTAAATCCAGAATATCAGCATCGATACCTTCGGCTTCGCAAAGATCCGTTGCCCAGTGTACCCCCATGCCGTAGGTAATGATGCTAACGGCCTCACCGGCACGCACGCGCTCCGCCTTGCCAATCGGCGTGGTGTAATACCCCTCCGGTACGGGTCCGGTAAGTGACCGGTACAAAGCCTTGTGCTCGAAATACATCACCGGGTTTGGATCGGCCAGAGCGGACAGCAGCAAGCCCTTAGCGTCGCGGGGATTTGAAGGGTATACAACCTTTAGTCCGGGGGTATGAAAAAACCAGGCTTCATTACTTTGGGAATGATAGGGTCCGGCGCCTACCCCGCCACCAGTAGGCATGCGAACTACTACGTCGGCCGGGGCACCCCATCGGTAGTGCAACTTAGCGAGATTATTGACGATCTGATTAAAGCCACAGGTTACAAAATCAGCGAACTGCATCTCCACCATGGCTTTCCAACCCTTCAGGCTAAGCCCCAGGCCCGCACCGATAATAGCGCTTTCGCAAAGGGGGGTGTTGCGCACGCGACCGGGACCATATTTTTCCAGGAACCCATCGGTGATCTTGAAAACACCTCCGTATTCGGCAATATCCTGCCCCATGAGCACCAGGCGGCCGTGGCGTTGCATGCCTTCATCCAGCCCCTCGCTAATGGCATCGACGAAGCGGATATCCTTGCTTTTGCCGGAAGGCTTAGCAACCTCTTCCTGAAAGGGAGCATATACATCACTCACCTCACGCTCATAGTCCGCTACGGGTTCCGGAGCGGCGTTGGCTTTTTTAAGACCGGTGTCGATCTCCTTTTTTATCTTTTTGGTCAACTGATCGGTCAGCTTCGTATCGATGACGCCTTTCTCCTGCAACCAGGCTTCGTAATTGGCGATGGGATCGCGCTGTGCCCAGGCCTCCATCAGTTCGTTGGGTACATATTTGGTCCCTGAGGCCTCCTCGTGACCGCGCATGCGGAAGGTACGGCACTCGAGCAATACCGGTTCGGGGTTCTTGCGGAGCTCACCAGCCAGGGCGCGTACGGTTCGGTATACCTCCAGGATATTATTGCCATCAATGGTGAGGGCCCGCATACCGTAGCCCTTGCCGCGGTCGGCCAGGTTTTCACAGCGGTACTGTTCGTTGACCGGCGTCGACAAGCCGTAGCCATTATTCTCGACTACAAATATCACGGGGAGTTGCCAGACCGCGGCCACGTTCAGGGCTTCGTGAAATTCCCCTTCGCTGGTAGCGCCATCGCCCGTAAAGGCGAGGGCTACTTCCGGCTTTTCCTCTAGTTTATTGGCCAGGGCCACCCCGTCGGCCAGCGACAATTGCGGCCCCAGGTGGGAGATCATGCCCACGATACCGTAGTCGAGGGTACCGAAATGAAAGGAACGGTCGCGGCCCTTGGTAAAGCCCAGCGGTTTACCCTGCCACTGCGCGAAAAGTCGCTCCAGAGGTACCTCCCGGGTGGTGAACACCCCAAGGTTGCGGTGCATGGTGAAGAGCAGCTCGGAAGCATTTAGGGCAGCCGTACAGCCCACCGAGATAGCCTCCTGGCCGATACCGGAAAACCATTTGCTGATCACCCCCTGTCGCAGCAGTTTCAGCATCTTTTCCTCGATCAGGCGCGGGCGCAGGAGCTGTTCGTAAAGCCCGCGCAGGGTTTCGGCCGACAGGTCGCCGGCCTCGTAGGTCATGGCATTGGTTAAGGGCTTGATATGTGGCATTTTTACGGGTCAAAATACTAAGTCAGCCAAGAGTTTCCAGCCTTTCGGCAAAAAATAATAGTCCATTCCAGCTGTGATTCCCGCAACCTAGTGTTGGTATCTTTGTTACCCCAATAGACCAAACCAATTTTGATTACTCATGTATCGATTATCACATTACCTTTTAGTTGCTGTCTGTTTGTTCGTATTCGGATGTGGCGGTAACAATCAGGACCAGGCCGACGATATGTCGGATTTTGCCGGTGACACTTCTTTTCAGGAGCAACACGACGAACCTCGCGACATAGCCTTCGAGGGCCGTGGCGAGATCATCTCCATCCCGGTAGCTAATGCCGATGCCGGTCGCGCGTACGCCATCATGTCGGAAGCAGAGACCGAAAAATACCTCTTTGTGATCCACGAATGGTGGGGCCTGAATGACTATATCAAGCAGGAAACCGAACGACTGGCCGGTGAATTAGGTGATGTACACGTTATTGCCCTTGACCTATACGACGGCAAGGTTGCCACCACCCAGGAACAAGCCGGAGAATTTATGCAGGCGGTTAGCGAAGACCGCGCTCGTGCTATCATCCAAGGAGCCATTACCATGGCTGGTGATGAAGCTGACATAGGCACCATCGGATGGTGCTTCGGGGGCGGCTGGTCGCTGAAAGCCTCCATTATGGCCGGTGATCAGGGCGAAGCCTGCGTCATGTACTACGGCATGCCGGTAACCGAGGCCAATCAACTGGCCCCCATCGAAGCGCCCGTACTGGGGATTTTTGCCGAACAAGACGGTTGGATCACTCCCGAAGTGATGAACAACTTCGAGAAACTGGCCGATGCAACCAATACTGAGCTGACCACCGCGTCGTTTGATGCTAACCACGCCTTCGCCAATCCTACCCAGGAAAGCTACGTGGAGGAGGCCGCTCAGGAAGCCAATGCCATGGCGTTGAATTTCCTGAAAGAGCATTTGATGGAGTAGCTTTGGGTATTAGGTAGTAGGTATTAAGTAGAGGGTATTAGGTATACCCGGCAGAAAGGCGTGTTCACTTGATGTGAAGACGCCTTTCTACTTCTTCAGCAGATATACCGCTTCCGAAAAGGTTTGGGCTTTGCCCAACCTTTTCACGCGAGTATATACTCGACTCGAAGTGGTTTGGTGTCCCAGCAAGAAGTACTGCGGAGCAAAACCACTTCGTTGTCGGTATAATCGGCGAGGCGATGATCAAAACCTACTGCACGCAGTGTCCGCGATGGATCGCAGTGGTTCGCGGCGAAACCGCTGGTGCCGTATGCTTTGACATTGAACCACTCCCCAGTCCCCGTGCTCCTTGGTCGTGTCCAACTTAGAAACAGGTTGGTCAGAAAAGCCCCAAGTCCGATCCACTGCGCTAACAATAGCATGGCCCTTATGTAAAGCTTCAAGGAACGGAAAACCAGCGGAGACGAATCCCTCCAGTCCCCGTGCTCTTCGGTCCCCTTCGTCGCGGCCAGTCCTCTACTGCCCCACTCGCTCTCCGATGACCGTATTCCCGTTAATCTGGATAATCATCTGGCCGCCATCAAAGCGGATCTGTAATTCGTTGGTATAAGTCAGTCTCAGGTACTCTTCCTCCTCCTGAGCCAATAGTTCATCGTCGAGGAATAATCGCCCTTCGAATTCCTGTAATTTGAGCTGGGATCGGTCGATGCCGAGGTGCTTGGTCAGGGCTTCCTGGTCGAAGCGATAAGTGCCCATTTGGCCGGCATAAGACGCGGGCTTAGCCAAGGCGTCTTGCGAGGGTAGCGATACCCCTTGCCCCTTCATGGTCAGGTACAGGTCCTGGAGCAGTTGCAGGATAGGAGTATTCCCCCAATTGGAAGTAATCCCGATAAAATCTCCGGATTCGGGCGACCGGATTAGGACGCTTTTGGTACCGTAGCCACTTCCGGCGGCGAAATGGATCTTTTCGTTCCCAAAATACTTTATACTCCAGGCGTACCCTTCAAAATCGGTTTTACCGCTTTGCACGTGAGACTGGAACAGCAGGTCCGTGTATTCCCGGGGTAGGATCTTGTTTTGTTCCAGTCCGGTCACGTATTTGTACAGGTCCGAAACAGTGGAGTATAGTCCCCCGCCGGCATTATCACCGTAGTGCTTGCTGCGCTGTGCATACTCCAGACCGTTGGCCGACAACCGGTAGGGTACGGCCTGATTGGATACTACTTGTCTGCCACGGTAATAACCCGTATTCGTCAGGCCCAGGGGCACGAGGATTTCCCGTTCTATAAAATCCGGATAGGATTCGCCACTGACCTGCTCCAGAATAGCCCCCAGCAGGGTCACGCCCGCATTCGAATATTCGTAGCGTTCGCCCCGGGCAAACATCAGATCTATGGATTCGATTAGCCTCACCTGCTCCGTAAACGTCAACTCCTCGTGGGGCTGAATACCAAATTCGCGGGGCAGGCCTGACGTGTGCGTCAACAGATGATGTACGGTGACGGAGTCTTTCCATTCCGCCCTGAGGTCGGGCAGATAGCGGGAGATAGGCAGATGCAGATCCAGCTTTTTATCTCTGACCAAGATCAGAACGGCGGTCGCGGTGAAGGTCTTGGAGATGGAATTAATGGAAAATCGCGTATTTGGCTTGTTCTCTACACCAAAGCTTCGGTTGGCTAACCCATAGGTACCCTCGAAAACCAACTCTTCGCCGACCACTACTTTAATGTTGCCGGAAAAGCCGTATACCTCCTCGTAACTTTTGGCCAACAGGCCCAATCGTTCGGTCAGACTATCGGACTGCCCGACCGAGTGAATAATCAGGGTACATACTAAAACAGCTGTAAGGAAGACTCTCATATCAACACGTGCATTTAGGATACCGGCTGGTTCTTATCCAACCCAACAATCGCGCGCAAAGTCTGCATGACTGATCTGGTGACAAAATTCTTGGGGTAAACAACGGGAATTGTTAGACGAACGTCAATAATGGAGGTCGGCCAGCCTTCGTCCATGCGGGCTTCGGCGGCCATGGAAGTCGGAAATTTGCTCTAAGCCCGATACCCTTTTAACCATCTCCACACAAAGCATTGAAAACCAATGTTTTTAGAGCGAAGGTTGAGGTTAAGATTAAGGATAAGGTCAAAACCGTCGAGCGTGGAGCGTCGAGCGTGGAGCGTGGAGCGTCGAGCGTCGAGCGTGGAGCGTGGAGCGTCGAGCGTCGAGCGTGGAGCGTGGAGCGTCGAGCGTCGAGCGTGGAGCGTCGAGCGTGGAGCGTCGAGCGTGGAGCGTGGAGCGTCGGGCGTCGAGCGTCGAGCGTCAATCCTCCATCCGCGGTGGCGGAATCTGCACGCCCGTTTCCTCCACGTAGGCTTCCCATTCGCTCAGGAGTTCACGGTACTTTTCTGGTTCTTCCTCTTTACGATCAGTTTGTTCGCCGGGATCGTCGGAGAGTCGGTACAATTCGAAGTTTTCCACTTTGAAGGGTTTGCGATGGTTTACGATCTTCCAATCGCCTTTACGGACCATGGCGTTGCCGGCGTGCTCGACGGCAAAGACGTACTCGTTGTCGTGTACCACATCAGTACGACCGTTCAGGAATGGCAGGATAGACTCCCCCCGTAAAGGAAACACCTCCTTTCCCCGAAATGACTCCGGGTATTCGATGCCGGCCACTTCGTAGAAGGTGGGCGCCAGATCGAGCAGGCTGACGAAGCCGTGGTGGATGGCATTTTTATCGCGGATACCGGGATGACTGACGATCAGGGTCGTATTGGTGCCGCCTTCGGTTGCGTAGTCTTTGAAGTACCGAAAGGGGGCCGAACCGGCCTCCGCCCACTGCGGACCATAAGAGATATAGGATTGCGGGCTACCCATATCGGTGTAGTCGTCGTTGTAATAGTCGCGCAGCACGGGGCGGGTCTGAATGAAATCGCGGTGGGCAGCCCCATTATCCGACATGAATACGATGAGGGTATTATCGTAGGCACCGGTTTCCTTGAGGTGATCGATGAGGCGTCCGATCTGTTGGTCCAAATTGTCGATCATGCCCGCATAGAGTTCCATTTTTCGGGCCTCGATACGTTGTTCTTCGACGGTCAGGGAATCCCAGGGCTTGACGCGTTCGTGTATCGCCGGCAGGGTAGCATTTTCCGGGATGATACCTGCCCGTTTCAGGGATTGCAAACGGCGTTCGCGCAAAGCTTCGTACCCGTCGTCGTAGGCACCGCGGTATTTGTGCCAGTGAGCCGTATCTACCTGCAGGGGCCAGTGCGGAGAGGTGTAGGCGGCGAAGGCAAAGAATGGTTGATCGTTCTCGATGCCAATGTATTCGATCAGCTTATCGGTATACAGTTCAGTGGAGTAGGCACCTTCGGGCCAGGTAACGGAGTCGCCGTCTTCGGTATAGTCTGAAAGGCCGTCGTTGAGAGCACTCTGTGCGGAATAGTGATTGCCGGCACCCTGCAGCATTACGAAAGAGCGGTCGAATCCCTTTTGGTGGGGATTAGCTTCCGGAGTAGTACCCAGGTGCCATTTGCCGACCATACTGGTGCGATAGCCGGCTTCGCGCAGTAAGGCGGGAATGGGGATGATCCGGTCAGTCAATTGCCCCTCGTAGCCAAAGGTGGTGGTAACCCGTCCCTGCAGGCCCATACCCGCGATGTGGTTGTCGTTGCCCGAGAGTAGCATGGCGCGGGTAGGCGCACACATGGGTGCTGTGTGGAAGCGGGTGAAGCGAATGCCACTGGTGGCAAGTGCATCGAGGTTGGGCGTAGCGATATCGCCCCCGTAGCAGCTGATGTCCCCGTAGCCCAGATCATCGGCTACGATGAGTAGGATGTTGGGCTGATTGGTGAGGGTGGATTCGGGTTGTTCATTGCCATCACAGCCGAAAAGAGTAAGCAGAACGCAGCACAGGGTAGGATTGAGTATCCTCATAGGTTCAGGTATAGGTTGAGGTTGAGATTAAGGTTGAGGTAACCTCCAGGTTGAGAAGATACTGTTTGTTTTGCTTTCGCAAAAAGTTGGTTGCAAAGTCTACGTTAGAATCGGACGTTGGGTAATCTCGTAAATCTTAATCACCGGATCAAAGGTATCGTGTAGGGTATATTCCGTGTTTTCGATCGAACGGATCAATTGCTCCATGCCACCCCGTTTTTGGTACTCCTCGAAGTGACGAAAATGTCCGGAAAAACGTTGATCCAGCCACAGCAGCAATTGCTGTTTCCGGCTTTGGGGTTCACTGAAAGCACAGACCAGCGTCGTCTTGGCCTGGTGAACCAATTGTTCTAGTACGTTCTGAGCTACTTCCCAGGGAAGTACGTGAAAAACCAGGCTCGCCAGTGCGTAATCGACCGGGGCCGGGGATGGCTTTTCCCGAAGATCTGCTTGGTGAAACTGAAGGTTATTGATCTCCTCTGACTGTTGTCGATGGCGGGCATACTCGATCAGGGCATGTGAGTAGTCGATTCCGGTGCCCGAGCTAATTTTATCGGCCAGCTGAAACAACAGGTCTCCATTACCGCAACCAATATCTACCACCGTGGTATCAGGCTGGACCAGATCGACCACTTGCCGACGGATGGGCCGCAAGTATTTGTCGACCGTATTCGCCTTCCAGGAGCCCTTCATATGGAATAGGTTTAGATGTCTGGATTGATTATAGGATCTTGGTTTTTCGTTTTTCATGTTATCTACTTTTGCCGAAAGGCAGGATAACTCAATCATCACTCCACTGCTCTTCATCATTCACCGGATCGGGCATACGGCCTTCCAACCATTCGGCCATCAGGGCTGGGGTGAATTCGGGATCTTCGTTTTCCAGCACCCAGGAAAGGTAATCTTTCGGACCACCGTTTAGGTAAGGGGCTGGCGATACGGGATAGAATCGGGTAGGCAGGCGTTCGGAAATGGATATGTAGTTCGCGACACACCCAATTTCCTGAACTACGTGCCAGGCAAGGGGATGCTCAATATCTAGTTAAAATTTAACCCACCAATACCCTTTCTCATACGTACCAGAACCAAATGAATCGATGATGCCGGGCACCTTTTTCAGGAAGTTGGTAAGGGTTTGAGGCATTTTACTTAGTTTTTAGTTGGGATTAAACCCCTTGCATATCTCAATCGAGCTTCCACAGTATCCATCCATTGCTGATGGTCTAATTTCCTGCTTCCCCAATGATCAGCTGTGTGTTTATACTCTTCGGTAGTCTGTTCCCACTCTTGTTGAAAAAGGGTCTTTGCTTTTTCAAAAGACCTAAGTGCCAATGTATACTTACCAAGCGCCAATTCGCATATTCCTTTTTGATAGAAAACACGCCCGGATACCCAATCAAGTTCGTCACAGGTTTTGTAATCCTGAATCGCCATTTGATACTCTTCCAATGCTTGATATTGTTCTGCGCGGTAAAAATAAAGGGCTGCTACACTCGGTTTATATTGAATGGCATCGGATAGTAATCTTACTTCTTCCCAACCAGCTTTTTTTGAACTCTGAAAGTAATTTATCTCTCTTTTATCAATTTGCTCAAAAGCCCGTTGATATTTGCTTTTGCAAGCTGAATGAAGCAGGAAAATGAAGCAAAGTAAAATGACTTTGTGGATATATTTTACTGCCATTTTTTTCAGGTAGGTACCGATGAATAAACCTAAGAACCAGATCGTATAGTTCCGATCATTGAGCAATAAATGCGGACCTTAAACCCACTACTGCACTACTGCCCATGTATTGTTTTTTGCCGAAAGGCAGTTGCTACTCAAACTCTTTGGCAAAGTCCGACCAGAACGAATCGGTGATGCCGCCATATATGGAATCATAGTGCAAATGCATGGTCTTATTTTCCTGATATTCCCAGTAGGTATAATGAACGGGGCCCTTTCCAAGCTCATAATCCATGGCCTCCCAGCCATCGTCTTCGCGGAAGGTGTAGAATGACCAGTGCCATCCCTCCGCATTAAAAATATCGATCAGGTCGCTTAAGTAATCTTCGGCTCCTGCCAAACTGCGGTCGCATCCAAATTCGCTCACCCAGATGCGGTTGGCAGGAATACGGTGCTTAGCAGTCCATTCCCGGACCGGGTCGAAGAATTGATCCAGACTCTCCTTATTCAGGTGGAAATCCGTTCCAAGCTCCTCAATGGGAACCGTGCCCGGGTAAGTATACCGGCCCTGATTTAGTCGCTTAGTGACATAGAAATAGGGCTCATACATATGAAAGGAGTAAATGATCCGATCATCATCGAGGGGTTCCAGGTAGTCAAAGGCCCAGGGGGTGGCGTACAGTCCAGACTCAATGATGATCGGCATCAGGGGGTCGACCCGGCGGATGGCTTCTACCATTTGTCGGTTGAACAGATTGAGATCGCCCGGTCCGTCTTTTACCGATTGGTACCATTCGGGGAGATCCCGGTTCCAGAAGCTGTGTTTTTGGTGATACGATTCGGGATGCGGTTCGTTGACCAGGTTGTAGCCAACCAGGGCGGGGTGCCCTTTCAGGCGAGTGGCCAAATCGGTCCAATACTGAATGGCTTGTTCGCGGTAGGTCCAATCGGTCCAGAGGCGTCCATCTTTTTGTCCATCATTGGATTGCACCCACCGGTCGCCGGGCAGACTGATGGGTGTGATCACGATGTGAAAGCCCAGTGAATCGGCATAATCGAGGTACTGCTTCAGTTGTTGGAAATCACGTTCAACGATGCCTTGATAGTGATCGGCATCCCCCAGGATAAAATCGCGCTGAACGCCGTCCCACTTCTCAAATACCAAGCGGACGAAGGTCAGATTCGCAGACTTGGCCGCTTCGTACCATTCCTCAGAGGGCGTTACATTAAAATGGTTGGTCCCTTTGCGTTGCTTATCCCAAAAAGAAATGGGGCTGTCGGGGTTATCGAAAGCTGTTGAAGGAGAGGATTGGCAGGCCGAACACAAAATGATCAGAAGGAGGATTCCCATATGCGGTGTTATCTGAATACCAATCTTCCAGTGCAAATCGCTTTCTTTCATCCCGGGCTGCAAGTTCAAAGAATTATTGATCATCCTTTTATCGAAACGGGTATACGGTCAGATAGATACAGAGGTTCGGGACTTTTAACAGTAGGTAATTAGCTTCACCGCAATACCCGCTCCCGTTTTTCGTAAGGCAGGGAAAAATCGGCGTTGTGGACGATTTTACAGAGCCAGTCGGTAGCTATATCTTTAATCAGTACGAATTGAATGACGCCATTGCGATCGGGTAGTGTTTTTCCATCCGGTGTCTGGCTGTTTTGATTCAGCCAATGGGCGCTCACAATGACCACGTCGGGTACGATCTCCCGGGCGAGGATATTGCTCATTTCGAAAGAGGCATTCTTCATGACGACGTTGAAGGCGAACTCATGTTGTTTGCGGATGGCCTCTTTACCGATGGCCGTCTGGCTGACCACATCGGTGAATTCGGCATCATCGGTAAAGTTGTCCATGAAGCCGTCGAGATCTTTTTCGTTCCAGGTATGCAGGAAGTGGTCCAGGCGGTCCCGGATAGCTTGGGTGGTGGTTGGGGAGAGGCGTGAGGTCATGTGGGGTGGTTTTGCATAAATCAGGCTAATGCTTTAAATACCTCATCGTATTTATCAAAATCATCGTCGATCATTTTTTCAAGTTTTTTTCTTCGCTTAGCCTGATCCTCTGTCGTAATAATCTGATGCTCGGCCAGAATCTCCTTTATAGTCTCCTTGAACAAGTCCATGTCTTCCATCATGATTTCCTTCACGATAGCCTTTAATTCTCTTCGATCTATGTTGTTAGCATCCATTAGGGACCATTTTTATTGTTGTACAGTAAAAAAACCAAAATCTGGGGAGAATGGTTCGGTTGGCTATGAAAGCCGACTTATGTCCTTTCTGACTTATCAAAATACAAGACCTTAAGATTCCAAATGGGAATCAAAATAACCCACCACTTGGCTCCTGTGTCTCTTATCCTTTCCACACATAAATTCAGAAAGATTAGAGCAAGCAATCCAAAACCGATTAAATGAACGGGTACACTGATGGAGATAATTTGGCCGGGCTGAGTCCAATCATTATAATCTCCATGTTTGCCGACTCTGGCATAATTCCAAAGTACCCATATTAACCCTGGAACTATATAAATGCAAGGAATTAATCCAATCGCAAGAATGGACAGGGCTCTAAAGTTTTCACAACTTACTCTGCCTTTAACTGATATGAAGTCTTTTAATTGAATGGTTTTTCTTTTTTCAATCGAAGCCAAAATATTGTTGATATTCAATCTCCGCCTCCACCGGATAGGTCACCAGAGGCTCCTTTAATCCATCAAAAAGGATCAGTCCCCAGACTGGTTCGAGTGTGTCCGTACGGAGGTGGATCTTGTTACCGTTTTCCTGAACGAAGCTAATGCAACGTTGGTCGGTGTCGATGGTCAGCAGGCCTTTCTCCTTTAGAAAGGTCCTTGCCTTTGCCGTGTACCATTGAGCATCGTCGGCCAAAATGAAAAAGTCATCTGCTTCTTTTTCGGCCTTCCATTCCATCAAGCGTACGCTATCAGGGTGGAAAAGGACAGCAGCAGGGCCGGAAACGGTCAGGGTGTCGCTACAAGGGGCAATAGGTGCAAGTACATCGATTGCCTCTTGTACCGGAGGGAAACACACATGTAAAAGGAAAATAAAAAGCATCACAAGTGTAAGGTATGCACTAACAATCATTTGCCGCAGTTATTCCGTGAATTCCCTAAATTCCCTGCAAATAACCTAAACAGATGCTTTCCAAATCCACCAGTTACCTTTTGATCGTTGCCCTACTCCTTATTTCGGCCTGTGCTAAAGATGAGCCCATTACTCCCGACACCGATAATTCCATCTTAATAACCATTGCGCCCGAACAAACCTATCAGACTATGATCGGGTTTGGCGGATCGCTTTCCTGGTATTGTGACCGGATTACGAAGAGTCCTAAACAAGGGGAGATCATGGATCTTATTATCAACGATCTGGGACTGGACGTGCTAAGACTAAAAAATTGGTACTACCCGGCTGACTACCCAACCAATAAATCGCCCGATGCCATGGAGGTCAGCTGGTTTCTAAACCACTATGAGGCTACTAATGAAATTTACGATTTGGCGAAAGCACGGAACCCTGCTCTCAGGGTACTTTTAAGTTCCTGGGGTCCTCCTTCTCACCTGAAGAGCAACGGTATGCTCGATTACGGTACCCTGAAAAAACAGGATGGCGAATTTATGTACGACGAATATGCCACGTACTGGGAAGACGTGCTGAACCATATCTCCTTTTCGCCCGACTACCTGAGCATTCAGAATGAACCAACCTGGGTATCGGATTATGAGACTTGTGAATGGCGACCGACCGAGACCGATGATTTTCCGGGATACGATCGGGCTTTCGACCTGGTAGCCGAAAAACTCCAGGCGTTTTCCGAACCACCGGTCATGCTAGGACCCGAATCGGCCAATCTGAGCACCGAAGCATTTGATCATTTTGCGGAAGCGATCAAAACCCACGAATCACTTGGCGCATACGGATACCACCCCTATAACTTCAACGATAATTCCAGCCTGGAAAGCATACAAAATACGCTGAGTGATCTCGGGGATAATTTTGCTGACAAGCCCAAAATAATGACTGAATATTCAGGGATGAACTGGATCAATACTGCCCGGTTTATCAACAGCAATCTCCGCGAAGCAAATGCTGCCGCCTATATATACTGGACCCTGGCCTGGGCTCAGACCGACGATGCCATGATTATTGTGGACGAATCGGGGGATTATGTGATCACTCCATTCTACCACCTGCTGAAACACTTTGCCAAGTACATCGACGCCGGCTACCAGCGGGTGGAAGTTGCCGCCAGTGATGATCGCCTCGATGTTACCGGCTTCCTGAATCCGGCCGGAGATGAATTGACGATCATCACCATTCAGCCCGAACCGGACAACCTGAGTGTTCGCTTCGAAGTAGCCGGGAAAGCTACGACCGATATGGTATCCTACCAGAGTTTCGGAGACCAAATGTTCCGACAATTTGACACCGACCCCACGGCCAAACTGGGACTGCGCAGCGAGTCGGTAACGACCACCGTTTTACAGATCCGGTAATTTGGCCTTTTACTCTTCCCCATTCACCGGCGAGATCATGATATGCGCCCGGTGCGTACCGGGATTCATGATCCATGGATGGTTGGGCGCAATGGGCTGCTCCGGCAAACCAGTGGACTCGGCAGTAGCAAACGGCATATAGACCACGTAGCGGTAGATCGCATTAGCCACTTTCCCCGTGGCGGGATCGTAGCTGGCATCGGGTCCGTAGAGGACGTGCAGTGTGTTTCCGGTGCCGCCCATATCGAGGGTGCCGGCCTGGGCTTCCTGCTCCCGGATATCGAAGATCTCCTGGGCGGTTTTACCTTCGGCTTTCAGTTCCCGTCCGCGGGCCATGAAGGGTTCCAGGTTTTTGTGGTAACAGGCCGCATTGAAACCCTTCTTTTTAGGATCATCGGCCAGACAAATGAACTGATTGGTCCCTTCTTTGAGGGTGACGAATTCGCCCGCCATATTATAGCCGATCACGGTGCTTCCTTCGCGGCTTTCGGCAGGAGCCGCCATCAGCGCGGTCGCGATCAGAGCCTCATCGGAGTTGATCGCGACGTATTCCGCTTTATCGTCCATCTGGTCCATATTGTCGGACATCTCGGCTTCGGAAGACGGTGCAGGTTCGTCGCCGCCCTCGTTGGTAGGTGTGCAATAGGTGAACAGGCACAGGGCGAGGAGTAACGGGAATAGGTTTTTCATGGTGGCTGGTATTTGGTGTAGTAATCGGTTAGGGGCAGTTTTTTCCAAAAAATGTTCGGTCAAACAGAAACAAGCTCGTATTCAAACTTAGTCATTTCATCTCCACGCTTGGAAGCGTCCAGAATTTCTATTTTGACTACATTTCCCGCCTTGTCAAAATCCAGAATCACCCCTTTCCGGGCTTCATCGCTTTCCACAATTGGTTCTTCAGAAAGCCTTATGACTAGAATATCTACCTCCTGATCGTATTTAATCTTCATTTATCAAATATTTTTTAATCCTGCTGGTACGGTATACAGTAATAACAAGATGGGGTTCTTTCACTATGTTTACAAACACTCTGACCAGATAATCTCTTCCTTCTTCGACAAAAAACGTTATTGATTGATAAACTAGCTTGTCATCATCTTCAGGTATGGTTTGATCTGGATTACGAATAATATCCAACACCATTTGTTCGGTGATTCCCCTTTCATCCATTTGCTCTTTCGCGTGATTGGAAATCCGTACCGTTGACATGTAATCCATTTTGTCTTAATGAAAAGCAGACTGATTCAATGCAGGCCTCATCCCGGCTCTGCATGAAAGTATGACTGCTCTTAAGAACAATTGCAGTGCCAGTGGTGGTTCCTTATAACTTAAGATATTGACCTGTTTTATTGCAATCCTCTTTGATCCGCTCAAATCGTACTTTCCGAATCCCGTAGATTGTGTCCCACTGTTTTACTTCCCTGAATCCATATTTCCGGTACAGATCAGTGGCTGGCTTATTGTCTACCCCGGTTTCGACGACAAATAATGGCGATTCAAAAGTATCAAAGACAAAGGCAATCAGCTTCCCGGCAATTCCCTGCCGAAAAAACCGCGGATCAACCACCAGGCTGTTAATATTTGTCACCGTGGAGGAATGATCGATTTCGATAACCCCGGCCAAATCATCGCCTTTCGCATATCCATAAAAGAGGTTATTACAGGTCATAAAGTTTTCCAGGCTTCTTTTCAAAGGGGGAAAGTTGGTTGCGTTTAGCAGCTTGGCTTCGATGGTATACGATGCCTGAAATACGCTGCGTATTTGAGTAGCCACTTCGATGTCTTTATTATTCAGTGGTTGGATCATAGTATATATTCATTTGCGGGCACTTTCGAAGGCCGTTATGCAGGGCTTCCGCCAATTATGATCCAAGTCGCCCACCTCGGTCTTTTTATACCGACAACGAAGTGGTTTGGGACACCAAACCACTTCGAGTCGAGTATATACTCGCGTGAAAAGGTTTGGCAAAGCCCAAACCTTTTCGGAAGCGGTATAGCTGAGAAGTGCAACTCATTATTGAGGTAGTTTTGCAACGATAAGGGCAAAATGATTCGAGAGCTCTCCTTCGTTAATCAGGGCTTTTTCTTGTTCAAATAAAAACTGCAGAATCTCCATAGATTCTTTATCACTTTCCCGGAAGTGGCCCGCAATATTCTGAAGGAGCACATGCAAAACGGTTCCTCCAATCTTGTTGTATTCCACAACGTGAAAATGTTTATGCACCGCCGGGATAATTGCCTCCGAGTTTATGGCTTCGGAAGGGTCAGCCCTGGCAACCTCTAAAGGGTCAAAAAACAAGGGTTCCCGGATGAGTCGGCCATAATCATGCCGGGCCAGGGAAACCCGGTATTTTTCCGGGATTTTATCGAATAATTCACGCAGGATGGCTTTTTCCTTTTCGGAATACTCCAGTCGGTTAGGGCCGACATATTCGTATAATACAAGAAAGCCGTCTGGCTTTAACCGATTGGCTGTTTGAGCCAGCAGTGCATCGATTCCTTCAAAGTGATGCAAGGAAGAGTTAAAGAATACGGCGTCATACTTATTAACCGGCAGGCCATCTCGTTCAACATCACTTATCCTGTATTCAACATTTATACAGTTCTGCTCATGTGCCAGTCTTGTTGCTTTTTCAATTCTGGTTCTGGAAATATCAAGCCCTTCAATACGTTGAAAGGTATTTAACTGGTGCAAGTGCCTTTCCAACTCACCGTCGCCGCAGCCTAAACTGAGCAACCGATCACAGTTTTTCGAAAGTGGGAAGTATTTCTCCACCACATAGTTAACCCAATGCTTATTAGCTTCTCCCCCCGTGGCCATTTCTTGATAATGTTTCTCAACATGCCTGTTTGCCATCCAATATACATCACTGCCATAATGTGCTTCAGCATCTATCCCTGACCAGTATTTTTCCACTTTGGTTGAATGATCGGTGATAATTTCAACGGCCTCTTTTATTACTTTTTCGTAAGCATGACTTACATGTTTTTGCCGGATCTCGGATAAAGCATTTTCCCTGATTCTTGTCCACAGGCTTGCATCGGAATAAAGCTGTATGACCGCCGCAGAAAAGGCTTCCGGGGTAGCCGGGGTAGCACGTAATTGGTCTTGATCATTCCATGATAACTGTTCGGCCAGCAAACTAGTAGTAACGACGGGAAGACCAAACGATGCGGCTTCATGAATTTTATAAGGGATACCTGCGGCAAACCTGGTTGGTGCAACGAAAACCCGGCAGTTATTATAAAAATGAGTTAGCTCAGGTACCTGCCCGTATAACAACACATTTTTATTGTTTAATCTCCGGATAAGTTCCGGGGAGGCAGAACCGGCGATATGAAGCCTGATACCGGGAATTCTGGCATTGATAAGCGGAAATACCTCATTCACAAACCATAAAATCGAATCTGTGTTTGGGGAGTCTTCATGCTCAAGATTACCAACGAAAAGTAAATCTTTCCGATCACTAAAATCCATTGTTCCGGGGTTCGGCTCAATATAATGACCAAGTATTTTCACATTTTCAACGCCATAGGCCTTAAACTTTTCCGCATCCCGGCCGGAAACAGCAATCACCAGGTCGGCCTGTGCAGTCAGGCTGATTTCCTGTCTGATTGCCAAATCTTTTTCCTCCGCATTATTTGTTTCACCCATCAGTTCCGACCGATTGAAATCGCGTTCCGCAAATATGGCCTCCGCATCATAAATCACCTTAAATCGTCTTCCCGGCATGAAAAGGGTCTCCTTTAACAACCGCATGTTATGGGGTCGGCTTATCCAGATTATATTGTAGTAATCCTGCCTGGTTTCCAAAAATGCCGGAAAGCCCTTTACCCCGTAGCCGTGGGCAACTTCAATAAATGGGTTAATATCTCTGTAGATCAAGTCATATGATTCTTCCTCCGGAAACGTATTGGGAAAAATGGTGAGGTGATAACCAAGTCTGGTTAATATCTTTGAAATGGTGTTGGAGCGTGGATAACCACTGCCCAGGTTTTTATGCGGGACGCGGTCATCGACGTACAGGATATTCTTCCTACTCTTTTGGGAGGCAGCAAACCTGGCTTTCAGAATATTTGCGACATGATTTTCAAAATGATTTTTCAGAATGTTTTCATATTTATCTAAAAAAGCCAGCCGGTTTTTTTCCATGAGCAAGGCACTGCTCTCAGGTGATGAACTGCCATATTCGAAATGTTTCACCACTACATTTGGATCGTACACTACGTAGTAGCCTTTTTCCTGAAGCCACAAGCAGTAATCGGTGTCTTCGTAATAGGCTGGGCTAAACCTGGTATCGAAACCGCCGCGCTGTTTGAAGAGTAAGGTCCGTGTCAGCAGAAATGCTGCTGAACAATAATCCACATATCTGGTGAAATTATATTGGGCCAGATCGGGATCGTCATCCCTGCCGTAACTTAAGCAGCTTCCATCCTTCCAGATGATGTTCCCTGCCTCCTGAAGTGCACCGTTAGGCCGTATAATTTTAGCTCCCACGGCACCGTAATTTTCATCTCCCTTCAGGGTATTTAATGCAACACGTATGGCTCCATGCTCTATTTCTGTATCATTATTCAACAGGAGTACATAAGGCGTTGTAACAAATTCAAGAGCTTGGTTGCATGCATGCAGAAAATGGCGATTTTCCTGGTTACGGATCACCTTCGAAACCTTTATTTTGTCCAATAACCGGGCTGTAAGGTCGGTAGAGTGATTGTCCACAATAATGATCTCTGCCGGCACCTCGCCATTATTTTGCAGGGATTTAAGGCAGGCAAGAGTAAGTTCTGCTTTGTTGTACAGCACCAGAATCACTGAGATCAGAGGGTTACTGCCAGCAAGATCGATTTGTTCCCCTGACCGCATAAACTCATCCAGGTCGTTATTTTTCTGTTCGGTAAACGCTTTACGGTCAAAGGGTGGAAAGACCGTCTTATTTTTACTGATCAGACGGTTTTCTGATTCACCATATTTCAAATAATGTAATAGCGGATTCATCCCAGCTTCCTGTACATCAGGGTATTCTTCCAGATAAAAGGTGCTGTCGAATTGTTCGGAAGGATCACGTTTTTCAAAGCCACCGAATTCGAGATAGTGCATCACCGGATCCAATCCCGCATTTTTCACATCCGGGTATTTACTCAGGTAAAATTCCGCATCGAATAAGCCACTGTTCTTAAGGAGTCTGACATCTTCAGCCGGGGATTTATCCCCTCGCTGTACATTATTCGCAGCAGCTTTCCCGTATCGGTAAATGGTTTTGAGCTTTCTTCCCAACCTTTCGCTAAAGGTTTGTTTTAAAGCCAAATGCTCAGATATGGTATGATTTCGATCTGATCTGGCAGCTTTTAGTTCGGTAATTAGAGCCTGGTTTTCCTTTAATAGTTGTTTATTTTCATCAATCAGTATGTTGTCTTTTATGTCATATTCCGTTGAAATAAGATTAATAAACAGTTGATCAGATATTCTCGGGATCCATTTCAGGTATATTTTTCTCCGATAATTTAAGACCTCAGTTATGTTGCCGTGAATCGGAGAGGATTGAAAATCCCGGTATGTTCCTACCAGATGTGGTACAAACAAAAAATCACCCAGATGGCATGCCTGGATCAGGAAATCCCAATCTTCATATATTTCCAACGCCACATCAAAGCGGCAGCCATTGCGAAGCAGGTCAACATCATATAGGCATGCCAGATTAGGGATAAAGTTCTCTTTCAATAATTTATTCGTATCAAAGTCACCGTCATACATCATTTCATTTCCCGAGTCCATATCCACCTTTCTGATAATGCCATATGCCGTAGTGGCGTTGCTGCCATTCAACGCCTGAAAAAGCGTTGCTACGTGCTCTGGCTCCATCAGGTCGTCTTCGTCGAGAAAACAGAAGTAGTTGCCACTAATAGCATCCAGTCCTGCATTGGCCGCCTGGGGACGATTGAGCGGACGTTCTTTAGAAATCAGGTGTAAAGGAAAACTACCACATGCTTCACCTAATTGCAACGGATTTTCTCCCAGCGCATCCACCACTATCACCTCCAGGTTGGGGTACGTTTGCAACGCTATGGACTCTAGCGCTTCCGGCAATTGGGGCCGGTTCATGGTGCGGACGACAACTGAAATCAGCGGGCATTTGTCTTTGTCCGCATTTTCAGAAATTTGCTTTTCTGTAGTTGCCCGCTTCTGTAACCAGATCTCATCGCCCGATTTCAGAATATTGCTGTTGATTCTCTTGTATGCCTCGGCAAACTCCACTTCTGTACCTAGTGGGAGTGAGCGATAGGTATGAAGGGCCCGGATGTATTTAAAGTAGTCCTGTGCTTCAAGCTGGGAAGGAAAACATTGGATAGCCCGATCTAAGGTTGACTGCAGATCGGAAATATCATGGTGAAAATTAGGCTGCAAAGCCTCACTAATTTCATATAAAAACAAGTCAACTTCTGGCTGGTATCTCTTGAGGGCCTTTACTGCCGCTTTATAAAGGGCTATGTGATCCGGATGAAGCTCTGTATCAGAAGGTAAATAAATAATACGGGGCGTAAAGTCTTCAATTATCTCGAGCAAATCCGTATCAAGCCTGTTCTCCTGTTTCAACTTCCCGTCCGGGTAATTCAAGAACACTGGCTTCCCATATCCTAAAATGCGTGCTGCTTCAATGGACTCCTGCCTTCTGATTTCGACATAGTTTTCCACTTTCTGGCTTGCTGTTACCGGCAAATCACCTTTAGTTACAATGACGACTTTTACCGGATCTCCTTGCTGAACATGTCTGATAATCGCTCCGCCACAACCGAACACCTCATCATCAGGATGCGGAGCTAAAACCAAAGCCCTTCCGTAAGGAATTTTTTTTAACGGCATAAGTAGTGTTATGATTCAATAGTTAGATACAATATACCGACAACGAAGTGGTTTGGTGTCCCAAACCACTTCGAGTCGAGTATATACTCGCGTGAAAAGGTTGGCGAAGCCCAAATCTTTTCGGAAGCGGTATAGTGGCAAGAACACTGAACGGACAGATAAAGTCATTCTTTCTGGGGGCTATAATCTCCAAAATTAGCATACAAAAAACACGTATAGGTAAAGATACAAAATAGAGGCTTTGACCAGGTTGGTCTATCCGTTCAATGGTCAGAACAGAACATATCACCTGCTCTGTTTTGAGGAAAACCGGATAGGCGGAATGTACCAAGACCAGTGCTCCAAAGGCTATCACAGGTGGAATGAATAGAAAAGAAACTGTAAAAGTGCTGTAGGATTGGATACCTTTATATTCCATAGTGACTCCAGGCAACGCCAAGAACCTTACCACCATCTTCTATGAAAAACAACACTTTTTCGTACCATCTAGCTGGTTTTGGTGTGGTAATTCTAATTGCTGCTGTTTTGATAAGGGTCTGGGAGATCAGTAGTCAAATCATTTTGGGTGATGAATGGCACTCCATTAATATTGCTGCAAGTTCGGACTTCATTTCCATTTTTACTGACTTTTTCCAGGGAAGTCATTCCACTCCGGTTGCTCTCTATTATCACTTTCTGCTGTATACAAATTCATTGAACGAATTTTTCATTTACCTTCCGGTAGCTATTTCGGGGATACTACTATTGATTATTGGACCGGTATTGGTCCGTCCGTTTTTTGATGATAGAACAGTATTGCTTTTCATGGCTTTCCTTGCCTCGGCTCCGGTCCTCGTTTTTTATAGCCGATACGCAAGACCATACAGCATGGTTACTCTTTTATCTTTTGTATCGTTGGTTTCCTGTTATTTGTGGTGGACAAAGGGAAAACAAAAGCATGGCTATGTATATGTGGTTTCTGGTGCTTTAGCCGGCTATTTTCACATCATTGCTTTCCCATTTGTTTTGGCTCCTATTTTATATATTCTGGCTTACGGACTATTGAAAACCGATCGTGCACAAACTAAACTTTCCTGGAGGAAAATAGTGGGTCCATTAACAACGCTTGCCATTGTACTTGCAATACTTTTTGGCTGGCAGGTAAAGGGGATATTATTGGCCTCCGAAAATAGGGTCGGGCAGGCTGATTTTACTTTTTACAATGTATTTTCAGGTTTTGAAGCACTGATCACCGGCAGTCATAATCATATTATTTTTGGTGTTTTTATCATTCTAGCCTTCATCACAATATATCTCTCGAGGCAACAAGAGAAAATCAGACCTTTCTTTGGATTCCTGATCTTTCCGGTAATCTTTCAGTTCCTGTTCGTCCTGGTTACAAAACCAGTAGCAGGTGATGCACCTCACATCTTTGCCCGGTACTTAATCATGACTCTGCCGGTATTTCTTTTGATGGTGGCTTATGCGTTAGATGAACTAATCAGAACACTTGAAAACAAGCAGCTACAAACGGTCATTCTCAGCCTGACGATGGTAGTTATAACGCTGAATTTTCCCTGGATAAAATTCATTGAGGCTCCGGCAAACTCACGTAACACCGTACTTTTAGCCCAAATGATCTATGGGAAAAACTTTGAAGAAAAAGTCTTTGAAAACTATTTACCCAGAACACGACCATTTTACAGAGAATATGTAAAGACCTTCGAGAACGATATATCGATCGTCGAAACTCCTTTCAATATCTCTTTTTATGCAATGCCGGTAGCTCAGTTTTTACATCGAAAAAACGTGTTAGCCGGTTATTGGGACAGTGATACTATGAATGACTTTTCCGTATATAGTTCCGTAAATGTAAAGGCCATACGGGAACTCAAACAGTCGATCAATATTACCGACCCAAACGCTTTTGACGATAGGAAAGACTACCTGATCATATTTCATAAGCGCCTGAACTCAGAGAACACTGTTCAAAGAAAAAGATATGCTGACGAGGTGGAAGCATTATTATCTACTGTAAAGTCAATATTTGGAGATCCCGTATATGAGGATGCTTTTGTCAGCGTATTTCTGCAGTCAAATGATGAGTAAAAATCAGTTTTTTAGTTGCCCTTTAATACAAGTCTCCATCGCCCATTGTGAAATAAAAATTATCGGCCAGCATTTGAGTAGTGACTCTTTTATCATATGATTTGCAGGCAAGATATAGTTCCTGAAATTGGCGGTGTTTTTCAAAACCAGCATCAGCAAGCAATTTATTCCACCATTCAGGAACTTCTGAAAACCAACTATTCAATGCTTTGGCCTCGGGGTAGTCGGTATGTAATCTCAGTATGGCCATTTTCAATATTGTATCAGCCTTTTGCCTGTTCAATAGTGCATCCACCAAATATATTTTCTCCCCTTCCTTACGAACGACAAACCAGCCAAGGGGCTTGCCCCAGCGCTTCACAACATAGAAAGAATACGAAAAATCAGGCTGTTGATCGTACCTCCAATGTAGGTAGGTTTTATCCCGCTTAATCAGCCACGGATAATTCTTTCGTGCCGCTTTATATACTTCATTCGCCCAGTCACCAACGGTTTCTTCCCTGGCAATGGAAAAACCGTAGATACGGTGCTGCAACCTTGACCAATAACCTGACCTTGTCGATTTGGTCATAGCATAATTCCACTCATAAACCTTTAGGTCAACGGTGACACCAAGAAATAACTGACAAAGCCTGCGAATTTTTCCGGTATTAAAACCATATATCAGAAAGACATTAACTGGCAATACGTTTTTTTCAAAAAACCGGAATGTCCTCGATAAAAGGTTATTCCTTCCAATTCCGACGCCCCGATATTCCGGAACAACCATGGTATCACCATTATGGAAAGCCACAACCTCTTGGTTGCTTCCGAGATCGAGTGTTAGGGGGTAACCGGTGATTTGTGCCGCTATTTTATCACCATCCCAAGAGAGCGAAGTATAAGGTCCGCCATCTGGATTTTCTTTAAATTTCCAAACCCAATGTTCAATTGAACGGTTAACGTTGAATGTTTTGTTAAATGCCTCCAGAATGATGGATTCATCACCAGTACGGTAGTTCCTCGTACTAATATCACTATACCGCAGACTCCATATTTCATATCCCATTGTCCCATTGCGATATGCTTTTTCCTGATGTCGCCAACCATTTATATAATGTTCAAGATATTTTGGTGCATCATCTATGGTATCCATCAATACTTGTTGTTTCTCTTCAAACCTATGCAAGGTTTCGGTACAGGTTGGAGCCACTTCATCGCCTATTATTTTATGATACTCCACAAAAAAACCAAGTTCGTGAAACGTCCTTTCTATCTCTCTGACATTTTTAACTACCGAAAACTGGTTGGTACCCTTATCATATGAAACCTCATCGCAAATTATTATTCGGCTGGTTCCATCTTTTATCAGCTTTTTAATTTTTGTAAAAACGGGCTGAAGTTCAGGAAAATACTGAAGTGATTCCTGCATTAAGACAACATCATATGTATGGTCACCCCGCAATATCGGGTGGTCATCAAGAAAACCGATAGAGAAGTATTGTGGCCCCGGATGTACTGCCTCGGCGTAATCGATAGCTGATTTGTCGGGAGAAATAGCAATGACCTCATAACCTTTGTTCTGCAGTAAACTACTTGTAGCACCCAACCCGCACCCGATGTCCAAGACCCTTGCCGGAGCAGCGGGCAATTGACTCAGTAATAACGCTGTAGCAGCTTGTTGGGCTTCTTCAAGGGTAACACCATCTTTACCTGCTTCCCAGTACCCGAAATGAAGCATATCACTATTTAATAAAACCTTATAAAGGTTAAAGGGATGAGGTAAATCGTTTGGAGTAATCGTAGATCTACTATCAGCCATATTGAATTCTTGTTTCTTTTAAGAAAAATTTTGTGAAGGCCACCTCTATACTTTTCTCCACTTCCAAATGGCAAGGACCTGGTTTGAAAATGTTCTTTGACGAAAGAAATACAATCCGGGTTTTAATCCCTCCAAAATACCTTGCGGGAATACAAAAGTTTCACCATTTCCAATAGCTTGCGCAAAAGGAGTAAATATCGGATTGATTCCTAATTCAAAATAAAAGTCACCTGAGTCATGCTTTTCATCAATCTGAAATTCGGGACCGTTGACCATTTCACCCAATTCAAAAACGGATATGCTGTTCTGTTTTTTTGTAATGTGGAATTCCGGATATGGTGTTGATTTTCCGTAGTGTTTTTCTAAAAACAGCTTTTCTGATTCCTCCATGAAGATTGACTTCTTATCACCCGGAGATTTATCCCAATAATGCACGACCTCAGCATCGGGGGCAACCATCACCGGTTTATTTGCCAGTAAGGCCCGCAGGCACAAATCCGTATCCTCATAATAAAGGAAAAATCGATCATCCAAAATTTTACCGGATTCAAAAAAGTCGTTGTCATTTTTGACCAGCATGCAGGCCCCCGAAAGGAATGTTTCAGAAAACGGAGCCGTTTTTTCCCAAAAACGCTCATGCCGAAAAACCCAGTTATTGGCAGTAAGAATTGCTTCTACAGAAGATTGGAGTGCCAGGTGCAAACCAGCTCCCATTGACCATGAAAAGCCAGGTGCAGGAGGTAGTCTGAAGGTCTTTTCGTTGTCCCAGAAAAACCTTGGCCCGGTGATTAAGGCATCGTGAGCAATAGCCGTGCTGAGCAAAGCCCTGACAAATCCTTTGTCAGGCAATGTATCCGGATTTAACAATAGGTAGTAATCTGCTTTATCGCTTAGGCAGGCTTTATTCACAGCTGCTGCAAAGCCAATATTCTCCGTATGGTGAATGACCGCTGCTTTTTGATAGTGGCTGGCCAGACCATCGAGGTTTGCCCGATCTCCATTATTTGAAATAACTATTTTTGAGATGTCCTTTTCGTTTTGCAGTATCTCCAAAAGAGGAGGCAAAAAATCGGCCGTGAAATAATTGACAATTATGGCATTAACGTTCATGTTCTATAAGTCTTGGGCTTTCCATAAACACATGCTTTTATCTTGAAAACCCTCATCCTTTTCGTCCTCATTAATACTTAACAATGGCGCGGGCAGATTATACGGGGGTAATTGGAAATTGATGGGACGCCAGTAGCCAGGGCCTAATTTTATGTTTTCTCTCAGATCCGGAAAATTAGTCATCAGCAGGTATTTAGTGCCACTATTTTTTATGTTCCGAAACGCTCTGAAAATATCTCCCTCGTCCAAATGAACGAGTGCATCCCGGCAGAGGACCAGGTCAGCTTGAGGTAAAGCGCTTTTCGTGAGATCGAGCACCAGAAACCTTCTTTTATCGGAGGCGAATTTTCGGTTGTTCACCTCGATGAGCGTCTCAACAAGGTCAGCCCCCGTGTAGTCCACACCAATCAAATCGACATGCTGCATCCAGTTGAAATCACCACACGGGATGTCTAAAACGGAGCGGATGGAAAACCGTTCCAATAAACCAGGTAAAGACGCCCGAATATTTCTGGTAGCATCAAACGTTGAACCAGGGCCGGATACAGATTCTTTACCATTCCAAAGGTCTTTGTCATGAATCAGTGTAAACAACGCCTGGTTAGACATATTTTCCAGGAGCATTTTATACCAACGCTGCTTAAACCATCCCCCCGAACCGTATTTCTGCTTTTGAAATAATATCGGTAATAAACTTTCCCGGCTGTGGTGGCGAAATTGCCTCAATATGACCTTATCTATATATTTCATCTGCAAGTTCTCCTATACACCGCATCGATATTCTGAAGATATAACTTCAACTTAGGGTCAAAGACGGCGATACCATTTTTGCATGAGCGGTACCTCCATCCATCTATTTCCGAAGATATTCTTCGAAAACTTTTTTCAAGTTTTTTGCCACTTTTTGGTGGGTAAAGTTACCAGCTACTTCAAGTCCCCTTTTGATTATTTTTGCTCTAAGTGCATCGTCCCTAAAAACCTTGACAATCCCCTCTACCATCTCTTCGGCATTCCCTACCTCCGAAAAAAGCGCATAATCATGCCTATCATCAAAAGATAAAAATCCCGGAGTACGTGTAATAACGGTGGGGACTCCGCAAGCCATCGCCTCCAACGGTGGGAGTCCAAAGCCTTCCGCCTCCTGCGAAGGACCAAGCAATATGCCCGGATTTTGCCTTAAAATTTGTCCAACCTCTAAAGGGGATTTCCCCTTTGCAAACTCTATGTCATGTCCAAGTATCTCTTCCTCTTCCCGCTTGGTATCGAAAATGGATATTCGGATCAGGCGAAGCTGGGGGATCACTGCTTTTGCCTGGCTAAATACACGTAAAGCAAGCCTTATTTGCTTCACTTCCTGCTGTAAATTGCCAAAAACAAAGAGATTGACATGGCCGGTATACCGGAGATTTTTATTCGGTCTGGCCGGATAAAAATAGTGATGATCGATACCCTGGCCGATGTAATGGACAACTTCGTTATCAAATCTATCCTCTAAAAGATCTTTTAGGTACGGAGTAACCGCGAGTGAAGGCATTCTAAGGTTATAGCACTTTAAAATGATATCCATATATGGTGCCGCTTCTTTTAAATCGCCTTCATAGCCCTGCATTAAATGAAATACAACCGCTTTGCCCAGAGGCGGATAATGCTGTGCCGGTAACCTTGCGCTGGTAGCAACCAGGACATCAAACGAATTTCCTATATCCTGGTTAAATGGATCAGCCTGTGTAAAATTCACGCCGGGTTCCAGCCAATCGGGATAGGGCTCATGACAAATAATGGTTGCATGACAACCCATTTGCTCCAAGGCCTGGACATGCCGGAAGGCAACCTTGATCCCACCGTACAGCATGGTTGATTCAATGAGATAGGCTACCTTGATGGCTTTCGGCCTTCGGAAAAGAAACCTTCTTAAAAACCTGAATTTCAACACCTTATCAATTTAATAGCAACTTACTGAAGGCACCTGTTTATACCTGTCACAACATAAACTTAGCAAATTAGCAATGCCCGCTCTACATTTTATAGCTTTAAACCATCTGAATGACCAACAAAAACGGGCAGAGTCGAAGGTATGGAGTGGATGAAAATAACGTACGGATGAAGCAGGTGCTCTACTTCTTTATGCATATTCCCAAAACTGCCGGAACTTCTTTCCGGCAGATGCTTTGTGCAAACTTTGCTCAAAATGAAATACTCCCGGATGATCAGGAACGGAACGCTGGCCGCTACACGATTTCTAAACCGGAGTTTACGCTGAAATACGCTGACCAGTTTCCTCGGACAAAGTTGATTACAACGCATTATCCCTTTAGTCATCTGGATGACTTATTTCCAGACAGAAAGATTATCCGGTTTACCTTCTTCCGGGAGCCATTAGACAGAGCAGTTTCTCACCTTTTATATTTCAAGAAAATAAAAGCTAATGAATTTAACCCTAATGACTTTCACGAAGTTATTGATGCATACCACTATCAGTTTAATAATTTCCAGTACGCTTTCCTGACCGATAACGCTATGGATTTAAGCCTGGAGGAAGGACAACGCTTATGCGTATCTCGTATCAAAGAAATAGACCACATTGGTTTTCAGGATCAATTTTCGGCATCCATTGAACGATTTAATAAGACCGGGGAGCTACATTTTGGTGATCCCCTAAGCCTGAATGTCAACACGAATAAGGTAAAGGGACTTAGAGAAATTCCTGAAGATGTGATTGAACGCCTGCGGAGTATGCAGGAAAGAGATTACAAGCTATGGTCTTATCTCAACCAGCTACGGAAATCCGGATACTTTAACGCCTGATAACTCTTTTGGCGAAAGCCCAAACCTTGGGCCATAGACCATGGACCAAGGTTTGGGCTATTACTAAGATGATAAGCTAGCAGAGCGGTATAATACCTTGATCACTCATAGGCCAGCTCAAACGTTACGAAACCCGATTCATCCTTCAGGAAGATTGCTCCAAAATAAAAGTAATCGACCGTGTAACCCATATCATTGTAGAGTTGGGTTACTATAGGTGAGTCACTAGGGATACCGTCTATCGTGAGATGAACGCAAGTACCTGTCACCTCTTTCCCCTTCAGTAAATCTTGTAATATACTGAGGTTATTGACAAAGCTTTTCCTAAATGGTAAATGGGATGGCTCATGTGCGTATTCTTCGAATGAGCGATCAAAGGCCTCTAAAAGATCACTAACCTTGAAGTTGTTAGATAACTCGAAATGCGATGTGTCCAGTTTTTCGGTCCGAAAGGGGAAAGGCAGGTGATTAGTCCCGCTCAGGCTTTGCCATCCTTCAAATTGGTAATCGTAGGTAAAGTGGGTATCATTCAAAAACTCCAGGATAAAATCGGAGGTACCCAAAACACTGTTTGCCTCCTCTATTTGGTACTGATTGATGCGGATGTAGTGGTGGTCGGCTCCGGTTATGATATGATCGGTGCGATTGAGGTTGAATATGGTGTTCATATCAATAAATGAACAGTCTCGAGATTAGCGGTCGGTCTCTTATTATAGTTCTCCAGCTTTCTTCAATACTTGCTCTTTAAGCGAATTAGATATTCGAAAATTCGTCTTATCAATTAAATTCAAAATTTCCTTCACTGATTCTATTTTTCCCGTCTCCTTAGCTTTAATAAGCACTCCAAGAGATCCGATAATGTCTATTTTCATCTCTTCGGCAACTTTTCTCCCTTTTCGCTCATCAATGATCAACAAGCTAGCATCAAATTCTAGAGCCAGCGTAATTGAACTGGCTTCTCCTTTTCCCAAATTCTTTGCCAATTCAAGATATTGGTTCTTATTTGTTATTCGCTTGATGGCTATCCAGGCGGGTAATTCATCTCCAAATTCCTCCGCAACTTCATACGTCACGATGAGTTCGACAAACGTATCCCGTAAAATTTCTAATTTGTTTATTTTATCATATATGATCAAGCAACTTGTATCAGCAATGATCGCTTTCATACCTTATTAGAGTTCAATATCGCTTACCTTTTCTATATCCTCAGCAGTCTCTCCAAATATTGAAACTCCATACTTGCTGATCTCTTCTAAAAATTGCCTTCTTGGTATTCCCACCAATTCGGAAGCCTGCCCGGAAGACAGTACACCTTGCTCAAATAAAGAAGCCGCTATGATCATCTTTACTTTGTCAAGTTCAACTTCTTCCGGCAAGCTTATTGTTATTGTCTTCATTAGCAATCATTTAAAATTGAAGCCAAATTAATCTCAATGATAAAATAACACATTCTTACCTAGATTTGGTTCCTTTCTTTTGGCTAGCCGTCAACAAACGAGCGAAGGGAGGTTAGCGTTAGCAACAATATGGAACAGAACTCTTATTCCCTTTTTTGGCGAAAGCCTAAACACTTTGTAATTCAGACACGTAACTGTCAGCATCTTGCCACCACAATCGAATTTTCCGCCGCGCTGCGCAGGCGTTACCAAATCTTGATCGCAATCGGAACGTTTGTTTATCCTTTAATGAAGGAAAGGAGATCTCTATTTATTATTCAACCGATAAATTTTTTCTATTTCATTTTTATCTAACTTTTGAATCGCATCCTTCAACCTCTGAAAAGAATACCTTTCAGGAAAGAACATCGAATACTTTTTTAATTTATCAATAAGAGAGGTGTACTCGAATTCCATAGAATATTCCTCAGATAGATAGTCTGATATAAAGTCAAATAACTCGTAATCATCAACCTGAATAAAGGCTACTCCATCCGGATAAAAATCGATGATGATATGTGGCTGTTGGTATCTCATTTAAAGATTGATTGCCCCACAGGTCTACCTTTAGAGTTTATTAATTTTAGCCAAAAACTCTTTAGTCCGTAATACTCTAATTGGAGGGAAGTCTATTTTTGATAAAACATTAAAGTGTTTATCGTCTGTTATCAAGAAGCTTGCTCGACCATTAAGAGCACAGTCAACAAACTTATTGTCATCTTCATCTTGTGTAATCACCGACCACTTAAAGTAAATCTCTACTTTCTCTACATCTGGAGAGCGCATCAAAAAGTTGATAATATTTGAAGCTACAATGGCATTTGTTTTTTCTTCAATTTTTTCAGCATATTCACTGACAATATCATTTGAGACGATAAGCTTAATTTTTCCATCGAGCAATGCATCAAATATTGGTCGATATTTTGAATTTCGTCCAATACTTACAAGTAGACTATTCGTGTCTAGTACTACTTTCACCTTTACTCTCCTTCGGTGTGTGATTCGTCGTCCTTACTTAACCACTTATCCATCGTATCATTTGTCCAGGATTCTTTATTCCACAAGCGATCCATCTCGTCAGAAGCCTGATCAGCAAAATAGTTTGCAAGTAAACGCTTTATGGCAATCAAATCTTCTTCACTTACATCTTGGCTATAAAGCTTAAGTAGCTCTATCTGTAGATTACTAAGTGGTTTATCTAATCCAGTCATCGTTTTCTGTTTACTCTCAAATTAACACTTTTCGTACTCTCTAACAAAGTCGTCCTTATTTATAGGCGAACAAAGTAAGGAGCTCATTTTATTCTCTACGCTACTACAAGCAGAATTCTGTCACAAAAGTTCCTTAATGCAACAGCTGTTTTTGCTCTATAGTTAATCCCCAAACCATCACCACCCCACACGACCCCAAGATCGCATCGGCTGGCATTTACCCTTCAAAAAGGAAACTGTCCCTCCATTTTTTTGGCGAAAGCCTAACCATGGACCATGGACCATGGACCCTTCCTACGCCAAGGCTTTGGCAGGCATACACGGACCAAGGTGTACAACAATGAATAGCTACCGGAAAGGGCAGGTCCGAAACCGTAGACCGTCTCTGCTCGCCGGAGCCATTGCGCAGGCGAGAACCGTATGCCGTTATTCCCAATCCACCTTCTCCGACCGGTAAAAGTTGACATTCATGCGCTCCAAAAAGGGCGCCTGCCGACCCAGGCGCACCCGGTACGTTTCCCAGTCGCGTTTGTCCTGCGTCGTCCAGCCGAGTTCGGCGTAGCCGAGCAGACGCGGAAAGGCCAGGTACTCCAGCTCGTCCAACTCGGCAATGGTCTCCGACCACAGGGGTGCGTCCAGACCCAGTACGTGCTCCTTCGGGAAGTACTCCTCGGGATCCCAATCGTAGCCGACATCGACCGGAATGAGGCCCGCCCAGGTATATCCGTAGGTCGAGCTCGAATCGTATTTCATATCCAGGTAGGCGCGGTCAGAAGGCGAAAGGATGAGTTTCATGCCTTTGGCAATGCCCTGTTCTCCGTTTTCCTTATTCGCCCATACCTGCGCAATGGCCGTAGAATCGATATCGGCCGTGACGATCTCGTCCCAGCCCATCATGCGCTTGCCGTGCTTCTGCACGATCCCCTGCACCCGTTCCACGAAGTAGTTGTAATCGGGCTTTTCGGTCACGTGGCTTTCGTCGCCCCCGATATGGAAGTAGGGACCGGGCGTCAGGGCCGCGATTTCCCGCACCACATCGTCGATAAAGGCATAGACCGTATCCTTGCGGCTATCAAAGGTGCTGAAGCCCACCTCGCGGCCGGTGTACAGCTCGGGCGTCTTTCCGTTCCCGTTCAGGATGGGGTAGGCTACCGAAGCAGCATTGGTGTGCCCCGGCATATCGATCTCGGGTACCACCGTGATGTGGTGATCGGCCGCGTACTGCACGATCTCTGTATACTGCTCCTGGGTGAAGAAGCCACCTTCGCCCCCGTCGACCTCCGTGCTGCCGCCTACCTCAGTCAGGCGGGGCCACGACTTGATCTCAATGCGCCAGCCCTGATCATCGCTCAGGTGCAGGTGCAGCGTATTCATTTTGTAGTAGGCCATCAGGTCGATGTACTTTTTCACATCGTCGACCCCAAAGAAGTGGCGCGACACATCCAGCATGGAGGCCCGGTAGACGTACTGGGGTTCGTCGGTGATCGTCCCGGTCGGGATCACCCAGATGGGGTTTTCGGCCAGCGTATCGGTACTCGCGTGCGGGATCAACTGCCGGATGGTCTGTACCCCCCGGAACGCGCCCGCTGCGGTTCCCGCCTGTAGGCGGATGGAGTCTTCGGTGATCACCAGGCGGTAGGCTTCGGAATTGCCCAGGTCTCCGGTTTGCTCCAGGCTGATTACCGTCAGGGCTCCACCCTCCGACGCATTACCGGTGGGTATTTGCAATCCGGTATGGTCGGTTATGGCTTTCGCCAAAAAAGCACTGACGTCGGCGAAGTCCTCGGCACCCGCCGTGGACAGGGCCGTATATTCATCCAGGGCGAAGCCGCTGTTGGTCGCCCGCATCTCCTGGGGCAGAGGGATTAAAGCAGCGGTAGTGAGGTCGGTGATTGGTAGATTGAGCACGCGGTCGGTGGATTCGGTGCAAGACGTCAAAAGGAGTGTTGCCAGGAGGACCAGCCAGCAGATTGGTTTTTCGAAAAAAGTAGTCATAGTATTACGGTACAGATTTTGCCCGTAATATAGCGATAGTTGGACGTAATGGTTCCTGATGGGAAATATATCGCGATCCGGAGGATTGCGCACCAATGGTGCTCGATCCTCCGGATCGAGCTAGTTTACTCCGCTTGTTTCGTCTTACACGTCTTCAATCCGAAAGGCGCGTACAGGGGGCAAAAACTCACCAGGCTGGTCAGGACGAAAATCACTGCCAAGACTAGCAGCACAATAGCAAACGTGCCGGCAATAACGCCCGTGAAAAACAGCGCAGCAATTGTCGCCGCAATCACGACCCGGATGATTCGGTCAGCGGAGCCCATATTCTTTTTCATCTTGTTCGATTTAAGTGGATAATGACTGTACCAGAAGAACCAGTCCGGTCACGATCGCCAGGCACAGTAAACAGACGCCGATGAGCTTGAGGGCTTTGTTCTTCATAGTTGAATAAAAATACCCCCCTTGTATCGATCAATCGGTGACAATAATCACTCAAGCATTTATTAAACAACCTTGTCACTTGATTGAGCCTATTCGGGTTGAAATTCCAATATGTCCCCGGGTTGGCAATCGAGGGCCCGGCTAATAGCCTCCAGGGTGGTAAAGCGGATCGCCTTGGCCTTGCCGGTCTTCTATGTAATATTTCATTGTCACATTCCTCCGCCTAAGCAGCTTTTCCATATACTGTTTCAAAAACAGCGCATCCGCCAGTCGTCCCAACCACCCCAGAGGTGATCGATACTCGAAAACATCTTGCAGGTGGGTTCCCCCGTCGATCTCCTCAAATAAGTGCTGGTGGGAAAAAGAGGCAAAAGGTCCTTTCACTTGCTCGTCTACAAAGGAGTAGGGTGGATCCATGGCCGCGATCCGGGAGGTAAGGGTCAGATAAAGACCAAAGTGCCGGGCCCGCCAGGTAACGGTTTCCCCCAATTCAATCAGGCCAGTTGTGCGCCCCGCGATCGCCCTTTCGCTGGTATGGGACATGGATGTCTGATGGAAATCAATACTGCGCGACAGGTCGAAGACCTTTTCGATGGGGGCATATATGTCGGTACGGAGGATTATTTTGGGCATAACCTTTTTTTGGCGAAAGCCTAACTAAACGTGAGGCTTGGGGCTTAATTGATTGATAAAGAGCGGAATGTCACCACCTCCCGTTGTATTTGGTAGAGGGTATTAGGTAGTAAGACTTACTCGAATCTCTATACACTATACCAACTACACTGTACCGGGAGGTTGGGCCTTAGGTATCCTCTCTTTAAGAAATAGTTTGTGCCCAACCTCACGTTAA
>CAYFGK010000067.1:0-39358 GCA_964342305.1 uncultured Saprospiraceae bacterium | reverse complement strand
CCGGGCACTGGCAGGCAATTGCAGAAAGGAATAGATCTGCCGGCCACCGATCTGAGCGTAACTGGTCACCAAACCGAAGAAGCATAACAGGAGCGGAAAGAGTGATTTCATGGTCGTGTATTAGCGCTGGGGTTCACCGGAAGCAGCAGTCCAGGTCGTACGGCACAAGCCGCGATCGCAATTCATGGATTTGATAAGTTCTCCTTCTTCGTCATAGAACAATAATTCACCGTCCTCATTATCGCCGTCGAGATAGGTGCCCTTTACTTCCACGACACCACTTTTGAAGTATTCGGTAAAGGGACCATTTTCGAGATTGTCCTCAAAAGTGACCTCTTCGAACAGTTCGCCGGTTTCGTAGTATCCCTTCCAGATGCCTTCCATTTTGTTATTGACGTACTCTCCCTCCAGTTTAAGTGTACCGTTGGGGTAATAAGTCTGATACAGGCCGTGAAACAAACCACCTTCGTAGTGCTCTACGATCTGAATAGTCCCGTTGGGATAGTAGAGCTTGCGTTCACCCTGGAGGGTACCATCCACAAACCGGGCCTCTTCCAATAGCGTATCCGTAGCACTATAGCGCAGGTAGGGACCATGCTGCTCGCCCGAATCCTTATCAACAAAGAATACCTCCCGCTCACCGAAGTCACCTTCCTGTGTCACCTTACGGGTACCCGGAGGCCCTTTTGGGCCTGACTGGCAGGCAGTAATTACAGCGATCAGTGTGATAATGATGGAGAGATGCTTCATGATCTTATTCCGGATTCGATACTGAAACGAAGGTAAGATACGAGTATTGCCCGGAAGAACAATATTAAAACGTAAGGTTGGGGTTTGGCTACCGTCAACGTACCAAATGGTCGGCGTACCATCTCCATCTAAAAAATGATCCGGCCACCCTACGGAGAGTGTGGCCGGATGCTGGTGTCACGTTTATCCGAATAGAAGTGTGGATTAGGCCTGTTCAAGTACGGGTTTCTTGCCGACAGGCATGCGGCCGATACTCTCATAGTAAAATCCGTGGTCAGCCATCATTTCCCGATCGTACAGGTTACGACCATCGAAAATGACATCATGGACCATCAGTTCTTTCATAACGGCAAAGCTAGGGGTGCGGAACACACTCCATTCGGTGGCAATAAGCAAGGCATGTGACTCGATAAGTGCCTCGTATTGATCTTCACAGAAGGTGATCTGGTCACCGTATATTGCTTTAACATTATCCATGGCTTCCGGATCGAAAGCACGGATCTTGGCGCCGGCTTTCAGCAGCTCATCGATGATGTACAGAGCGGGAGCCTCGCGGATATCGTCGGTATTGGGTTTGAATGCCAGTCCCCAGATGGTAACCGTTATACCCTCCAGGTTTCCACCAAAGAAGTTGACGAGTCGCTTACCCAGACCAACGCGTTGGTTGTCATTGACATTCAATACGGAGTTGAGGATCTGGAAGTCGTAATCGTATTCTCCGGCGGTGCGGGCCAGGGCTTGTACATCTTTTGGGAAACAAGATCCACCAAAGCCAATCCCCGGGAAGAGGAATCGCTTACCAATGCGCGTGTCGCTACCCATGCCTTTACGGACCATATCTACGTCGGCACCAACGCGTTCACAAAGATTGGCGATCTCGTTCATGAAGGTGATCCGGGTGGCGAGGTAGGAGTTGGCAGCATACTTGGTCATTTCGGCCGAGCGCTCATCCATGAAGAGGATGGGGTTACCCTGACGAACGAATGGTTCGTACAATTGGCGCATAACCTTGCGGGCGCGGTCGGAACTGGTTCCGATTACTACGCGATCGGGACGCAGGAAATCATCGACAGCTACACCTTCCCGCAAAAATTCGGGGTTGGAAACGACATCGAAAAGTGTCTCGCTGGTATTTTGAGCAATAGCGGCATGTACCCGTTCGGAGGTGCCTACCGGCACGGTACTTTTATCGACTACTACTTTATAGTCTTTAATGATGTGCGACAGGTCATCGGCAACCCCGAGAATGTAGGATAGGTCGGCCGATCCGTCTTCACCGGGAGGGGTAGGCAATGCCAAAAAGATGACTTCGGCATCGACAATAGCTTCTTCCAGGTTAGTGGTAAAATGAAGCCGGCCCTGGCGGGTATTGCGTTCGAAAATGACTTCCAGGCCAGGCTCGTAAATGGGCACTTCGCCCTGGCGCATCCGGTTTACTTTGGCTTCATCGATATCGACGCAGGTCACGTTGTTGCCGGTTTCGGCAAAACAGGTGCCCGTGACCAGGCCAACGTACCCGGTGCCAACTACTGCTATATTCATAGGAAACTGGTTTTTTAGAAAGCGGGGATAAAAGTACAGTTATGTAATGAGTAAATGGTATTTATTAACAGCAAAATACATGCTAGAGTTGGTCAGAGACAGCGGAGAGCTTAATACCGGGCAATCAGTAGTACGGAATCCCATTAAAAAAGATGCAAAAACAACTTGGAAACACTACTGCTGATATCCTTACCGAACGGCGTATATCAGCCCTTATTGTCATTTTCCCGGAGGTCAAAAAAGGTGAGTACAAGAAAAACACCGGAAAAACAAAGAAAATGTTCCTGTGAAGGGCTCAGCTGGAATCTTTTTTGGCAAGCCTTTCGTTAATAATAGTGAGAGAACAAACCCCCATGCGCCACCTACTCCGCCGTACCTTCTATTCCTTCCCTGTGCAGCTCTTCATCCTGCATCTGCGCAGCAATCAACTATTGTTGGGTATTTGGATTTTTTTGACGGTAGTAATTAGCGGTGGCCTTGCCGCTAAGTTTGGGATCCGGTATTTGTTTCTCGATCCGGAATACCTGGGAACCAGCGGTTTTCAGGCATTCTTTTTTATTGGCATGGCTTTCGGTTGTTTTTTCCTGACCTGGAATTTGACCACTTACCTCCTGAGTGCACACTATTTTCCATTTCTGGCTTCGTTGTCGCATCCATTCACCAAATTTTGCCTGAACAACCTGATTGTTCCGCTGGCCTTTTCTATTTTTTACTTTCTGAGTGTGTTGTTTTTTCAGTGGGGTTTCAACGAAATGACTCTGGAAAACCTCTTCCAGACCCTGTCGGGCTATATGGGGGGCTTTGTGTCCATGCTCTTCCTGTATTTCCTGTATTTCCATTTCACTAACCGGGATATCAGTTATTTTCTGAAAGGCACTCAAAAACCACCCCACACCCAAAAGTCTATAGCACCGGGACACCGCGACGTAGATATTGATCAGATTAAACTCGACCAGAATCGATGGCGGGTCGATACCTACCTCACCGAAACCTGTAAACCCCGTTTGGTACGGAGCGTTGCGCACTACGATTCTAAATTGCTGATGGGAATTTTCCGCCAGAACCACCTCAATGCCCTCATCATTCAGTTGGTGACCATTATCGTACTGATGTTACTGGGCCAGCTTACCGATCACCGGCTTTTTCGTATCCCGGCCGGAGCCAGTGTGTTCTTTCTGTTCAGCATCTTCACGGCCCTCATCGGAGCCGTTTCCTATTGGTTTCACAAGTGGCGGGTCACCATTATTATCCTGTTGCTCCTCGCCACGAATGTGGTCACCAGTCACGATGTGGCACACTACCGCAATAAAGCCTATGGCCTTGATTATTCAGGGCCCGAGGCATCGTACTCCTACGAACACCTCAACGACGTAGTCCTGTCCGATCAGGTTGAAAAAGACGAGCAGGCTACCCTGGACATCCTGGAGAATTGGAAAAAACGCGCCTGGGCTCCACCCGGACAAAAACCCAAGATGGTCATTTTCAGTGTCAGTGGCGGCGGCTTGCGGTCCGCTACCTGGTCAATGCAGGTGGCCCAAAAAGCCGACAGTTTGCTGGGGGGCCGACTGATGGATAATACCGTGCTGATCACCGGAGCCTCCGGAGGCATGCTGGGGATGGCGTACCTGCGCGAATTGTATTGGCGCACCAAACAGGAAAAAATTAATACCTATTACGGCCGCCGGTACATCGAGGATATCTCTAAGGATCTGCTAAACCCTATCGCATTCACTCTGGTAGCCAACGATCTCTTCCTGCCGAGTACCAAATTTGATCTCAATGGACACCGCTATTACAAGGACAGAGCCTACGTATTTGAGCGACAGCTCAACGAGAATACCCACTATATGATGGATCGCTCCCTGGCCGAATACCGGGAGGCCGAACAGCTCGCTGAGATCCCAATGCTCTACGTCACTCCGGCCGTGGTTAATGATGCCCGCCGGATGATCATTTCACCCCAGGGAGTCTCCTTTATGATGATCGCCCCTATCGGCACCGAATACCGGCAAACGGTGGAGGTGGATGCCGTTGACTTCGGGTGGCTCCTCCGCGAACAGGAAGCCGATAGCCTGCGCTTCCTCACGGCCCTGCGCATGAATGCTACTTACCCGTACATTCTGCCCAACGTTCACCTGCCCACCGACCCCCAGATCGAGGTAATGGACGCCGGTTTCCGCGATAACTATGGGCTACTGTCGGCAACTCGATTTATGCAGGTATTCAAGGACTGGATCCACGATAATACCAGCGGTGTGGTATTGGTTCAGGTCAGCAGTTCGGAGAAGATCGAAAAGATCAAACCCAGCAATCGAAAGGGGATCATTTCATCCCTCATCAATCCGGTCGAGATCGCCGGTAGTTTGCTTAGCCTGCAGGAATTCGAGCACGACAACAGTATTGGTTTTATATACGATCTGCTCGGTCCCGATTATTTCGAATTTGTGCGGTTTATGTACCATCCGGGGCGCGATAATAAGATCATGGCCTCTATCTCTTTCCACCTTACTGATCGCGAGCGGGAGGTAGTGCTCGAGGCCATTGATGAGCCCGATAATGCCGCGAGCATGGAACGATTGCTGCGAGCCATGAACGCCGACCTGGAACACGAGCCGGGTAGCTGGTCATTCCTTAGCAAATCCACAGATGAATGACGATTGAAAAGCACTTCCTTTCGGAGTCTGTAAGCTACCCTGATTATCTCGAGATGGTCAGGGGCCTGCTTTCGCAAAATAAAACCACCGGCCCCAATCAGAGCGAGGCTATGATCCACTATACAGATATGAGCGTACGACGCATGGATCGCCTGAACCGGACGGTAAAGCTCCTGCCCGAACTGGAGTCTGCGGCTCTTGCCTGGTGGTCAAAGCCCACAATCTGGCTTGTCATTACCGAAGGCTGGTGTGGTGATGCGGCACAGGTACTGCCGGTGATTCACCGCCTTGCCGAAAATCAAGCGCATATCACCCTGCGCTGTATTCTCCGCGACGAATATCCCGGGCTCATCGATCAATTTCTGACTAATGGCAGTCGCTCCATTCCCAAGGTACTGGTCACGGATCCTGATTCTGGTGAGGTTCTTTACGTGTGGGGGCCACGGCCCGTACCGGCACAAAAGCTGGTGATGAAAGGGCGGGATGCTATGCAGGCCATCGGAGATGAGACAGAACGCAAGGCCTTTTATCAAAACCTGCAGCTAAAATTGCAGAAGTGGTATGCCCGGGATAAAACAAGAACCCTCCAGCTGGAATTAGCGGAGGGGCTGGCTTCCGCCAAAAAAGGGTTGGCAGATACTTGATCTGCCAACCCTTTTTGATTTGTCTTTTGGCGAAAGCCTGGTGGCTCAAGTTCTAAGTCTCTGATAATTAAGCCGCCGGAATTTTGTTCGCTGATGAAGCCTGGAAACGCAGGCGTAGCCGAAGCTACGACGAGGCTTTCAGGTTACATCAGCGGGCAAAAGGGCAAGGCTTGGGTTGTCAAGGATTTAGGACTTGAGCCACTAACCCTCATACCATATGCGATAGATAGCGTTCGCAAAATCGTCGGATACCAACATGGAGCCATCGGGCATAAATTCCACATCGACCGGGCGACCCCAGGCTTCGTCGGAAGCCTGATCGAGCCAGCCCTCGGCGAAAGGCTCGTAGGAAACGGCCTCACTACCGTTCAGACGCACCAACATCAGGCGATAACCGATCTTGGTAGATCGGTTCCAGGAACCGTGCTCAGCAATGATCAAATGGCCGTTCAGGTCATCGGGGAAATTAGGGGTAGTTACAAATTCCAGGCCCAGCGGAGCGACGTGGGGACCAAGCTTCTGGGCCGGGGGCGTAAATTCGGAGCAGTCGCGCTGGTCACCAAACTCGGGATCGGGCAAATCACCCTGGTGACAGTAGGGATATCCGAAGTGCATGCCATCCCGGGGAGCGTGGTTAAGCTCACAGGCCGGTTGGTCGTCGCCCATCCAGTCACGACCGTTATCGGTGAACCACAGGTCGCCGGTTTCGGGGTGCCAGGTGAAGCCCACCGTGTTTCGCACACCGTGTTGCACCACTTCCATGTCGGTACCGTCGGGATTCATGCGGGTAATACTGGCAAAGACCTCGTCTTCCGACTTGCAAATATTGCAGGGCGCACCCACCGGAACGTAAAGTTTATCGTCAGGTCCGAAAGCAATGAACTTCCAGCCGTGGTGGGTTTCGGTGGGGTAATCATCGTAAATCACCTCGTAGGTTGGATTCTCGAGGTTGGATTCAATATCGGAGAAACGTAAGATTTGGTTGACCGTCGCTACGTATAGATGGCCATCACGGAATGCAACTCCGTTGGGTAGCTTAAGGCCTTCGGCCAACACGTACTTCTGGTCATTTCGGTGATCACCATCCGTATCCTGCAGGGCATACACATTGCCTTCGCCACGGGTTCCCACGAACAAGGTTCCGTTGGGTGACAGATCCATCGAACGGGCATTATCCACTCCCTCGGCGTATACATCAATCTGGAAACCCTCGGGCAACTGTATCCGATCAATGGGCAGATCACCGGCGTAGGGTGAAGGTGGAGGGGATGGTTTCTCCGGCGGATTAATATTGCTGCAGGCAGCAACCACCACCAGGGAAAGGGCGGTCAATAGGCGAAAGCTCTTCATAGTTCTGTTTTTTTACGCAAAATAGCAGTTGTCTGGTTGAAAAACAGAACTCCGCCCAAATCGTTTAGCGGTTTATTACCCTCCGCGCTGGGAAGTAACCGGTGACTGGCTGTAGGTGGGCGTCATTTCACTGAGGAATTCAAAGAAATAAGCGACGTATACATCGCGCTGGCCGTAGCCATCCTTACGATTGGTAGTCAGGTAGGCGGTGTAGCCGTCGCGGGCAAGTATGAAATGGGTATCATCCCCGGCCGAATTTACGGGCAGGCCCAGATTATAGGGTGTAGCCCAGCGTTTTTGCTCGGGCAGATACTGGGTTTTAAATACATCGTATCCCCCCATGCTCTTCCGCTTGTCGTTGGAGCTGTAGTAGAGCGTCTTACCATCGCGGGCCAGAAAGGGGGTAGTCTCATCGTAGGCACTGTTGATCTGCGGTCCCATATTGCGGGGTGCTGTCCAGCGGCCGTTGATGCGTTCGGTCTGGTACAGGTCGAGACCACCGTACCCCCCCGGACGATTACTGGCAAAGATCACCAGATCGGAACTGTAGAACATGGGGGAGGTGAAGCCGGCATTGGCATCAATAGGGCCGACGAAAGGATCGGTTGAGAGTACCTGCCCCCCGGTGCGGAAGGTGTCGATGAGCACCTGGCCCTGATCCAGCGCATCTCCCTGGAAGTAGTACATGGACCGGCCACTTTGTGAAAAACCCAGAAGTACTTCGTGACGCGGGCTATTGAGCAGGTAGTGCATTGGTCGCACATCCTTCCAGATACCTGCGGCCTGAGTGCCATAATAAATGTCGGTAAAAAAGCGACCGTATTGTGCATCAGGCCGACCGGCCGGGTCACGCGGCCCGCCCAGGTTGCCGGGACGGGAGGAGGTAAAGTACAAGCGATCATTGCGCGAAGGACTGGGCACCGGCCCGAATTCGTCGTGGACCGTATTGAATTGAGCACCGAGGTTTTCGGAATAGGCCAGTGGCTGACGGAATTGCATTTGCAGGCCGTTGGCACAGCGGCGTACCGCATCCTGGATCATCTCCCGATTGCGGTTCTTACGGTCGATATTCTTCAGATAGGATTTGTAATAGTCAATGGCTGTCGAAAAATCATGACGGGCGTGGTAAATGCGGCCCAGATACATGAGTACTTCCGGGTAGGGATTGTCGCTCTCCAGAATATCGTTCAGATACTTTTCAGCATCTTCCAGTCGGTTAAGGTGGTAATTGGACAGGGCGATCAGGAAGCGGCCTTCGGGATCATTGCGGCGCAACTCCCGTTCGTTCATCAGCACGCCCAGGGATTCTTCGTACTTACCATTGACAAAGAAATCCTTGGCGCGGAGTAATTTTTGTTCGGTGCTGCGTTGTGCCTGCAGGGAAACCGGCCCCAAAATCATCCCTCCCAACACCAAACAGAGTATCCATCGAAGCATATACATCGCATTTTCGCTATTGAACGAAAAACGCCTGACAACTGGTTCAAATCAGGCATAAAAAAAGCCACTCCACATACGGAATGGCTTCATTTGTTTGATTTCAGGTCGATTACACCTCGCGGTCGGCATCGAAGGCCTCGAGGTAATCACCTACGCGACGAACGAAGGACCCCCCCAGGAAGCCATCGACCACCCGGTGGTCGTAGGAGTGCGACAGATACATCATGTGGCGCACGGCGATCAGGTCTCCGTGCTCCGTCTCCACTACGGCTGGCTTCTTGCGGATGGCTCCCGTAGCCAGAATGGCCACCTGTGGCTGATTAATAATGGGCGTGCCCATTACGTTCCCAAAGGTCCCGACATTGGTCAGGGTGAAGGTGCCACCCTGAATTTCTTCCGGTTTGAGTTTATTATCGCGGGCGCGGCGTGCCAGATCATTCACCTGCTTGGCGAGGCCGGGCAGATTCAGGAAGTCAGCGTTCTTGATAACCGGTACAATGAGGTTGCCGTTGTTCATGGCAGCCGCCATACCGATATTAATATTCTTCTTTATAATAAGGTTGTTACCGTCGACCGACATATTGATGTTAGGGAAGTCTTTGATGGCTTTAACGACTGCCTCAATGAAGATGGGCGTGAAGGTGATCTTCTCTCCGTAGCGTTCCATAAACTTTGCCTTATTCCTGGACCGCCATTTTACCACGTTTGTCATGTCCACTTCCACGAAAGAGGTCACGTGCGGGGAGGTCTGCTTGGAGCGTACCATGTGGTCGGCGATCATGCGGCGCATGCGGTCCATCTCCACGATTTCCACATCACCCCCGACGCTCTTGGCTGCCTGTCCGTTGGTAGCGGGAGCCTGTGGCTGCTGAGTGGTCGTGGTTTGCGGTTGTGGGGGTGCTTTGGGCTGCCGGTTGGGAGCTGCGGTTCGGTTTTCGACGTAGGCCAGGATATCTTTTTTGGTCACTCGTCCTTTGGCACCGGTGCCGGTAATCTGTTCCAACTCATCCAGGCTGATATTCTCTGTTTCGGCAATATTTCGGACCAAGGGTGAGTAGAAACGGCTTCCGCTACCCGACTCGATGGTGGTGCCACCGGTCTGGGCCGTAGCGGGCTGGCGCTGAGGTTCTTCTTGGGGAGTGGACTCGTTATCTTGCTCGGCGGGAGCCTGGCCATTATCGGTAGTCGAAGTGTCACCGGTAGCCGGGGAAGCTTCGGCTTCTTCCCCTTCGGTATTGATAATGGCAATCACTTTGCCGATTTCCACGGTCTCGTCTGGCTCGAACAAGATTTTTTCAATGGTCCCCGCAACGGGTGAGGGTACTTCGGAATCAACTTTATCGGTAGCAATTTCGACGATGGTATCGTCGATCTCTACCTGATCTCCTTCTTTTTTCACCCAATTGAGGATGGTGGCTTCGATGATACTCTCCCCCATCTTGGGCATCACAAGTTCGAACTTTGCCATGCGGTTTTCTTTAATTTGGTATTATTTGGTATTGGTGCCGGGCGGCGCTTTTCGGGTGCAAAAATACGATTCCCCGGGCGCTATCGCAAATGCAATCCAGGTATAACCGGTTAGGTAACGGCAGGTTCTGGATAATGTTGATGCAAAAAGGTACGTACGAGGTTAAGTGCATAGACGGTAGCATACTGAATATTCTTCAAACGGTCTTTACCTGCCTGCAGCTTGAAAGCTTCGGTAGTGGTACCGTTCCCTACGGCCATCCAGATAGTTCCTACCGGTTTGTCGGGCGTTCCGCCTCCGGGGCCGGCAATCCCGGAGATGGATACGGCAATATCGACACCCAGCGCCTTACGAGCTCCATCCACCATTTCGCGCACCGTTTGTTCACTTACGGCTCCGTATTTCCCAAGTGTTTCGGGCCGCACCTTGAGAATGTTGGTTTTAACTTCATTGGCGTAGGCGACAATACTGCCCAGGAAATAGGCCGATGACCCGGAAATACTGGTGATTCGATGAGCGATATGTCCACCCGTGCAGCTTTCGGCCGTGCCCAGAGTGAGGCCTAACGTCTTCAGGGATTCACCAAGGACTTCCTCCAGTTGCTGGCGTTCGCGACCGTATACTAAATCAGACAGTAAATCCTGCATGGTCTCCAGGTATTCGTCGAGTTCGCGCTCAATCCGGGCCTGATCATCGCCCCGGGCCGTAAGCCGCAGTCGGACTTTTCCCAGATTAGGGAGGTAGGCTAATTTGATGTAAGCCGGTAAATTTTCCTCAAAATCTGCCAAACGGTCGGCGATGCGCGATTCGCCCTCCCCAACGGTCAGCAGAGTGCGGTGAGCAATTGGCCGGCCGGGATACACCTTCCGGATCCTGGGCATTACCTCGTGCTCCATGAGGTATTTCATTTCGTAAGGTACCCCCGGCATAGAGACGATGATCGTGTCACGGTATTGAAACCACATCCCGGGAGCAGTGCCCATTTTATTGTTCAAAACGGTGGTGCCTTCCGGCAAAAAGCATTGCTCTTTATGCGCCTGGGTGGTGGTGCGGCCCAGTTTCTGAAAAAAACGCTGTATGCGTTCCCAGGTGGGCTCGTGAAAGGCCATACCTACGCCCATAAACCCGGCCAGCGCCTTTTTGGTGATATCGTCTTTGGTCGGACCCAGTCCGCCGGTGATTAATACCACATCCGCCTCATCGACCGAGCGATCCAGTTCACGGACCATATCTTCGTAGGTATCGCCAACGGTAATGATCTTGTCGATCTCGGCTCCCATCAAATTGAGGTGGCGGCCCATCCAGGCCGAATTGGTGTCGACAATTTGTCCGATCAGAATTTCATCGCCCACAGTGAGTATGTGTATTCGCATGGTCTGACTATTTTTTGAGCTTATTGGATGGTACAGGTTCGAGAAAAGAAACCTCTTTCAGATCGAAGCTTTCCTGGATCTGATCTCTTAGAATAACGAGCCGGCCGATTGCATCAACGCCCTGAATGGTTCCGGTAAATTCAGCACCATCCGGTCGCCGGAACCGGGCTGCCTGGTTCCGAAGATACAAGTGTTCGAGGAAGGCCTGGTCGATGGCTTTGTGCTCACCGGATCGGGCAAGCAGGTACCATTGCTCCAGATGAGCCAGCAACTGATCACGCAGCGTATCCAGATCGTATTCCCGGCCGGTCAGCAAAGCCATGGATGAGGCCTTGGTTAACCCGGCGGGAAACATACTTTGGTTTACATTGAGTCCGATACCGGCAATAGCGTATTGCAGGCGGGACCCCTGCAGGCTGGATTGCAGCAGTATGCCGGCTATTTTTTTATCGTGCAGGTAGATATCGTTTGGCCATTTTATCCAAACCGTTTCATTGGTTGCCTCCGCTACGGACTGGCGGGTGGCCAGAGCTACTAATTTAGTAAGCAGGAAGGCTTTATGGGGGGGCAAAAAGGTTGGATAAAAAAGAGTGCTGAAGGTAAGGTTCTTCCCGGCAGAACTGTGCCAGGACTGTCCCATCTGGCCGCGCCCCCGGGTCTGGTGATCCGTTTGTACTACGGTCCCTTCAGCTGGCCGTTCGTTGCCCGCCAACTCCTGTAAACAGGTGTTGGTCGAAGGTAGCTCGGAGTAGCGAAAAAGAACCTTTCCGACGAAGAGTGTGTTGTTAGGATGCAAGGATATTTTTTTGTACTTTGCTAGTGTGGAAACGGCGTTTTTTATCGTACTGAAAAGGACTGAAAACCGTTTCCCTGGTGACGTGTCTAGATCTACTTTTTCGTAACAAAAACCATAGCATCTGAGTTTGAATCAACAAGCCAAAGTTCAATCACACGAACTCTCCACCGAAGAACTGAACGATCTTATCATCGATAGCATCCAGGATCGGAAAGGTAAGAACCTCATTAAAATGGACCTTCGAGGCCTGGAAGACGCTCCCACGGACTTCTTCATCATCTGCGAAGGTGATTCATTCACTCAAGTTAAGGCCATCGCCGACAACGTTGCCACTACCCTCAAAAATCAGGGGGGTACTTTGCCCGTTCACATCGAAGGTCAACGCAACGCTCAGTGGATATGTATCGATTACTTCCACACGGTCGTCCATGTCTTTCACCCCGAGAAACGCGATTTCTACGAGTTGGAAAGTCTCTGGAGTGATGCTTCCATAACTGAATACGAAAGTTTGTAGCAGGAATTAGTCATTTTATCGAAAAGAGGCAACGATTGGGTGCCCCCTGCGTTATAGTTATCAATTGCCATCCAACCACCGGATGTGCGAGTGGCATATTGCACGGTTAAAGAAGGTTATTAATGGAAAACAACAATAAAAACGAACCTAATAACAATAAGAACAACGGCTCCCGTTTTAACTCCTTTTGGATTTACGGGATCATTGCTCTGGTTATTCTGGGTGCGCAAATTCTGGCTGGTTTGTCCCCACAGGCCGAGCAGCTTGATATGGGGCGCCTCAAAACTATGATCACCAACAACGATGTGGAAAAGATCGTGGTGGTCAATGAAAAAGACGCCCAAATCTATCTTAAGGAAACGGCCCTGAGCCAGTACGAGGACGCCCAAACCTCAAACTTACCCGGTGGTGATCGCTATCACTACCGCATGGAGATCGGTTCCGCTGAACTCTTTTATAATCAGGTGAAGGAATGGCAGGAAGAAGCCGATATCCCCGATGAGGATCGCATCTACCCGCAGTACGTCACTAAGACCAATTACCTTATTCCGATTTTGAGTTGGGTGCTTCCTCTGTTGATCATTGTTCTGATCTGGATTTTCATCATGCGTCGTGTTGGTGGCGGTGCCGGCGGTGCCGGTGCACAGATATTCAATATAGGAAAATCAAAAGCTGCACTCTTCGATCAGAATACAAAGGTGACCGTCACTTTTAATGATGTAGCTGGTCTTGATGAAGCCAAGGAAGAAGTAATGGAGGTTGTCGACTTCCTGAAGAATCCTAAAAAATATACCTCTCTCGGTGGTAAAATTCCCAAAGGAGTATTACTGGTCGGCCCTCCGGGTACCGGTAAAACCCTTTTGGCGAAAGCCGTAGCCGGAGAAGCCGGTGTACCCTTCTTCTCCATCTCCGGTTCCGACTTCGTGGAGATGTTTGTGGGTGTAGGTGCTTCACGGGTCCGCGACTTATTTAAGCAGGCCCGCGAGAAAGCTCCCTGTATCGTCTTTATTGATGAGATCGATGCCATCGGTCGTGCCCGCGGACGAAACAGCATTCAGGGAGGAAACGATGAGCGGGAGAACACCCTCAACCAATTGCTGGTCGAAATGGACGGGTTCAGCACGGATAAAGGTGTCATCCTAATGGCGGCCACCAACCGTCCCGATGTACTGGATACGGCCCTCTTGCGTCCCGGACGTTTTGATCGCCAGATTGGCATTGATCGTCCCGATCTGAAAGGCCGGGAAGCCATCTTTAAGGTACATCTCAAACACATCAAGACCGGGCCCGATATTAATCCGTACAGCCTGGCCGAAATGACGCCCGGTTTTGCCGGTGCTGATATCGCTAACGTATGTAATGAGGCTGCCCTGGTCGCTGCCCGCCGCAATAAGAAAGCGGTAGATATGGATGATTTCAATTATGCTCTGGACCGCGTCATCGGCGGTCTTGAGAAAAAGAATAAGCTCATCTCTCCCGAGGAGAAAAAAATTATCGCTTACCACGAGGCGGGCCACGCAATTTGTGGTTGGTTCCTGGAACACGCTTCTCCCCTGGTAAAGGTGACCATCGTTCCCCGTGGAATCGGTACGCTTGGGTACGCTCAATATCTTCCCAAGGAGGAGTATATCACCCGAACCGAGCAACTGCTCGACCGTATGTGTATGACGTTCGGTGGTCGCGCGGCAGAAAAGATCGTCTTTAGCCGCATCTCTACCGGTGCGCAAAACGACCTCGACCAGGTGACCAAGATGGCGTACAGTATGGTTACCAACTTCGGAATGAATGAAAAGGTAGGTCAGGTGTCTTTCTACGGTATGCAGAACGATACCTTCCAGAAGCCATTCTCGGATGTGACAGCTTCAATGATCGACGACGAAGTGCGCCGCCTGGTGAATTCTCAGTACGAGCGCGCTCAGGAATTACTGGAGAAGCATCGCGATGACCTGGAGAAATTGGCTCAGGTACTTCTCGAGAAAGAGGTGCTACTTAAATCCGATGTGGAAAAACTAATTGGTCCGCGTCCGTTCGAAGGATACCCCGCCAGTGAGAATGGTGAGCAAGACGCAGCAACTACGGATCCCACGAATGAGCAAGACTCTGGCGAACCTTCCGAAGATCTGTAAACAAAGAGTTCTTTTCTTTCCTAAAAAAGTCCCGCAGCTTGTACGAGCTGCGGGACTTTTTTATGTGGGCCCCTTATCAAAACGCCGCTTCAGCAGGGGGTAGCTGAATACTGCCACCACAATGATGCCGGCACCCACGTAAAAGCCCGTATCGAGTTCTTCGTTTTCGTTCAGCAATACCCAGGCCAGTAAAATGCCATAAACGGGCTCCAGATTAATGGACAGATTGGATGCAAAAGCCGAAAGATGCTGCAGTGATCGCAAGGCTAAAACGTAGGCAAAAGTGGTACAAACTAAAGCCAGAATAACCAGGTAACCCAAATCGACCAGTGTCGGTGGGATAATGGATAAGGGCGTATCCGTCATCCAGGAATAGACGGGAATCACAATGGTTAGGAAAAGGCAGGCACTGCTCATTTCCAGGAAGGTGATACTGCGCTCGTCGGAATGGGTGATCAGCTTTTTGTTGAGGATCGCAAAAAGGGCGGCCAGCAGGGCTGAAAGCAAGCCTACCCCCAGACCGGTCAGCATGCTCAAATCCGTGCTGTTTACGATCAGAGCCATGCCCGGCACGATTAGCAGGCCCAGCATAAGCTCGTACCATTTCACCTTTTGCCGCATGATCAATGGCTCCAGCAGAGAGGTGAAAAAGGAGGTGGTAGCCATTGCGATAACCCCGATCGAAGCATTGGACAGCTTGATGGCTCCGTAGAAGGTTACCCAGTGCACAGCGACGATGACGCCAATGCCCATGAATTTAAGCGTTTTTTGCCAGGGTAGATTGCGAAACAAACGGACTACCCGCACGATAAAGGCCAGACTCAGGCTGGTAAGTAATACGCGCCACCACACAATGAGCAGGGCGGACAATTGGATGAGGTCTCCCAGTATGGCGGTAAAACCAAACAGAAAAACAGCCAAATGAAGTTCAAGGTAGGCACGCTGCGTAGATGTCATGAACTATCTGCCGGTTTAGGTATTCTATGGATGTTCAATTACCAATTGCCGACAAAGGTAGGATAAGTGTCGATGATTTTGGGGCCTGTTGGTAGTAATTGAAAAAGAATTGAGAACAACATTATTGCTAACCGCACAAAATCATTGCACCATGCTAAAAAACGGTGATAAAGCACCTGCCTTCCGTTTGTTTTCTGATGCTAAAGAGGAAGTATCTCTTACCGACTACCAAGGGAAAAATCTGATTCTGCTGTTTTTCCCAATGGCTTTTACCAGCGTTTGTACTGAAGAACTGTGCCAAATGCGCGATCAGCTGACTGAATACAACGGTATGGAATCCGAAGTAGTGGCTATTTCGGTCGACTCTCCGTTTACGCTGGAGCGCTTCAAACAGGACCAACAATTGAATTTTCCGCTTCTTTCAGACTTCAATAAGGAGATCAGCCGTGCCTACGGATCGCTCTACGAAGATTTCGTACTGGGAATGAAGGGTGTTTCCAAACGCTCGGCCTTTGTTATTGATAAAGATGGAGTTATCCGCTACGCCGAAGTCTTGGATAATGCCGGAGAAATGCCGAATTTTGGAGCCGTAAAGGAAACTTTGAACAGTCTGAATTAGTTGTTTTTGGTGTATATCAATACAGTATCTCCCTAAAAATCGGCAGATGATCTATTGGAATACCTTGGAAGAGGTAGAAGTGGAAGAAGACGTATCAATTGAGGAAGAGCTATCCGATATAGGGGTAGGTGATCATGCCCAACTCATCGTGTACAATGACGATCACAACACCTTCGATTGGGTGATCGAGTGTTTTATGGAGGTATTACAGCACTCCAGCTCCCAGGCAGAGCAATTGGCCATGCTGATCCACTTCAAAGGAAAAGCAACCGTTAAAACAGCGCCCAAGCGCATCCTGAAACCCAAAAAGGATGCATTGGTCGATCGTGGTCTTTCTGCCGTGATTGAGGGCGGAGAAGAAGAGTGAAAAGAATACACCGCATATAAAAAGGGCTGTCGCCGAATGCCTGGCGACAGCCTTTTTTTTGCGAAAGCAAGACCAGGAAACGTCTTAATCCTGTTGAAAGTTAACCAGCTCCACGAATTGCTGGATGCGATCTTTGATCTGCTGGTCATCGAGTTCGGTAAGGCGCTCGATGCTGAATTTCTCCACGCAAAAGGATGCCATGGCGGACCCGTAGATAACTGCCCGCTTCATATTCTCAAAGCTGGTATCCCTGGTTCGGGCCAGGTAGCCCATGAAACCGCCCGCAAAGGTGTCGCCCGCACCGGTGGGATCGTACACTTCGGCAAGTGGAAGGGCGGGCGCAAAAAAGATGCGCTCCTCCTGGAATAACAAGGCACCGTGTTCTCCTTTCTTAATGACGAGGTACTTCGGACCCATTTTCTGGATGAAGGCAGCTGCTTTGACCAGGGAATGCTCGCCGGATAGCTGGCGGGCTTCTTCGTCGTTGATGATGAGTACGTCGATGCGCTTGATCACCTCCTTGAGTTCCTCCATCGCGGAATCCATCCAAAAGTTCATAGTATCCATGCCCACGAGTTTGGGATGGTCACCTACTTGCTCGAGTACGCGCTTTTGAACGGCCGGGGTCAGGTTACCCAGCATGACGTAATCGGTGGTTTTATAGGCTTCGGGTAGCACCGGATCGAAGTCGGCCAGTACGTTGAGTTGGGTGTCGAGGGTATCGCGTCCATTCATATCCTCGTGGTATTTACCAGCCCAGAAAAAAGACTTGCGGCCCTCCATCGTTTGCAGGCCATCGAGGTCGATACCTCGCTGCGACAACAAATCGAGGGTCTCCTGTGGGAAATCATCGCCGATCACCGAGACCAGGCGAACGGGTTGGGTAAGGTACGAGGCAGCCAGGGAAAAATAGGTAGCTGCTCCGCCAATCGCGTTTTCGGCGTGGCCATAGGGGGTCTGGATATCGTCAAATGCAACAGTGCCGACGGCTAGTAGGCTCATGGATATTTTTTTGAAATTTATGTAAGCAAATATTGCACATTATTTCGGGATGCCATAAATTTGCACTCGCCTTTTGAAGGAAAGGTATTCTTTCGGGCCCCAAAGGCACGAAAATAACAAACATGCCTCAGTAGCTCAGCTGGTTAGAGCGGCGGACTGTTAATCCGTAGGTCCAAGGTTCAAGTCCTTGCTGAGGCGCTCCAAAAGCTCGCAATCGTTCAGTCGGTTGCGGGCTTTTTTTATTTCGGAAAAGCCGCTCGAATTCCACAACCTTTCTCTGATCTTTTTGAGACAAGCTAGTATCTTCCGCCAGAACCCAAAGCACGATTCCATGCCCTCTAACTGGCGTTCCTATCTTCCGTTAATACTGATTGCGATACTACTGATCTTTGGTTACCAAAGCCACTGGTTGGGGACCCGATTGGGCCTCGACAATGCCCAGGAAGCCGCCTGTTACCTGCTGGTGGGTACCGCCTATCTGTGGATCTCGGAGGTAGTGCCCCTGTACGTGACCAGTCTGCTGGTGCTGTTCCTCAGCCTGCAATGGCTGTTGCCACTCATCCAAACACAAGGTGGCAACGCTTCGGATAGTCTTTTTTACCTCGCCTTTTTCGGTGATATTACCCTGCTCTTTTTAGGTGGCTTCGTCTTGTCGATGCTACTCAATAAATACGGCCTGGCCACCCGCCTGGCCGATTGGATGCTGCGACGTACCGGCGATAGGCCCACGCGCGTGCTGATGGGCGTTATCGCTATTTCAGCCGTGCTTTCCATGTGGATGAGTAATACGGCAACGGCAGCCATGATGTTTGCCATCATGACGCCCATCATTCAGAAATTGCCGGATACAAGCAGGTTCGGACAAGGTATTTCCCTGGCGATCCCCTTTGCCTGCAACCTGGGAGGACTGGGTACTCCGATCGGTACACCGCCCAACGCTATTGCGCTGGACTACCTCAACAAAAACGGGTTTGACCTGGGCTTTGGTGACTGGATGGTACTGAGCGTGCCGGTCATGCTGTTACTGCTTGCATTGCTGTGGGGGTTACTGCTTTTTCTCTTTCCTCCGGGCGATCTGCGATTACCGGTTAAATCGGAGAAGAAGGATCCACTTACCAAGCGGCAACTGGCCGTGGTGGGGATCTTTCTGGCGGCCGTTCTGGGATGGTTGAGCTCCGGCCTCACGGGCTTGTCATCGGGTACCATCGGACTCCTGATCGTACTGGTGGCTTTCGGTGGTCGGTTTCTGGGTACCCGTGATTTCCGCTCCATATCGTGGGACATCCTGTTCATGCTGGGCGGCGGTCTGTGCCTGGGTGTCGGGCTGAAAGAAAGCGGACTTACCGCTACGCTTGCTGCTTCTCTGCCCTTCGATCAGGGCTTCACCATCCTGTTCTTGCTGTTGTTGGTCGTCGCAGCTACTATGACCTCCTTCATGAGCAATACGGCTACGGCCAACCTGCTGATACCGATCGCCATTTCGCTTCCGCAAAATCCCTTGCTGTTTGCGATCACCATTGCCCTGATGTGTTCGGCATCCATGGTGATGCCGGTGAGTACGCCACCGAATGCCATTGCTTTCGGTTCGGGCCTGCTCAAGGCAAAAGATATGGTCCGTTCCGGCCTTTTGATCACAATCCTGGCTCTGATATGCACATTTTTGGCAGGAGCCTACTATTTTCCTTTGTTTTCCTTCACCTAACCAACTCTTTGCCTCATGGAATTGCACATTCAACAATGCCAACGCTGTGGTTGCCGGGACCTGCGCAACATTCTGGTGCGGGAACCCGGCGAAAATGATGCCGTCTATGTTCAGTGCACGCAGTGCGACTCTTTCGTAGCCAGCTACCTCATCTCCCCCATGGGCTATTACCACGATGAAAAGGGCTACGAGTCTTTCCTGCGTAGCCTTCAGCGCAGTGGGGAATACATGAGCGGACGCAACCTGGGTCAGCTCTACGAACACCGGGTGGAGCGGGAACGCAAGAAGTTCAGTCAGGTAATTGATGCCCTGAAGAAACGAGATGAAGCAGATGAATGAGAGGATCGAAGGATTACATTCAAACAGCTTCTCCGGAAAATCGACAAAAATTCGCTTCGGTCTCTCCGTCCCTAATTCCCCGCCGCTGCTCCTTCCCAATCGGGGTCAGCAGCTCCGATCCATTGCCCCGTAGGGGCATCGTAGCGGATGGCGTGAATACGGCCAAACCTGGCCTCCTCATTAATCACTTTTAACGGATAACCAGCTTGCTCCAGCGCTTCGATCACCTCGTCTTTCCAACCATCACCGGGATGGGTTTCCATTTGCAGACTATCGCTATCAGGGTGTACTCGTGGCGCAGCCAATGCTTCATCGAGCGGCATATTCTGATCGATCACCCGGCTGGTCACACTGGTGACTGCCGAAACGATCCGGCTTCCGCCGGCAGCACCGAGCACTAAAAAGGGCTCACCCTTATGCGTCACGATGAAGGGCGTAATGTGGGAGCTGGCGCGCTGGCCGGGTTCGTAGATGCCCAGGTAGCGTCCGTTGGTGACGGCATACACGAAGCCCAGCCCGGGCGTCATCACCTTCGATCCCATATTGGGACCCAGTGACTGGGTGAGGGCGATCATCATGCCGCTGGAATCAGCGGTCGAGAGGTGTGAAGTGTGTCCTACCGGCTCCCGCCAGGAATTTGGTTCCTGGCCCGACCAATAACTCAATTGCCCTTCCTGCATGCGTGCCCGGATGACCCGAGCCAATGAATCAGCGAATTCGGCCGATACGAGTCGGTCGGCAATGGAGTCGGAACGGCGTTGCCGCCACCGGTGTTCGTAGGCCAGATCAATGGCCAGGCCATGGGCAGCCGCCCAATCCTCCTCGGAGTATTCATCAAGCGGGAGGCGGTCGAGTGCCTGCAGGATACTGATGGTAATTGCTCCGTAAGAAGGCAGCCAAAGTCCGTGCAATTCGTACTCATTGCGGTAGGAACCGTGAACGACCCGGGAATCCAGCGCCTGATAATTGGCAAGATCTTCGAGGGTAACTAATCCGCCATTGGCGGCAAAGTCATCCACCATGCGTTGGGCGATCGCTCCCCGGTAAAAGGCATCTGGACCCTCTCTGGCAATGGTCCGCAGGGTGTTAGCGAGGTCTTTTTGCACCAGGCGATCACCTTCGTCGTAAGCGCTGGAATCTTCTTCCAGCAGATATTGAGTGGTGCCCGCATAGAACGCCATGGTTCCGGCCGCCGCTTCGTGCCGAAGAGCCTGGCGCGGCAGGAGTCGGAAGCCCCGCTCCGCATACCCGATAGCGGGAGCCATCACTTCTGCCAGCGGCAAACTACCGTATTCGGCATGTAGTTTTCCCAGGCCGGCCACCACTCCAGGTATTCCGATGACGTAATAACCATGCCGGTCGTCGTTGGGAATACTGGCCGTATCGTAGGCCATAGGCGCCTGGGAAGTGGCGTCGATGCCCCGGATTTCACCGTTGGGCAGACGGATGATGATTTGTTGGCGGCCGCCCAGGCCACTCATACTGGGTTCCACCACCGCCAGGGCAAAAGCGGAGGCCACAGCGGCATCGGCGGCATTTCCGCCTTTTTTGAGCATTTGTTGTCCGGCCAAAGTTGCCAGCGGATGGGCGGCACTGACCATTCCGGTGGTTGAAGAAGCCATTTGTTCGGCAGGCATTTTTTGCCGGCAGGCGAATCCCAGGCACAGCAAGGCCAGGACCCATAGGAAAGGTTGGTTTTTCATATAATCCATTTTTTGACGGTACACGGTTCAAGCTGCACGGTACACGCTACAGGCTTTACATTTTACGCCCCTTGGTCAACACTCTTAACCGTAGGCCGTAATCCGTGTACCGTTTATCGTGTCGCGTAATCCGTTATTCTTTATTCGCCAATTGCCCGCAGGCAGCGTCGATATCCTTACCGCGGCTGCGACGAACGGTGACCATAATATTCTGATCGAGGAGGTAACGGGCGAATTTGTCGATCTGATCCTCCTCAGCACGATGGAAGGGAGCGGCATCGATGGGGTTGTATTCAATGATATTGATACGAACCGGGAAACGTTTGCACAAAATTGCCAGGTTCTTGGCGTCTTCCAGGGAGACATTATAATCCTGGAAGGCGATGTATTCGTAGCTGATTCGGTTGCGGGTCTGGCGGTAGTAGTAGTGTATAGCCTCCATGAGTACCTCCAGATTATTCTGTTCGTTGATGGGCATGATCTCGTTCCGCTTGGCATCATCGGCAGCGTGGAGGGAGAGTGCCAGGTTGACTTTGGAGGCATCATCGGCCAGCTTTTTGATCATTTTGGCAATGCCGGCCGTACTGACGGTAATCCGGCGGGGCGACATATTCAATCCCCATTCCGCCGTGATCAACTCGATGCTTTGCATCACGGGGCGGTAGGCCAGCAGGGGCTCACCCATGCCCATATAGACGATGTTGGTGAGTGGATGATCGAAGTGTTCCATCGCCTGCTTATTCACCTGAACCACCTGATCGTATATCTCAGCGGCTTCCAGGTTACGGTGCCGTTTCATGCGACCGGTAGCACAGAAGGTGCAACTCAGGCTACAACCCACCTGTGAGGACACACAGACGGTATAGCGATTATCATCGGGTACGGGAATGAGAACCGATTCGATCAGGTGCCCGTCGTGTAGTTTAAAGCGTGTTTTGATGGTTCCGTCGGAGCTTTGCTGCACGCGATCCACCGTAATGGCATTGATCACGAAGGATTGGGTGAGCTTGCTGCGCAGGGTTTTGGATAGGTTAGTCATATCCTCAAAGGAGGTAACACCCTTTTGCCACAGCCATTCGAATACCTGCCTGGCGCGAAACTTCTTTTCGCCCATTCCCAGAAAGACCTCAATGAGTTCTTCCTGGGATAATTGTCGAATGTCTTTTTTTGTGTTCACTACGTCCATATCCACAAAGGTACCAGTTGCAAAATTATCAGGTTGCTAATGGTTGGCATTTTTCCTGTAACCACAAACGGTCTGATTCCTCCAATAGGGGAGCTAATCCATCATACACCTGTTGGTGGTAATTGTTTAACCAGGCAATATCTTCGGGGGGCATCAATGATTTATCGATCAGGTCAGTAGCTATCGGAAAGAGGGTCAGCGGCTCAAATTGGTAAAAAGCTCCCTGATCGGTTTCGAGGTACTCCTTGCAGAGTACGAGGTTTTCAATGCGAATGCCGTATTCACCAGTGAGGTAATATCCGGGTTCGTTGGATGTGAGCATACCGGGCTGCAACGGCTGCTGGGTACGCGGACTTCGTGGATTAGGGGAAATGCTTTGCGGGCCTTCGTGAACGTTCAGGAAGAACCCCACTCCATGGCCGGTTCCGTGCCCGAAATTGAGTCCCGCCCCCCAAAGGTATTGCCGGGCCAGGGTATCGAGTTGTACGCCGGTCGTACCCGCAGGGAACACCTGCCGGCTCAAGGCAATATGACCGCGCAGCACGTAAGTGTAGTGGCGCTTTTGGTCAGGCGTCGGTGTGCTCAATGCAATGGTGCGGGTAATATCGGTGGTGCCGTCGATGTATTGCCCTCCGGAATCTACCAGCAAAATACCTTCCGGTTTAATGGCTGCACTGGTAGCAGGCAGGGGGCGGTAGTGTACAATAGCACCATTACCCCGATAGCCGACAATGGCGGCGAAACTTTCGCCACGGTAGCCTTCCTGTTCGGCCCGGAATTTGGCGAGTCGCTCTGCCACCGCGTATTCGGTAGGTGTTTCTCCCCCGGCGAGGGTGGCCTCCAGCCACCGGTAAAAGCGCGTGAGAGCAATGCCATCCTTACGCATAGCTTCCCGGATGTGATTGATTTCGGTTTCGTTCTTGCAGGCCTTTAGTGGTTGGATCAGGTTTTTTCCCGGCAATCGTTGGTCGTCTTTTAGCTGATTGTAATGCTGTATATGGGTCGTAGCCAGATCCAGCCATACCCGATCATTGGGTAAACGGTTGGCCAGGAATGCGCCCACCTGATCGTAGGGTTTGAGTTGTACCCCGTCCTCCTGGAGGCCAGCCATCAGGTCTTTGGATATTTTACCCTCATCAATAAAGAGAAAGGCGGAGGTTTTACCGATCACCAAATAGGACACGAAGACCGGATTAAAGGCTACATCATCGGAACGCAGGTTGAGTACCCAGGCAATATCGTCGAGGGTAGAAACCAGGTAGTAATCAGCTTCTTCTTCGGCCATTTTGGAGCGTACCCGCTGCAGCTTGGCGGCCCGGCTCAGACCGGCGTAGGTGAGGTCGTGTTCGATCACCGGGCGATCCGGGCGTGGAGGACGGTCGGGCCAGATGGCCTCGATGGGATCCTGTTCGTAATCCAGATGAATATCGTACTCATCGAAAACCCGCAACATACGGCGAACCTGATTGACGGAGAACAAGCGACCATCTACTCCAACGGTCGCACCCGCATGGAGGTGTTGCCCCAGCCAATCCAGGTGTTCGGGGGCGTAAGGTACGCCTTGTTTGTGCATGGTAATACCTGTGCCGTCCAATTGTTGCTCGGCCTGCAAAAAGTAGCGGGAGTCAGTCCAAAGTCCCGCATAGTCCGAAGTTACGACCAATATGCCAGCGGAGCCGGTGAACCCCGATAACCAGGCACGGGTTTCCCAGTGGCCGGCTACGTACTCACTTTGGTGGGGGTCGCTACTGGGAACTATGAACGCATCAAGAGAGCGGTTGGCAAGTTCTTCGCGCAGAGCTTTCAGGCGAGCGGGGATTTCCATGATCGGTTGTTCATTTTGAATTTGACAGCCCGATTCGACCGGGCAGGTAATCAAATGTAAGGGCTTCCGGGGACTTGACCGACTGGTGTGTCTAAAAAGGAAAATTTCCGAGTACCAACAGTTAAAAAAGCTTCCGATTCAGCTTGCGACTCTGGTCAAATATGCCTAACATTCGTATGTGAAAATTCGGCAAGATTTTTGCTGTAAAGCGAAACCAACATATAATAATTTCGTTTTATACATGGAGCCGATAATGGTTCGATTCTAGCCAGTAAGTAAGGATGAGAACGGGATTAAGTCAACGTCAACAACAGCTCCAAAAGCTATCACCTCAGCAAATTCAATTGATGAAATTGCTGCAGATTCCCACGGCGAATCTGGAGCAACGCATCAAGGAAGAACTGGAGGCCAACCCCGCCCTCGATGAGGGGGACCACGAAACCGTCGACGAATTCGCCGATAATGAACGCGAAACGGAGACCGATGATTACCAGGATGAACCTTACGAACTCGACGACTACCTCACCGAGTATATTGAGGACGATCCGGCCAGTTATAAACTACGAGCTAATAATTATTCGGCCGATGATGAGGAGGCCGCTATTCCCGTCGCGGTCCAACAATCCTTTCACGAGTATCTCGAACAACAGTTGGGACTCATTGAGCTGGACTCCGAAAAAGAGGAAGCCATCGCCCAACAGATCATTGGCAGCATCGATGAGGATGGCTACCTGCGCCGTGATCCCATCGCCATTGTCGATGACCTCATGTTTGCCCGCAATATTTTTGCGTCGGAAGAGGAAGTGGAATCGGTATTGCGCCGCATTCAGCAGCTCGATCCTCCGGGTACTGCCGCCCGCAACTTGCAGGAGTGCCTGTTGATCCAGCTGGATGCCAAACTTCAGCAGGAGTTCGAATACGACGACGATGAGCTGGAGGCGCTGGAAACGGCCCATAAAATGATGCGCAAGTACTTTGATGGGTTTTCCAAAAAGCACTTCGATAAGCTACAGCGACAGCTGGGCATTGACGAGGATTTGTTGCGTCGCGCCATGGACGAGATCCTCAAACTCAACCCCAAACCGGCCAGTGGCTACTCGGCGCAGTCCAGCACCAGGACCACCCAGTACGTAGTACCCGACTTCATCATCGAAAACCGGGAAGATGAACTGGTGCTCTCCCTCAACCAGCGCAATGCGCCTGAATTGCACATCTCGGATCAGTTCCGCTACATGCTCAAGGATTACAGCAACGAGAAGGCCCACGGTAAACTATCGCGTTCGCAGAAAGAAGCTTTCCGCTTTGTCAAGCAAAAAGTTGAATCGGCCCGTTGGTTTATCGATGCCATCCGCCAGCGGCAGGAAACCATGTATAAGACCATGTACGCCATCATGCAATTACAGGAGGATTTCTTCCTGACCGGCGATCAGCGTAAGATGCGTCCCATGATCTTGCAAGATATTGCGGACATTACCGGCCTGGATGTATCGACCGTTTCGCGGGTGGCCAACAGCAAATTCGTGCAGACGGAGTTCGGTACCCAGCGTCTGAAGGATTTCTTCTCGGAATCAATGCAAACCAGCGAAGGAGAAGAGGTCTCCACCTTGGAAGTGAAGAACATCCTCTCCGAGATCGTTTCCCAGGAAAATAAACGCAAACCCCTCTCCGATGAAAAGCTCAAGAATATGCTGCAGGAGAAAGGGTATCGGATCGCCCGCCGAACGGTAGCGAAATACCGCGAGCAACTCAATATTCCGAAGGCATCGCTTCGTAAAGAACTCTGATCATGGCTATTCGCCCGGTCGTGCCCAGCGATTGTTCCACTCTTTCACAATTGGTGGAAGCTAATATCCGCAACATTCACATTGGTACCTTTTCGCCGGATGGTCTGGAGGTCTGGATTGCCGATTACAGTCCGGATCGGCTGTTGAAACGGTTGCGAAAGCAGTCCCTTTTTTGTTATGAAGAAAATGGACAGTTACTGGGAATGATCGGGTTGAATGATTCCGAGATTATCGGCTTGTACGTACACCCGGAGGCGACCGGGCGCGGGTTGGGGCGGCAGTTGGTAGCTCATCTGGAGGCTTTCGCCAAAAAACAGGATCTGGAGGAACTACACCTCACGTCCAACCTACCCATGCAGGGATTCTACGAACGATTGGGTTACGAACCCAGGGGCCTGACCCTGGTTCATCTCAGGGGGCACGATTATGAAGAGATGCGTTTTGTGAAGAAACTTAGCCGGCCTTAACTTCTTGACCGATCGTGTGGCCAAAAGCCCACCGGGGCTTACTGCCCAGTTGGTCTACGGCTTTTTCGATCCCGTCCAGTATTACCCCACAGGCCCATCGGATCTGCTCTTCGGTGATGATAAGCGGCGGAGCGATGCGCAGGGCCCCGCTGTTGAAGAGGAACCAATCGGTGATCAACCCTTCCTGCAGGCAGTGCTGAATGACGGTACGGATAAAGTCAAAATCCCGCATTTGTACGGCCATCATCAGACCGGCGCTGCGCACCTCGTGGATTTCCGGATGCACCAATAGTTCCCGGAAAAGAGCCTCCTTGCGGGGTACCGCTTCGATCAGATCGCTGTCGAGTAGGGTTTGCAACGTCGCCAATGCGGCGGCACAACTCACGGGGTGTCCGCCGAAGGTAGTGATGTGTCCGAGAATGGGCTGACTGGCCAGCGCACCCATGAGCTCTCGGGAAGCCACAAAAGCACCGATGGGCATGCCGCCTCCCATACCTTTTGCGAGCAGCAGGATATCGGGTACTACGCCGTGATGCTCAAAGGCAAAAAGACGCCCGGTACGACCGTAGCCCGCCTGGATCTCATCGAAAATGAGCACTGTTCCCGTTTTGGTACACCGTTCCCGTAGTTGTTGCAAAAAAGAATCATCGGGTGGACGAACGCCCCATTCGCCCTGCACGGTTTCCACGATCACTGCGGCTGTCTGGTCGGTGATGGTGTTCAAACAGGTAGCGCAATTGAATTCGATGTGTTTAATGCCCGGCAACAGCGGGTAATAAGCCTGAGTAAAATCGGTAGGGCTCATCAGACTGGCCGCACCCTGAGTGCTGCCGTGGTAGGCTTTCCGGCAGGCAATAATCTCAGCGCGTCCCGTATAGCGTTTGGCTAGTTTCATGGCCCCTTCGGTGGCCTCGGTACCGCTATTTACAAAGTAGACACTATCCAAAGGATGGGGTAATTGCCGGGTAAGCAGGGACGCGAGTTCAACCTGTGGAGCCAGTACGAATTCTCCATACACAAGCGTGTGCAAATAGGTGTCGAGCTGTTTTTTGGCCGCTTCGACCACCGCCGGATGCCTATGGCCCAGGCCACTCACTCCGATGCCTGCGATGAGGTCGAGATAGGCCTTGCCCTGCGGGTCGTACAGGTACATACCTTCGGAACGGGCGATCTCGATCCCCAGGGGAGCATCGCTGGTTTGCGCAATATGTTGGAGAAAGAGCTGGCGGTTGGTCATGATCCGTGGTTTTGTACAGCAGCTTACCAACAATATAAAAAAGTGGTCAGTTCGCAACTATAAATCGGAGATTTACGTCTTTGTTACTATGCGGTGTACGTTGGAAAACTCCGATTATTGTATCCTGTTTTTTGCCGAAAGGCGATTAACTTTGGAAAAACGACCACTTGTTAAAATGATGTCAACCCAAACCGTTTTTTCGAAAAAATGACCGATTTACCCCATTTTTAGGCTATGAATCCCTCTTTGAAACATATCATTACCCTGGCCCTGGTGCTTTTCGCCGGGACCTACGCCTGCGAACGGATGGGAGCCCCCCTGCCGGCTTACGGAGTGCACGGTATCGATGTGTCGCATTACCAGTCGCATATCAATTGGGAACGGGTAGCCGGTGAAGGCGTCGATTTCGCCTTCGTTAAAGCGACCGAGGGAGTGACCCTTTTCGACACCCTGTTTTGTAACAACTGGACCGAAAGTCGTGCAGCGGGGGTAAAACGCGGGGCCTATCATTTTTTCAGGCCTACTTATTCAGCTCACGAACAAGCCGACCACTTCATCGAGCGCGTCGAGATGGAAGAGGGCGACTTGCCACCGGTACTCGATGTGGAAGTCCTCGACGGCGCTTCCCGTGTGGAATTACTGAAGGGCATGTACATCTGGTTGTTCCGGGTGGAAATAGCCTACGGCATTAAGCCCATCATCTACACCAACCAAAAGTTTTACAACCGTCATCTCGCTGGTCATTTCGAAGACTATCCGCTCTGGATCGCCCGCTACAACATCTTCCCACCCAACCTAGCTAACCAGTCTGAATGGGACTTCTGGCAATATGGTGACCGCGCTCGTCTCGATGGCATCCACGGCAACGTGGATGTGAACGTCTTCCACGGCGATACCGCCGAGCTGGAAGCGCTTACCTTACAGCCCAAGCGGATCCTTAGTTTTATCGATTAATCCATTGACTTGATGGTATCTCACCGTTTTTTGTGTTGGCAAACTCCAAAGCATTGTAAAATGAAATAAGTAATTGCCAACACAAAAAACGGGAGTTTTCCTACACCACCCCTAACCGATCAAAACGCCCTCCCAGCACCGCATCGGCATCGGTATCCAGCCAGTGGTCGAGCACAGTAGCGTAGACCGACCGGAAATCGACGCGGTACTTCAGGTCGCCATCCGCCAGGTTTTGCAGGTCCGGACCGCCATTCACAAAGCCGCGTTGCTTCAGCTTGCCCCCCATCAGGAAGAGGTTATTGGCCGCGCCGTGATCGGTGCCATTGCTGCCGTTCTGAGCTACCCGCCGACCGAACTCGCTAAAGGTCATGATCAGGGTATCGTCGAGCAGATCGTGCTCTTGCAGCTCGCGAACGAATGCACTTACCCCATCGGCGTATTGCTGCAGCAGTCGTTGCTGTGGCCCCTGCTGGTTGGCGTGCGTATCGAATCCGGTGAGGCTGGCGTAGTAGATACGGGTATCGGTATCGGCCAGGATGAGTTTGGCGATCAGGGCGAGGTCGTCCCCGAAGCGGTTGGCGGGATAGGCTACGGTATTACGGTGTTTACCGGCCTGCTCGTACAGATAGCGGGCGCTGCGCTGGGTGTCGATCATGGTTTTGTAGAGGTAGCTGACTTCCTCGTGATCGTGGTCGTCGCCTTGGTGGTCGCCCAGTGCTTTCAGGAAGGTATTCTCCGTTGCCCGTTGTAGTTGGTCGGGATTGCTCATGGCAAAACCTGACTTGTCAGATCCCTTCAGGGCAAGGCTCAGGCTATCATCGATCTCCAGCGCGTGGTAGGGTGCTTCGCAGCCAACGCATTGATTATCGAGGTAACGGCCCAGCCACCCATCGGTGCGGTATTCATCGGCATCGGAGGCGGTATGCCAGATGTCCATGGACCGGAAGTGGGAGCGGTCGGGATTGGGATAGCCCACGTCGTGTAGTACGGCCAGTTGCCCCTGATCGTAGACGGGCCGCAGGGCCTCCATGGCCGGATGAAAGGCGAGCTCGTCGGTGATGGTCAGGGCTTCCTTTTGTGGAATGGCCAGGCGGGGACGTTCACGGTAATAAATATCGTTGCGGTATGGGATCACGGTGTTCAGACCGTCGTTGCCCCCATTGAGCTGGATGATCACCAGGTTGCGTCCGGAGCGACTACGCTCTGTTTTTTTGCCGAAAGGCGAGGCTAAGAAAGAAGGTACTAACATACTGGTCGAGGCCAGGGAAGAATATTCGATAAAGGTTCTTCTTTTCATGATCGTTGTTTGGAGATTAGGACAATTGATATTCGGGCATCGACATGAGCCGGATGGCGGCGAAGGCAACGCTTTCCTGTGGGGAGGATGCCCGTGCGTAGCGCTCAATCAGGTCAGTAGGCAAATCCATACCAGGCAGCAGGTAGGCCGACAGTTGAGCCAGGGCAGAGCTGGGATTATCGGCCTGGCCAACCGCCAACAGTGGCCTCAGATCCACGGATACATTCAGCTTCCGGGGACCATCCTCTCGCATGGCAGACTTGGGATTATCCTTGGCCCTGCCGACCATACCACTGCCCAGGATCATGACCGAGGGTAAATTGAGGCGAGCCATGAGGGTGGCGTTATCGATCCAGTGCCGCCCGCCCGGCCAGCCCGCCACATTGGGAGGCTTAAAAAGCACTTGCCCGAGTACGCGTTGCAGATAGATGAGTGAAAGCGGTTCATCAGTTTGTATACCCAGGCTGCGCATCAACCCGGCAATCAGTTCTACCGGCGACTTGATCTGAGCACGCCAGTGCTGTGGGGCATAGAACCAGTCACTGCGCATCATGTATTCCAGGGTCTCCCCGATGTGGTAGCCGGAATCGTAGAGCTTGTCGGCTATTTGTGCAATTTGCTGCGGGTCCCCGGCCGGGTTTACGAAGTAGCGATACATCCTCCCGGCCAGGAATTCGGCGGTAGCCCGTTGTTCCAGAATGATGTCGATGATGTCATCCCCGTCCCACTTACCGGTGCGGCCCATAAAAGTCTTTGTCCCGTAATCGTGGGCGAATCGCCGGAAGCGAAAAGTGCCATCGAAATTGCTCGACCAGCCGGTGAAGGCACGGGCTGCTTCTTTGATATCCTGTTCGGTATAGTTCCCGCGACCGATGGTAAACAGTTCCAGCAGCTCCCGTGCAAAATTCTCGTTGGGACTTTGCTTGCGGTTTTGCTGGTTATTGAGGTAGCGGATCATGGCCGGTTCGCGGGCAATGCCTTTGGCCAGATCACCGAAACGCCCCAGCGCATGCTGGCGAATGGTGTTGAGGTAGCTGGCCGCCAGCCCGCCCGATTTAATATCGCAGGCAAAATGTCCGTGCCAAAACAGGCACATGCGTTCGAGCAGGGGCGAAGCTTGGGAATCGGCCATACGGCTTAGCCAATCAGCATTGATGGTAGCTACACTTAGTATGCGGTCTTTGAAAAGTTCGGCCCGCTCCTCATCGCTCATCGTGCGGATATTGTCGGGGATCGACTCATCTGGAGTGGGGATGGGTTTCTGACGGCGGGCATCTTTGAGAAGCTGAGTTACGTTCCGGTCCACGGATTCGTTTTGCAGCTTTTGCCATTCGTCGGGCGTAAGGCCAAATCCAAACCGGCTGTGCAGGTGGTGGATGGGATGCATGGAAAGATGGTTTATTCTCAGGCTTTGATGCCTCCGTTTTGCATCGGTTTAATGACAACTGCGGAATTAAGCCTTCCTTAACGGACCCATCTGTTTCAGATTCGTATTTTTGTACCGAACGACCTGAAAAAAGACGGATTATGAAGACTGTACTCTCCCTTGTTGTAGCCCTGTTGACCACCGTGACTATCCAGGCTCAGGGCATTGAATTTTTCCAGGGTACCTGGGCAGAAGCCCTGGCTGCCGCCAAAAAAGAACAGAAGCTGATCTTTATGGATGCCTATGCCGAATGGTGTGGCCCCTGTAAGCGAATGTCTGCGCAAGTGTTTACGCGCCCTGAAGCCGGCGATTTTTACAATAAGCACTTCATCAACGTGAAAATGGATATGGAGAAAGGCGAAGGCCTGGAACTCCGCAAAAAATATCCGGTACGGGCCTATCCGACCCTCTTGTTCATCGATTACGATGGTACGCTGGTGAAGCGCTCGGTAGGGGCCAAGCCCATTGAAGCTTTTGTGGCGCTGGGACAGGATGTGCTATCCTCCATCGACCGCACCGGTCCCTTTGTGGAGCAATATGAGAAAGGTAAGCGCGATCCGGAGTTTATGTACAACTACATTAAAGCCCTCAATCAATCGGGCAAGTCCAGCCTGAAGGTGGCCAACGATTACCTCCGCGATCAGGAGGACGTGACCACCCCCGAAAACCTTCGTATCATTTACGAAGCTGCTACCGAGGTGGACTCCCGCATTTTCAAATTGTTGATGGAGAATCGCGAAGCCGTCGAGGCTATTATGCCCGACGTTAATATGGTGGACAAGATCATGGTCGCAGCTGCTAATACGCTCGACAAAGCTCTTGAGTTCGATAGCGAAATGCTGTTGAACGAGGCAAAAAATAAAGTAGCTGAGTACGACCCCGGCCACGAGGATGCTTTTGCCGCCAAGGCAGATATGGCTTTCGCCAAAAAACAGGGAAATGCCGGTGATTACGAAAAAGCCCTGAAGGCTTACCTCAAGAAAGGTATGGAGCAGGATACACCCGCTGCAACGGATCGCGTTGCCAGCATAGCCTTGCGTACCTACCCAAAGGAACAGGGAGTAATATCACTGGTGTTGGATATACTGGCCGGGAATGCCGAACGGGCCGGTAAGGCAAAATACCACCTCAGCCACGCTATTGCCCTGGCCTTCAGCGGCGACAAGCAGGAGGCCGCCTCCATTGCGGAGCGTGCTTTCACCATGGCTAAGGGTAATGATCCGGTCACCCAGATGGAAGCCCGCAAATTGCTCGATAACCTGGCCAACGATTAAGGAAGAGACGGTGTTATACCTGATCCACCTACTCAAAACGAATCTATGTCCACACCCGAAACGCCCAAGCGCACGGATGTCAACGAACTTGGTGAATTTGGCCTGATCGATCACCTGACCGAACAGGTCGTGCTAAAGAATCCCTCATCCATTCGCGGAGTAGGGGATGATGCCGCCGTTATCAATAATAAAGATCTGCTCACGGTCGTATCGACCGATATGCTAGTGGAAGGCATCCACTTCGACCTTATGTACTCTCCCCTGAAGCACCTTGGGTACAAAGCAGTGGTAGTAAATGTGTCGGATATTCTGGCCATGAACGCTATTCCCCGTCAGGTGACTTTCAGCCTGGCTATCTCCAACCGCTTCTCCGTAGAGGCACTGGAGGAACTGTACGCCGGGGTACACCTGGCTTGTGAACGGTACGGGGTGGATCTGATCGGAGGGGATACAACCTCTTCGAATCGCGGACTCATCATCAGTGTGACGGCTATCGGTCAGGTCACCAAAGAGAAAGTCGTCTACCGCAATACCGCCAAGCCGGGCGATATTATGTGCGTTACGGGCGACCTGGGAGCAGCCTACCTGGGCCTGCAATTGCTGGAACGCGAAAAGCAGCTCTACCTCGACAACCCGGAGATCAAACCCGACCTGGAGGGGCAGAACTACCTGGTGGGCCGGCAATTGAAGCCTGAAGCCCGCGCGGATATGATTGAGGCTTTCGCCAAAAAAGGACTGGTGCCGACTTCCATGATCGATATTTCCGACGGTTTGGCCTCGGAGATCTTCCATATTTGCAAGGAATCGAATGTGGGGGCCATGGTCGAAGAAAGCGGTATTCCCCTGCACCCGGATACGGAGATGCAGGCCTTGAAATTCCAGCTTGACCCCACTACCTGCGCATTGAGCGGGGGCGAAGATTACGAATTATTATTTACCGTTTCACCCGATGACCTGGAGAAGGTACGATTCTTGCCCGAGGTCTATATCATGGGTGAAATAACGGAGCCCTCCGAAGGCGTTATGTTACATACCAAAGGTGGAAACCGGCACGAGCTGACGGCTCAGGGTTGGCGCCACTTTGATCCAAACAAAAAATAAGCACACATGAATGTTCGGTCCATCCTGCCCTCCCTGCTGATCGCCTTTTTGATCCTGGGTACACTGGCCTGCGGAAATAATGAAGACAACGGCGGATCAGATTCCCCATCCACGACGCCCGCTGTGCAGGCACCCTCGGTGCCTTCCTTCAACCGCGACTCGGCCTATAATTATGTGGCACAGCAGGTAGCCTTTGGTCCGCGGGTGCCCAATACAGGTGCCCACGATCTGTGCCGTGAATACCTCGTTGATAAGCTGAAATCTTTTGGTGCTGAAGTGCAGCAACAGAAATTTCGGGCCAAGGCCTTTACGGGAGAAACACTACAGGGTACGAATATCATTGCCTCCTTCAATCCGGGGGCAGGCAAGCGCATCCTGTTGGGAGCCCACTGGGATACCCGTCCCTTCGCCGACTCACCGGTAAACCAGGAACGCAAGGACGATCCGGTGCTGGGTGCCGACGATGGCGCCAGTGGCGTGGGGGTTTTGCTGGAGATCGCTCGCCAGTTGCAGGCTAACCCCATCGATATGGGGGTTGATATTGTTCTGTTCGACGCCGAGGATTACGGCGAATCGGGAGCTGATAACCCCGACTCCTGGGCGCTGGGGGCTCAGTACTGGGCCAAGAATACGGGATATGGGTCCAATGCGCCCCGTTACGGCATTCTGCTCGATATGGTGGGTGCCGACGGTGCGCGTTTTGCCCGGGAACAATACTCGGTGTACTTTGCCCGCCCCGTTGTCGATAAGGTGTGGTCGCTGGCCCAAAATATGGGTTACAGTAACTACTTCGTCAATGCCGATGGAGGAGGGATTACCGACGACCATTACTTCGTAAACACCCTCGCCAAGATCCCGATGATCGACATCATCAACCGGCCGGTGGATACCGAAACGGGCTTCGGGGCTTATTGGCACACTCACGATGACGATATGGACGTAATCAATAAACGAACCCTGGGCGCTGTAGGGCAGGTTGTGTTAGCCGTATTGTACCGCGAAAATGCCGGAAATCTCTAGTGGGGTACCGTTTCCTGGATGAAATGCCGGTATCGCTCCCCATGGCTGGGAAAAAACACCTATATTCGATGAGGCCACAGGCACGGGCTATTATAATCTCCAGGGACATGGCGTAAAACCCTTTACCTACCATGAGTCCTGATAAATACATTAAAAACTACATTGGTGGCTCCCTGTCACCAGCTGATTCCGGTGAATACCTGGACAGCTACAATCCTGCTAACGACAAGGCTATTTCCCTGTATCCGGATTCTGCTGAGGTCGATTTGCGCAATGCAGTCCAGGCTGCCCGCAAAGCCCTGCCCGCCTGGACTATCCTCGATCCGGAAAAGCGGTTTCGCCTGCTCATGCGAATGGCGGACATCATCGAACAGGAGCGTGACGTCTTCGCCAAGGCCGAATCAAATGACAATGGGAAGCCTTACAGTATGTCGAGCAGTGCCGACATTCCCAGGGCTCAGGCCTGCCTCCGGTTTTTTGCAACCGCCATTCTTCACCGCAATACTTTTGAAGCACGAACCTACCGCAAAGCCGCTCACTACCATTTGCACCGTCCGATGGGGGTGGTCGGAGTGAGCTGTCACTGGAATTATCCACTGCTCAACCTGTGTGAGTGGATTGCTCCGGCACTAGCTACGGGTAATTGTGTGGTGGCTCATCCCTCCGATCGCACACCCATGACCGCCTATCTTTTGGCGAAAGCCGCCGTGGATGCCGGTTTGCCGGGCGGCGTACTTAATATCGTACACGGTAAAGATTCCGTGATTCAGCCGCTCTTAGGCGAAATTGAAGGCATTGATGCCGTGGGGTTTTCGGGTACCCACGAGCGTGGTAAAGAACTGGCTATTCGCTGTGCCGGGAACTACCGCCCACACCTGTTGGATACCGGAGGTAAAAATCCGGCCATTATCCTGAGTGATGCCGATGCAGACCAAACGGTCATTGGACTATTGCGGTCGACATTTGGCAATAATGGACAGTCTGCCTACAGTACATCCCGTATCATGGTGGAGCGATCGCGCTACGAAGAAATCCGCGACGAATTGGTGAAACGAACACAGTTCCTGCGGGTGGGTGATCCCTTTTCGCAGGTAACCGATCTGGGACCACTGATCTCGAGGGAGCATCTGGAGCGCGTCCTCAGTTACATTTCGCTATGTGAAATGGAAGGTGGCAAGGTCCTGTGTGGAGGTAAACACCCCAATATGCCGGAAGAGTTGGAGGGGGGGTATTTTGTACGACCGACCCTCGTGGAAGGTCTGGCTCCCGATGCACGTACTAATCAGGAGGAAATTTTTGGTCCCCTGGCGACTATCATGCCATTTGATAAGGAAGAAGAGGTCATCCGAATGGCGAATCTGACCGATTTTCAGCGCGCCGCCGCGATCTGGACCCGGGATACACGCAGAGCCAATCGCATTGCTGCTCAACTGAAATGCGGGCAAATATGGATCAACGACTGGATGCAGCTGGGACGTGATACTGCTCACCGCCTCTACGGTCCGGCGGGAAATGGTGCCATTGGCGGTCACGCTAGCATGCGTTTCTTTACCCGGGAGGGAACCGTAACCCAAGGGTATTAATTCCGCCCAGTCGTATCCTGGCCTTCCACTTCAAATTCCAGAAATTCCGTGTCCGTTTCGGCACCTTCGTCGGCCCAGGTGTCGGGTTCCTGCACCAGGTCAATGGGACCAAATTCGTCGGTCAAGGCACGCTGTATTTCCCGCTTCCGGTACTGACTACGGGCAAAATCGGCCTCTACACGGCGCTTGGATGATTCGAATTCGTAATTATCAAGGTCGCCGTAAACCCGGTAGTAGAGGTTAAAGAATCCCTTTTGCTTGGCCTTTATGGGGCGTAGTTGAGGGTCGTGCTTCTTGAAGCGGTTGGTGAGTACCTGACCGGCATTCACCTGAATATTGTATTCGAAGTTATTGGAAAAGTCATGCTCCCCGCTAACCGTAAGGTTCATGGCATTACTTTGGATGAACATGGCCGGGAGGTAAATGCGGTTATCGGCAATTTCCAGGTAGTTCTCGATGCGGGTGAATTGGATGTTCTTGAGGTCGTTGATGTTGACGAAGGTGGAGAAATTCTCCATCAGACCAAAGTCGCGTAGTCGTCCGTCTTCAATAGCAACTGCACTCAGGATACGCATCTGGTCGGTCTGGAAGTTTCCCCGGTTATCCCAAAAAGCGTAGATCTTGGTTTTAGTAGCCAATCGGCCACTGATATTGTCAGCGGTCAGCACCTGTTGCCCCAGGTTATTTGTTTGCTGGAAGAAGGTATTAATATCGAGGCCATTGCCCACCAGAGTTGCCTCCAGGGATGGTTGCCGCAGAAAAAACAGGCGACCGTCAAGATCGATCTGGCCCTGCATAGTATTGGTGGACCCTTTGACGGCTATTTGATTCGTGGAGAAATCGAGTTGACCACTGAAATCCTTGCCTTCAATCTTCTGGTAGGTGAATTCTTTGATATTTGTCTCAAATCGCCCCTTCAACAGATTCGTCAGGCGTTGCTGTTTCTGTACGGTAGCTGTTTTGATCGAGTCGACTTGGGCGACCTGGGCGTTGAGGGTGTCTTGTTCAGCTACTTTCAGGCTAAAGACAGTGAGCAGCTTGCTGATATCGATCTGTTCAGCCGTGAGGTTGGCCTGGAATTCGAGGGAGGCCCGTTGCGAATTGGTGGAATCGGCAAACATTACGGGGAGTATATTAAAAGCGGTGCCCTCTAGTTCCATGTCACTATTGGCTCCCACCAATTTAAGGCCCTTTACTTCCAACTGGTTACCATTGAGGTCGAGGGTGCCCCGGTCAAATACCATTTGCTCTTCGTTGATGGTAAGGCTGGCATCATCGAATTCCAGTCGTCCCGTTGATTGGACCCTGCTGATTCGCGACGTGCGGATCATATCCTGGTAACGTCCCCGGACACGCAAGTTTTGCAATTCCAGTTCGCCGCTTCCATCGGTAATGCTGGGGCTTCCGAACAACCCGTAGACGGCACCCATAGGCACAGCTCCGTTGAGGGAAAAGTCGATGGTCGGATCATCGAGGTTCTGAACTTCCAACTGCATTTCGGTGAGTTGGCGGTTAAAGTAGCCCGTAAAGTCACGAATGGCCAGTACGGTAGTTTTATTATTGTGGTCTTTTCCGTTTTGGAAAGATGCTTTAAAGGATACATCCTTGAAATCGCTGGGCATAGAGGGGTGTAGGAGACGACCCTGATCCAGGCTAAGGTCGGCTCGTATTTCGGGTGACTGAGAACGGGTAGCCGGACCTTTGATGGTGGCCTGGAAGGAAAAAGAACCACGGGACTTGAATTCACCCAGTGACCTGCTGAGGTCTTCGGGTAATAACTGCAAAACTCCTTCAATACTGCCCTTTTCGTTATTGATGAGCAGATCGTAGTAAAGACCTTCTTCCCATTTTTCGGTCACTCCGCTTACCGCAAACGTATTTCCGTCGACATCGACCTCAACCTTGTCGAGGCGATAGATGCCCTCGGTAAGGTCAACCTGCAGAGCTGCCTGGTAGCCTACTCGTTTCCGCACCAGGTAGCGGGTGTCTTCTACCTGAATTCCTTTGGAAAGCAAGCTGGCATTACTTTCGAGCGTAAACTGCCGGGAAGAAAAAGCACCGGAGAAGGTCGCCTGGTCGACCAGCAAGTTTACCCGCTGCCTGGTTTGGCGATTATCGTACGTGAGATCCATATCCTCGAGTATGGCTTCTTCTAGTTTAATTCCCGTATTGGATGAGGAGGCGTTTCCCGGTTGGTCGGAGGTTTTGTACACCTCATAATTTGTGACTCCCCGCTGGTCGATGTGGATAGCCAGGAGCCCTTTGCTCACTTTTACCGATTTCACCTCGTAATTGGAGCTTAGCACACTCAATAGTCCAAAACGGAATGAAAGGGTGCGCGCCTCGAGCAGGGCATCGCCATAGGTATCATCCAGGCGGACATCGCGAAGATTTGCTGCCAGATAAGGGAAGGTACGTAGTGCCGTCAGGTCCATATCACCGACGGTGAGTTCGGTGGTCAGTTGTTGATTGAGCAGGCTGATGATCCGGTCACCGATCTGTTTCTCGAAAATAGAGGTCAGGGCAATAGATAGTCCGAACAGGACGATCAGGCCAATGAAGAGAATAAGGAAAAACTTCCGCAGAAAGCGTTTCATAAGGTTCCGGGCTTTTACCGAAAGGTAGTTAAGTCTTTGATACAACGCTCACTATAGGTATAAAAAGGATAAATGAACCCATTTTTTTTAATTTTTTGCTGGTACCTATTGCGTAGAAATGGGAATGCCCCTATATTTGCACTCGCTCGACGAAACGGATACATCCCCAAGGATGTTGTTTCACCAAAACGGGAGATTAGCTCAGTTGGTTCAGAGCACCTGCCTTACAAGCAGGGGGTCACTGGTTCGAATCCAGTAGGG
>CAYFGK010000066.1:0-39901 GCA_964342305.1 uncultured Saprospiraceae bacterium | reverse complement strand
TAAACCACTTCGAGTCGAGTATATACTCGCGTGAAAAGGTTGGGCGAAGCCCAAACCTTTTCGAAAGCGGTATGCTTGTCTTAAAAGCGCTCCGTTCCGGGCAGTGCAGTCCGCGAATGACGCTCGTGTACCTGGACTGACCGTACCGAAAGCTGGTATTGTTTACCAGGTGCCCGAAAGGCCCCCTCCTCCATAAAGCGCCGGATAAGACGGCTTATTTCATCAAATTCGACCAGAAAACCATCGTGTCCGTATTTACTGCGAACCATTTCCAGGCGAGCCCGGGGAATATGATTAGCAATGGTGACTTGTTCCGACAGGGGGAACAGCAAGTCGGTATCAATACCGATCAATAAGGTGCGGGCTTTAACCATGCCAAGGGCTTTTGAAAGTCCTCCCCGACCCCGCCCGACATGGTGACTGTCCATCGCCTTGCTCAGGCGCAGATAGCTATACAGATCGAAACGTTTGGCAAATTTTTGGCCCTGGTATCGCTGGTAGCTGGAAGCCTTGTAATGATCCAATTTATTACTATCCTCTTCCGACTGTGTTGCCGTATATCCGTCGTACGAGCGATAGGAAAGCATAGCGATAGCCCGGGCTGCCTCCAATCCTTTCCGCATAGCATCGGGGTGTTCCCGATCGAGCGCCAAACTGGCTTCGACTGCCATACGCTGGGTTTCGTTAAAAGCAATACCCCATGGGGAATGAACGGCATTGGTTGCCATTAAAATTATTGAATGAAACAGATCGGGCTGTTGGATGGCCCATTCGAGGATTATCTGTCCTCCCATCGATCCTCCCAGGGCGATGTGGATTTGGCCGATCTCCAGATGTTGCAGCAGGCGACGCTGTACCTGAACCATATCGCGGATGGTGATCTCGGGAAATGCATCGCCGTACACTTCACCCGTTTCGGGATTGAGGGAAGCCGGGCCGGTCGTCCCATAACACGATCCCAGATTATTGCTGCAAATGATGCAGTATTCCGACGGATCAAAAATACGTCCTTCCCCGACCAAACCACTCCACCACTCAGTGGGGTCCGAATTACCAGTCAGTGCATGGCAAACCCAGATGACATTATCCTTTTGCTCATTCGGCGTCCCAAAAACCTGATAAGCAATGTCCACCCCGGGTAAGCTACCACCCTGCTCGAGTGGCAAGATCTCATTTGAACGAAATATGTGCAAAACAACTACGTATTAAAGGAGCTGAAACCCTTTAACCCGGGCTTCAGCTCCTGCTCTAAATTTGAAACCGATCAGACATTTGTCGATTGTCCGATTTTTGCGAAAGCTTGCTCCAGATCTCCCTTCAGATCGTCGATATGCTCAATACCCACGGAAATACGCAGCATATTGGGCAATACCCCGGCAGCCGCCTGTTCTTCCTCGGTCATTTGTTGGTGAGTAGTGGCTGACGGCTGAATGATCACCGTCTTGGCATCGCCCACATTCGCTAAATGACTGATCAATTGCAGCTCGTTGACTACACTGGTAGTAGCTTCCTTATCGCCCTTGACGGTAAACGACAATACCCCACCGAAACCACGTTTCAGGTACTTCTTAGCCCGGTCGTGTGCCGGATGGCTTTCCAGTCCGGGGTAATTGACCCACTCCACTTTCGGATGTTTTTCCAGCCATTTGGCCAGGGCCATGGCATTGTCGACCGTTCGTTCTACACGCAGGGACAGGGTCTCCAATCCCTGTAATAGCAGAAAAGCATTAAACGGTGCCATCGCGGGGCCGTAATCTCGCAGGCCTTCCACCCGGGCCCGGATCGCAAAAGCGATATTTCCAAAGGGGCCATCGACACCGAAAACATCGGAAAAGACCAGTCCGTGATACCCTTCCGACGGTTCGGAGAACTGAGGAAATTTTCCGTTGCCCCAATTGTATTTGCCACCATCCACAATAACACCACCGATGCTGGTTCCATGACCGCCAACCCACTTGGTTGCCGATTCTACGACAATGTGTGCTCCGTGATCCAGCGGACGGAACAGGTACCCACCTGCGCCGAAGGTATTATCCACAATGAAGGGAATGTTGTACTTTTCGGCCAGAGCCGAAAGCCCCTCAAAATCGGGCACATTAAACCGAGGGTTACTCAGGGTTTCGCAGTAAATCGCACGGGTATTTTCATCGATAAGTGATTCGTAATCGGCAACTGCCTCCCCGGCCGTAAACCGCGCTTCGATTCCCAACCGCTTAAAGGACACCTTAAATTGATTGAAGGTGCCGCCGTACAAATTGGAGCTGGTCACAAAGTTTTCGCCGGACTCCAGGATATTGGTCAGCGCCAAAAATTGCGCCGACTGCCCGGAGGCGGTGGCCACGGCTGCGACTCCACCTTCGAGAGCGGCAATGCGTTTTTCGAACACATCAACCGTAGGGTTCATGATCCGGCTGTAGATATTCCCAAATTCCTTGAGTGCAAACAGATCAGCTCCGTGTTGACTATCCCGGAAGGTGTAGGAAGTGGTCTGGTAAATAGGGACTGCACGCGAGCGCGTAGTGGACTCTACTTCTTCCTGGCCGGCGTGCAATTGAAGGGTTTCAAATCGTAAGTTAGACATGGTACATATATTGAGTTAAATGAATCGCGGTAAAAGGATGGCCGATGGACCTCACTCCGGTTGTGGTCAAAGTGCCCGACATCCCGTGATTCCCGAAGTAATTGGAGGATATTTGACCTGTTCAGGACAAAAGGAATGAGCTAGCACAGCGTACGCATGAGCATAAGACAACTACATCGGGAGTCGGGAAATCCGTTGTGGGTATGTAAAACAGAAGAGAATAAAAGGGCCATTGTGTTCCAGATTTTATCTTTCCAAAATACTTTGGCAGGAATTGGCACCTTGTTCCTATCAGACCGGACCGGTTGCCAGGGTTTCGCAGAGCCTGATCTCTCCACCCTTCTTTATAAAACCATCACTGACTAAGTGAGGGAGACACAAAAGTACGCGGTACCTGGGAAATATGCAACCCTTGCCGGGACACCTCAATTGTGTACTTTTGCGCATTCACATTTACGGAAATTAATGACCATGCTATGAAAATTACACTTAAGCGGCTGGATGATGCCTACCATATGGAAGCAACCAATGAGGCAGGATTATCCGTACAATCCGATGGTGCGGAAAAAATTGGCGGGCATAACCGGGGAATGCGTCCCATGGAAATGCTGATCAGTTCCCTGGGGTCCTGCAGTTCTATAGATGTGATTAATTTTCTGCGAAAGATGAGACAACCCCTGCAAGATATTCAGTTGGAGATACAGGCAGAAAGAGACCCTGACCATACACCTTCCTTATTCACCTCCATTCACCTGGCATACCATTTATTTGGTAATCTGGACGAGGCTAAAGCCAAAAAAGCCATAAGTATGTCGGTGGATAAATATTGCTCTGTTGCCCGCATTCTGGAAAAAACAGCAACTATTACCTGGAGTTACACCATTTACCCAACCTCGTAATTGAATAGCACTATGGCTGACCAACATCACTTTGAGACCAGAGCAATTCGTGGTCAAATGGATCGCACGCAGTATCGGGAACACAGCATGCCCATGTTCCTTTCCTCCAGTTTTGTCTTTCCCGATGCCGAGGAAATGCGGGACACCTTCGCCGGTGAGGCCGAAGGGATTATCTATTCCAGGTACAGCAATCCGAATACGGATGAACTGATTGCAAAAGTTTGTGCGATGGAAGGCACCGAAGACGGCTTTGCCACCGCTTCGGGTATGGCCGCGGTATACGCTAGTATGGCTGCCTTTCTGGAGCAGGGCGATCACGTGCTGGCCTCACGGGCGGTCTTTGGATCAACCCACCAGATACTGACCCAGATACTGTCTAAATGGGGGATCACCTATACCTATGTTGACCCTACCGACATTGACCGTTGGGAAGAGCACATCCGACCAAACACCAAAATGCTGGTCTTGGAATCCCCCTCCAACCCAGGTCTGGCACTGGTCGACCTGGAGAAGGCGGGAGCACTGGCACGCAAGCACAGTCTTTTGTTCAATATCGATAATTGCTTTGCTACGCCCTACCTGCAGAAGCCCGCTGCATACGGTGCTGATCTGGTCGTTCACTCGGCCACCAAATGGATGGATGGCCAGGGCCGCGTTTTAGCCGGCCTCGTATGCGGATCGGCGGAAGTCATTGAAAAGGTTCGTTTTTTTTGCCGTCATACCGGGCCGGCCCTGTCCCCTTTCAATGCCTGGGTATTGAGTAAAAGCCTGGAAACACTGCACGTGCGTATGGAGCGGCATTGCCAGAATGCGAAGACCCTGGCTCAACAGTTGGAGGGACACGAAGCACTGGAACGGGTTCACTATCCTTTTCTGCCTTCCCACCCTCAGTACGAACTGGCCCGACGCCAAATGCGTCTGGGCGGAGGCATCGTAACCATCAAACTCAAGGGTGGTGTAGCCCGTGGCCAACAGTTTCTGAATGCCCTTAAAATGTGTTCGCTTTCCTCAAACCTCGGCGACGCACGAACCATCGTTACCCACCCGGCATCAACAACTCACTCCAAGCTATCGGCCGGGGAGCGGGCCGCAGTAGGCATTACGGATGGTATGGTACGGATAAGCGTTGGGCTGGAACACGTCGAAGATATCCTGGATGATATACAGCAGGCCCTTCGGCCCTGAGCAAAGTCACACCGAGGCAGTCCCCAGGTTTTCCTCTGGTAGTGGAACAGATGACTCCCCGGTGATATGCGTTGAACCAAGTTCGGGAGTGGTGGTGAGCCATGGTCATTCAACAACCACTATACCGACAACGAAGTGGTTTGGGAGTCCCAAACCACTTCGAGTCGAGTATATACTCGCGTGAAAAGGTTTGGCAAAGCCCAAACCTTTTCGGAAGCGGTATAGTATGCCGGGGTTGCCACCCAAAAAAGCCGGGAAGTGGTATGGCCGCCTCACCTGCCTATACCGTTAGTGTCTAATGGCGGACAACATGTTTTCCCAAAAGGCATGACCTTATGCACAAATTCAGCCTACATGAAAAAATGGATGCTACCACTTTGGGTGCTGCTTTGGAGTTTAACGGCCTGCATTCAGGATGACATTCTCGACGATGCTGTTCCCGAAAATCTCCGTATCACTAACCCTGTTGACACTCTTCCACTAAATACTACCTACCAGTTTATGGCCCGCTATACCAACCGTGTCGGAGAGGTGGAAGACAGGTCAATCCGCTGGTCAAGTGACCAACCGGATATCGTTCAGGTGAGTACCTCCGGAGAAGCGACCGCCATCCGTGAGGGAACCACTATTTTGAGCGCTGCGGCTGATGGCGATCTGGGTCAAACCATTGAAATAGAGCACGAGGTAACAGTAATTGCCGATGGCACTATCGATACGACCAGGGAAGAGCGCAGTGGTACCATTCAGACCACCAGCAGCTATGTCCTGGAAGGATCCTTTACCGTGCGGGAAATGAATGGAGTACTTACCATTGATATTGCCGATGATTATCGGGCTTCCAGCAGTTTACCGGGCTTGTACCTCTACCTGACCAACAACCCGAACTCTACGGCTAACGCCCTGGAAGTGGGAGAAGTATCGGTTTTTTCCGGCGCTCACGAATACCAGGTGTCCGGTACCGACCTCAACGACTACGACTATCTCCTCTATTTTTGCAAACCGTTCTCGGTTAAGGTCGGCGACGGTGCTTTAAAACCATGATGCCATGAAAGGTCTTTTCATTCTTTTAATATGCACCCTCAGTTCCCAGGCTATATCTGCCCAGAGTGGCTGGAATACTCCTGGTGGTTCCGCCTATGTAAAATTGAACCAGTGGTGGATCACCACAGATGAACATTATACCGATGAAGGCCGGCTCGACCCCAATCTTACAACCGGCTTGTATACCACCAGTTTATATGCCAATATTGGATTGTCGGACAAGTGGGCTGGCATAGCTTACCTTCCTTTCTTTAGCAGGTCATTACACAATAATTTACTTTCCGGAACCACCAGGGATGTCATCATTCCCGGTGAGGCGATCAACAACATTGGCGATCCGCAAATCGGTATTCAGTATCAGGTATGGCGTGGTAAGCACATAGCTTTGAGTACGGGTTTATACCTGGGCATACCTCTTGGAGAAACAGGAGGCGGAGACCTAGGCATATTACAGACGGGTGATGGCGAATTCAACCAGATCCTGCGCACAGATGCCGGAGTTTCGTTTACCCTCGGCAGTTTGACAGGATACGGGAATGTCTATCTGGGCTACAATAACCGGTCGGAAGGTTTTAGTGATGAAATACGGTACGGCACTGAATTGGGGATGAATGTGATAGCAAACCGTGTACTGGCGCTGGTCCGGTTATACGGAATAGCTTCGCTGCGCAATGGCGATGGGAATATTATTTCCGATGGATCCAGTTTTTTTGCCAATAACAGCGAACACCTGACCATTTCACCGGAAGTCAATATTTTGATAACGGATCGGCTGGGGGTCAGTGCAGGATTGGCGAGTGTTCTAGATGGTCGGATCATCTTTGCCGGAACCAGTTATAGCCTGGGAATTTATTACCAAATCCCCTAATAAAGAGGATGGGAAGATTTTTGGCTCATCCGGGAGAGAATTACCCCAGCAGATTAAAAACCTCTTTGATCTTGATGGGTTTAGAAAGGTACCCAAGCACACTTGGGTAATCCTGGCTGCGTGCAATATCGCGCGGGTCGATACTGGACGTAAGGATAATCACGGGAATGCGAGACAGGGCTGCATCCCGGCCAATGGTGTCGAGAAATTGCCAACCGTTCATTACCGGCATATTTAAATCCAGTAAAATCAGATCGGGAATCTCACCCGTGGTTTTTACAAACTTATTCAATCCCTCCACCGCTGCTTTACCATTTGGATAATGATGGTAAGCACCAAAAGCACTATCCCTTTCCAGAACTTTTTTGGTGAGCAGGGCAGCAATAGGGTCATCCTCAACGATGATTACATTTTTCCATTCACTCATAAAAGGTCACCTTAAAAGTCGATCCTTTTCCTATTTCACTGTCCAATTCAATAGTTCCCCCCATGGCTTCTATCTGACTTTTAGTCAGAAACAATCCGAATCCACGGGCATTTGAATTGCCATGAAACGTTTTGTACATGCCAAAAACATGTTCACTGTGTCTGCTCAGGTCAATTCCCAGGCCATTATCGGTGATCGACAACCGGACGCCTTGCCCGAAGATACTGGAATTTAGGTGAATTTTTAACCGTCGTTCGGGATCCCGGTATTTAATGGCGTTGCTTACCAGGTTCAGCAAAATGCTATCCAGGTAAGCCCGTACGACGCGGATGCGGGTATTTTCGGGCACATCGTTAATGACCTGTGCCCCCAGTCCACCTAAATCCTGCGCGAAAATGGACATGGTTTTATCCAATTCAACCCGCAAATCAACTTCCTCCATTAGCTGGCTGGTGGTTTGCTGGACGGTTAGGATCTCATTGAGATGGTTAATCGTCTGATCGAGTAAATCAGTACTCGTGGCAAGCATACTCATAAACATCTCCCGGTCTTCCTCTGCCAGGGAAGACTGCAGCAGGTTGGTAATGCCGCTGATATTCGACGAATGAGAACGTATATTGTGGGATACGATATAGGCGAAGCTTCGCAGGCGAGTATTCTGATCTTTTGTAATGGCCAGCAATTCATTTGCCTTATCGAAGGCATCCACCTGCTCGGTAATGTCAAAGCCCAGGCACAAAATCTCTTCCAACTCCTGATTGGGTCCCAACAGGGCTTTGAATTCCCACTTTCCGGATTTCAATTCCTCTTCAGCAGTATACCTTCTCAAAATGACCGGGTGGGCTTTTTCGGGCTGCTCAAAGCACTTTCGAACCGTTTTCAGGCAAACATCGCAATCTTCCTCAAATAACGTGTCCATCGAATTCGTACCCAGGATGTCAGAGGTAAAACCGAACTTTTTAAGGAAATAATCATTCAGGTAGGTAAAATTACCCTCCATATCCGTTTTCAAAATATACACGGCCTGGCTATTCATGACGGATTGCAGGTGGACATCCAGATCCTCCGCAACCTTGCGGGACTTAAACAGCTCTTTTCTGGTTTTCTTTAATTCAGAGTTATTCCGGTTATAGATCAGCACTCCGCCCGAAAAAGGCACGATTTGATGGAAGTAGTCCCCAGCCCCGGGATAACCTTTGGGTACGGTGTACTCCTGCGTAAATATTTTCTTTTCAAGGAAGGCTTTCTTGTATTGATCGAAGTACCCATTTTCAAGGTTTATGGGAAATAATTCGCAAATGTTTCTGTTGACGAGGGTTTCCCGGTCCATTTGCAGTTCCTTTTCTGCCTTTTTATTGATATCGCGAATTTTAAAATCAATTACCTCTTCTTTTTCCCAGACGGGTTCCAATATGTAAATGGCTTCCTGACTGGCATTAAAGGACAATCGCAACAGATTTTCAACTTCCTTATGTTCCGTAATGTCTGAATTAACACCGATCATTCGGAAGGGCTTTCCTGCATCATCGACCACCAGCGTGCCTCTCGAACGGATCCAACGCAGGTTTCCCTGTTCATTGCGTACCCGTATCGTCAGGTCGTATTCATCCCGTATCCCGAGCATGTATTCCCGAAACAAGGTTTCCGACTTCTGTAAATCCTCAGGGATTATATGCTCCTTTAGGTAGTCCGTTTCGTCCACCCCCCGGGGGGCTTGCAGTCCCAGTTGATCCCATATTTTTGGACTCCACCAATGGTTCCCGGCATTGGTTAGGTCCCATATCCACAACCCATCCAGGCTTACCCCCTGGATTAGACCTGCCAGGTTTTCATTGTCAGCCAGATGGCGGAAAAGCTCTTGACGCAATTGATTATTCATAATGCCTATATACGTGTTACCGGATGGTCTACTTCCAGGTTATATTACGGATTCAGTTCTACTTCTTCCTGTAAGGCCTCACCTAACACTTGCAGCCTGCGCTGAAATTCGTTTATCTGGTCAACGGGAAGAATGTGTCGTTTTTTAGCCGATTGCTCGATTCGGCCGGCCTCTTCCGCTAAATCATTAACTCCCAGATTCAGAAGCACACCGCGAATGGTATGGGCCGTATGGGATAATTGCTCCGCATTCTGCAATTCCACATCGTCCCGCAGATCCTGTTGCAAATCCGCCAGGTTTTCCCGTGCCAGAAGCAAAATCTGCTGAAAGGTAGATTCATCGCCCAGGGCGGTCCTCAGACCTTCAAAATCCCAGTTGGTCCTTTGATAATTCGCTGCTGACAGATACCTATGTAAGATATTTTCTACATCTTTCAACAGAATAGGCTTACTCAAATAGTCGTTCATGCCAGCTGCCAGGCAACGCTCCCTTTCCCCTTTAACCGTTCCGGCCGTCAAGGCAATAATGGGGATATGCCCGGTAGCCTTATGGTCCCTAATCAGGCGGGTTGCTTCGTACCCGCTCATTTGCGGCATTTGAATGTCCATGAAAATGAGATCCGGTTTTTTGGCGAAAGCCTCATCGACAGCCTCCTTTCCATTGAGTGCTTCCAGTATCTGAGACTGGGGTAACACTTTGGAGATCATGGTCCGGGCCAGCATTAAATTTATCCGGTTATCATCGGCTACTAAAATAACAAAGGACTGTTTATTCTGGTGCAACGTCTCCTCGGGGGCAGCTTGCAGGGTATCCGAGGGGGCAGTTTCCTCCCGGCCTATATCCAGCAGGGTTCGCTGGAGAATCCGGATGGTGATGGGCTTCGAAATGACCCGTTGAAGTTGGTAGGCCCTGCGGGCTTCTGCCACTTCCCGATCCTCGGAAGTACTGTGCAGGAAGATGATGGTAACATTTCTTATCGCAGGGTTGGGGTGAGCCCGTATTCTTTTGATGGTTTCCATGCCGTCCATGTTGGGCATGTGGTAATCCAGGATAACCACATCATAGGTGTTCTTTTCCAGAGCCTCCAGGGCCTTTAGTCCATCCGATGCGGAGCCATGGGACACCTCCAGCAAGTCGAGCATATCGGCCAGGATCAGTCGATTTTTCGGGTGATCGTCCACGATGAGTACCCGTTCAAAACAAAAGTCTTGATCAGACTCCGACATGTGATGTACCTCCGTCCGGCAAACTAAAGTAAAAGAAAAGCAACTCCCCACATTCGGTTCACTTTCCAGGGTCAGGGCACTTCCCATTAATTTTAGCAATTGGTTTGAAATAGCTAATCCAAGACCGGTCCCCCCGTACTTACGGGTTGTCGAGCCGTCCTCCTGCTTAAATGCCTCGAATATTTCTGATTGTTTATCCGGTTGGATACCTATCCCGGTATCCCGGACAGAGAACTGAATCGACATGTCATCCTGCCCCTGATCGGTGGTTCCGGCGGGCCGGAGCGATATTTCGATTTCTCCCTCCTCCGTAAATTTTGCGGCATTACTGGCCAGGTTCATCAAAATTTGTCGTAACCTGACCGGATCGACCCAGGCATACCTCGGTAAATGGGGATCGAGATTTAATAATAGTTCTACTTTCTCTTCCTGAATCTTAAAACGGACAATATCTACCAGCATCTCTGCCAGTTCCCACAGATCCGTTCGTTCGTAGGACAATTCCAGTTTACCAGCCTCGATCTTCGAAAAATCCAGAATATCGTTGATCAGATCTAACAAAGCGTTTGCCGAATGGTGGACCGACTGCATGTACTGGCGCTGACTTTCGTTCAGATCGGTCTTGATCAGCAAATCGGTAAAGCCGATCACTGAATTCAGAGGGGTGCGGATCTCATGGCTCATATTAGCCAAAAACAAGGATTTGGCCTTACTGGCAGCCTCTGCCTCTTCCTTGGCTTTACGTAGTGAATCTTCGTAGGCGATCTTTTGGGTAACATCATGAGCAATTCCGACAAACGAACTAATCCTGCCATTTTCGTCTAAAACCGGAGCAGCATTTGTAATGTGCCATCGCCAGGTGCCATCTTGGTGCCGGACCAGGTAGGGTTCTGTTTGAATTTTTTTCCCTGAACTCAGAATGCTGTGGATCGTTTGAAAAGCGTGCTTTACGTAGTCCTGATGAACATATTGAACCAAGGAAGTTCCAATAACATCCTGCTGGCGATGTCCGAGAATTTCCTCCCAATTCGGAGATACATAGGTAAATACCCCATCCAGGCTCAATGAGAAAACAATATCGTTGGCATTCTCTACAATGGATCGAAACTTAGCCTCACTTTCACGAATCCGCTGCTCGATCTGTTTTCGCTCATTAATATCCTGGAAAGAACCATACAACCGAACACACCAATTGTCTTTCATTACAGACTTTCCGATCATACGCACCCAGATGACATCTTTGTCCTGACGATTCAGGGAGACTTCAATGTCAAAATGCTTCCCGTATTTTAATGCATTATAGATAGCATCATTTACAACCTGCAGGCCCCTTCCTTCTTTGTAAATGGCCATTGCCTCTTCCAGTGTCGGTTGATAGTCTTCGGGCAATCCCAGGATCTTCTTAGCGACATCACTGAATATAACCTGGTTGCCAACGAGGTCAGCTTCCCAACCCCCGACCATGGCCACCTCGTTGGTCTGCTCCAGCAGATCCTGGATTTTTGTTAATTCCAGTTCTGTTTCTTTCCGGTGGGTAATATCCCTGGCAATGAAAGTGTTGAGCTTTTCTCCGTTATGGTCGGTAATCGAATTCGATGTGGCCTCCAACCAGCAGTAGGTACCGTCCTTGCGTCGAAAGCGATATTCAAAAGGAGCATGTTCCTCCTCACCGGTTGGACGCTCCAAACTTTTTGACAAAACCAACTCCCGGTCATCCGGATGGATATAATCAATGCGGTTTACCTCGATGAACTGATCAGGAGAATATCCAAGAGTTCGCTCAACGGATGGACTTATATACACTAATTTTTCATCGCGATAGAAGCCGATCATATCATTACTATTGGCAGCAATGAGGCGATATTTGCGGTCGGCAGCTTCTTTTTCCCTTTCTACCTCCCTGCGTTTGGTGATGTTCCGAAAAATGCCCCGCGAAAGCATATTCCCCCGGGTGTCTTCGTGCATATGCATATGGCCATCCAGATACACCTCGTCGCCACTTTTGGTCAAAAAGGTCAGTTCGAGGGCCTCGCTTTTGGGGTTGTTGGTCAGGTCCCGCAAAAGATCAACACAATGGTCGTGATGCCTGGGGTGAATAACCTGCAAAATATTCATTTCCTGAGCCTCTTCCCGGGAGTACCCCAATGTCCTGCACCAGGTTTTATTCACGTACAGGTACGCCCCCCGGTGGTTCACTATCTGGATGAGGTCATTGGCTTCATCCAAAAAGCCTTCTAGCTCATGGCGTTGTTTTAGTAAAACATCAACGGAAACATCCTCCCGCCGGTGCCTCATTAATCGTTGCCAAAGCCACATACATATAGCTCCGGCTCCCAGTCCAATAAAAAGGTTAACGACGGTGGAGGTGGCCATCAATAAGATGCTGCCGCCATCTGGTGTGAACCATGTATCAGCAAAAAGGGGTAAGCCAGGGACAGCAAACCAAAGCGATTTCTTAATGTGCTTTGGCGGGAACGAACTATTGGGTTTTGACGAAACGGTGAACCGAATTAAAAGGGGTACCATACCAAACATTAAGACCGGATTGGACCGATGATGATGAAAAAAGCCTGGTATCTCCGGGAGAAAGAGAATAAACCAAACCATTGGAGTGGCTTTGACGCTGTGGGCGGGCAGCGATGAGAGGCTGACAGCCGTAATCCTTGTGTACGCTAATTTGTCATCCTGGTTGCCTGTTCCTCGGAATATACCTCCTCCGGAAAGGTTCTGCGTTGCGGTACTTCCCGCCCGGAGAAGTCAGGTTTTACAAATACGGCCGGGGTTGATCCGAAGTTTTTTGGGACCTCCAACCGTTTTTTGATAGTGCAACCGGTCATGAACCAGGGTGATCATGAGGTGTTTGAACAATTCAGGGCTGCGTTTACCAACATACCGACAACGAAGTGGTTTGGGAATCCCAACCACTTCGTTGTCGGTATAATTAGTAGCTTCGACCTTTAAATTTGAACTAATGAAGATTCGCCACTACGTTTTTCTGCTATCTTGCCTGGGACTGGCCAACGCATCACTTGCACAGCAGTTTTCCGATGGGTTTTACCTGACGCTGGAATCCGATACTGTTCGCGGACAAATCCAGGATAATGGATATATTCAAAACAGTCAGGTTTGCATATTTCGCACTGATGAGGATGCCAAACCCGAGGAACTCTCCGCAAACGATATTCTTGCTTATGAAGTAAATGGAGAAACCTACCGGGCCAGGGCCCTGGAATTGACCGGGAGAAATAAGGAAACGGTCGTTGATGTATTTGTGCGAACGCTGGTATCAGGTCAGTTGAGCCTCATCACCTTTAATGATCGCAGCGGAGGTCAGCACTATTACCTCGAAGACGGAGAGCACGGCACCGCTGAGTTGACCGTAAATACCCGAACCGTTAACAAAAAACGCTTTACCGACCGGCGATACCAGGGTGTATTCAAACTTTTTACGAGCGGATGCACCAAAGATCTGGGCATCGACGACCTGGCATTTAGGGAAAAAGACATGGTTGCCGCGGTCATTGCTTTCAATGAATGCGTGGGATACGAAGACATCCAGGTGGCTGAACCCACCGAAAACGGCATCAAAATTCAGCTCATGGGCCAGGCCGGTATGTCGTACTACAGCCCGCTCGAATTTACCGCCAAGAGCAATGTATTTGTCCTCTTCGATGAGCAGCCCGACCTCAAGGCACTGGTCGATCGTGATATGAACCCCTCCTTTCAGCCTTCCGCGGGGCTGAACATCCTGGTATCCAGTCCTAAACAACCCAACTTCTTTCTGTTAACCGGCCTGAACTACAATCCCTTAGTCTGGGAATCCAGTGACGGGGTAGAGCGTTTTGAATACCAGATGCTCGAAATACCCATTCTATTACAGTACCGGTTTACTGCAAAAAAATATACCCGGTTAACTCCTTTCCTGCAATTTGGCTTTGTTGCCCCGGTCCAGTTGAGCTACAACAATACCAATGAGGGTGTCTTCAACCTGATCGAACTCGAAATAATCGATGAGGAAACCGAGGAGGTCGAACGAAATTTAGTAGGTAGCGTACCGCTCACGGAGGAGGAGGTCGATTTCGTCCAGTTCATTCGAATCGGTGGGGGTACTCAGATTCAGCTTCAAAACAGTCAGCTACTTTTACAGCTGAATTACGGCTTCCAGATGGAAACCAACCTCAGTAATAATTTGCTGGCTAAATCAAACCACAATTTTGAATTCCGGCTGGGCTGGATCCCGGGTTGGTTCTGATCAGTAGCCCTCGCTACAAAAAAGGCCACCTGCTCAGCGGGTGGCCTTTTTTGTTTAGAAGCCGATAAATATTCCCGCATTTTCGAAAACATAAAACCAAAATCATTCGTTTGTATAAAAAATATTTTAGATTTATCTAAAAATAATTATCACGTATGAAAAAAGGCCCTTTCTCCGACTCCTGGTCCGTCCTACTTTCTGTGCTATTCCTCTCCGTTATGAGTTGTACCATGGAGAATAGCCGCACCTCTGATCTATCCACAGTGGAGGGGCCCTTACAGATCGTCTGTACCACCGGAATGATTGGCGATGCCATCGCCAGGGTAGCCGGTGACCGGGCCGAAGTGGTTTCCCTGATGGGGCCGGGTGTGGACCCGCATTTATACAAGGCCACCCAGGGTGATCTTCGGAAACTCAACCGGGCGGACCTGGTCTTCTTTAACGGCCTCCATCTGGAGGGCAAAATGGGGGAAGTGCTGGAAAAGGTAGGTCAACTGAAACCTGTTGTTGCTCTGGGTGACAGCCTGCCCTCCCGGCGACTGATCAATTCAACCAATTACGCCAGCGCCCATGACCCGCATATCTGGTTTGATGTGGCCTTGTGGTCCGAAGCCATCGGTCTTGCTTCCCAGACGCTCGCCCGGCTGGATACTGCCCATCGCGAGCAGTACCTTCAGGGATATGCTACCTTTCAGGCAGAGCTGGAGGCCCTCGACGAGGAAGTTAACCGACGTATTCACGAGATCCCCGAGCAGCAACGCATTCTGATCACAGCTCACGATGCCTTCGAATACTTCGGCCGGGCTTACGATATCGAAGTACGGGGTCTGCAGGGTATTTCCACCGTTTCCGAATTTGGCCTTAAGGATGTGAGTGATCTGGTTAATTTGATTGTCGACCGGGGAATAAAAGCTATTTTCGTAGAAAGCTCAGTCCCCCGGAAATCGCTGGAGGCGGTAGTCGAAGGGTGTAAACAACGCGGCCATAATACCACTATCGGAGGTACTCTATACAGTGATGCTATGGGCGCCGCCGACACCCCGGCCGGCACCTACCCGGGGATGGTTCGCGCCAACGTTAATACTATTGTTTCGGCCTTAAAATAGGGAGTTATGTCACAAACAGCCCTCGAAGTTCACAATGTTACCGTCACTTATGACCGCCGGCCGGTACTCTGGGATATCGATTTTTCGTTACCCGAAGGCCAGTTGGTGGGTATTGTTGGTCCCAACGGTTCGGGTAAAACCACCCTTTTGAAAAGCATTATGGGCCTGGTAGAACCGAGTAGCGGGTACGTTCGCCTGTTCGACCGACCGCTCGATGAGGTGCGTTCGAGGATCAGCTACGTCCCCCAGCGAGAATCCGTTGACTGGGACTTTCCGGTAAGTGTGCGCCAGGTAGTTCGCATGGGCAGGTACCGGCAGGGCAATCTGTTCCGCCGACTCAATACCGAAGACAAACGCAAGGCTGACGAAGCGCTGGAAAAAGTGGGCATGTCCACTTTTGCCGACCGGCAGATCTCCCAATTATCCGGCGGCCAGCAACAACGGGTATTCATTGCCCGGTCGCTGGCTCAGGAAGCGGACCTCTACTTGATGGATGAACCTTTCGCCGGGGTTGATGCGGCTTCGGAAGATGCCATTCTGACCCTCCTGCGCACTATGAAAGAAGCCGGCAAAACGGTGGTCATAGTACACCATGATTTACAAACTGCCCGCGAATTTTTTGATTGGATGGTACTGCTCAATACCCGGCTGGTGGGGGTTGGCCCAATCAATGAGGTTTTTACTGCCGATTACCTGCGCGAAGCCTACGGTGGTCAATTAACGATCCTTTCCAAAGTGGGTGACCTGCTGAAGGAGCGCGATTTTCCCGTACGGGAAAAACAATTCCGGGATAAGCCATGATGGAGTTTTTTACATTTTCCGATCCGAACGTTCGTTTAGTTGCGCTGGGGTCTATACTGCTCGGAGCCAGCGCGGCCGTAGTGGGCTGCTTTACTTTTTTGCGAAAGCGGGCGCTGGTAGGCGATGCTATTGCCCACTCCGTGTTACCGGGAGTATGTTTGGGATTTTTGGTATCCGGCACCAAAAACCCCTGGATCCTGTTGGCCGGTGCGGTCGTTTCCGGATGGTTATCCTTATTGGTCATGGATTTTATAACCAACCGTTCCAAACTAAAAACAGATACGGCCATAGGTGCTGTGTTAAGCGTTTTTTTTGGTCTGGGCATCCTGTTGCTTACCGCAATACAACATTCCGGAGCAGCTAATCAGGCAGGACTCGATAGTTTTTTATTCGGAAAGGCCGCATCCATGAACCGGCAAGATATTATCACTTTTAGTTCGGTCGCTTTATTACTGCTCATACTGATCCTGGCCTTTTTCAAAGAATTCAAGCTGGTCTCATTCGATCCGGCTTTCGCCCAAACGGTCGGGTTACCGGTGCGGGCCCTGGAATTCGTTTTATCAACCATAACGGTATTATCAGTGGCAACAGGGATCCATGCCGTCGGGGTGGTACTCATGGCTGCCCTGCTGATCACTCCGGCAGCCGCTGCCCGTTTCTGGACCGAAAAGATCCAGGTAATGTTATTGCTGGCCGCTATTTTCGGGATGGTTTCCGGTTTTTTTGGCTCTTTCATTTCGTACATCGCCCCATCAATGCCCACCGGACCCTGGATTGTGATGCTCCTATCGGCCATCGCTGTTGCTTCGGTCCTCTTCGCTCCCCGGCGGGGAATCCTTGCCCGCAGTCGCCTGCAACGCCAGAATAATCATAAGATGTTGATCGAAAATCTCCTGAAAACCTTCTACAGCCTGGGTGAACGGCGTGGGGAATTCGGGGACGTTATTTCTATTTCTGCCTTACGGCAAAAAAGAGCCTTTCAGTCCGGAGCTCTGCAACGCGGCCTGCGGACACTCAACCGCCACCGCTGGATCCAGGCAGCCGGTAAGGACGGTTATCGGCTGACACCAGAAGGACTGGAAGAAAGCAAAAGGGTCGTACGCCTCCACCGACTGTGGGAATTGTACCTCAGCGAACGCATGAATATGGCGGCCGACCACGTACATAATACCGCTGAGGCCATTGAACACATCCTCACACCTGAGGTCGAGAAAGCCCTACTGGAAGAATTAGATCATCCGATCCGCGACCCCCACCAATCGCATATTCCATACACCAAAACCAGTAAAACCTGATGGAAGCATTCTGGATCATACTGACCGGCTCCATGGTGGCCATCACCTGCGGTTTACTTGGCGTATTCCTGATCCTGCGGAAGATGGCCATGGTAGGTGATGCCATATCCCACGCTGTATTGCCGGGTATCGTCCTCGCCTACCTCATCTCCGAATCGCGGGAAACCATTCCCATGCTCTTGGGCGCTGCCGCCCTGGGCGTGGTCACCACCCTGATGATCGAGTGGCTCTACAGTAAGGCCCGCCTGCAAATGGATGCCTCCATTGGTATTACCTTCACCTGGCTGTTTGCTTTGGGTATCATCCTGATTTCTCTGTACACCGGCCAGGTCGACCTGGACCAGGACTGCGTCCTGTACGGGGAGATCGCCTACGTGCCGCTCGACCTTTGGATTAACGGCAATGGCCTCATCCTCGGGCCCCGCCCGGTATGGATCACCGGAGGTGCCATGTTACTGATCACCAGCCTGGTAGTAATCGGGTACCGGGGACTGGAGATTACCACCTTTAATCCGGAATACGCTGCTGCAATTGGCATTAGTACCGTTTTTTGGCATTATTTGCTCATGAGTGCGGTGTCAATTACCACCGTTGTCTCCTTCGAGTCGGTAGGTGCCATCCTGGTAGTTGCTTTTCTGATCGTACCACCGGCCACCGCTTACCTGCTCACCGAGAAGCTGGTTCCCATGCTGTGGCTTACGGTCTTATTCGGAGTACTTTCCGCTGCTTTAGGTTATGGACTCGCCGCCCTGATCGATGGCTCCATTGCGGGGGCCATGTCGGTCGTGGCTGGTGCGTTTCTGGCCATGGCCCTCGCGTATTCGCAGTGGAAGCAACGCCGGGGCAACCAACTGGCAGAAGCAGTGGGGAACGTGTATTAAGGAATTGAAACAGGAGAATCGAAGGCGGTGATTTTTTCTCATTTTTATCTACCCCATCCTGATGTCCCAAATTGTCCTAATTGAGCAACGACTTGTCGGATTTGAGCAAGGCCTTTTTTGCCATAAAGCGAAACTTGTAAGCAAATCTAAAACAAGGACGTATGAAAAAGGTACTACTACTCTGTATGGCTATGGCAACCTGTATGTTGGGTTTTAGCCAAAAACTTAATGTGCAAGGAAACGCCAAGATCAGGGGCCTATTCGATTTAGATGATGGTAACTCGAGTATATACATTGGCAACTTGGCCGGCCAGGGTACGGGACAGGCAAATCAGTTTAACACCTTTGTGGGTACCCGAACCGGTACTATGTTTAATAACGGCTCTAACAATACGCTCATCGGTGCCCTGGTCGCAAGCAGCTCCAACAATTTCTCGAATGCGGTGATCATCGGTCACACGGCGGGCAACCAAAACACAGGCGAAAATGCAGTAATTATCGGTGCGAGGGCCGGCCTGGTAAATACCGGTACGGATAATGTATTTATTGGAGAAAGTTCCGGGGCCTTCAACACTTCAGGCTCCGCTAATACCTTCATGGGGCGATCCAGTGGTCGGCAAAATACCACTGGAGTAAGTAACCTGTTCCTGGGCCATTCCTCGGGGCGGAATAACAATACGGGGTCTCTGAACAGTTTTCTGGGAAATGCTTCGGGCTCGGTTTTGGACAATGGATTTGAAAACACCTTTCTGGGGAACGCTTCCGGAAGTGCTATAGTCAGCGGCAGCTACAACACCTTTTTGGGTAGCCGTGCGGGTTTGGCAGGCGGTACGCCCATCAATGGCGTTCAGCGAGCTATTGCGATCGGGCGGGAAGCCAAAGTAAGCTGTAGCCGCTGTGCAGTCATCGGTGGTACGGGCACCGAATCGGTGCAAGTAGGCATCGGTACGACCCGGCCTTTGGCTCAACTTGACGTGCAGGGCAACCCCGATTCCACCACGACGATGGTGAACGCTACGGTCAATTATTCCGGATTCACCGATGTTGTGGGGGTTCGGGGTAATTCCCAACCGGCTGCCGGATACGGCATTGGATTGGATGCGCTGGCTACCTACCTGGGAGTCCGTTCGGTTATCAACAATGTTGGGCAAGGCACTAACATCAGCACCTACGGCGGATTGTTCATCAATAACATGAACGGATTGGGAACCAAATACGGCATTAGTGGAACCGTAACGAGCACCGGAGCCTCTCCTCGCTACGCAGTATTTGGAAACGCGCCGACGGCCGCCAATTCCTATGCGGGTTACTTCAACGGGAATGTGGGCTATACGGGTAGTTTAAGCCAGATATCCGATCAGCGCTTAAAAAAGAATATCCGGTCACTGGATGAAGCCCTGAACAAGATCATGGCCCTACAACCCAAAACCTATGCCTTTCGGCAAAACGAATATGCCCATCTGAATTTACCCGACGGCCAACAGATCGGCTTCCTTTCGCAAGAAGTTGACCAAATCTTTCCCGAACTCACTTTAGATACGGAAATCGCAACACCTCGCCCCAATAACCCTAAAGAAAGTCTAACCACTACCGTAAAAACCTTGAACTATACGGGGTTGATCCCCGTGCTGACAGGGGCAATACAGGAACAACAGAGGACGATCGAAGATCTGCAAACGGAAGTCAGCAGACGGAAAACAGAAAATCAGGTTTTACAAAACAGATTGGATGAACTGGAAGCCATAGTGCAAAATCTGCTTGTACACAAAGAGGAAGCGGATACTCCCGTCCTTCTGAATGAGCAACCGGCTCTGGGCCAAAACGCACCCAATCCGACAAAGGGCGAAACCACCATTTCGTACCGTTTGCCCGGGGGAGTCGGTAAAGCCGAGATTCGCATCAGCAATCCGGCCGGGCAGGTCATCCGCACTATAGCCGTTTCCAAATCAGGCGACCTGATGCTAATTACAGATGGCTTACCGGCAGGAGTGTACCCCTACGCATTGGTGGTGGAGGGAAAAGTGGTGGAAACGAAAACGATGGTTATACATTAAGGCACGGCGATTGACGGAGTAAAACGGATGCCGCCCTACTCTTCTACTTCCTTAAGCTTCAGTTCCAAATCCAACGTGATAAAGGAATAGGTACTATCCAGCCCCTCCACCGGCTCCCGAATGATCCATTCGCCCGCATCGTTGCGGTAGAACCGTTCGATCCTATGTTGATCCTGTCCGACCAATACGTGTTCCCGCAAGGTATCGATTGGGTTATAAAGGGAAAGGTGGGTGAAGGAGAATTGCAGCAAAGGCCGCAGAGAACAGGTTTGAGGTTTGGGGTTTGAGGTAACCTCGTACCAAACCTCAAACCTCAAACCTCACACCTCATACCTATAACCTGTATTATTACTCTTCTTCATCGAACAAAGTGACGGGATGCAGGGCGTCGCGGTAGGTCTCGCCGTACATTTCCCAGATGGTGTTAAATAAGGCCGCAATGATGGGCCCGATAATGATACCCGGCATACCGAACATGGCCAGTCCGCCGAGGGTACCGAACAGGATCATGAGGTCGGGAAGCTGGGTGTCCTTACCCACCAGGCGTGGTCGGAGCAGGTTGTCAATATTCCCAATGACGACGCCCCCGAAAACCAACAGTCCGATACCCGGGACATAGTGACCACCGACAATCAGGAAAACCGCTGCCGGGAACCACACAATAGCCGGCCCAACGGCCGGAATGATGGACATTACGGCCATGATCACCCCCCAGAACAGGGTGTTCGATATCCCGGCCAGGGCCATGGCGATCGCCCCCAGAGCTCCCTGAATGATCCCGATCACAAAGGTGCCCTTCAGGGTAGCCCGCGTGACCACCACAAATTTATTGAGCAGAATACGCTCCTGGTTCGTTTCCAGCGGAATGTAGTACAGCAGCCTTTCCAGATAAGTCTTCCCGTAGATCAGGAAGTAGTACATGGTAAACAGAAAAATGAAGGTCTGGAAAGCTACCTGCGCAACACCCGACGTAATGGTACTGCCGCTTTTCACCACAAATCCGCTGATCTGATTGATGCCCTGCTCCAGCGCACTAAGCAGGTCCTCTTCATTGGCAAAAAACTGATTGACCACCGGCAACTGCTGCAACTCATCAAACAATGAATCGGGATCGGACAGCCGTTGCCGGATGAGTGGAACCAGGTCATTACCCGCACTGATCGCCTGCTCAACCACGATGGTCATGAAGGCCCCCAGGGGTATCAGGATGATCAGCACAAATAAACCGATAGTGATCAGGCTGCTCAGCGCCGCTTTCCCCTTTGTCCAACGTAGGAACCGATTGTATACGGGATACATAATACCGCTAAAAATGGCCGTGAGAATGATGGTCATTAAAAACCCCCTGATCATCTGGAAAAAGAGCAGAGAAATTCCGATCAACATCAGGATGACGGTAATCCGTCCGAGGCGGGCTTTATTCAGGCGCATGTGCAGGGTGTTGGTGCAGCCACCAAGATACCAAAATTGTCCTGCCCGGGGCGGAGCAGGACAACAACAGTTTCACCGCTAATTAGCCGGTTGCACCCGGAATACGGGAATAGTCCGCTCTTCCTTTTTTATGTTGAGTCCCATTTCCCTGATGGCTTTCCAGAAGGTTGATGTGTCTTCCGGTTGAAAGCTGAAGCCAATATCATACAGTTGGTCAGCACTACCCGTTTCATTGACCACCGGCATTCCCGCAAGTCCAAACCCTTCGAGGTAATCCGCAAAATCCTGCAGGGTGGCTCCCTCACTCGAGAAACCGGCACCACTGGCAGAAGTTGGAGCCTTTTTTTTGGCGGAAGCCAGCTGAATACCCTCCTCGGCGGCACGGACCACCCACACATCCATGGATTGCATAATGGTATCCACCTCCCAACCGAAATGATTGCCCAGAGAATCCAGCAAGACCTCCGACCATTGGTCAGAAACACGGGCCGGAACCACAATATCTACACAGTATTGTCGCTCTGCCATCTCCGGGATCTCCATACGGTAAGCAGTAGTTTGCAAAGCCTCCCGGTACAGATAGGGAATCTTGAAGTTGATGTAGGTAAAACGCCGGTCCCGGAAGGGTCCCTTGGGGTAGGATTTGGAATAGGTCGGTGCATCAGGCCGGGCGGGCTGTATCTCAAAGGCCCAATCCACGGTGGAGTCACGCTCAAAAATGGTTAGTTCCGGGTTCCAGGGAACATCGGACTTAAGCGGTAGTGCAGTCTCCCTGCCTGCCATTAGGTCCCGGATCGTTTCTTCGGTAATGTGTTCGGGAGCCGTAATTGCAGCAATGGAGCCCGCAGGTGAGATCACTACGGAGTGCGGAATCACCCGGTGGGAAAACAGGCTGTCAAAAACCGGCAGGAATTCCGAAAACCAGAAGGGATGTCCGGTATTCTTCATGAAAGCGGTGATGCGCTCGGGCTTTTCCCGGGAAATGGCCACCACTTCCAGGTCATCACCGATGGTGTTTTTCAGATCGGCCAGGTGGTTGAGGCCTTTGAGGCAGGGCCCGCACCAGGGTTCCCAGAACTCCAGGATAACCACCCGTCCCTGCCAGGCATTGACCTGGACATCCACGCCACCAACAATCGGGACCGTCAAGGTGGGTAGTGGATCACCAACGGCCAATTTTTGCTGGGCCATTACTACATTCAGGCTTGCGCCAAAAAACAAAAGGATCAGGAGCGTTCTCATTTGCATTAATTTTTTGTTGCAAATTAGGCCCTGTTCCTGAGCTATAGCCCTACAATATGTAAGACACTGTAAAAGTATGTTAACAGCACTTCCTCCCTGCACCTAAAGGTCCTACTTTAGCGCTTCAATCCGGATACTATGCACCGACGGATTCGCATTTTGCTGATCATCATGCTGACCGCTTTAGTCATGCTACTGGGGCTGCAAACCTATTTATCGGTGGCTGATTACCAACGTAAGAAAGTCGTTTTCACCAACGACCTCGACAGCCTGCTCCACCAGGCAGTCACGCTCGAATTTGAACAACGGTTGGATACCCTTTCTCAGCTGTTTCTGAAAGATTTACGGGATACATCTCTGGTGGACATTCGCCTTGGAGAATCGAAGGAAGGATACCTGGTCTTTCATTTCACGAATCCCGGCGACCCTAATTTGTACACATCCATATCATTAAAAGAAACCCGAGATTTCCCTCTCACCTGGACCGAGAACCTTCGCACCACTTTTGAAACCAGCATGGTCGAACAAATTCGTGAGGATTTATCCAAGAATGTGGTCATGTACTGGACCGATACCTTAGGCACTCGCCTGAATGAGTCAATGGAAAACTACCCCATCGATTCCACCTTTTACTTCGCAGTGCTTGACTCCCTGGCAAGGAAAGCCGGTATTTCGGCTACCATGAAAACGATCTGGTTACCCGATGAAGCCTATCCACCTGCTGTCCCCGCCGGCGCCATACTCCGCACCAGTCCCCTACCCTATTTACCGAAGGACGAAGAGTGGACCGTTTACCTCTTGGTTGATAATCCTGCCTTCGATATTGTGCGACGGTCCCTGGTTACCATTTTGGGTTCGTTCGGAGTGGTAGCATTGACCATCTGGTGCTTTTTTCTACTTTTTCGTACCATCCTGAAGCAGAAAGAACTATCGGACCTCAAGGACGATTTCATCGATAATGTCACCCATGAACTGCAAACCCCCATTTCGGCCATTCGCATGAGCCACGAGAGTATGGAGCGCCTGCCTCCGGATTCTGACCGCTACCCAAAGTACCTTGCGGTGGCGCAAACAGAACTGGACCGACTCGGCCAATTAGTCGACCGCTTGCTCAATCGCAGCTGGCAGGAAACCTCCAGAAAACCGGAAACCATAAATCTGTTTGATTTTTTGCGAAAGCATATTAGCCGGTTGAAGGATCGCAGTACGAAACCAGTGGATGTCTTCTGGGAATCGGATAGTCCGGCAAAGCTATCAACTGACCCGGCCCTGTTGGATATCATTCTGGAAAACCTCCTGCAAAATGCCCTGAAGTATTCCGATCCGTCGGGGGTACAGCTGGTAATACAGTGGGAAGAAACGAACGAGGGGCTGTCACTCCGTATCGCCGATGATGGTTGGGGCATACCGGCTGCTGACCGTCCGCATATCTTTGATAAGTTTACCCGATCCTCCGACTCGAACCGCAATTATTCGGTGAAGGGACTGGGAGTGGGTTTGTACCACGTCAAGAAATGCGTGGAAGCACTGAACGGTCACATCGAAGTGGCTCCTAATCACCCCCGTGGATCTGTTTTCACCATTAACCTGCCGAATCATGCCTAAGATCCTGTTAGTTGAGGACGAACCCTCCCTGCGCATGCTTATCCACGACAATCTGGAGCAGGAAGGTTACGAAGTGCATACCGTAGCCGATGGGTTGGCGGGTCTGGAAGCCTGGTCCGAACAACAGCCCGACCTGATCATTCTGGATGTTATGCTTCCCGGACGCGATGGCTTTTCTGTAGCCAGGACTCTGCGCCGGCAGGATACCTCGACCCCCATTCTGTTCCTGACCGCCAAATCACGCCCCAAGGATGTGGTGCAGGGTTTTGAAGCCGGCGGTAATGATTACCTCAAAAAGCCTTTTGGCCTGGAAGAACTCCTCGTCCGCGTCAAAGTATTACTCACCGATCATCGCTTACTACCTGCTAAGGCAGAAGACCAGCGGATTATCCAGCTCGGTCAGACCGAATTTGACACCCTGCGACGGCAGTTAGTGATCGGGGCGGGTACACCGGTACAACTCACCATTCGCGAAGCGGATCTATTGCAAATACTCGTGCAACGACAGGGGGAAGTAGTCCCCAAGACCTTCCTGTTGGAACGCATCTGGGGAGATGATAGCTTTTTGAATTCCCGCAGCCTGGATGTATTCATTTCACGCCTGCGAAAATACCTCAAACCGGCCACCGACCTGGAGATTGCCAATCAACGGGGGGTGGGCTATATGCTGGTCATATATCCCGGCCAGGTATAGGCCAAAGGCAGAATGGCGGAAAACCGGGAGGTTACTCCAGCACAGGCATCGTATCTTACCGTAAAACCAAATATACTATGCGATCCCTATGTATTCTTCTCGGACTTTGCCTTACCATCATCTCCGTCACTGCTCAGGAAACCGGCCAAAAGGATTATCCGACACTGGGTATATCCTTTACCATCCCCGACGGTTGGCTGGGCCAGGAAGGCCAGGGAGTATACATGATGGGAAGTAATTCCATTCCCGGCCTGATCCTCGTCATACCCTCCGAAGTGAGCTCCCTGGAAGCTATGCGCCAGGAAGCCCGCGCGGGCGTAGTCGACCAGGCCACCGGCACTAACCTGCAATTGAGTTCCGATATTCAGGATCTTTCCGGCCAGGCCATCGGAGCCGAATTTTCGGGGCTCCTGGAGCAACAACAGGCCAAGGCCTATCTGATTGGTGCCTACAATCCACACGGGCAAAGCGTAACCGTGATGGCCGTCACCCTAACCAATTTGTACGATGAAAAATATCCGGCTGTCGCCAAAAAAGTATGGCAGAGCCTGTCGTTCCGCAAACCCGTGGTTCCGCCGGTCGTAGACCAGTGGAAGGAACGGATCTCCGGTACCCGCCTCACCTATATGGAATCGTACTCCTCCATCGATTATTCCAATCCCAATTACACCTCCGGTGGTGGTTATTCCAAAGAGGAAAAGATCGATCTCTGTCCGGCCGGATTTTTCAACTACAACGATACATTCGATATGAGCGTCAGTGTGCCCAATGCCAGTGGTAATGCCAACAACCGCGATCGGGGCGCCGGCCGCTGGACGGTCATCGCCAATGCCCAGGGCCAGCCGGTCTTGCAATTGAATTTCACCTCCGGAGAGGTATATGAATATGTGTTGTCGACCGAAGGCGATAAAACCTTCCTCAACGGCAAGCGCTACTTCCGCACCTGGACCGGGGAAAATGCACCCGTTTGTAATTAGGGACCGTGACTATTTTCAGGGGACCTAATTCGGTGTAGATGGCGCCATTTTTAAATCGGAAAGCGGAAAGCGGAAATGATGTATACAAATACCATGCCCGGAGCACCCCTCTCTTCCCAAGACCAAGATCCAACACAAGCGAATTACTAGGTCTGGGAAAAGAGAGGGGCGCGACAAAGACCAAGTTCACTTGAAAACCATTCATCCCGGGGTGAGTTTTTTTTTTTCCAAAGCGGAAAGCGGAGGTAAAAGCCCCCGGATTTCAGTCTTTCGAGTTTCGTTCCTCCAGAAAGCGATGAATGGCCGCAAAATCAAGTCGGCCCAGTCCGGCCCGGTTGGCCTCGGCGTACACCTCTTTGGCCAGATTGGCCAGGTACAGAGGTTGCTGGTGTTCGTAAGCCGTGACCGCGGCCAGGTGCAGATCCTTCTGCATCCACTCCAGCGGAAACTGAACCTCGTAATCATCTTTACGGATCAGATCGGCCTTGGCTTTGGTGAAGGGTGCGGAGACCACCAGATTGGGCAGCGTATCCAGCAGAAAAGACCGGTCGATGCCTAATTTTTCGCCCAGTACCACGGCTTCGGAGAAGATGAGCATGGACTGCGCCAGCAGGATATTGACGAGCATTTTGAAGGAAGTGCCCTGCCCCACTTCTCCGATGTGCATCGTCTTGCGGCCCATTTTATCGAGAAGCGGCTGGATGGTCGTTAATGGTTCTTTCGCTCCCCCCACAAAAAAGACCAGCTCAGCCTGTTCGGCGTGCGGTTTCGTGCCGGCTACCGGCGTATCCAGAAATCGGACGTTTCGATCCCTTGCGGCCCTGGCGCATTCCCGGCTGAAAGAAGGGTTTACCGTGCTGCAGTCAGCCCAGATGGCATTGGGTTTCATCGCGGCCAGCGCCCCGGTTTCGCTCAGGAATAACTCCCGGACGACCTCCGGAGTGGACAACATACTGAAGACCACATCGGCATTTCCTACCGCCTCGGTCACGGATGAAGCAGGTGTTGCACCGGCTTCCGCCAAAAGTCGGGCGGGTTCCGGAGATCGATTGTAAACACTGAGTTGATGACCAGCGGATAGGAGATTTTGGGCCATCCGGCTTCCCATTATGCCGAGACCAATAAATGCAATGTGCATGTCGATTTTTATTTAGTTGATTTGAATAATTGTGCGTATTGTCTGGGGGTTTGCCCTTCTTTTTGCCGAAAGGCACGGATGAAATAAGAGGTGTTATCATAGCCGATCAATTGGGCCACTTCCGTGACCGAGTGCCGACCAGTTTGCAGGAGTTCCGCAGCCCGGTTCAGCCTTTGCTCCCTCAGCCACTGTTGCGGCGATTCCCGGAACTGGGATTTAAAATCCCGCCGGAACGTCGACTCACTGCGTCCGGTCAAATAGGCGTAGTCCGTAACCTTTAATGGTTTCAGGGCGTGCTGCTCCATGAAGGGGCGCAATTGTCGCCTTCGGGGTACGGCCATGCGCATGAACAGGTCGGTGAGGACCTGTGCAGAGGATTGGGCATAGATCAGGAGCAGTAATTCCTGGATCTTTACCTCCAGGTAGGAATCGGGAAGGTCGGGGCTGTCCTGACCAAGACGGAACAATTGTTGGGCTAATTGGCTGACGGCCACGGATGTCGGCAACACTAAATGACCCGGCGATCGCTGCGGATGAGCTTCCGTCACGGTGGCTTTCGCCAAAAATTGCTGAACCGAAGTCGTATCGAAATAAAAAAGTAAGCTCTCGAATGGCTTTTTACCGCTCAGCAGGTCACTAACGAAGTATAATCCCCTGGAAATAATGGCCAACTGCCCGGCCTGAACCCGGATCAGTTCATCATCGAACGTCCGGATACGCTGCTCTCCGGAAAGAACCAGGCTTATGGCATGTCGGGAAATATATCCTTCCCGGTCGTATATCGGATCCGGTAATTTTTTGTGCAGCATGCATAAGTCACCAGCCTGCCATAAGGTCTGCACCTTAGGATCCTGAAATAAGCGTTGCGGTATAAGGACCATTGATTCCGATTTATGATGGTAAGATGGGCGTAACCACCCAAGAAAAATAGTCCAAATCGGTCAATCGTATTCGAATTCTTTCAAAAACCGGAATGGCTGGGAAATTTTGTACTTTTCAAAAAATCATCCGTTAACCAAGACTTTAACCATGAGATTTAACATCCTACTTACCTTATGTTTCTTTCTCGTAGTCCCGGGCATGCTTTCTGCCCAGAAAAAGGACAAAAAGGAAGAAAAAACCGAAGAAAAAGACCGATCGAAAAATCCGTTGCCCTTAAAACCGGACCGCAAGATCCGGCTGCAGACCGACGAGGGCACCTGGCTCAACCTCGACGTTAGCCCCGACGGCAAAACCATTGCTTTTGATATGATGGGTGATCTGTACCTGTTGCCCATGGAGGGCGGCAAAGCCGAACGCATCACCGATGGACTCGCCTACGAAACGCATCCCAAATTCAGTCCGGACGGCAAGCACCTGTGCTTTACCTCCGACAGTTCCGGAGCGGAGAACATCTGGATCATGGAGCTCGACTCCAAAGAGTTCACCCAGATCACCAAAGACAATGATCAGCACTACCAATCGGCCGAATGGACACCCGACGGCAATTACATTATCGCCAGCAAGGGAGGTCGCAACCTCAAGCTGCATATGTACCACAAAGATGGCGGCGGGGGCACCCAACTGATCAAGGAGCCCGACGCGCTTAAAGTAGTGGAACCTGCTTTTGGTGCTGATGAGCGGTATATTTGGTTTGCTCAGCGCCGCAGTGCCTGGAATTACAATGCCCAGTTACCGCAGTATCAGTTGGGCGTGTACGATCGCGAAACGGGCGAAATGAGCACGAAGACCAACCGCTACGGATCGGCATTCAGTCCGTGCCTGTCACCGGATGGCAAGTGGCTCGTCTACGGCAGCCGGTACAATACCCAGACCGGGCTCGTCAAACAAAACCTGGAAACCGGCGAAGAATCCTGGCTGGCATATCCGGTGCAGCGCGACGAGCAGGAATCCATTGCCCCGCTCGGAGTCTACCCGGCCATGTCGTTCACGCCCGACAGCAAAAACCTGATCGCTTACTACGGTGGCAAGATCCACCGGATCGCCATGGACGGTAACAGCGACGAAGTCATTCCCTTTGAAGTGGATGTGGAACTGGACTTCGGTCCGCGCGTGCGCTTCGATTTCCCGATCTCTGATGATCCCGAGATGGTGGTAACCCAGATTCGGGATCCCAAGCGCTCACCCGATGGTTCCAAGGTTGCCTTTACGGCCCTGAACCGGTTGTACGTCATGGACTACCCCGACGGTACTCCTAAGCGACTCACGAATAATGACTTCACCGAAGCTATGCCCGTATGGTCACCCGACGGATCGGCCATTGCCTTTACCACCTGGGAAGGTGATGAGGGAAATATTTACCGGGTTTCGGCCGGTGGAGGTACTCCCCGTAAACTTACTCGCCGGGGAGGTACCTATACCGACCTGGCCTGGGATGTAAAATCCAACCGGATCGTCTTTCTGACCGGCCCCGCCCAGGCGTACCAAAATGCCATTGGCCCCTCGGCCTTTGGTGCCAGTAACGATCTGGCCTGGATTCCCGCCAATGGCGGAGATATAACCATCATTAAACCCGCTAATGGCCGTGGCAACCCACACTTTGTATCCGCCGACGATCGCATTTACCTCTACCACGGTGGCAAAGGCCTGGTATCCATGCGGTGGGATGGTACTGATGAAAAAGAACACCTGAAAGTCTCCGGAATTACGACCTTTCCCGCCCTGGTCGATGAAAACCATTGTATGATGGTGGAAACCGAACGCGAGCCTCAACGACGCCCGTCCAATGCCTCCGTGATCACCATGGCACCGGAAGGAGACCGTGCCCTGGCCCAGATCAATAATGAGATCTACGTGGTAACCGTGCCGATGATCGGTGGTGAAACGCCATCCATCAGCGTCGCCAATGCCGAGAATGCTGCTTTTCCCAGCTGGCAACTCACCGAAATGGGTGGCGAGTGGCCCCATTGGTCAAAGGACGGAAAGACCGTCAACTGGTCGTTGGGTAATGCCTACTTCAGTTACGACCTGGAGGAGTCCAAGAAAGTAGCTAAAGAGCTTGAAGCTAAAAAGAAAGCCGAAAAAGAGGCGGCGGAAAAAGAAGAGAAGAGTACAGACAAAAAGAAAAAAGATAAGGAGGAGGACGAAAAAGAGGAAAAAGAAGAGGAAGGCTACAAAGCCGAAGAGATCAGGGTAAAGGTATCGGTACCGAGAGATAAGCCTCAGGGAAGCGTATTGCTTTCGGGAGCCCGTCTGATCACCATGAAGGGCGACGAGATCCTGGAAAGCGGAGACGTACTGATTGTCAATAACCGCATCCAGGAAGTTGGTCCCAAGGGCTCGATCCAAACGGGTGATGACGTTGAGGTTATTGACCTGACGGGCAAAACCATCGTTCCGGGATTTGTGGACACCCACGCCCATATGTGGCCCAACTGGGGACTCCACAAAAATCAGGTTTGGATCTACGCAGCCAATCTGGCTTACGGCGTTACCACCACCCGTGATCCCCAAACGGCGACCACCGATGTACTCACTTACGCCGATATGGTCGATGCGGGCGATATCATGGGACCTCGCGTTTATTCTACCGGCCCGGGGGTTGGGTATTGGGCCTACCGCATCAAAAGCAAGGACCACGCCAGCCGGGTATTAAAGCAGTACTCGGAATACTACAATACCAAGACGATCAAAATGTACCTGACCGGTAACCGCCAGCATCGTCAGTGGATCATTGAAGCGGCCCAGGAACAGGGGCTGATGCCGACCACCGAAGGTGGCCTGGATTTCAAACTCAATATGACCCAATTGCTCGATGGGTATCCGGGGCACGAGCACGCTTTCCCGATCTATCCCATCTACGATGATGTGATCAAATTGGTAGCTGAATCAAAAATGGCCTACACTCCTACCCTGCTCGTATCTTACGGTGGCCCGTGGGCGGAAAACTACTTCTACGCTACCGAGGATGTACAAGGAGACAAAAAGCTGAACTACTTCACCCCAAAAGCCGAGTTGGATGCCAAATCACGTCGTCGTCCGGCCTGGTTCATGGAGGAAGAACACATCTTCCAGCGCCATGCCGAATTTGTCAACGATCTCGTGGAAGCAGGCGGCATTTCCGGTGTCGGTTCTCACGGTCAATTGCAGGGACTGGGTTATCACTGGGAGTTGTGGTCGATGCAGGCCGGTGGTCTGGAAGAGCATAATGCACTGAAGGTAGCTACCATTCTGGGTGCCACGGCGATCGGCCTGGACAAGGAATTAGGATCGATCGAGCCCGGCAAATTGGCAGACCTGCTCATTCTGGAAGAAAATCCACTGGAGGATATCCGCAACACCAATACCATTACCCACGTGATGAAGAACGGACGTCTGTACAATGGTGACACCCTCGACGAGGAATGGCCTCGCCAGCAAAAAGCACCGGAATTTAATTGGCAGGGAGGTGCTCCCGCAATGGGACTACCGGGTATGAAGCGATAAATTATCGTGAGGTTGGGGCTAAGATGTTTTACTAAACAAATGAATGTCACAACCTCACCTTGTATTTGGTAAAGGGTATTAGGTAGTAGGACATGATTTTACACCGATACCCTATACCTACTACGCTATACCGGGAGGTTGGGCTTTGACTATCTCCACTTTACGGATTGTTCTATGCCCAACCTTCCGTTAGTTTTAAAAGGCGTGTTCTCATTTGGGGGACACGCCTTTTTTTTAATCGACTCGCCTCCGCCAAGGCTTCGGCGGCCAAAGAAATCGGCAACCTTCGCCCATATGGGCCACGACAGCCAGGGAGATCGGAGGGCGGAAAGCGCCACGCCTTCGCCAAGGCTACGGCGGGCAGGGAAAGCGGAAATAAACTGAAGACTGCCAACTGGAGCCTGCCTTAACACCCACCGCTGAAGCGGATGGGCTTAAACTGCACACTGCCAACTGAAGACTGCCAACTGAAGACTGCCAACTGCCGACTGAAGACTGGATACTGAAGACCTCTAATCCTCCACCGTTCGGTCACGATTTTCAACGACTCAGTCCAAAAAAATGGCAATCCTTTGCCATACGGTTCATATTTGAAGAAAAAACAACATGGACCGCATCTTACTCATCATTCACATAATGGCCGGGTTTACGGCACTTGCATCGGGATTAGGGGCGATGACTTTGTCCAAGGTCAGTAAAATCCACCGCCCGATCGGACAGGTCTACTTTGGAAGTATGCTGGTCATTTTTTGCACGGCAGTACCCCTGTCGTGGACCGACCAAAACTGGTTTCTGTTTACGATTTCCTTTTTCTCCTTTTATCTGGCGCTATCCGGGTTCCGGATTGCCCGCACAAAAGGAAACCGGATCACCCCAACTGACCGTCTAATCAGTGCAGTGATGGTGGGCATCAGTAGCTGGATGGTGGCATTGGGTATTCACAATTTTTTGATAGGAAAAACGGCTACCGCCATGGTGATCGGCATTTTTGGACTCTTATCTCTGTTCGATAGCATCCGGGATCTTCGTTTTGCCTGGGCGATCGCCACGCCTTCCCAGCACTGGGTACGCATGCATCTGGGACGAATGGGAGGTAGTTACATTGCTGCGGTAACGGCTTTTGCCGTGAATGTCTTTGACTTTTGGCCCCCCATCTACAATTGGCTGGGACCATTGGTCATCGGCAGTGTAACCCTGTCGGTGCTCAGTCGCTACTACCAGCGCAAATGGAATCTTAAGCCCCGCAAAACCTGATCGGAAAAACTTTTTTGCCGAAAGGCAGGTCAATCATATTGCAATAACCTAAAAACATCTTCTAGATGAAAAAGAACACCATTATCTGCCTGGCCTTCATTATTGGCCTTATTACAAATGCTCAGGCTCAGGAGCAGACCCTTTTTGACAACCTCCAGATACAAGGTGGCTTCGGCGGTCCCATTATTGAAACGGCACTGGAAGGCAGCCTGTCTAATGCCATCGGCGGTGGTGGCGGTGTATTATTCGACCGCTTCTTCCTGGGCGGATACGGCATGGGGAATACCCAGGATAGCCGGTACGATCTGGATGAAGGTGTGGAACGCCTGGAGTTGGGACACGGTGGTCTGTGGATGGGCTTCTACACGCCATCCTATAAACTCTTACATTTCTATTCAAGTCTTCGCCTTGGCTGGGGCTCGATCGAACAGGATGAAGGAGGGACCATTGATGATAGTGTGCTGGTATTGACACCAGAAGTAGGCCTGGAAGTAAATATCACTTCCTGGTTCCGTTTAGCTCCTACTATTGGTTACCGGTACGTAACCGGCACCGAATCAGATGCTTTCTACGAAGGCAGCGACTTTTCGGGTGTATTTATTGGTACCACCCTTCGCTTCGGTGCCAGCTTTTGATCGAAGGAAGTCCGCAAAAGTCTGATCGGCCCCGAAACCAAATGGAATGATGCATCGCAGATCCACGGAGATTTTGGAAACTCTCCGTGGATGTTTCAATCTTTCATATTGATTGGGCCTGGAATTTAGCTTAGCTTTGCAATCATTCGTAAAGCAACTAAATTCACTGAAATGGGTATCTGGAAAAAACGAACTACCGAAGAAATTAAGCAACGGGTTTTCAGTGCCTTACGGCAAAATGCCAACTTCTACAGTACCAATATCCTGGGAGTTCCGGCATCGCACCTTGACGGCAAGGTTTTTCCCGAAGATGCGCCCCAACTGAAGGACGCTCCTTTTCTCACCACGCTGATCCACAACCCTAACCACATCGGTTGCCACACCCTGGGGGATTCTGAATCGTTTTTTGCGGGAACGCAGGAACTGGAACGGGAAGTCATTCGCATCTGTGCGGAGGATATTCTTCACGGGGAGCATCATCAGCAGGATGGTTACATTGCCTCGGGGGGTACGGAAGCCAATATCCAGGCCATGTGGATCTACCGGAACTTGTTTATCCGCGAATTCGAGGCCAATCCCGAGGATATTTTGATCATCGGTTCGGAAGACAGTCACTATTCGGTAGTAAAGGGTGGTAACGTCCTGAACGTCGACGTACACCTGGCCAAGGTTGATCCTGTAGAACGTAGCATTGATCCCGCAGCCCTCGACCAGGCAATTGCCGAATGGGTCACCAAAGGGAAAAAGTACGCTATTGTAGTTGCCAACATGATGACCACCATGCTGGGCTCGGTGGATGACCCCGAATTGTACCTGGCCCCGTTGGAAAAATACGGTTTGGAGTACCGGCTCCACATTGATGGTGCCTACGGTGGATTCTTCTACCCATTCAGCCACCAGGAAGGTTCGACCCTGCATTTCGGTAACCCCAAGGTCTCATCGGTGACCCTGGATGCCCATAAAATGGTCCAGGCACCGTACGGCACGGGTATCTTCCTGATTCGCAAGGGCTTGATGAAATACGTCAATACCGATCAGGCCAGCTACGTAAAAGGGTTAGATGCGACCTTGGTGGGCAGCCGATCCGGCGCCAATGCCATTGCGGTTTGGATGATCCTGAACACCTACGGTCCCCACGGCTGGTACGAAAAGATTCAGGTATTATTGCTGCGTACCGACTGGCTATGCCGGCAGTTGAATGAAATTGGCCTGCGTTATTTCCGGAACTCCTTCTCAAATATAGTGACCATATACGCCGAGGATATTGATGCCGATCTGGCCCACAGTTACGGGCTGGTGCCCGATAGTCACCACGAACCAAGCTGGTTCAAGATCGTAGTAATGGACCACGTCACCGTAGACAAGTTGGAACCGTTCATCCAGCAACTAAAGGAACACCAATCCGCTATCACTCAGTAGGAAGGTAAAATCCGATCAAGGCCATCGAATCATCGACCAGTTCGGGTTGGAAAGTCAACGATTAGGGTAAGCGACCTGTTTTTAACCAAAGTGGTTTTCACCCCAAAATTCATTGACCTATGCTCGAACGCATCCAAGAACAAAAAAACCAGAATCTGGTAAGAACCGGCTTGCTGACGATCGGCATGTTGATCCTGCTCGTGGCAGTAGGTTGGCTGCTCATCGGTCCTCAGGGTATGATCTGGATGGGTGCCTTTGGTTTGTTAATGGCCTTCATCAGCTTTCAGATCCCAACGGAAACCATCATGCGCTTTTACCGGGCCAGGCCACTTTCTGCCCAACAAGCCCCCTACCTGAACCGTATTATACGGCAGTTGTCCCAAAAGGCGGCACTGAAAAAAGAACCCCGGCTTTACTACATACCTTCCAACAGCGTAAATGCCTTCGCTACGGGTCGCCAAAGCGATCCCGGCATCGCCGTTACCCACGGACTGCTACGGCAATTAAGTGCCAAGGAGGTGACGGCTGTTCTGGCGCACGAGTTGAGTCACGTTGCCCATAACGATATGCGCCTGAAGGGGCTCACCAACATAATGGGTCGCATGACGCGTTCTTTCTCGCTGATCGGGCAAATCCTTCTATTCATCAATTTACCGCTTTTGGTCATGGGCGAAGAGACCTTCCCGTGGTTGGGAATACTGCTATTGATTATAGCCCCTACCCTTTCGACATTGATGATGCTCGCCATTTCCCGGACCCGCGAGTTCGACGCCGACCTCGAAGCCGCCCGCCTCACGGGCGACCCCAACAGCCTGGCGGATGCCCTGCTTAAACTCGATTACATCAACCGCTCCTCCGCCATGCGACCGCTCACCCACCGCATGCCTCGCTGGATGAGTACACACCCCCAAATGGATGAGCGTATTAAGCGCCTGCGGGAACTGGCGCCCCGCTACGAGCCACGCATAAGCTGGGAGGCCCTGGATCGTTTCCTGCGACAGTCACCCTTTTTCCGGCAGACGGGGTTTTGGATTTAGTGCTCGGCAAAAAACGGATAGGCCGGGAGCGTTTGCTCCCGGCCTATCCGTTTTTTGCCGAGGTACTTGGTAGTAGGTAGAGGGTATTAGGTACCGTTTGTACTTACCTTTTACCATATACTCAATACCCAATACTACTTCTTATACAACTCCTGTCCGGCCTGGTAGTACTTATCCCCTTCTTTCCAGTACGGCTTGCTTTCCGCATCATTGGAGATTAAGCGCGCCAGGTAGATGTACGATTGCACGTATTTCAGCATGTAATCGTAATCGATGCTGTCGGGGTTATCGGTGACCTGGTGGTAATACTTATTGATCTCTTCGTCGAACGAGATGAGACCAGGGCTAAAGGTCATAGCCGGGACTCCCTTAGCAGCAAAAGAGACATTATCCGAACGGTCGAACAGGTTTTGTTCGGGAGCAGGATCGGGGAAGACCTTCAAACCGGCAGCGGTTAGCGCGGAAACGACTTTCTCATCCGTTCCGGTACGACCGAACCCGAAGATGGACACATGTTCTTTGCTGTTGTATCCGGCACCATCGGTATTCAGATTGAAGATAGTTTTGTCCAGCGGGATCAGGGGGTGGTCCGCATAGTAGCGGCTACCCAGCAGGCCTTTTTCTTCACCCGTAACCCACATCACTACGATGGAGCGTTTCGTCGGCATCTCGCTGAGTGCTTTTGCGGCATTTAGCAGGGCAATGGACCCCATACCGTTGTCGCGGGCACCGTTAAAGATACTATCGTTGGGCATTACGGCATTGCTGCCGGCGGCACCTACTCCTACGTGATCGTAGTGGGCAGTGAGCATTACGTACTCGTCTTTCAATTCCGGATCGGTACCCGGGATCATGCCGATTACGTTTTGGCTTGGCAGAGGCATTTCACTGTACCCGCTGCTCATGAGGTTGGCGCGGGTGCGTTTTCCGTCTTGCAGGTCTTTGATATCAGAGGCATCGGTTTTCTCTTTCATCCATCCGTAGAGGATAGCATTATCATCCATCCCGTCATCACCGGCATCCAGGTTTAGTGAGGAACCCCCGAAGTACCGGACAAAGAAATTCCAGGGGAATTGGATATTGCGGTACAGTTCAATAACGGCCACGGCTCCGCGTTCGGCAGCCAGTTTCCGCTTTTGGCCCATAGCCTGGAAGATCGCCTGGGGTGTGTTGGCATCGGGAGGACCAGGAAGGACGATCACTACTTTACCATCGACATCGAGGCCTTCGTAATCGTTAATACCTGCATCAGCATCTACCCAACCGTGGTTGGCAAAGACCACATCGGTCTTACGTAGGTTATTGGCATCACCAGTGAGCCACAGGAAATCGTCCTTATACGTATACTCGGTCTTGTTGATGACCAAAGAACCTTCTTCTGGCGGGCTGGTGCGGACAAAGTTAACTGGTTGAAAGTAGGAATCCAGTCCGGGCGCGTACTCGTAGCCGTAGCCTTTCAGGTGAGCAGCCAGGTAATTAGCAGCCATATTCAGGCCTTCGGAACCCGTATCGCGGCCCTTCAGGTAATCGGAAGCAAAATAGTGCAGTTGTCCTTTCAGGGTTGACGCCGTAATATCAAACTCGGGCAATTCGGTTACCGGAGTCTGTGCCGGAAGAGCGGTTACCCAACCGATACATGCTACCAGTATCCACTTAAAACGTGTCATCATTGTAGGTTATTTAATATGCAATTAGCAAAAGATTAAAGAATTAGCTTGGATTAGGGCTTGCGTGGTGACCAGATTTAATGGTACCTTTGCGCCTGTTTTTTCGGGCTGCGTAGGTAGTAACGAAATAATCCGGCCAATCAGCACTAATTCTAGGTTGGCTCTAAATTAGGAAATAAATGATCACTGTATCTGATCTGGCTTTACAATTCGGCAAACGGACCCTATTCGAGGACGTAGATATCAAATTTACGCGTGGAAATTGCTACGGTGTGATCGGTGCTAATGGTGCCGGAAAATCAACCTTCCTGAAAATTTTGTCCGGTGAGATCGACCCCAACCGCGGTGGCGTACACATTGAACCCGGCAACCGTATGGCCGTGCTAAAACAGAATCACTTCGAATTCGATGAGCATACCGCTCTGGATACCGTATTGATGGGCCACCAGGAATTGTATCGCATTAACCAGGAGAAAACGGCTATCTACATGAATCCGGATGCTACGGATGAAGATGGCCTGCGGGCAGCCGAACTGGAGAACACTTACGGTGAAATGGGGGGCTGGACAGCCGAAAGCGATGCCGCTGAGTTGCTCAGCAACCTCGGGCTACACGAAAGCAATCACTACCGCCTGATGCAGGACCTCACGGGTCCCGAAAAGGTCAAAGTACTTTTGGCGCAAGCCCTGTTCGGTAATCCCGATATCTTGTTGCTCGATGAGCCTACCAACGACCTCGACGCCGAAACCGTAACCTGGCTGGCGGATTTCCTCGCCGATTTTAAAAATACGGTGATCGTTGTTTCCCACGACCGCTACTTCCTCGATATGGTTTGTACCCATATCGCCGACATCGATTTCAAAAAGATCAAGATCTATACGGGTAACTACTCTTTCTGGTACCAGTCCAGCCAACTGCTGGCCAAACAGATGGCCGATCGCAACAAAAAAGTGGAGCAGAAGCGCAAGGAAATGATGGAATTTATCCAACGCTTCAGCGCCAATGCCTCTAAATCGCGTCAGGCAACCGCCCGAAAAAAAGCCCTCGACAAACTCGCGCTGGAAGACCTCACTCCCTCCAGTCGGAAATACCCCTACATCCACTTCAAATCGGAACGCGAGCCCGGTGATCAGATCCTGAAGGTGGAAAACCTCTCCAAGCGGGATGAAGATGGGAACTTGCTGTTCGGCAATATTTCCTTCACCATGAACCGCAGCGAAAAGATCGCCCTGCTGGCTCGTGATAGTAACGCGATAACTACCTTCTACGAGGTGCTTGCGGGTGAGGTGGCACCTGATTCCGGTACCATCGAATGGGGACAAACCATCACCAAAGAGTACCTTCCCAACGAGAATGAATCCTACTTCAGTGCCGATCAGAATATTGACCTGATCAACTGGCTGCGTCAATACTCCAAGGACAAGGATGAGCAATTTATCCGCGGATTCCTGGGCCGAATGCTGTTCAGCGGCGAAGAAGTACACAAGGAATCGGGGGTACTTTCGGGTGGTGAAAAGGTGCGTTGTATGCTCGCTAAAATGATGCTGGCCGGCCCTAACTTCCTGCTGCTCGACGAACCCACCAACCATCTCGACCTGGAATCGATCACAGCTCTGAACAATGGTCTGCGCGAATTCCAGGGTAACCTGATCATGAGCTCTCACGACCACGAGCTGATCCAAACGGTAGCTAACCGCATTCTGGAAATCAGCCCGAACGGTACGGTGGATTCATTACTTTCATTTGAGGAGTACCTGAAGTCGCCGGTGATTAAGGAGAAGCGGGCTGCGATGTACGGGGAGGTGGTTGTGTAGTTCGCACGATCCAGTAGTGACACGGATCAAGAATCGTTATTTCTTAAAGGACCTCGGAGAGGTCCAAT
>CAYFGK010000065.1:0-40011 GCA_964342305.1 uncultured Saprospiraceae bacterium | reverse complement strand
GAGGGAGTTAGAGGGTGGGTTTTGCCAAAAGAAGCACTATCGATCAAGTTTCGTATAGTCCTGGTTCATCTTTGGAAAATTGCATACAATCACTCCCCTTCCCTTAGCGCAGCGATGAAGGGAAGGGGCTGGGGGATGGGTTTTACTCCTCCAGCGCTGTCTCCAGCTCTTCGGTCATTTCCAGGTTGTGGTACACATCCTGCACATCATCGTCTTCCTCGAGTTGCTCGATCAGGTTGAGCGCCTTGCGGGCATCTTCCACCGCCAGCTCCGTGGTGGTAACGGGAATGCGCTCCAAATTAGCACTCTTGGCCTCGATATTGAGTTCCTCCAGCTTTTGTTGCATGGGGCCAAAATCCTGAAATTCCACGGTGATGATCATACTGTTTTCGTCTTCCTCATATTCGAGGTCTTCGGCGCCGGCGTCGATTAGTTGCAGTTCCAGGTCTTCCCGTTTGCGCTCCCCCACCGGGATCACGAAGATGCCTTTGCGTTCAAATAAGAAATCCACCGAACCATTCGTCGCCAGGTTGCCGCCGTACTTGCTGAAGATAGAGCGTACGGAAGCCACCGTGCGGTTCAGGTTATCGGTTGTCGTCTCCACGAAAACGGCCACGCCTCCCGGTGCATACCCTTCGTAGGTCGGCTGGAATAACTCCGCCGAATCACTGTCTGAGGCCTTTTTGATCGCCCGCTCGATATTGTCTTTGGGCATGTTAACCCCCTTGGCGTTGGCCACCGCCAACCGCAACCGCGGATTAAAATCGGGATCATCGCTGCCGCCCTCCTTGACGGCCACGGTAATCTCCTTGATCACCCGCGAAAACATTTTGCTGCGCTTGGCATCATTGGCTCCTTTCTTACGCTTGATCTTCGACCACTTATTGTGTCCTGCCATGTGTATAGTATTTGGCGGTCGATCCTCTGGATCGACCAGAGATTTGCCCATAATGACGAATCTGACCCGTAGTGCTAGTGGATCGGCATAAAGTCAAAAAAATGGGGAATTCAGACGCGATTTATCGCGTCTCTACAGGTCTCCTATTCGCCTTATCTCCGTCGATCAGGAGGATCGACCTCCATTACTGCAACGGCTCCTGACTGCTGTTGTTTACACTATCCTGCACAATGAAATACTTGGCTGCTTTCGGTGTAAACTGCACTACGCGCACCGAATCCGGGCGACGCACCAATTCGATGGGTACCGAATTATTGGCTGATTCCGGATCGGCATTGGCCAGATCAATCTGGAAGCCGAAGTCATCGTTAGTCACTTTATCGTACTGAGAAATACCTAAAATGCAGGTCACCGATATCTGACGTGGAAAGATTTGGATGCTATCCGATGCATTGACTACATCAAGGGTCACGAACAACGACTTTTGGGTAAACTGCTCCACGGCAATAATCGCCTGCACGGCCCTGGGTTCCAAAGATATTTCCGGTGGCGGCAACTGCAGGGGCACAGTGGTTTCAATACTTGCTTTAAGGTCCGGTACCACCAGGCTGTCGGTCTCCCAAAACAGGAGGCTGTCGATAATGGAAGCCGGACCGGTCACCAACACACTATCGGGATTGGTCCGTGGTGGCTTTCGCAACTGGTATTCGGGGGCCAGAGTCAGGTCTGTGCGCAGCCAAATTGGCAGACGACGGGTTACTTTCTGTTCCAGTTGTAGTTCCAGCCGGTCGTAATTGATATCTGTAACCGTAAGGTCGCGGCTAAACAGAGCATCCTGAAGATCTGAACGCAATTGATTACGACTCAGGTTGATCCCGGTACGGTCCACCAGATCGTATTGAAGCCGTACCGAGGGCGAAGCAAAGAACTCAAACATCAGATCCCAGCCGGTACCTTCCATTTCGATGGTCATATCTTCGGGAGGTGCCTGGGTGAATGCCTGCTCTTGCGGAACGCGAAACGAGAGAGTAACATTTTTTTCCGACGTGTAGGTTTGGGATAATTTTACCAAAATCCAAAAGACAAGAGCTATACCGATGCAAATCATCAGTATAGCTCTGTCCTGCCGCAGATCAATGGCAAAACTGCGTTTATTTAGCTTTATCTTCGCCGCCATACACGGAATCGGTTAATTCTTTGGAAACTGCATTACGGGTAACGCGAATGAAGACCTTAGAGCCCACCTCCAGGGTGATAATATCCTCTTCGATCTTGGTGATCTTACCCAAAATACCACTGGCCGTAACTACTTCGTCACCTTTTTCCAGTTCCTGTAGCCAGTTGCGTTGTTCTTTTTGCTTTTTGGACTGCGGACGAATAATAAAGAACCAGAATACCGCAAACATCAACAAAATGAAGGCAATATTCAAGTAGCCGGCTTGTGAACCGGAAGCTTGCAGTAGCAAAAAATCAACAGATTGGTAGTTCATAACTTGCTTGTGGTTGGTTGACGGGGATTTACCCCTAAACAATGGAAAATATAAAAAATCTATTCGTCGGGACGTACGAATCCCCGCAGATAAATGCGTGTCTGGGCCGGCAGCGTATTAGCGGTGATGGTGATCGGCTTACTCTGCTGGTTTTTTTTCTGATTGGTGTCGAAGCGAACATTGATCACCCCTTCTTCACCCGGAGCAATAGCTTCTTTCGGCCATTCCGGTACGGTACAACCGCAGGTCGAGCGGGCATCGCTGATCAGCAAGGGGACGGCGCCGGTGTTCACAAACGAAAAAGTATGCTCCACAATGGCTCCTTCCTGTACTTCACCAAAATCAAAGATGGTCTGCTCGAAGGTCAGTTGTGCTGCCTCACTACTATCGGTAGGTTGGTCGGCCTGTACCGGATTGCGGATAATAGACGCATTTGGTCCTACCTCGACCTCCTGCACTCCTTCGCCGCCGGAGTTCGATGAACAACCCACGATCAAGATCAGTGCCAACAGCCCAAAAAAACGATCCATAATTGCTAGCCCTTATTTTATCAGGTTCCGTTATAGTGAACAGGAAGACCCCGCCTTGAGTTTATTCGGCTACTTCCCACCGGAGGCCGCAAGTATACGCCTTTTTTAGAACCTGATCGCGGTCCGTTGCGTAATTTAGGCTGTTCTGAACATCCATAAACCCAAACTTTTTCCTAATATACCGCCCCGCCAAGTTGAACCACCTGACCGCCGATCTGGTTAGAACCAGCCAGGAACGGTTGCTTTTCATCATATCTGCACCCAAACAATATGCACAAACACAAGTACAATTACGGTATCATTGGTAACTGCTCGTACCTGGCACTCATCGACGACAAGGCAAACGTGGGATGGCTCTGCTGGCCGCGCTTCGACAGCTCTTTTATCTTCGGAGGGCTGCTCGACGAAAAAAAAGGCGGCAACTTCTTCATTGCCCCCGAATCCAAAGAATGTACCACCTCGCAGCGCTACCTGGAAAATACCAACATCCTGGAGACTACCTTCGAATGCCCGGATGGCAGTTATAAGGTGATCGATTTTGCGCCCCGTTTTTACCAGTACGAACGGTATTACAAACCCCTTATGCTGATGCGTAAGATCGTACCCATCAGTGGCCGTCCGAGGGTTAAGGTGTGTTGCCACCCCGTGGGTGATTACGGACGCAAACAGCCGGAAGTTGTTTTTGGCTCCAACCACATTCGTTACCAGGGGCTCGACGCTCAGGTTCGCCTCACCACCGATGTTCCGCTTAGCTACGTGGATCAGGAAGTCTCCTTCGCCCTTACCGAGACCAAATACATGGCCCTCACCTGGGGCGTTCCACTGGAAGCCCCCCTCAATTCTACAGTCGAAGCATTTTTGGTGAAAACCACCGAATACTGGCGTCGCTGGGTGCGAAACACCTCGACCGAACACTTCCACCAAAACCTGGTCATCCGGTCGGCGCTTACCCTGAAAATGCATCAATACCAGGATACCGGCGCCATCATTGCGGCGGCTACCACCAGCCTGCCCGAATCCCCCGGAAGTACCCGTAACTGGGATTACCGCTTTTGCTGGTTGCGCGACGCCCACTATACCCTTAAAGCACTGAACGACCTCAGCCACTTCGGCATCCTGCGCGACTATGCCAACTTCATCGAGAATATCGTGATCAAGGAGGATCGCCGCTTTCACCCACTCTACCCCATCACCATGAACGGGGAACCGGAAGAAGAGATCCTCGACCTGAGCGGATACCGGGGGGAAAAGCCGGTGCGCATCGGCAACCAGGCCTACGAGCATATCCAGAACGATGTGTACGGACAAGTGCTGGTAACCCTGCTCCCCCTCTTCAACGACGTGCGCCTGGTGGGCCACGACTCCGAAACCCTGGTCGACCTGGCCGAGCACTGCCTGGAACTCATCGAGGCCACCATGGACGAACCCGACAACGGTCTCTGGGAATTCCGCGGCCTTAAACAACTGCACTCCTATACCTTTCTGTTCCACTGGGCGGGCAGCCACGCAGCCCAGAAGATCGCCCGCGGTGCCGGCCGCAAGAATATGGAGAAACTGGCCCGCAAACTGGTCAAACAGGCTGCTGATCGCATCGAACAATGCTACGATGATAAACGCGGCGTCTACACCCAGGCCATCGGCAGCAGCAACCTCGACGCCAGCCTGCTGCAGCTGATTAACATGCAGTACCTGAATCCGCGCAGCAAAAAGGCCAAACAACACGTGAAAGTACTGGAGGAGGAACTCCGTACCGAAACCGGACTCTTCTACCGCTATAAGCACGCCGATGATTTTGGGGAGCCGGAAAGCACCTTCCTCATTTGCGCCTTTTGGTACGTGGAGGCCCTCGCCCGTATGGGACGGGTAACCGAGGCCATCAAGATCTTTGAATACCTGGCCAGCCAGAGTAATCACCTCGGCTTACTCAGTGAAGATGTTCATGAACCCACCGGCAGCCAGTGGGGTAATTTCCCGCAGACATATAGCCACGTCGGACTCATTAATGCAGCATTCACCATTAGTCGTAAATTGGAGAAACCGATTTACCTATAGCGCCTATGCAACACAGTCGGATCTATTTAGTGGGGTTCATGGGTAGCGGCAAAAGCTACGCCGGCCGGCATCTGGCACCGAGGCTCAACTTCGACTTTCTCGACCTGGATTTCCTGATCGAGCAACGCAACCAGCTGACCATTGCCGAGATTTTTGCCCGCAAGGGCGAAGAGACCTTCCGCCACCTCGAACGGGAAGCTCTGGAAGCCACTGCCTACCTCGAAAAAACTGTAATCTCTTGTGGTGGTGGCACCCCCTGCTTTTTCGACAATATGTCATGGATCAACCGGCATGGCCTCAGTGTATTCATCCATACCGCCCCCGCCCTCGTCGCCGAGCGCCTGCGGCGGGGGCAGGAAAAGCGCCCCCTGATCAAGAACCTGTCCGAGGTGGAATTGCAGGCCTTCATCGCCGACAAACTCAACGAGCGCCTCCCCTACTACCAACAGGCTATGGTAGAGGTACATCCGACCTCCGACACCGACGAAGTTGCCGCCTGGATCGTCGAGAGTCTGCCCGACATAACCGGTCACTGATGGAGCAGATGCACCCATCCTATCCCTGGGCCGGCATTGACTACGGCAGCAAAATGGCCGGTACTACGGTCATTGCACACGTCGGTGCTTCCGGTCAGATGGTTTTTCAACAATCCGCAAAAAAGCAGGATGCCGACCAGTTTTTGCTGGATTGGGTTGCTGCACTGGTCCGTCCCGCGCAACTATTCCTGGATGCGCCGCTGAGCCTGCCCGTCGTATACACCGATCCTGATCAGGGCACCGATTACTTTTACCGGACGGCCGACAAGGAAGTACAGGCCATGTCGCCCATGTTCCTCGGGGGCCTAACAGCTCGTGCCATGCGTCTGGCCAAAGCCCTGGATGATCGCGGTTGTATCGTCCGGGAGGTGTATCCCGGGCACCTGGCCCGCACGCTGGACCTCCGGGAATGGGGATACAAACAAAAGGTGGGGGATCTGCCGGCTGTTTTAGCTGCCTTTCGGCAAAAAATACCCGGCTTACCCGATGCTACCCCCGGTAACTGGCACCAATTCGATGCGCTGTTGGCCTTTTGCTCCGGCTGGCGCTACCAGAAAGGGGCGCATTTAACCTATGGCGACCCGGAGGAGGGTTTGATCATCGTCTAAAATTTGTAGCTTGGCTGACCAAAGTGTTGCCCCATGGCCTACCGCATCAGCATTCCCTTTTCGGTATTCTCCCTGGAAATGATTCCCGGACGCACCTTTCTGACCCCACTTTCGGATTCCGATACCATGCGGTACGGACAACCGGTCGCTCAACTCGCGAAAGAATTCGAGCAGTCATTCCAAAAGGTGCTCATGGATTCCGGCACCCTGGATCTCTTGCGTACCTACCAGACGGCCGAGTTTGAACGCCAGACTATCGCCGTGTCCATCCCCGAAGCCAAGGATGGCATCCGCTATCCGGCGCTCACCATCGATTTTGACATCTACGTCCAGGAACAGGCCGATGGATTCTGGGGAGTGCTGCCGGCGTTGGGCATCGAAGGCTTCGCCAAGACCATCGCGAAACTGCGCGGTCACCTCACCGATACCGTCAAAGTCGATTTCGCCCGTCACCGCCGCGGCCGTCACGTCAAACAGCTCATCGAGGTGTTTTGGTACGAAGCCACTAAACTCCATACCTATACCCTTGACCTCGACGTTCCGGACCCGGGAGAAGAAGGTGCTGATCCCGACCGCGACAACCCCCTGCTACCCCAATTGGCTACCAGACTAACTGCCGGAGCCCCCGCTACCTTCGGGCGCAAAAAAGCCCTCGAGCAGGTGAAGCGCATCCTCAGCAGCAGCTTCAACCGTAATCTGTTGCTGGTGGGCAACTCGGGAGTAGGTAAATCAGCTTTGGTCCAGGAGGTCGTACGCCGGGTCGATGGCTGGGGACTCGATCTTGAAATATGGGCTACGACTGCATCGGCCATGATGAAGGCCCTGGTGGGCGAGCAAAGCTGGGAGTTCAACATCGGTAAACTGGTACAGGAATTGAAAAGTACCAACCGGATACTGTACGTCCGCAATCTTATGGATCTTTTCGAAGTTGGTAAATACGAAGGGAACGACGTCAGTATGGGCGCTTTTCTACAGCCTTTCCTCAACCGCGGAGAGCTGCGCCTCATTACGGAGTGTACCGATCAGGAATTCACCTCCATCGAGCTCAAAAACCCTAATTACATTGCCAGCTTTCAGCAGATCCGATTGGAGGAACCACCCGAGGCGGAGTTGTTCCAGATGATCGAAAAAAAGGTAGCCCAGGAAGCCAAACAGCTGGGTATCAGGATCCAAAAACCTGCTATCCAGGAAGCCGTTCGGCTAAGTAAACGCTTCACCCCTTACGCAGGTATGCCGGGGCGCCCCATCCGGTTTCTGGAAAGCATCCTGCTTTCGCGGGCCGGATCGGACCAACAGAACCTGTCGCGCCTCGATGTGATCCGATATTTCTGCCGGGAAAGTGGTATGCCGACTTTCATGGTCGACCCTTCCGTGCCCATGGAACCCTTGCAGGTAAAGCGGGATTTCAACGACCAGATTTTCAGTCAGGAAGAGGCCGTTTCCTCGGTAGTCGATGCTATGGCTGCCGTCAAAACGGCGCTGACCCGCACCGGAAAACCCATTGCCTCCTTCCTGTTTGTCGGTCCCACCGGCGTAGGAAAGACGGAATTGGCTAAGATCCTGGCCCAGTTTCTTTTCGGGCACCGCAACCGTATGTTGCGCTTCGATATGAGTGAGTTCAGTACCCCCGCAGCCGTGCTACGCCTTACGGGGATTGATGCACGGGAAGAAGGTCTGCTCACCTCGGCCGTGCGCCGCCAACCTTTTTCGGTATTGCTCTTCGACGAGATCGAAAAGGCCGATGAAAGTTTCTACGACCTGTTATTACAGCTACTCTCCGAAGGCCGCCTGACCGACAGCCGGGGACGACTGGCTAACTTTTGCAGTACGCTCATCATCATGACGTCTAATATCGGAGCCGGCATGGGACAGACAAACCCCATTCGACTCACCGAGGGCAACGACAACCAGCCCCTGGAAACTGCACACTACCAAAAGGCCGTACAGAAACACTTCCGCCCTGAGCTCTACAACCGGATCGATAAGGTAATCCCCTTCCAGTCGCTTGATCCCGATACCGTACGTTTCGTGGTGGATCGGGAAATCAAGCAGTTATTTAACAGGGAAGGCATCCGCTTTCGAAACGTTCACATCGAGCTGGAGGACGGTGTATTGGACCAACTTGCCGAGCGCGGCTATAACCCGGCCTACGGTGCGCGTCACCTGCAACGCACTCTGCGCGAAGAGCTGATCCTCCCCCTGTCCGAGATACTCAATCACTACGAAGGCGACGATCAACTGCAGCTAAAGGTATCAATCGATAAAGAAGGCTTGAGGATGGAAACCACTGCTGATCCATTGGCCATTGAATTGCTGCTCGAGGAACTCGAAAAACAAAAAAATGCAGATTTCGCCAGCTACCTGCGTCGTCAGATGCAGCAATTCCGGGCCGGATACTACTTTACCCTTCTCCAGCAGGAACTGGATCAACTGGAGGAGAAAATGAGTAAGACAGGCACCGAATTCTGGGAGATCAAACAAGATGTCGACCGCTATTGGCGTCTGGTCCACCTGCGCGACCGCACGGGACAATTATCGGAGGACATCCGGAAAATAGAACAACAATTGAGCCTGATGGTGCTCGATCAGGAAAAATACCGCCCCGACCTTAAAGAGGCTATGGATCAGTGGTCAGATGCTTACTTTGAATTGAGGTTAGACGTTTACGTGAGCCTGGAAACCAAGCAGAATAAGTGTTTCTTTCAGGTCTACGGTGAGCACTGCGGTGATGCGGTCTATTTCTATCTCGACCTTTTTCAGCGAAAAGAGTTCGTGTATTCACTGACCGCCCTGTATCTGCGGGAAAGCCAGTATCAGCAATACCAGCAGGATTCGCAACGACCGGAAGCCGAGCGTCAGCACCTCATGCCCTTCCTCCGCAAAACCATCGACTACCGCAAGCCCGATCTCACCCCCGAACAGGAAGGTGACCGGCTGGTCGGGGTGGAGTGCGTTATTACGGGGCGGGGCGTACAGCAATTCCTTAAACCGGAGGAGGGCGGTCAGAGTTGGCGTCCTGACCCCGAAGAAAAAGAACGGAAATGCCTGGTGCGGGTCCTTTCATCTTACGAGGACGCCCCTTTGGATATCGGTCGGCGCGATTTCGTCCGCAAACCGGAGATCCGGCGAACCATCACCTCCCTGAAGCTGCAGGATTCCAACTTCCGCATCAACCGGGAGATCGATCCGGACCGGATCCTGCCACTCATTCAGGAGGAGCTCGAGCAACGGTTCCGGGAGTTTATCAATCAGGAGGTTCAATAATCAGATCACCCCCTGCCCCAGTATGGCGTCAGCCACTTTCACAAAACCGGCGAGGTTAGCCCCCTTCACGTAGTCGATGTGACCATCATCTTCGTGGCCGTACTCGCAACACTGACGGTGGATGTTTTGCATGATCTCCTTCAGTTTACAATCCACTTCGTAGGCGGTCCAGTTTAGCTTCTGGCTGTTCTGGGCCATTTCCAGGCCAGAGGTTGCAACACCTCCGGCATTAGCCGCTTTGCCGGGAGCATATAGAATCCGGGCTTCCTGGAACACCCGAATCCCCTCAGCGGTTGTAGGCATATTGGCACCTTCACCGACTACCTGTACCCCGTTGTCCACCAACTTTTGTGCATCTTCTTCATTCAGCTCATTTTGGGTTGCACACGGCAAGGCTACGTCACAGGGTATTGACCAGGGCTTGTCGCCTTCCAGATATTGCACTCCGTACTCCTCTGCGTATTCCTTGATGCGACCGCGGCGGTTGTTCTTCAGGTCTTTGATCCAGGCCAGTTTCTCCTCACTAATTCCGTCTTCATCGAAGACGCAGCCCGATGAATCCGACATAGTGTGTACGGTTGCGCCGCTCTGAATGGCCTTTTCCACCGCAAATTGAGCGACGTTTCCGGATCCCGACACATTTACTTTTTTACCTTCCAGGCTATCGCTCTGGGCACGCAGCATTTCCTCTACGAAATACACGAGACCGTAGCCAGTAGCCTCGGGTCGGATATGGCTTCCGCCAAAAGGCAGCCCTTTACCGGTCAGAACCCCCTGGTGCTGATGGGTCAGTTTTTTATACATCCCGAAGAGGTAACCCACCTCACGGCTTCCTACCCCGATATCACCGGCGGGAACGTCGAGTTCGGGGCCGAGATGATGGAATAACTCTGACATAAAGGCCTGACAAAAGCGCATGATCTCCCGGTCAGACTTGCCCTTGGGATCAAAATCAGAACCGCCCTTACCACCACCCATGGGCAGGGTGGTCAGGCTGTTTTTAAATATTTGCTCAAATCCGAGGAATTTCAGGATACTCTGATTAACTGTAGGGTGGAAACGCAGGCCACCTTTGTAGGGTCCGATCGCATTGTTGAATTGAACCCGGTAGCCGCGGTTCACATGTATCTTGCCCTCGTCATCGTGCCAGGTAACACGGAAGGTCAGCACACGATCGGGCTCAGTCAGGCGTTCGAGCAAAGCTTGCTTTTGATATTCGGGTTTGGATTCAATGTAAGGCAATACGATCTCGACAAACTCCTGTACCGCCTGGTGAAATTCGGGTTGGTCAGGGTGTCGGTCCCGAATGTATTCCATGAAAGATTCGACCGTCCGTTGCTTGGTTTCTTTGGTAGTAGTATCCATTGGTGATTTGGTTTATTCGCTTGGCTAAAACTCGCCGGATATTTCCTAAATATGGAACCCGTCTAAGAGCCTGATGTTTCCGGGAAAGAACCCTTTCGGCGCAAATCTTTTGATTCGCAGGAATAGCGGTAGCGCAGCGAACCAGGAACACCTTTTTCGAAATAATATCCATTATACCGACAACCGATAAAGCCAATAGCAAGGAACCAAATGCAAAACATCCCGAACCGGTATGGCTCGGGATGTTTTTGGCGAAAGCCAGCAAGAAACGGACGATCAGTTCCTGGTAAACACAAAGCGGGTAATGAAAATTCCATTACCATCGGTTTCTCCGCCATCGCCTTCCACACCACTCGACATAAACTTTAATTCCCAACCGTCGGCTGAGAGTTGATTCAGCTTGGAGGTGATCAGGGCATCGTTGGAAGCAATGTTCTGAAAGTTGATCCCGGTCAGGCTGTAGAAGTTGAGCAGTTTGGTCTCTTCAAAGTTGTCGACCTTGGCATCGCGGCGGCGAATCTTACCCTGATCGCTGGAAGTACCATCCGTCCGCTCGGTCGTAAAGTCCTCGACTTCCGTTTCCGAGATGGTCTCAATCATCCGCGACCGGCCAAGCCCGCCCGGAACGATAGACTCAATGACGGTGATCACTTTGAACTCCTGCGCCTGAGCGGCCATTCCACCCAACAGGCAGAAAACGAATAACAGCATAGCTCTTTTCATACAATTCGAATTATGGGTTAAAAAGGATTACACTGCTAAGAACGCAAAAAAAGGCCGACACCCCTACGGAGTATCGGCCTTTACTGCGTTAATAAAATGTTAGATATGGCTAGATAGCCTGGTGATTAAATGGTTGCAGGACCATTTCGGAAACCACCCCCGAGTTGGGTTGCTGGCACAGGAACCACACAGCTCGTCCGGCTTCTTTGGCCGTTACGAATTTCTTGCGGTTCACGGGCATATCTATTTCATCCCAGAATGGCGTATCGGTACCACCCAGATACAGATTGGTGATGCGCACTTCGGTGCGCCGCAATTCTTCGCGCACGGACTTGGTCAGACCATCCACGCCGTATTTAGTGGCCGCATAGGCAGCCGCTCCGGCCATGGGCACCTTACCGAGCACGCCGGGCAGGTTCACGATCATGCCTTTTTTGGATTCCTTCATGGGCGGTACGAAGGCCCGCAGCAGGTAAAAGGTACCTTTGAGGTTTACGTCCAGGGAATGGCTGAAATCGTCATCTGTCAATTTGTCTATGGACTTCAGTATCCCCACGCCGCTGGCATTGATCAGGATATCCACCTGCCCATGCTTATCGTGAATAGCTTCGGCTACTTCATTCACCTGCCCCGAGTCGGTGACATCCATTTCGAAGAGCTGATCTTTGGGGACATTTAAATCATCCGCAAGCTCTTCCAAACGCCTGCGATCGCGACTGGTCATAAACAGGTTAGCCTGGCTTTGTTTGAGCAATTTAGCTGTTTCGGATCCGATGCCGCCGGTTGCTCCGACGATCAGCACCTTTTTATTCGCTAGCATTTCCATAGAGTCGGTTAGGATTTTATGGCTTGGAGAAATTCGTTGCGAACCGCTTCCTTTTTGAAGGCTCCGCTGTAATCGGAGGTGACCGTAACACTGGCATCGTGTTCAATACCACGGGCCTGTACACACATGTGTTTGGCCTCAATGTACACCGCCACATCCTGTGTTTTAAGCACCTGTCGCAACTCGTCAGCAACCTGGACAGTAAGTCGTTCCTGTACCTGGGGACGGCGGGCGTAGTAATCGACGATGCGGTTGAGTTTTGACAGACCAATGACCTGTCCCTCGGCGATGTAGGAAACGTGAGCTACTCCGTAGATCGGCAGGAAATGGTGTTCGCAGAACGACTGCACTTTAATGTGCTTTTCCACCAGCATTTCCTGGTAGTTGAACTTATTGTCGAAGAGCGAAATCGCCGGCTTATTGGCCGGGTTCAATCCCTGAAAGATCTCCTGGATAAACATTTTGGCGACCCGTCGTGGGGTACCTTTCAGGGAATCATCGGACAAGTCGAGTCCCATAATGTCCATGATTTGCCGGAAGTGGCTCTCAATAGCATCCATTTTTTCCGAATCCGACAGGTCAAAGGCATCGGGTTTGAGGGGGGTGTCGATGGAGGTAGCCACATGGTTATCACCGTAAGCTACCTGCATGGCATCGCCGTTATGGAAACCGTTGTGTTTTCCATTCAGGCCGTTCGTATGTTGCGACATAAATCTGAATTTGAAAGACTGAAATTATCGGAGATGTGACCTCCCCGTTATCAAACACCGAGTCTAACGCAGGCTTTTGGATTTTTGTTTAAGTTATTTTTACCAGTAGGTCCGAAAGGTTAAACAGGAAGTGCCCGGAGGCAGGCTTCCGCCAAAAAAATACCGGGTGGTGGCAGACGGCTAGCGGGCTGTGGATCAGCCGGTTTCCGGGGCGAGCCGGCAATACATTTGAATAAAAATTATTTTAAACAGTCTGTATTTCAGGTTTTTAATCAAAAAAATGATACAAGTAATCAAATAGTGATCTGACAAATTTGCACGCGATTTATTTGCGTTGCGGGTGGTGTTTTGCTATTTTTGAAAAGCGATCAAAAAGAAACTAACGGCGCCGGTGCGTAATTCTTTTTAGCGAAAGCTAATCCCTTTTCCGGAAAAAGCCGAAAGACATATCAGTATCAGTAAGTTAGAGGAGCTTCGCTGTTCGAAAGATCAGCGGAGTTTTTTTGTTGATAAACCAATCCCCTGCTCTCCCTGTTTTTTTGATTGCGTACATGGATTTTTGCGGCTTAACGCAGGATGGGTATATTTGGTGCGCCAAATTTCTGACCTTAAAATAACGGAACCATATGAATTACGACTTGATCGTCATCGGTAGTGGACCCGGCGGATACGTTGCGGCCATTCGCGCTTCCCAATTGGGTATGAAGGTAGCAGTGGTAGAACGCGAATCGCTCGGGGGGATCTGCCTCAACTGGGGATGCATCCCTACCAAAGCCCTTTTGAAGAGTGCCCAGGTTTTTGAATACATCAATCACGCCGATGATTACGGCATTAAAGTGACCGGTGCAAAGGTTGATTTTGACGCTATGGTAGGCCGTAGCCGCGACGTTGCCAATGGCATGAGCAAGGGTATTAACTTCCTGTTCCGCAAGAACAAGATCGAGACCCTGACCGGGACCGGGCGATTGGTTCGGGGAAAGAAGGTGGAAGTAACCGATGCCGACGGTAATAAGAAGGAGTACTCCGCTAAAAACATCATTGTAGCTACCGGTGGTCGCGCCAAAGAATTGCCTAACCTGCCTATTGATGGTAAGAAGATCATCGAGTATCGCAAGGCTATGAGCATGGAAAAGCAACCCAAGAAACTGGTAGTTGTCGGTGCCGGAGCCATCGGCGTAGAGTTCGCTTATTTCTATCACTCCATTGGTACCGAAGTAACGATCGTCGAATTCATGGAACAGGGTCTGCTGCCCCGCGAAGATGCCGATGTCTCCAAGGAGATGAACAAGATCTACAAGAAGAAAGGCATCAACGTGCTCGGAAATACTTCCGTGGAATCGGTGGACACCAAAGGTCGTGGCTGCACGGTAACCGTGAAAAACCGCAAATCCGGAAAGACCGAGGAGATCAAATGTGACGTGGTACTGTCGGCAGCCGGCGTTTCACCCAACACAGAAGACATCGGACTGGAAACCCTGGGCGTAAAAACCGACCAGCGTGGATTGATCCAGGTTGATGAGTATTACCAGACCAATGTGCCAGGCATCTTCGCCATTGGCGATGTTACACCCGGCGCTGCTCTGGCCCACACTGCCTCGGCTGAAGGTATCACTTGTGTCGAAAAAATGGCCGGACAGAATCCACAGCCGATCGACTACAACAATATTCCATCCTGCACCTATTGTATACCCGAAGTAGCCAGCGTAGGCTATACCGAGGCAGCCGCCAAGGAAGCCGGATACGAGGTAAAAGTGGGTAAATTCCCCTACAGTGCTTCCGGTAAAGCCAGCGCGGCCGGTGCCAAAGAAGGTTTCGTGAAGGTAATTTTCGACGCCAAGTACGGGGAGTTCCTCGGCGCACACATGGTTGGGTACAACGTAACCGAAATGATCGCCGAAGTGGTTGCAGCCCGCAAACTGGAAACGACCGGACACGAGATCATCAAATCGGTTCACCCCCACCCCACTATGAGTGAGGCGGTGATGGAAGCAGCTGCGGCTGCGTACGATGAAGTGATCCACCTGTAGAAGCACCCTGCATGATGCCACTAGGCGGCACATGCGGATTACAATAAAAAACGGGCCTCCTTTGCGGGAGGCCCGTTTTTTTTTCACTGACCACAATGCTCTTACAAGCGGCCCATGTTTCGCGTACGATCAACAATGCGATCGATGAAACGCTTTTCGTTGGTAATGATCTCGGCTGCCCCCGATAATTCCTCGCCCGGGTCAATATTGCGCCCGGTGGTCGTCACCAGACCATTCGGGAAAATGACTTGCACCGGAATCTTATTCTGTTGATCCGGTACCCGGGATTTCCAGGCCACCTGACCGATCACCGCCCCGTATTCCGGGAAGGGATAAGATTCCAGACGAACGATCACTTCCTGGTCTTCCTTTACGGTTCCCGATCCGCTAAATTCCAGCTCCATGCGCCCCAGCAACTGTCGATTGCGCAGTGGAACCACCACCATCACCTCATCTTCGGCAATGATGAATTGATCGCGGCTGATGTTATCACCAGTGATCTGCACCACTCCATCCAAAGGACTCTGAATGACGTGGTTGCGCACCCATTCGTCGACCCGGATCCGCAATTGAATAAAGCTTTCTTTAAGGGCATCGGAAGCCGTCACCCTATTCTCGGAAACACCCCGTTCGGCACGGGTGATCTGGGTGTTGAGCATGGATATCTCGACGCGCTTGTCGGAGATCAATTCCTCAATCTTTTGTAGCTCGGTCTCCAGTCTCTTGATATCATCCTCTACCTTTTGGACCTCGGAAAAGGGCAGTCGGTTTTCCCGAACCAATCCTTCCTTGTAGTCTTTGTCGGTGCGTTTATCTTCCAGCCGTTGCTCCAGAGCTTCCTGGTTGTTCCGGTAATAGCCAACCTGACGCTGGAGAATGCGCTTTTGTTCTTCCAGGCTTACTACATCCCCCTGAGTGGAATACTGCTCGGATCGGCGGGCAAACTGGGATTTCTTTTCCAGGAAGTTGAAAAAGTCTTCCTGCAATTCACCCAGCTCCGGATCTTCGAGAGCATCCGTGGGGTTAAACATAAGGAGTGTCGAATCGGCATCGTTGGGCAGATAACGGATGAGGTCCTGCAGGTGCAGTATGTGATTATAATTGGCGGTACCGCCACCGCGGAAGACGATCAGTGTCTGGCCTTCTTTTACTTCGTCACCGTTGTTGACGAGTACTTTATCGATATAACCGGATTGGGCTGCCACCAAATGACGGGGCGGTTCGGTGAAAGAGATACGTATATCTCCCGAAATGGTATCCGGGTATTTAATAAAAAAAGATAACCACAAGAATAAGGCCAATACCCCGATGGCTACTCCGGTACCGTACCGTACCATCCAGGGGGGTGGATTACCCAGAATTTCCTGCACCTCTTCGGAGCGGATCTCCATATTCTCTTCTTCACGCATATCGAATGGTTTGGGGGTTCCGGAGGGTCAGGAACCCAGTTCCAGCTGATTGCGAACAATCTGGTAATAGGCGCCCTGTACGTAGGTCAGTTCTTCGTGGGTTCCCTGCTCGACGATCTCTCCGTCTTCCAGCACTATAATATTATCGGCTTCCATTACCGTGGAGAGCCGGTGAGCGACGATCACCACGGTTTTGCGACGGAAGAAGTCCTCCAGGTTTTCCATGATCACCATTTCGTTGAAGGCATCCAGGGCGGTCGTAGCTTCGTCGAAAAACAGGTAATCGGGATTCTTATACACGGAACGGGCAATGAGGAGCCGTTGTTTTTGCCCCTGGCTCAGTCCCAGACCGTCGGGACCGATGCGGGTATTATAGCCCATAGGCAGTGACTCGACAAAACTCTGGATATTGGCCATTTTCACGGCCCGCAGCAGTTGTACTTTATCGACGATCTCGTCGCCGAGTGCAATATTGTTGGCAATGGTATCGCTGAAGATGTACCCATCCTGCATCACGACCCCGCACTTTCGGCGCCAAAGCTTCTGACTCAGGTTGGTCAATTTGATATCCCCGACCCGAATACTGCCCTCGGTAGGATCGTAAAAGTTGAGCAGCAACTTCATGAGGGTGGTCTTGCCACTGCCACTGCGGCCTACGATAGCCGTGCGTTTTCCCTTGGGAATAGTCAGAGATACGTTTTTCAGGACCATATTGGAATGGGGTCCATTGTACTGGAAGCTCACATTCTGGACCCGCAGGTCACCCGCTTCGGGCAACATGGTGATCTTGTCTTCCAGTCGTTCCTCATCCTCGCGGGCGTGAATCTCATTGAGGCGCTCCAGGCTGATCTTGGCTTCCTGCATCGACTGTAAAAAGTCGATCAGCTGGTTCACCTGGGCATTCATGGCTCCGATAATGTACTGAACGGCTACCAGCATACCGAGGCTCATTTCGACCCGGATCACGGCTTGGGCCACGAGGAAGATGATGATGATGTTCTTGGTCTCATTGATAAAGACCGCTCCGCTGCGTTGCACTTGCTGTACCCGCAGGGCACTCATGCTGGTACGGAACAATTTAGCCTGGACACGCTCCCAGGCCCAGCGTTTCTGTTTTTCTGCATTGAACATCTTGATGTCCTGCATCCCGTGGATCAATTCCATCAGGTTACTCTGGTTGACCGAAGACTGATCGAAGCGGCGATAATCAATTTCCCGTCGCCACCGAACAAAGAAAAAGATCCAGGCCACATTGAGTACCGTACCGGCGAGGAACACCCAAAACACGGTGGGGTTCCACCAGATCAACACAAAGCCGAAGGCCAGGAAGTTGATAAAGGAAAAGAGGGACATCAGTGACGTCGAACTCAAAAAGCGCTGTACGCGTTCGTGGTCGGCCACCCGCTGCATAAGGTCACTGGTCATCCGGCTATCAAAAAACCGCAGCGGCAACTTGGTCAACTTGATCAGGTAGTCGGAGATCAGACTAATATTTACGCGAACCCCGACGTGAAGCAGGATCCAGGATCGCAGGGCATCGATGCCGGTTTGGGCCGCAAAGAGAACGAGCTGGGCCACCAATACCAGGGTGATAAACCGCAGATCGATGATATTGATACCCACATCGACGATAGCCTTGATCAGGAAGGGAAAGGCCAACTGGATCAGTGTCCCCAGGATGAGGCCCAGGAAGAGCTGCCCCATCAGGTTGCGGTACGAGCGGAAATAACGCAATACGTATCCCCAGCCCGATTTTTCCATTTGTTCGCCATCCTGCTGGTAAAATTCCGGAGTGGTCTGTAACAACAAAAGTACGCCCTGGGGCTCACCTTGTTCGTTGACTTCAGAGGCCCAGTGCTGTAAAAATTCCTCCTTGGTGATGCGGAATTTGTCCTGGGCCGGATCGGCGATCCATACGTAGCGATCGGTCACCCGGTAGACGACTACGAAGTGTTCATCGTTCCAGTGCGCAATACACGGAAGTGGTATAACGGAATTTAGCTGATCGTAGGTTGTCTGAACGGCTAGTGTTTGGAGGCCGATGTGTTCGGCAGCATCGGAGATACCGAGCATGGTTACCCCCTGTTTACCGATGTACGTGAGTTCGCGCAGGGTCTCCAGGGAAAAGAAACGACCGTGATAGCGGGCTACCATTCGCAAGCAAGTGGCACCACAATCCATTTCGTCGTGTTGCTGGTAAAAAGGAAATCCCCGAATCATGCCGTTCAATAAAGTGAGTTACGCCCGGACTTGCGTTTTGGAATAATAGTAGGCTAGACTGTCATTTTTTTGCGGAAACGCCTGCGAAAAAATACGTATATGAATTAAACAACCGGTAAATTACGCATTTTTTGGGGTATAAGGCAATACTCCAACCTAATAAGAATGCCTATTTTCGGGGCCTGAGGCGGATAATCCCGTCAAAAACGCCATGGCATGTACAACACTTTTCTATCCGTAGTGGCTATTATCCAGCATCCGGGACAGTTTCGCCTGGTTGCACCCTACCTGCAAGCAGTGGTCAGGCAGCTACAACGAACGGCCAGTGATTACGAGATTATCCTGGTCAATAACGCCCAACAGGCTCTGCCCGAAACGGACATTCACCAGCTCGATGAGCCCGTCCGGCGACATTTATTCCTCCTGAAACTGGCTTCGGTTACGAATAAAAACAACGCTATCATCGCGGGGCTTGACCGTGCTAACGGGGATTACGCACTCATATTCGACCTGGAGCTGTATCAACAATCGGAGTACATCCATCACCTTTTTGAAAAAAGCCAGGAAGGTTTTGATATGGTGTATTTGCGTTCCCCGGTGGGACGCAAAGTGGGATTAGGTAACCGCCTGTTCTACAAGCTTTTTTATCGGATACTGCGTCAGTACTCCCCGCTGCGTGTCGACGAACGCGCTTATGATTCCCGGATTATCTCCCGACGAGCTTTAAACAGTTTGCTGAAATTACGGGAAAATGTGCGCTATTTGAAGGCTATTTACTCCATTGTGGGCTACCAAACCACGGGGCTGGACCTGGATCAACCACTTACCGAAGGGGGGCAGGAGCCATTCGCAGAGCGGTTCAAAACATCCCTGGTGGCTATCAGCTCATTTACCACCTTTCTGCGATCGGTATTACTGTGGATCTTCCTGGCGAGCAGCCTGTTTGCGGCGGCTGTGGTAATAAATGCACTGCGGGTGTACTTTTACAGCAAAGACCTCTTTGGCAATCCCGAGCAGGCAGTCGAAGGATGGACGTTCCTGGTGGTGCTGATCTCGGTATTCTTCACCTTTTGTTTCCTGACGCTTTACATTATGTCGGTATACCTGTCGAATATTTACCAGGAGATCAAGCAACGTCCTTTGTACATCATCGAATCGGTCAAGCGTTTTTGATCTCGGTATCGAGGTGCTCCTCCATCCATTTGCGGGCAACTTCCATTATTTCGGCCTTATTGGGTTCGTGATGCAGCTCGTGGTAGGCACCGTCCCAGGAGACAAAGGTGATATCCCCCTTCACCTGTCCGGCAAAAGCCTGGGAAGCTTCGGGACTGGTCAGGCGGTCCTCGCTACCGTGCATAAGCAGGATGGGGATTTTTGATTCTTTTTTATAGTTGGCCAACCAGCGGCCGGTATCGATCATTGCCGTTCCGGCCGAGGCGCTGATCTGGTCGTGCACCAATGGGTCTTCCAGATATGCCTCCACAGCCTTGGAATCGCGCGACAAAAAACGTGGATCCAGTCCGTTGGGAAGCGTAAAAGCCGGTGCAATTTTACTGGCGATGCGACCTGCTAATACTTTGAAAAATGGTGGGCGCTCCGTCAGTTCGATCCAGGGCGACCCCGCAATTACCCCGGTCACATCGGGTCGGTAGTTGAGTGCATTGTACAGAACGAGGTTGCCGCCCATACTGTGTCCGTAGAGGAATATAGGAACGGTAGGATACAATTCGCGGGTGTGCGCCAGCAGGTACATTATCTCTTCCTGCAGGGCCTCGTAGCTGGGAGTGTGTCCGCGCTTGCCGCCCGAGCGTCCGTGCCCGCGCCGGTCGTAACCTACCGAGGCGATGCCGTAGGTGCTGAGGTATTTGGCATAGTCGGCATAGCGACCGGCATATTCTCCGAGACCATGGACCCAAACTACTACTGCTTTGGCATGAAAACTATCCCAATGATACCCCTGAATCAGAATGCCGTCGGGAGTTGTCCAATTGAAGGTTTTTGCGTTCATTGACGTAAGGACGTTATTGGTAATTGGGCTGGTGCAGTACGCCCGGAATATTTCTTGCAAAGGTAGAAAAACCCGATGATTTTCTAATTTGCGCTCCCTTGTAAAACGATTTGCTTATGGACTTACGTATCGTATTTATGGGTACGCCCGATTTTGCCGTTCCCTCCCTCGAAATCCTCATTGAAAACAACTACCAGGTGGTGGGGGTCATTACCGCCACCGACAAATGGGGTGGCCGTGGTAAAAAGAAGTTACTGGAAAGTCCCGTCAAAAAAGCAGCGGTCCGGCACAACATTCCCGTCCTGCAACCCAAAAACCTCAAGGACCCCGGTTTTCTCGAAGAATTGAGAGCCTTGCGGGCCAACCTACAGGTGATCGTAGCCTTCCGGATGCTGCCCGAAGTCGTCTGGGATATGCCCGAACTGGGTACGTTTAATCTTCACGGCTCCCTGCTGCCAAAATACCGGGGGGCAGCCCCCATCAATTGGGCAATTATCCGGGGCGAACAAGAAACCGGGGTAACCAGCTTTTTCCTGCAACACGAAATCGACACCGGCGACCTGATCTTTCAGGAATCCATGCCCATCCACCCCGACGATACGGCGGGAGACGTACACGACCGCATGATGCACCTAGGGGCTGAAGTGGTTTTAAAAACGGTACAAGCCATTGCCAGTGAAACTGTTACCACCCAAAAACAAGACGATACCATGGCCACCAGCGCCCCTAAACTATTCTCCGAAACCTGCCAAATCAATTTTGGGAAACCGGTCGGAGAGGTGCACAACTTCGTACGCGGACTCAGCCCCTACCCTGCCGCCTGGACCACCCTGGATGAACAACAGCTCAAGATCCTGAAAGCTGAACCGGAGCCGGGCAAAGTCCCGGAATCTCCGGGCACCCTGCTCTCCGATGACAAATCCTTCCTGAAGATCGCTTGCGAAGACGGATACCTGAATGTGCTGCGCCTCCAACTACAAGGACGTAAGCGGATGGATATCCGGGATTTTCTGAATGGTTTCACGCTGGCGGATACGAGCGGGCGGGTTGGGTAAGTGGCAATTCTGAATGCTGAATTTGGATTTTTTTATTGGCTCTCGCCAAAAGACGATTTGTCTGTGTTTAGTCGGCAGTTTCCAGTCGGCAGTCGGCCGTTCTCAGTTCGCTGTCTATAATCTTTAGTCTACACCTGCCTTTTTCACGCAGTGAGCGCAGCGGTCCGCGGAGGTTCGCAGTGGAGTTATTGCTTTCAGTTCGTGCGGTGGGCAGTTTCCAGTCGGCAGTCGGCAGGCTCTTCAGTCACAGCAGTCCCTTCTTTCTCTCCCGGTCTCCCCGCCCGCCGAAGCCCATACGGGCGTATGCCTTGGCGAAGGTGGGCGACGCACCACGCACTACAGAGTAAAGACAAGGCAATTAAGTACAACCGAAGCAGCCTTGCTCTGGCACCCCCCCCATTCTCCCATTCTCCCATTCTCCAATTCCCCCTTTCCCCTAATCCCCCTCCACTGCTTCCCGTACCAGGTGTACGGCTTGTTCCTTTAGCAAACCGAGTTTGCCGGCATGCTGAGCTACTTCTTCGGTTTTTGCCGTAAGGCAGATCCTTTTTTCGGAAAGAGGAATATCCTGGAAATAATTCAGCACTTCTTCCTGACTGGGTCCGTTGGGGACTTCACGGATATAGATAGCCAGGATACGGTCGGGAAATTCCCGGCTTAAGGTTGCATATAGGTCAGCATCGCGTTGTCCCGAATCTCCAAATAAAATGAACGACAGATCCGGATACAGGTGTAACAGACTCCGGGCTTTCTCCAATTTATGATTATGGGTGCCACCGCCGGAGCGCACCACGTCCAACAAGCCCTTCTTCAGATTATCGAGCAGAAAGACGCCCTTAGGTATGTTTTGCACGGCGCAGAACTCCACCAGGAAATCGTATAAATTCCACTCGCTGGAGCTGATAAAGAAGAATGGATTGGGCGCCCCTTCCACCGAGCTATCCTGAAATTGCTGATACAAGGCCGCTACTCCGGGAAACGGCAGGCGGGTACTGGCGTTCTTCGTCAGGATCAAACGAAGCTTTTGCAGCGTTTGACTGGCGTGAGAAATGATAATGGTATCATCAACATCGGAGATGATACCGTAGTCCACGTCGCTGCTTACGATCAGTACCTCTTCCTTGGTTTCTAATTCATCGGGGCCCTCGTCCAGCGGATTTTCCACAGAGTAAAAGGCGGTATACCAACCGGGGGTAACTTGTTCCGGAAAAGGTATTCGCACCGTAAAGCATCCATCTGCATCGGTAGTGGTGGTTACCTCCTGATCGAATAACCGGATGTGGACCACCGCGTCGGGGATGGTCACACTCAGGAATCGGCTAAGCATGGCCCTGACATTCTGCCACCAGCTGTCGTGGGGAGATGACTCGCGCAGTAACCGATCGTCGAGGACATGCCCTTGTAAATAGGCCTCCCGCCGGGTTCCGTAACCCCGGTAAGCCAGTACGACCGGAGGAGTGGCCAGTCCCAGTGATCGACGCACACCTAACCAAAATGTTTTTCCTACGGAGGCCATATCTTCTTTTTCTGACGGCATGCCGCACAATGCCGCAAACCGGTGGTTGTATAATTATGAAATTGCTATTCATCCTCAATCCGGTCGCCGGACCCGACGATAAAGAGCCGGTCCAGCCCCAGATCGCCGATTATTGCGAATCCAACCATCATTCCTGCCATATAATGGAAACGCAGGGTGATGGGAATGATGCGCAGCGGATCCGCGAAACCATTGATCAGCATCAACCGGAGCTGGTTTTCGCCTGTGGAGGTGATGGAACCGTAAACATGGTCGGACAAACACTCATGGGCCGGGATATTCCGCTGGGTGTGTTACCCCTCGGTTCGGCTAATGGCCTGGCAACTGAACTCGGCCTCCCCTACAACGTGCGTGAATGCATTGATGTTCTGGTGCGAGGTAAAACCATCCACATGGATCCGCTGCTGATCAATCAATCGCACTACAGCTTTCACCTCGCGGATATTGGCTATAACGCACGCCTCATTCAGCAGTTTGAAGAGATGGACCAACGCGGTAAGATCGGTTATGCGAAAGGCTTTCTTCGGGTAATTAAAGATCGGCCAATCGCCAAAGTACGCTACCAGGAGGAAGGTAAATGGAAGGAAAAAAAGGTCGTTATGGCGGTGTTCGCCAATGCCAAAAAATATGGTACCGGTGCGATCATCAACCCCGACGGCAAACTCGACGATGGCCATTTTGAGGTCATCCTCTTTCGGCCCTGGCCCCGCTGGTACTTCATTTATCTGGGACTACTCTCTTACCTGGGTCGCATTAAACGATCGGCCTACGTCAAGGTGCTTTCGCAAAAAAAGATCCATATCACTACCGATGCCCCCCTGGATATGCAGATCGATGGCGAACCTATGGGCTCCACCCGGGAGGTAACGGTGGAGATTTGTCCCGAAAAGGTGCAGCTTAAAGTCCCGGTATCTTTTTAGTTTTTTATATTTTAAAAAGCAAGAAAATTACGTCTGAGTAAAAAGCAATTATGAATTTTTAGTTCTTAATTTTTAATTCCTGGTAAAACGAAGTGAAGTCAGTGACCAACCGATGAGAACGTAGAGACTGCAGCGACTAAAGGGATATGCCAAACGCCGGGGTGCATCGGTTGTACTCAATTGCTTTGTCTTTGCTCTGTATTGCGTGGAGCGTCGCCCACCTTCGCCGAGGCATACGCCCGTATGGGCTTCGGCGGGCAGAGAGCGTAGTGCGTGAAGACTGAAGAGACCTGCCGGAGACGGGCTACATATTTGTGTTTAACTGCTGCGTATTTGCCCTTTATTGCGTAGAGCGTAGAGAACGAAGAGCCTGAGAAACTGCTCACTGAAAACTCATGCCTGCCGACCATTTGGCGAAAGCCAATACATTCCAACGCCATTCATCATTCATCATTGAGCATTAAGCATTGCCAACTTATGCCCACGGAGAACTGCCACAATTCCGTATATTCCGATCTAACCAAAAGCAAGAACTATGACCTGGAAGTATAGCCTGTTTCTATGCCTGGTATTTATCGGATTACACACATCGCTGCTGGCTCAGGACCGCATATCGGGTCCCGTTCACGTCACCCGCTCGGAAGTGATCGCCAAGAACGGGATGGCCTGCACCTCCCAGCCACTGGCCACTCAGGTAGCTATTGACATCCTCAAAAAGGGTGGTACGGCCATTGACGCAGCTATTGCCGCCAATGCCACCCTGGGACTCATGGAGCCAACGGGTTGCGGGATAGGCGGAGATCTCTTCGCCATTGTCTGGGATGCAGAAACCGAACAATTATACGGGCTCAATGCCAGCGGTCGGTCGCCCAAAAACCTGACGCTCTCCTATTTTCAGGAAAACGGGATGTCGAAGATCCCGGCCTACGGCCCTTTGCCCGTGAGCGTACCGGGAGCCGTAGACGGTTGGTTTGAACTACACGGCAAATTCGGCAAACTGGCTATGGAAGAAGTGTTGGCCCCGGCCATCAGCTACGCCGAGGAAGGTTTTCCGGTGAGTGAGCTGATCTCCTACTACATGCACGCGGCCATACCTAATTTTCTGGACCTGGGTTTTCCCAACGTAGCCGAGACCTATACCAACAACGGTGAACCCTACGATAAGGGACAAATATTCAAAAATCCATTTCTCGCCAACACTTACCGTTCCCTGGCTAAGGGTGGTCGCGATGCTTTCTACAAAGGCGACATCGCCCGCACCATTGCCAGCTTTATCCAGGAGCAGGGCGGATTTCTGTCGTACGAAGACCTGGCCAGTCATCGGTCTGAGTGGGTTGATCCCGTATCCACCAATTACCGCGGCTATGATGTGTGGGAATTACCTCCTAACGGACAGGGAATTGCGGCCCTGCAGATGCTCAATATCCTGGAACCTTACGATCTGGCCAGTATGGGTTTCGACAGCCCGGAATACATTCACACCTTCGTAGAAGCCAAAAAACTGGCCTTCGAAGACCGGGCCAAGTATTACGCTGATATGGACTTCGCAAACGTGCCGGTCGAACAGCTCATCTCGAAGGAATACGGCAAGCAACGCGCCGAACAGATCAACCCGGACGAGGCCAGTGTCTACGAAGCCGGCCAGATCAGCGCGGGAGAGACCATCTACCTCACCGTAGCCGACCAATATGGGAACATGATTTCCCTGATCCAGTCCAATTACCGGGGTATGGGTTCGGGTATGGTGCCTCCGAAACTTGGCTTCATGCTACAGGATCGCGGCGAACTCTTCTCCCTCACCGAGGGCCAGGCCAATACCTACGAGCCGGGCAAACGCCCTTTTCATACCATCATTCCCGCCTTTGTCACCAAAGACGGACAGCCGTTCATGTCTTTCGGCGTAATGGGCGGTGATTTCCAGCCACAAGGGCATTCCGAGATCCTCATCAACATGATCGATTTTGGCATGAACCTCCAGCAGGCCGGTGATGCCCCCCGAATCAGCCACGGCGGTTCCAGCTCGCCCACCGGCTACCGCGCCAACAGTCCGGGCTCCATCAGTCTGGAAAGTGGATTTTCTTTCGAGACCATCCGCGGGCTGATGCGCCTTGGCCACACGGTAGAGTATTCCAACGGCATCTACGGCGGGTACCAGGCCATCATGTACGACGCAGATAACGGTGTCTATTACGGTGCCTCGGAGAGCCGGAAAGACGGAATGGCAGCGGGGTATTAAATGTATGTCGATCCTCTGGATCGACGGAGATTAGGGGATTTGGAGATCATAGGGACCGGAAGGGAACGTAGAGACTGAAGGGATTTGCCGAGGCCGGTTTATCTCGTTTGGCTTGATTGCTGCTTCTCTGCTTTGTATTGTGTGGTGCGTCGCCCACCTTCGGCGGGCAGAGAGCGTGGAGCGTAGTGCGTGGTGCGGGCTCCCACCGCTGAAGCGGATGGGCTTAAACGGCCGATTAGAGCATGAGAACTGAACACAGACGAATCTCTTTTTGGCGAAAGCCAATAAAAAATTCCAAATTGAGCATTGAGCACTGAGCATTCAACATTGCCTACTGCCCACTGAAATTCCCACCGCTGAAGCGGATGGGCTTAAACGGCCCACTGCCGACTAATTTTGAAAGCGGAAAATTAAAAATTATTCATTAAAAACTACCCATGATCCACACCATCGACCTCGGTTTCCTCGATATATCCCAAACCATTGCCGCATATGTGCTGGAGCATCCGGAAGGCCCCGTATTGATCGAGACGGGCCCCTACTCTACTTATCCGGCGCTGGAAAAGGGCTTGCGTCAGGTCGGAGTGGCACCCGAGGATTTGCGGGCGGTACTCCTGACCCACATCCACCTGGATCATGCCGGTTCGGCCTGGGCTTTCGCCCAAAAGGGGGTACCCGTTTACGTACACCCCCTCGGTGAGCGCCACCTGGCGCAACCCGAAAAACTGCTCGCATCCGCGAAGCGCATTTACCAGGAGATGATGGATCAGCTCTGGGGAACAATGGAATCCATTGCCACTGAACAACTACGTACCGTGGAAGATGGTGCGGAGGTATTACCCGGCATCCGGGCTATTCACAGTCCCGGCCACGCAGTGCATCATATTGCCTGGCAGTGGGAAGATGTGATCTTTACCGGTGATGTCGCAGGAGTACGTATCGGGAACGGCATCGTTGTGCCACCCTGCCCGCCACCTGATATACACGTGGAAGACTGGCAACGATCCATTCAGGCGTTGCGGGATGCAAATCCGAAGAGCCTGTACCTGACGCATTACGGAAACATTACGGATGTAGAGACACACCTGAACGCACTGGAAAAGCGCTTGTTAGATTGGGCCAACTGGATGAAACCCCGTTTTGAGGCAGGTGACTCAACGGCGGAGATCGCACCGGATTTTGAGCAGTATGTACGGAAAGAATTAGTGGATCACGGACTAGATCAGGAGGGCCTCCGCCAGTACGATGCAGCTAATCCACCCTGGATGTCCGTGGCAGGATTACTGCGGTACTGGAAGAAGAAATCAGAGCGTTCTTAGAACGCCCGCAGCAGGTGCTCCCCGCTGTCAAAAATGCGCTGAATGAACTGGACATCGGGCAGAACAATGGTCTCTTTTTCATTCATTGGCAATTGCTCGGCAGATTCGGCCTCATGAGTTGTGATCCCCGTTTCAACGGAGTTCAGGAACACAAAAGACCCAATGCTCCCGAGGAACATTACTACAAAAACAAGTAGCAGGAGTCTTTGTCGTTTCATGTGTGCTAATTGGTTTTCAAAGTGAGTGCGACGAAACGCTGTAAAAATACGGTTTTTAACCATGCCGCGCTGTCTGCTTATACCGATTGGGGTATTTCATCGACTAACTGCCGGACATTTGTACAGGAAAGACGGGTTGAAAATCAAAACGGTTGCAGATTTCCGCACTTTTTTTTGCGAAAGCGCTAAAAAACGTGACGTTGGGCTAAGGTATTTGATAAATAACTGAATGTCACCACCTCACGTTAGATTAGAACAGCACCGAATCCAGCAAGGACCTGGTATAAACCGAACCGGGCTGACTAAAAACCTGATCGGCCGGTCCCGCCTCCTGAACCACTCCCTCCTTCAGTACCATGATGTGATCCGCCATAAAACGGATCACTGACATATCGTGGGAAATAAATACGTAAGTCAATTGATACGTTTCCTGCAGCTCTTTTAGCAGATTCAGCACCTGCGCCTGTACGGAGACATCCAGTGCGGATACGCTTTCGTCGCATACCAGCAGATCGGGCTCCGGAGCCAGTGCCCGGGCGATACAGATACGCTGCCGCTGACCGCCCGAAAATGCCTGCGGGAAGCGGTATTGATGATCAGCTTCCATACCAACCTGCTCCAACAACTCCACCATACGATCCTGGTACTGACTTTGCGTCCAGTCAGGAAAATGCCATTTCAGTGGCTCCGTGATGGCCTTACCCACCGTCATACGTGGATTTAAGGCCGAGTAGGGATCCTGGAAGATCATCTGAATGCGCTTTCGCAAAAAGGAATCGCGCCGGTCGCTGCCCGCCAGGGGAATACCATCGAAGGTAATACTACCGGTAGTGGGCGCCTGCAGACCAACGATCGTGCGTCCCAGGGTCGTTTTACCACTCCCCGACTCCCCGACTAACCCCAGCGTTTGGCCACGGAAGACATTACCACTCACGTCATCGACGGCCCGGATCTCTCGTCTGGCTTTGCGGAACCAGGAACCGCCCGATTGAAAATGTACCGAAACTCCCCGCATGGACAAGACCGGTGACTCCTCACCTGCCGGTTTAACCTGTTGTTCGCGGGTTTTCACCTCTCCGCCTTCCACAAAATCGCGAATGGTGGGCAGTCGGTACAGGCGTTTATCGAGTGGCGGGCGGCAAGCCAGTAGGCCCTTTGTATACGGGTGCTGTGGAGCGTCAAAAAGCGACTCGGTAGTCCCCGTTTCTACCGCATGCCCCTTTTCCATCACTACTACCCGGTGGGTTATTTTACGGACTACCCCCAGATCGTGACTGATAAAGAGCACCGACAGTCCCAGGTCTTCGCTGAGCGCCAGAATAAGGTCAATAATCTGACGCTGAATATGCAGGTCAAGTGCCGTTGTAGGCTCGTCGGCGATGAGCAACTCCGGATCGCGGCACAAAGCCATGGCGATCATCAAACGTTGTTTCTGACCACCCGACAATTGATGCGGAAAAGAGCGGTACATGCGGTCGAGGTCGGACAGGCCAACCCGCTCCATCCAGTGATAGGTTTTATCTTTGGCTTCCAACTTACCGATCCCCGGATCCTGACGGATAGCTTCCGTGATCTGGGTTCCACAACGGATCACCGGATTCAGGGTGTGCATGGGTTCCTGAAAGATCATACCGATCCGCCTGCCGCGGATCTTTTGGAATTGCCGGGACGAGAAGTCCTGGATGGGTTCTGAGCCTCCCTCCCCCGTCGCAAGGTTGATAGAACCGTGGCTCACCTGTCCGTCCGCAGGCAGCAACCCCATAATAGAAAGGGCTGATACGCTCTTCCCAGAGCCTGACTCCCCCACGATTCCAAGGCGCTCGCCGGGAAAGACCTCCAGGGACAAGCCGTGTACCACTTCCCGTTCTCCAAAGGCAATACGCAGCTGATCGAGCTGTAAGAGTGGTTGTTTCATCGGGATTCCTGAACCGGTAAGTGCAGTGCGATCTGATTCGAATCGATATCAATGTGCAACTTCTCGGGATGCTGGAGCCACTCGGTGAACGCATCTCCGAAGAGTTCCTTGCGCCAACTGTGGCTAAACAACTGAACTGCATGTCCGGGATCGGACTTAATCTGCTTGAAATCGCCCCGTGGTAAAGCCATATTTACGTCCACTTCGTACTCCAGACAACGGAATTTGATAATATCGTAGAGAATTTCCATGAGCAGATCCGACCGTGGATCTGATTTTTCATCGCGGGGCATCCGGCTGAGCACCTCCAGGTCGTCATCGGTTACCGGCTGCTGGTACATCTCCTGGAATACATCCCAGTAGCGGTCGGCCAGGTGGGAAGGGAAGCGGCGGTTCTGCTGCAGGGCTTTCTTCCCCGAACGCATGCTGCGCACAATGTGTCCGAACAATTTGGAGGAGAGGATCATCTCCTTGGATTTATTCTTGCGTTCGGCAATATCCCGACGCCAACGGAACAATCGGACAAGAAATACTTTTTCGGTACGATTGAGGTTACGCATGAGGTTGCTCTTGAGGGCTTCGAGGTCGGGATCGCGGTAGTAGAAATCTCCTGTTTCCAGGGGTGCAAATTCCTCCTCGGCCCAGTGCAACCGGTCATTACTGAGTAAGCGGGTGCGCAGGCGTTGCCACAATTCGTGCAGGTAAATGATATCGTTCAGAGCGTAACCGATCGTTTCCTCATCGAGCGGTCGTTTGCCCCAATCCGCTACGGTGTAGCTTTTACGCAGTTTTACGTTCAGCTCCGAATCGACCAGTTTGCGGAAGGAGACCGGGTAATTATAGCCGGCAAAGGCCGCGGCGATCTGGGTATCGAAAATGTTATTGGGAAGGGTATCGTACTGTTTGTACAAAATCCGGTAATCATTCTCCCCGGCATGCGTAATGACGAGTATATTTGGATCGGCGATCAGGTCCAGAAAAGGCTGAAGATTATCGAGCTCGATGGGGTCGATCAGGTAATTACCGTGCTCGGTACCTACCTGAATGAGGCAAAGCTGGGTATAAAATCTTTTTTCACCGATAAATTCGGTATCAAAGCACAACCAGTCGACGTTCGCGTTTTGTTTATGAAAAGAGACGAGATCATCGTGGGTGTTGATGAACGTGTACGGGATGTTCATGAAGACAAAGGGCTTTATAGGAATATTTTCTTGAAAGTACACAAAAGAAGCTACACCAACTCCCTGTTTCGCGAAAAAAGCGAAATAGAAAAATTGATTTCTCGTTGATAAGTAAAAGGTGTTTTTACAATCACCCATGGGTAAAACCCAAAAACCAACATACAAATGACCACTTTGAAGCGCGTTCTTTTAGGTATTGGTATACTCATCGTATTACTGGTGGGAGCTGCTGCTGCCGTGCCTTTTTTATTCAAAGATCAACTTTTGGCGAAAGCCAAAACCATCATAAACGAGCAGGTAAACGCCGAGGTCGAATTCAGCGACGTCAGCCTCTCACTCTTCCGGCACTTTCCCGACATTTCCTTCGGAATGGACGATCTCACCGTGAACGGGATTGACACCTTTCAGGGGGTAACCCTGGCTAAGGCCAAAAGACTGGACCTGACCCTGGATCTTATGTCTGTCATTCGCAGTGCCGAACCCATCCGCCTGCAGGCGATCGACCTGCACGAACCGGTGCTCGACGTGCGAGTACTCGGAAATGGGCAGGCCAACTACGATATCGCCAAATCTACGGGTGACGGCCCGGGCGAAAGCCAGGAAGGTGGTAGTGATTTCCGTCTGCAACTCGACCGCTACACCATTCACGACGGCCAGCTATCATACGTCGACGCGCCCATGAACCTCGACCTGCTCATCGAAGGGCTACAGCACACCGGCCGGGGTGATCTGACGCTCACGGTTTACGACCTCGATACCAAAACGACCATTGAGCGCATTGATGTGGATTACGCCAATATTTCCTACCTGGACCGGGCCAGTGTTGATCTGGATGCCATTCTGTCCATTGACCAGGGGCAGCAGAAGTATACACTGAAGGACAACAACCTGACGGTGAATGCCCTGAGTCTGGTGGGTAATGGCTTTGTTCAGCTCAAACAGGACGATATCATCATGGACCTCGACATCAACGCTCCCTCCAACGATTTCAAGGAAGTGCTTTCGCTGGTGCCCGGAGCTTACCTGGAAGGCTACGAAGACGTAAAAGCGTCGGGGCAGTTCAAGCTGAATGCTCAGATCAAGGGTATCTATAATGCAGCCAAAGAACAGATCCCGTCTTTTGCAGCTCAACTGGAAGTGGACGGAGCCAGCGTCCAATACCCTGATCTGCCCCTGGGTATTGATCAGATCGCCGCCAATGCACGGATCAACAGTCCGAGCAGCGACCTCGACCGCATGACCGTCGACATCCCCACCTTTAACCTGCGTATCGGTGATAATCCGTTACGTGGGCGTTTCTCCCTGGCTACCCCCATTTCCAACCCCACCGTGGATACAGAAATCAAAGGCGTGCTCGATCTCGCCGAATTAAACCAGGCCTTTCCTATGGAGGGTATGGAGCAATTTAGCGGCCGTATCAATGCCGACCTGACTGCCAAGACCAGTATGAACGAAATCGATCGGGGTAATTACGAAGCGGTAGATATGCAGGGAGCCCTGTCCGTTCAGGAAATCCGGGTAAAAACGGGTGCCTACCCGCTGGTGTCGATCGATGCTGCATCCCTCGACTTTACGCCCCGCTTTGTAGCCGTCGATAACCTCGACATGACGCTGGGGGAAAGTGATATCAAAGCCAACGGGCGGGTCGACAATATACTCGCCTACTTCTCCCCCGAAAAGACTATGACCGGCCAACTGCAGGTGCGTTCGAATTATTTCAATGCGAATGAGTGGATACCTGCTGGGACTGCTGGGACTGGAGGGACTCAAGAGACTGGAGAGACTTCAGGGACTGGAGGGACTTCAGGGACTGGAGGGACTTCAGGGACTGGAGGGACTCAAGAGACTGTAGGGACTCAGGGGACAGGAGAGATTTTTGATCGCTTTGACTTTTCGCTGGATGCGCAGGTGGATCGCATTGAATACGAGGATTACGTATTGGAAAATACCATTGCCCGCGGGTCTTTTAGTCCATCGCGACTGGCAGTGACGAATGCCTCCACCCAGATTGGTGACAGCGATTTCAGTGCCAGCGGTTCGGTGGATAATGTGTTTGGCTACCTCTTCGACGGGGAGACGCTGGGCGGCGACATGGTCATCCGCTCCAACAAACTGGACCTGAATCCATTTATGACCGCCTATCAGGGCACTTCGGAGCCTCAGGCAACCCCTGCCTCCGATACCGGCGGGGAAAGCTACGGCGTGCTTTTGATCCCCGACAATATCGGCATGCGGATCCGGGCCGAAGTCGGTGAGTTGATCTATACCAATATGAATCTGCGGAACCTGTCGGGTGTACTGGAAGTAGCCGATAAGGCAGTAGCACTGCGAAACCTGACCGGACAAACATTCGGCGGTCAGATGGCCCTTGATGGCATGTACGACACCAGCGATCCGGAAGAACCCTCCTTCTCCGTAGCCTACGCCATGGAGCAGATGCAGTTCCAGGAAGCCTTTACCACGCTGAACACCTTTCAGGCACTGGCACCGATCGGACGGTTTATCGAAGGTTTATTCACTACCCGCCTGGCGCTGGAAGGAACCCTCGGTGAGAATATGATGCCCAAACTAAGTACCCTTGATGCCAAAGGTTACCTGGAAACCATTGATGGGGTCCTGAAATCCTACGCACCATTGCAAAAGCTGGGCAGCACCCTTAACATCGAAGAACTTAAGAGTAATCTTCAGCTGGAAAACACCAAAAACTGGTTAGAGATCACCAACGGAATGGTGGAGGTAAAACCCTTCGATATCGATCTGGCGGATATCCCGATGACCATCGGTGGTACCCACGGCCTCAACCAGCAGATGGCCTACGAGATCAAAGCGGCCATTCCCCGTGCCAAACTGGAAAACAACAAACTCGGAGCTGCCGCCAGCGAAGGTCTCAGGAAAATACAGGCCGAAGCCAGTAAGCTCGGACTACCCTTCGAGCAAAGTGAAACCGTAAATGTTATGATTGCCCTGACCGGCACACTTCAAGATCCCAAAATCAAACTCAACCTGTTAGGTCTCGATGGTGATGAATCAGCGGGTGGATTCGTAGCCGGCGCCACCGAACAACTTAAACAAGAAGCCAAAGAACAGATCGAAGAAGGCAAAGAACAAGTGAAGGAAGAGGCCGAAAAGATACTGGATAGTGTACAAACACGGGCCCGGGAAGAAGCCGGCAAATTAGCCGATCAGGCCAAACAGGAAGCCTCCAAAGCCGTTGACAGCCTGCTTCAGGAGCAAGCCAAAAAAGTGCTTGACCAAACCGGTGCCAAAACGGAGGTCGATAATCTCAAGAAAGAACTGGAGAAGTTTAATCCGTTTAAAAAGAAAAAGGACCCCGAACCGGCCAAGAAAGAGGATCCAAAGAAAGAGGAGTCAAAGACGGAAACAAAGACAGATACGACTAAGAAGAAGAATAACGGCTGACGGGGTTGAGACGGTTGAGACTGGAGAGCGGGGAGACCGGGAGAGAAAGAAGGGACTGCAGCGACTGAAGAGACTTGCCAGAGCAGGGCTGCATCGGTTGTACTTGATTGCTTTGTCTTTGCTCTGTTGTGCGTCGAGCGTCGTGCGTAGCCCTCCTTCGTCCGTTCGGACTCCGGCGGGCGGGGAGACCGGGAGAGAAAGAAGGGACTGCAGCGACTGAAGAGCCTTGCCAGAGCAGGGCTGCATCGGTTGTACTTGATTGCTTTGACTTTGCTCTGTAATGCATCGAGCGTCGAGCGTAGCCCTCCTCCTTTCATCCAGGCTCTCAAGTCTCTACGATCCCTAAGTCGCTTCAGTCGCTGAAGTCACTAACGGCTGCTTCGAAACTGGCCGTATTATCGAAATCGCGCAAGTCGACGGGCGTAACGCCCGAAACCCCCTGCTCGCCCATATATACCCCGTAGATGGTGTCCACGGCGGCCATGGTGAGCTTGTTGTGGGTGACGATAATGAACTGAGAGTCCCTGGAGAACTTCTTGATGATTTTGTTGAATTTAAAGACGTTGGCGTCGTCGAGGGGCGCATCGACCTCGTCGAAGATACAGAAGGGCGCCGGCTTCAGAAGATAGAGGGCGAATAGAAGGGCCGTTGCGGTCAGCGTCTTCTCACCACCCGATAGCTGGTTAATCGTCTGCGGTCGTTTGCCTTTGGGTTTGGCGACGATCTCAATATTTGATTCCAGTGGGTTTTCAGGATCCAGGAGCAGCAGGTCGCAGGCATCGTCCTCGGTGAAAAGCGAACGGAATACCTCAATAAAATACAGTCGCGCCTTCTCAAAGGCGTCCAGAAACTGGACGGTAGCCGTTTCCTCGATCTCCTTAATGGTCTGCTCCAGCGATGCTTTTGCCTCCAGGATATCATTCCGTTGCTGGGTGATAGAATCGAAACGCTCCTTCATTTCATCAAAGGCTTCGACGGCCATGGGGTTGATCTCCCCATAATTGTCGAGGCGTTTTTTCAGTTTATCTACCTTGTCGCTCAGGGTGGGCTCGTCTAAATCTGTGGTAGGATCCTGATTGATGATGTCGTTGATCTCAATGTCAAACTCGATCCGCAGCCGCTGTGAGATCGAGGTGATTTCGTATTTTACGTCGTTGAAGGAATCCTTGAGCTTATTGATCAGCACCTGTGCCTCCTGTTGGGTACGTCCTATTTTACGCATCTCATCCTCCATGCCGGTGATATGCCCGCGGGCATCGTAGTAGTGCTGCTCGGCTTCGGTGAGCAGGGATTCCCGCTCTTTGCGCTCCTCGTACTGCGTTTTGAGAGCCTCCTTCAGGTCTTCGATCTGCTGATCGATTTCCTGTGATTCCCCGGCATTAGATTGGATGTTTTCCTGATTCTGGCGCAGGGTTTCCCGCGACTCTTCCAGCTGCTTTTCCCGGAAGGTGAGTTCGCGCTGCAGGGTGTTCACCTTATTCTGCTGACGAATAAAGGCGATATTCTTTTCGTTGTAGGAGGCCGACGCCTCACTTAGTTGCTCGGCGACTTTTCGGTATGAGCCATCCGTGTTTGATATCTTTTCCTTGGCTTCCGCCAAAAAAGCTTGCTGGCTGCTCAGGTCCTGGTCGATCGTGGCATTAGTATCTTCCAGGCTCTTGATGCGATCCTGTGCCTGTTGCTGCTTGTCGTTGACTTCCTTGATGAAGGACTCGAAGTTTTCCAAACGGGTAGTCAGGGAGACCTTTTCCTGTGTGAGGCGATTCAGGTCGGCAGATTGACGCTGAATCTGATCGTCGAGCCGTTGGCCTTTCAGTTTGGTGATGCGCTCCTTGAGGGTGTAGAATTGTGTCGACAGTTTATTCTCTTTCGCCTCGGCCTGCTGAATGGCCTCCTCAAGTACCTCCAGATTCTTCTTACGACCGATCTTTTTCCCTTCGAACAGGCCAATAGAGCCGCCCGACAAGCTGTAGCGCCGCTTAATGAGCCGACCGCTCTGTGATAGCAGGACCACATCGGCATCGGGTAGTTTATCGGTCAGGTCTTCCCGGTCGGTGACAAGCACGTTGGCCAGTAAATAGCTACAGAGATTATAGTATTTGCGATCCACCTCGATCAGGTCGATGGCACTGCGGGTTTCCGGGATTAGCGTCATGGGTGCCGAATAGTCCTTAAAACTATCCAGCACAAAAAAGTTGGCCTTACCCTTCTGGCTACGTCCCAGCAGGCGAACGGCTTCGGCGGCTTGCTCCAGGTTCTCGACCACATAGTAGTTGAGGTAGGGTTCCAGGTAATTCTCGATGGCGACCCGGTACTCTTCCTTCACGTAGATCAGATCAGAAAGCAAGGGTGCCCCCTCGCCCCATTCCTGATGGTTACTCAGGAACTTGATGGATTCCGGAAATCCTTCCAGATTCTCCACCATGCTCTTGGTGAGTTTAAATTCGTTTTGCTTGGCGTCGAGCTCCCGGCGTACCTGGGCCATTTTACGGTTGACCCCTTCGAGTTCTTTTTCCGTTTGCTCGAGTTGGGACCGTCGCTTAGCCTCTTGCTCTTCCAGTCCGGTCAGGGTGGTTTGTTGTCGTTGCGCCTCTTCGTCGATGGTTTTCAGCTTCGAACGCAGGTTATCGATTTCAGAAGCGCGTTGTGCAATCTCCTGTTCGTTGCGGGCCAGTTCCTGACGATTGCTTTCGATCTGATTGAGGTTGATCGCTTTGCGTTTTTCCAGGTCGTAGACGGAGCGCTCCAGTTTCTGTTGCTCCTCGACGATCTGATCGAGGTCGGCCTTGAGGGCACCGTGGCTGGAGCGGATCTTTTCCAGCTCCGTCTCGGCCTGCTCCAGTTCGTGATCGAGGCGGGCCTCGATACGCTTCTCCATATTGAGTTCCTCGCGGTAGGTTTCGATCTCTTCGGTGAGGGTCTTGATACGTTCCAGGCCGGCGGCAATATCCCGATCCAGTTTGGACTGGTTCTGAATGACAAACTCCTTCTTCTGCTCCAGCATCCGGCGATCGTTCTCCATGCCGCGAATCTTCCCCACCAGCGCGTTCAGATCGCGCTGGCGTTGGGATAGTGCTTTCTCTTTATCCAGATTGTTCTTGCGTTCCTCTTCGAGGGTAGCTTCCATCTGGTTGACCTTGACGTCGAGATTGCGGTAGCGATCCTGTTCCTGTTCGATCTTTTGCTGCAGTTCCCGGTGGCGGTCTTTCAGGCTCCCCATGCGGATGAGGGCGAGCTGGATGGAGTGATCTTTATATTCCGCCTTGTACTCGTAGTAGCGTTTAGTGCGTCGAGCCTGTTTTTCCAGCGACTTCAGGTTGGAGTCGATCTCGTGCAGGAGGTCTTCTACCCGCTCCAGATCGTCACTGGTATTCTTGAGTTTATTGACGGTTTCGCGCTTGCGCACTTTGTACTTGGAGATACCGGCCGCCTGTTCAAACATCTTACGGCGCGAGTTTTCCTTATCGGTCAGGATATCGTCTACCATACCCAGCGCGATAATGGCGTAGGAGTTAGACCCCATGCCGGTGTCAAGTAGCAGTGATTTGATATCCTTCAGGCGACAGGGAACGTCGTTAAGGCGATATTCGCTTTCTCCCGACCGGTACAGCATACGGGTGATGGTCACCACGTGGTATTCGGTGGGGAGCAGGTTCTTGGTATTCTCAAAGGTGAGGGATACGGAGGCAACACCGGAGGGCTTGCGTTTCTTAGTCCCGTTGAAGATGACGCTGGACATGGTGTCCAGACGAAGTTCGCGGCTCTTTTGCTCGCCCAGTACCCAGCGGATAGCGTCCACGATATTGGACTTCCCCGATCCGTTGGGACCAACAATACCAATGACATCCTCATTGAAGTTGATGACGGTTTGGTTGGCGAAGCTTTTGAAGCCCTTTATTTCGATGGAACGCAAACGCATAGCTCACAAAACTAGCAAAATAAACGTCCGGGCAACCGTCGCTTAGCAGTTATTTTTCCACATGTGAGTGTGGAGATCGGCCCGCCTACGCCAAGGCTACGGCGGGCAGGGAAATCATAAGCCCATCCACTTTAGTGGTGGGGAAAAGCGGAGATCCGAAAGCCGAGGTCGGAAATCGGAAATCATAAGCCCACCCACTTTAGTGGTGGGAATACATTACGTTGATTTAGACAGCAGGGCCGACCGGAAACAATCCACCAGGGCCCGAAAATCCTCGGCGGTGTTGTAGACGTGGGGCGAGATACGCAGAGCACTCCCCCGCCGCGACACGTACACCCGATTGGACGAGAGCGATTCCGTGAGGCGATCCGCATCAATCGTCTTCGGCAGACGTATGCCGTACAGATGGTGCGCCCGTCGTTCGTATGGCTCCAGGTAGCACCCCATTTCGGCCAGTTCCGCCAGGGCATCGCGGGCGATATCGGCGCAGTAGTCCTGAATGCGGGCGGGTTGCCATTCAAGTAGCTGTTGCAGGGAACGGTGGAGCATGGGTACCAGATTGAAGTTGCTCTTCTCCCCTACCGAAAACCGGGCCGCTCCGGATTGGTATTCAGTTTCGTACTCTACCAGACCACCGAATTGCTCGCTGTTCCGGCGGGCGATCCAGTTTTCTTCCAGGGGTGTGCCCGCCAGGTAACGCTCGCCGAAATAGGCCAGTCCCAGACTGTAAGGTCCCAGCAACCATTTATAACCGGCTACCACCAGGGCATCGGGCTGGATGTCCCTTACGGAAAAAGGCAAGGCACCCACCGATTGTGTACCGTCAATCACCAGGTAAGCGCCGACCTCATTAAGTTTTTGCCGTAAGGCAACCAAATCAAACAAGGAGCCATCCGCCCAGTGAACATGTCCGATCGCGAGCACGGCCGTGGTCGGGGTGATAGCTGCCAACAAAGCTTCGTTCCAACTGGCCGCACGGTCAGACCGGGAAGGCCCCACCATGCGAATAGTAGCGCCCGTCTCCTCCGCCCGCCGCTGCCAGGGGTAGTAATTGCTGGGGAATTGCTCGTCGACTACCAAGATCTCTTGCCCGGCCGATAATGGTGTATTGCGGGCCGCGGTAGTAAGGCCATAAGAAGCTGATGGCACAAGCGCCAATTGATCGGGATTATCGATCTCTACCAATTTCGCGAAAACCTCCCGCAGCATTCGTTCGTGGCTAAAGAAATCGGCCGGCTCAATGGTCCACGGTTTGCTTTTGCGCGCAAGCGCCTGCTTTCCTACCTCCGTAACCGACTTCAGCTGGGGCGACATATAGGCAGCATTCAAATAGGTAACGTCGGGATCGAGGTCGAAGAGGTCGCGCTGGCAAGGCAACATATTGTAATTTTTAATGATTAGTTCTTAATTACGACTGTACGAAACTTCAAATTTTAAAACCCATCCCCCCGACCCCCCTTCCCTTTGAAAAGGGAAAGGGGAGTTCTTTCGAAGTTTATTAGTTGTTTTTACTAATAATCTCTTCGAAGGACGAAAATTATCCTCCCTCCCTTTTTCAAAGGGAGGGAGTTAGAGGGTGGGTTTTGCCCCAAAAAGCACTATCGATCAAGTTTCGTACAGTCCTA
>CAYFGK010000064.1:0-40053 GCA_964342305.1 uncultured Saprospiraceae bacterium | reverse complement strand
TGCCGACAGGCACACCGCCAAGCCCCGTCAGGGGCGACCTTTCAAAAGTGCCGTTTCGCGGGCGCCGAAGTCTGTAAGACGGAGGGGCCAGGCACGTCCTATCTATCCGACGGGCGCAAGCCCGTCAACTGCCCACAAGTGCCGACAGGCACCCCGCCAAGCCCCGTCAGGGGCGACCTTATCATTCCGACGGGCGTAAGCCCGTCGAAAAGCCACCGTGCCGACAGGCACAAACCAAAGCCTCGCAAGAGGCGACCGATCTACCCACACATCCCTAACCCCGTACCCATGCAACCGTCCCCCAAAAATCCCGTATCACTTCGTGCACACAATACCAAAAGTTAGTATCTTTAGTCAACACCTCCCATCACCGCCGCGGAGCGGCCGCCCCCACGGCCCTGCACTCCGCTGCCCGGCGTCCCTCCCAGCCTAACCAATGCCCGGTCCTGTGACAAATCGTAATCGATGAACAGACCGACAACCCTCACGTCGCGCCTTTTTGCGCTGATGCTCCTCTGTGCGTGGAACACTATACTGCACGGGCAAATACCGCCCATGCCCACCACCCTTACCCTCGACGGACAAACCAATGCGTTTTCCGAGGCGACCGACGAACTCTTCCTGCAGTTCGCCGACAGCCTGACTATTGATCAGCAACAGAACTTACTCACCAATTCCGGCATCATGCCCATTGCCGACACCCTGGCTTATCAACCCCTGCTCGGCGGATGGTTCTTAACCCTGCGCACTCCAGCTGATTGGCCCAAAGCACACGCAACACTCCTCGCACTATCCGAACTAACATACCTCACCCGTGGCCTGTACACACCCGACGGCACCCTCGAATTTCCATTGCCCGACCTTTACGCCCAGTCACAACCCGGCATGTCCGACCTCTACCTCTTCTCACAGTGGGCACGCGACGGACTGCAGGCCCGCCTCTCCCCAACGATGGGCGCAGCAACCATCCTGACCTCCCCCGCACGCGAAGGACACGCGGTGCTCTCCTACGTCAACAGCCAGACCGACAATGGTCTGTACCGCTTCCTCGAGCCCAATATGATCAAACGTATTCCCCGCCTTTCGGCAAATGACCCCCGCTTCAATCGCCAGTGGGCACTGCAGAATGATGGCTCCTCCCTGCAGTACAACGGTACGGCCGGGGAAGACATGCAAGTGACCGACGCCTGGAATTATACCCAGGGCAGCGCCGATATCAAGGTGGCCATCCTCGACGAGGGCGTCGACCTCGATCATCCCGACCTGGTGGCCAACCTTTTGCCCGGCTACGATGGGTTCGGACAAACAGCGGGAGATGCCCAAAACGACGATGCACACGGCACAGCCTGTGCCGGAATCGTGGCCGCGGTAGCCAACAACAACCTCGGCGTGGCCGGTGTCGCTCCGAACTGTAAGATCATTCCCGTACGTATCGCTTATTCCAGCGGCGGTTACTGGGTTACCTCCAGCTCCACCATCGCCAATTGCATCAATTGGGCCTGGAATCAGGGTGGAGCCGATGTCCTCAGCAACAGCTGGGGAGGCGGTAGCTCGTCCAGTCTCATTTCCAATGCCATCTCCAATTCGGTCAATGACGGACGGGGCGGACTGGGTGCTCCCGTACTCTTCGCCAGCGGCAACAGTAATAATAATGTGGTCAGCTACCCGGCATCGCTGAACGATGTGATCGCTGTTGCCGCCACCAGTATGTGCGGTGAACGCAAAAACCCGAATTCCTGCGACGGTGAATTCTGGTGGGGCGCCAACTACGGAACCGCTATCGATGTTGGCGCTCCCGGGGTGAAGATACCCACTACCGATATCGCCGGGGGTAACGGTTATAATGGTGGTGATTATACCAACACCTTCAACGGTACCTCCTCGGCTTGCCCCAATGCTGCCGGCGTAATGGCCCTTATCCTCTCGGCCGATCCCAACCTTACCGCCGATCAGGCCCGCTTCTATCTCGAATCTACGGCCGACAAAACAGGTGGCTATTCCTATGCAACCAATGCCAATTACCCCAACGGTACCTGGAATGAACAGCTGGGCTACGGCCGCGTAAATGCCCGGGCCGCACTGGAAGCCATTATTAACCCGTCCTCGTGCCTGACCGAGGTGACGATGAACCTCGAACAAGCAGGTCAAACCTCTACCACGCTCCTCATTGAGAATGCACAGGCCTCCGACGACTATTACCTGATTACCTACGGCCCACAATCGACCTTCCCCGCTCAGGCCGTTAGCATCGAGTCAGCCAATACCACGGTAATACTTGATAACCTCGATCCGGGTACCGACTATACGGTCCATTTGCAGGTCGTCTGCGAAAACGGTGACACCTCCTTCGTGCGTGCTGGTCACTTCACAACCCTCTGTGCAACTGCCAGCTATCCCTACCTGGAGACCTTCGACGAATGGGCGCCTTTCTGCTGGGATCTGGAAGGAGGCGATGCCCAGGTGGTCCATGCCGATAACGATTATATGGAAGCCAGCTTTTGGATCTGGCCTGATCAATCGGCTTACGCCAAAAGCCAACCGATCGACATCCCGGCCGACGCCCAGGTGTCCTTCCGCTGGGCTCACAAATATATTTCCAGCTACCCGAATGACCAACTTATCCTGCGGGCAAAGCCCATTCAGGAAGCGACCTGGGATACACTTACCTTCATGACCGGAGCCAGCTTCGATAGTCCGAATGCCGAAAATTATACGCCACCGGCAGATGGTGATTTCGTTACCGAAACCATCAGTCTCGATAATGAGCGATTTGCGAACGAAGAGGTGGTGTTTGAATTTATCTTTAACTCCGGCTTTGGCCCCCACGCCTTCGTGGATGATTTTGCGATCACCGGTTGTACTGCGCCTGACCTGCGTGGTATTTCGGCCAGTCAATCCCAATTTTGCGACGGGATCAATCCTGTGACCCTCACCATTGATGGTGACCTGAATGATGCCGATCACTGGGTGATCTACGCCCAGAGTTGTGGTGGCATCCGCCATGGCCAGACCACCGGATCTACCTACGTCGTGCTGCCTACGAACACCACCACCTTCTACGTGCGGGCCGAAGGCTCCTGCGCAACCGGTGCGCCCTGCGAATCCGTGACTATCACGATCGGGGATAATGAACCGCCCGTAGCCCGTTGTAAGGATCAAACGGTGGTACTCAACGAAGCAGGCAACGCGGTTCTTCTGCCGTATGCCATTAACAATGGTTCTTCGGATAATTGTGGTCCGGTGGATCTATACCTGAGTCCGACATCATTCGACTGTGATGATACCGGTGCACAGCTGGTAGTCCTTACCGCCGACGATGGACACCAAACGGACACCTGCCACGCCACCGTAAACGTGGTAGACCAAACACCTCCGACTCCCGTTTGTGCCGGTTTTAAAACCATTCACCTGGATAGCGAAGGGGTGGCAGATATAGGGCCCGGTGATATAGTGAACAACCCCGGCGAAGCCTGTGGCATCAGTAGCTATAGCCTCTCCCGGACCTCTTTTGACTGCAGTCAAAAAGGGCTGCATACCGTTACCCTTACCGCTACCGATGAAGCCGGGAACGAGGGCAGCTGCGAAACCACTATCCATGTGGTGGATACAGTACGCCCCCAAGTGACCTGTCGGGATACCATTCTTTTCCTCGACGAGCAAGGACAGGCAAGCCTTACGCCCGAGGACCTGCTTAGCTCAACCACGGATGCCTGCGGTATTGCTCTGCAAACGCTTTCCCAAACGACCTTCCATTGCTCCGATCCGGATTCCTTGCTGGTCACGCTTACGGTTACCGATCAGTCTGATCGTTCGCGAAACTGTGTGTCACAGGTGATCTTACAAGACACGCTGGCTCCCCAGGCACAATGTGCAGATATCAATCTGTACCTGGATGCCTCCGGAGAAGCAACACTCTTACCAGAATGGATAGATGCAGGTAGTACTGACAATTGTGCTATCGCGAACCGTGGCGTAGATCGAGGAGGATTCAGTTGTGCAGACATGGGCTACCAAACCGTACAACTGCAAATCGAAGATGCCCGGGGCAATGCCTCTTTTTGCGAAAGCACTATACACATACGCGATACCATCACCCCTACTGCTCTTTGCCGCGATACCCTCGTATTTCTGGACAACCAGGGGCAGGCACTGGTAACTCCGGAAATGATCGATGCCGGCAGCTTTGATCAGTGCGGCCTGACGGAATGGGCTGTTGACCAAGATCTGCTCAGTTGTGCAGCGGGTGATACCGCCATCGTTACCCTGCAAGTTGCCGATGCGGCTGGAAATATTGGTTCCTGCCAGGCACAAGTACTTGTCTACGACACCCTAGCCCCAATCACCTTGTGCAAAGATACCGTATTATATGTACCGGCTACCGGTACCCTGGAACTGCCCGGCAACATCCTGGATGCCGGTAGTAATGACAATTGCGGTATTGCCCAATTCAGTTTGGAAAAATACACTTATACGTGTACTGAAACGGGTGATTTTCAGACAACCATGACCATTACGGATTTTGCCGGGAATACGAATGAATGCGCGGCTACCATTTCCCTTCGAGATACTATAACCCCTGTCGCTCATTGCCGGGATACTGCTATCTTCCTGGACCTGGAGGGCATGGCAGTCCTCGATCCGTTGTTGATCGATGCTGCCGGTCCCGATGCCTGTGGCATAATGAGCCGCAACCTCGATCGTGACACCTTCTATTGTGCTGATCTGGGCCCCCAATTGGTAACGTTGACCATTATGGATGCCGATAGCAACGCCTCCTTTTGTGAAAGTACGGTAACCATAGTGGACACGATCACTCCGACGGCCCGCTGCCGCGACACCCTTGTTTACCTGAATGCTAATGGTACGGCTCTGCTTACGCCCGCTATGCTTGAAAACGGTAGTTCAGATAATTGCGAGATCGTAGAACGGGGATTAGACCGAGATCTTTTAACCTGCGATGAATTGGGGACTATCCCTATCCAATTGCAGGTTGCGGATGGTAGTGGCAACATCGGAACCTGTACCGCTCAGATTACGGTGCGAGATACCATTACCCCTGTTGCCGTTTGTCAGGATACCACTGTCTATTTACCGGCATCCGGTGTCATGGTGCTTCCCATGAATATCATGGATGGGGGGAGTTCCGATAATTGTGGCATTGCAGAGCAGGTTACCCTGCCGGGACAGGTCACTTGCGACGATGTGGGTACTTTACCCGTCACCATGCAAATCGCCGATGCCGGTGGAAATATAAGCGAATGTACAGGTACTCTTACCGTGGTGGATACCATCACCCCGGCCGCTGCCTGCCGCGATACGATCGTGTACCTCAACGCCGATGGAACAGGAGCTTTACCTATCGACTGGATTGATGCCTCCGGTCCGGATGCGTGTGGCATAGCTTCCCGTAACCTTGATGTAGACACCTTCACCTGTGCTGACCTCGGGCCACAGCTAGTTACCCTGATCGTCACGGACCTGGAGTCAAATACGTCCTTTTGCGAAAGCACCGTTACCGTTATTGATACGATCACCCCGGTTGCCCGCTGCCGCGACACCACCGTTTACCTTGGTTTGGGTGGTGGTGTGCCCATCCATCCGCTCATGATCAATAACGGCAGTTCTGATAACTGCGCTATTACCGAGATGGGCTTATCTAAGGATCTGTTCACCTGCGCTGACCTGGGCGTACAGGAGGTGACCCTGCAAGTGGCAGATGGCAGTGGTAATATCGGAACCTGTACCGCTCAGGTAACCGTAGTTGACCCCATCGATCCTCAGGTGAGCTGCCTCGATCTTGATGTATACCTGGACGCACTTGGGCAGGTGTCCATTACTCCCGACGATTTGGAAGAACATAGCCTCGACAACTGTGGTATCATTGACCGCAGTCTGGATCACTATACGTTTGATTGCGACGATGTGGGCACCCATGCCGTACGGCTTACCATACTGACCGGTAATGGGGATACGGCCTCCTGCATTTCCCAGGTCACCGTACTGGATACCATCGCTCCTTCCGTTGTGGCGGCCGACCTGGATGTGGCCCTGCGCCCCATGGGTGATCTGCGGATCGATTCGACCGACCTGGCCGACCTATTTTACGACGCCTGCGGTCCGCTTACGTTTGATACACTGGGTTTCCGGTTTGATTGTACCATGATCGGCCCTAAACAACAGTCTATTCGCGCGACCGATGTGCACGGTAACAGCACCACCGTACAGCTTAACATTATGGTGCGTGACACCTCGGGGCTCGCCTGTGCCGACGAAGTAGTTTGTGAGGAACATCCGCGGGACCAATCGTTCCGTGGTCGGCAGAACGGGCACCGCAATGCTTTTGCCCAACGGGGAATACTCGCCAGCGGCACGATTCCGCCGGGCTTGGATACCCGTTACGAAGCCGGAGAGGTGATCATTCTGGAACCGGGTTTCCACGCCAAACCAGGCTCCCGTTTCCTGGCCCGCATTCGCCCCTGCCGCCCCCAGGCCGATGCGGAGGAACCGGTGATCGGCACCTTCATGCCGCCGACCTCTACGCAAATCGAATCGCAACACGACCTGCAAATAAGTCCGAATCCGGCCGTTGACCTGGCAACTATCCGTTTATCGCTGGCCAGGGAACAAACGACTCAGCTAGCATTATTTGATCTCCAAGGGCGCCCCGTGCGTTCTCTGCTGCTTTCGCAAAAAAGAGATCCGGGCCGGTACGACATTGATCTCTACGTTGGGGATCTGCCCTCCGGGTTGTACGTGGTGCGCCTCATCACGGATGAAGGCGTGATCAGTAAAACGTTGGTGGTGCAGTAGGGAGACTGCAGGGACTGCAGAGATGGAAGTGACCGGAGGGATGGCTATGCTCTGGATTTTTGGTTTGGAGCGTAATTATGTGGTATTACTCATAGGAGCGTAGGGCGGCGGGCGTGGAGCGTGGAGCGTAAACTAATTTTCGGACCTCCGACCTCCGACTTCCCTGGCCGCCGAAGCCCGCATGGGCGAAGGCTGGCCGACTTAAAAATCGTGAGGTTGGGCATAGAATATCTCTTAAGGTGACCATTTTCAACGCCCAACCTCCCTGTAAAGAGTAATTGGTATTAGGTATTTGGATTCAAGCAAGTCCTACTACCCAATACCCTATACTAAATACAACGTAAGGTTTAAGCTTTCAGCAATTTACCCAACTGCTGACCCCAAACCTTACGTTAAAAAAGCTACCGGCCGCGCAATGGCCGCCGGTAGCATCTACATTCGTAACCTGTTTCCTAATTCTTTCGATGAGTAGTTATTTCACCTCAAACACCTCCCCTGCCTATAACCTCAACCTCAAACCCCACACCTCAAACCTCAAACCTCAAACCTCAAACCTGATCAATTGTACATTTGCAGCACCCGGTTTAGGGTCGTCTCATTTTCCTGAGTACCAATGTACACGGTACGGCCGTCGCGCAGGCTAACGGCGATCGCCTGTCGTCCGTAGACACGGTAGGTTGGGCCATCTTTGGGTGTACCCCAGAATGGCAGCCGAACGAGCTTGGCCGATTGGATATCCTCGCCGCGGAGGAATACCTTCCGGGAGCCGTACCGGAAGTAGGCGACCAGAATACCATCCGGTTTAAAGACTGTTTTCAGGCAGATAAGGGCATTACAGAGGCGTACAATTATCAGAGCTAGTACGCAGGCAGCAAGCGAAATACTCAACTGAGCCGGGGTAATCATGGGCAGCAATAGTAAGCCGCCATGAATGCTTAAAACAAGGGCCGACATTCGTCGAACGGGTTCAGTGAACAGACGCGTATCGCGCTGAACTTCATCCCATAGAAACACAGCCGTTGTTGGCTGTTCTAGTAGTAAAGAGGACTTCATATGATTTGAATTTAGCGTGTCAACGTAAAATCAGTACAAGTCCACGGGATTACTGGGGCTTAGTATGTGCTAAGGGGTAACAAGAAGCATTAGGTTCTCATAATATGCGCTTCTGGTCACGCTATAATTCAGTTCGTTGACCACCGGACAAAGCATTGGCTGTCGGCGGAATTTCTGCAAAATAAGAGTGGTTAAAACGGACTGTATGGGAAGGATTCCGGGCGATGGGTAACGCCCTTCATACGTCCAGGGATTGGTTGTATTACATTGTAAATATAGCAAGTTTGGTGTGATCCTGCAAGGAAAATGCGAACAGGTGGCTCCGTCAGAGACTTTAATGTTTAATTTCCAAATATCTCTTCACCATATTGCGCCCTATAAGTTAATCAATTACAAGTGATAACCAACCATCATTTGTTACGGGAACTCCACATCAAAAAAAGTTATCGAACCAGGATTTTTTCCTGGTAAATGCCCCACTCCGTTTTCGCGATGAGTACATACCAGCCCATCGCCAGTTCATCGGGGATCACCAAATAAGTGAACGTCCCTGCCTCCAATGAACGGTCTGACTCAAAGCTACGCACGGGACGTCCCAGCGCATCCACCAGGTACAGGCTAACCCGCCCGCCCCTCGGTATCTCCAGTGAAATAGTACCCTCCGAAATCACCGGATTCGGAAAGACTGATAGAATCACTCCCCTATTCTCCAACTTGTGCACGCTCTCGTCCTCGTCGGATCGCCTGATCTCCCTCGACGAAGCAAAGGGAAGTGGAGCCTCACTTTCTTCCCCTCCCCAATGCTCCCGTTCCCCATTCTCCCATTCACGAACTTCCCGACTCTCCAATTTCTCCATTCCTCCACACGGTTGCGCAATAGCCCGGAATGTACATCCGGTACCCGTGCGAAAACCTGGTTCCAGCGTGATGGACTGCCCCTCCAACACCACCGAGGCAGCGCTGTCCAGGGGGGCGGTTACCACGATATTGCCTTCGGCCCGGTAAGTACCACTCATCAGCGTGTACGTCCAACGCAGATCGGGCAGGCAAATAGGTGGCAGTACGCTAATGGTCGTCGAGACCCGCGTTTGGAGACCCGACTCGTCGGTTGCAGTAAGCTCAATAGTCCGGTGCCCCAAATCAGCCAGGCTGAGTTCAGCCGGGGAGGCGGTCAGGGTAATGGAGGAACATGCGTCGTATGCATCATTGACTAACGCCCAGGGATTAATGGAGCTGCTTCCGGCCGATTCCAGCATAACCTCCGCAGTGCGGGGCAATATAACCGGGGCGGTTACATCGCGGATCGTCACCTGGGTGCGGCACAGCATATCATTTTCGGTAGAATAGGCTTCCGCCCAAAAGGTGCCCGGACCTTCCACCAATCCTTCGTTGTATGGATAATGGTCTTGCACGACCAGGCTGGCTACCTGATCCATTCCGCTCGTGATGATCTGCTGCTTGGAGACCTCCGTCCAACACTGGTTGTTCAGGTCTACCGACAGGGAAGACCGGCAGGTTGCCGCAGGTGTAGGTGGGTCCACTACGGTGACGTAAGCCCGTATCTGCTGGATGCAGGTGGCTGATGAGTTAATGGTCCATTCGTAAACACCCGCTTCCGTAATCGCATCGCCCTGTATGAAGATGGTCTCCCCGGGAGTAATGGTATCGAAACGCTCGTACACGGAGGTCTCCACCCCTACCGGAATGGCCCATGACCGGTCGGCACAATACACACCCTGGTATTGCTGGGTCACTTGCAGGTAATAGGTACCCGTTTGGGTAATGGATACCGAGGGAGCATAGCTGATATTGTCGACGGTGAACATCCCCGTTTGCCGCTCCCACTTGTAACTGATGGTTCCCGGCCCGGTGTCTCCGGTCGCTTGCAGTGTTACCGATGGGCGGTGGCAGTGAAGTTGCGTATCGCCCGACCAGGAAGCATCAGGATCAAGCACCGTAAGTTGCAAACGGTAGTCGATCCACTGTCCGTTCTCGAAGATAGATACATCGTAGGTACCCGATTCGGTAAAGGTTTTTGCGCCAAGGGAAAAGGATTGCCCGGCACAAATTACTTTCTGCAGCTGGATAATATCGCCTGGTGGGTAAACCTCTGCTGCCTGCATTTGGCTCCAGCCTAAAATACAGCACAGCAGCGGGAGGACTGCTTTGCGGATCATGGGTATTGTAGTAGTAAAGGGTTCTGGTTATGCTTACGCAAAACAGGAATGGGGGTTACGGTAGACGAAGAAAGGGGGAACCGGAGAATTGGAGAAAGGGTCTTTCCGTTCGATTCCTACTATCAAATACGAACTACCTTATATCGGACCAGGGTAGTAGGCTCTCCTTCCTCCATCTCGACTGACCAATAGGAAATTGCCACGAATGTCGGACAGGGGTAACCACGGAGCATGGAGCGTAGAGCATGGAGCGTGGACCGTAGGCCTACCCCATTCCCGGTATCAAACATATAACAAACACTAATACATTAAATTTTTCTTTAATAAAAGTCTGCCGTTTTCGTGCATATATTGTTTAAAACTCGTATACTTGAATTAAAGAAATACCTAATACTGCAAAAGGTCGTCTGTACTCTGCAGCGTTAACTATCATGCAGTTCGTTTTTTTCTTTTCCAACATACAGTGCTAACCGCAGCCGTTCACGAAAGGTGCTCATCGATTTGCCCTTTTTTGCACGTTCTTTCCAATCGCAGCACGCTATTCTACCACACACTACATTTCCTGAAAGAGCTGGCAACCAGCTTCTTATTCCTTTTTGCAAAAGCAAAAACAAATCCGGTATGCCTTAAAATATTACGCGTTTTAGTCCGTAAACTGCTACCGGGGGGACGCTTTTTTAAGCTGATCCCCGGCCCATTTACCCACGCGCTTATTTTATGAGCACCACACACTACGAAAACACGAGAACATGAACATGGATGGTTGGGGCCGCGGCGTCTAAGCCAACGTTCCAGCCCTTTTCCAAAAAGGCATCAAACCCCATTCCACAATTGGTAGTAGAGGTAACCCAGGAGGATTAGTGCGCAACTAATCCTTCCTTTTTTTCGTATGGGGGGGGGTAAGCACCTCGGCTGTTTCGTTTACCCGAAGCTTTGAGAACAGAAGGTGAGAGCTAGGGTTAGGTTAAGGTTAAGGCTGAGATTCCCACCTTTACTGCGTTACAGCGGGCAGAGAAGGTTGAGGTTTGAACCGTGGACCATGAACCATGGACCTTCTCCCCCCACCAGCGTCGACCATGCCCGGCATGATATGCCACCTCAATGCTATGAACTGGTTAAAAGACATTTTGCTCTACATATTTTTGCTACTGCCTTTTTTTGGCGAAAGCCAGATCATTTCCGGAAATCAACGTACGGATTGGTCCTCTCCGGGTCCGGGTTCGGTCTTCGAAACATCCAATCGTACCGTTCTTACGGTACATGGGGCCGATCCTACCGGCCAGACACCCAGTGATGAAGCCATGCGAAGAGCACTGGCCAGCCTGGATGGGGCTGGCTTGATCTTGATCCCCAAAGGTGAATACTTATTCCGGGAGCCCATTGTTCTTCCCGACTCGGTCATCATCCGCGGGGAACGGCAGGAGGCTACCGGCATGCCCGAAGCTCGTTTGTTGCTACAACCTGGTGAAGACCACGGTATCCAAATCCGGGGAACTGTTTCCGGGACGGATGCACAGATAGTTTCGACTGCCGAATTAGGACAATTAGACCTTACACTGAACAACGACCATGGATTTCAGTCAGGGGATATTATTTGGCTGCAGCCAAAAGATGACCAGCATCTCGTAACCAGTGACTGGGCGCGGGAAAGCACCGGCCAGATCTGTTGTATTCAGTCGGTGACGGGAAGCCAGGTCACCCTGAGTAAACCCTTACGCCGGACATTCAATCCGGATAGTCTCACCCTGCTGCGCATCATACCCCGGCGGCAAGTTCACGTGCAATGTGTACAAATGGAACGTCTGGATACCACGGACCGGCAGACTGCAAACGTTTTCTTTGACTTTGCTGTCGATGCCAGTATGACCGGTGTACACAGTCGTTTCGGGAACTTTTCACACGTGACCATTCAGCGAAGCATGCAGGTGAGCGTGGAAAATAGCTATTTCGAGGAGGCGCACAGCTACGGCTCGGGCGGCCGCGGGTACGGAGTGATGCTGCAATTTACCGCCGGTGACTGTTTGGTTCACCAGAACAACTTCCGACGCTTACGTCATAGCATGATCCTACAGGCCGGAGCTAATGGGAATGTTCTGGTTTACAATTATTCCCGCGAACCACATTGGACCGACGTCAGTCTGCCCGAGGATTCAGCGGGTGATCTGGTATTACACGGCAACTATGTCTACCAAAACCTGATGGAAGGCAACGTGGTGCAGAACATCGTGGTGGATGCCAGTCACGGTGCTAATGGGCCTGGTAATACCTTCTTCCGAAACCGGGTGGAAGGCTATGGGTTATTCGTGATTGCCGGCGGTTCAGTGGGTAATTTGACCTTTATCAACAATCAAGTAACTAATACTTCGAGCTTTTTTCACGGTCTGTTCCGGCTGGATGACAAGGATCATTTATCCTTGAACAATTGGGTTCGGGGTAGCATTGATCATCCTAATGTCCTGGCAGATGGAATAAGTAGTCTGTTTGATTATGGTTTTGGCAGTTACTACCAGCATCTGAGCACTATCCCGCCCATTCGTCATGATCAAATCCGATCCGATATTCCCGCTCTGGAGGCCCACTATCGTATGGTTGAAGAACGGCCCTCCACCTGTGTGGAAACGGATTATAGCTCCGTAGTGATCACTGACCTGGTTGGAGCCAGGCCTGCAAATGACGTAGAGGTTTTCCCCAATCCGTTTTCCGATCAACTGACAATATCTGGCCTAACACCAGGTACACTTGTGCAGGTACGTACCCTGCGCGGTCAGTTGGTGCACTCGACAGTAGCTGACGGGCCCACGCTACAGATTTACACGGAGAACATCCCATCTGGAACGTATTTACTGCGGGTAGGTGCCCAGGGGCGGTTGGTGGTGCGAAATTAAGGATGCCATCCCCGATGCCATCCTAGATGGCATCGCCTTTTTTCGTCATCTCGCCGACACCCTACAAAATCAGCAGCTCCCATTTTTGGAATTCCCATTCCGTACTTCCTGATTATTGCTTATTAATCAATCGGCATCCGGTTGACTATACCGACAATGAATTGGTTTGGTGTCCCAGCACGAAGTATAGCGAAGCTAAACCACTTCGGGTCGAGTATATACTCGCGTGAAAAGGTTGGGAGAAGTCCTGAGATTTTCGGAAGCGGTAAAACTAACACTTATCACCCCTCTCGACTGATTAAGGTCATTCTGCTTGTTCCTGCTTTGGTTTACTTTATACCGACAACGAAAAGGTTTGGGACTCCAAACCACTTCGAGTTGAGTATATACCCGCGTGAAAAGGTTTGGCAAAGCCCAAACCTTTTCGGAAACGATATAATGGAAAGGTAAAGTCTGTCAAAAACGGTCATTAAACCCAAGCAGGATGAATGCACTGCCCCGACAGTTCTTGGAATTTCTCGAAGAAACAGGAAAGATTTCTGCTTTTGCTGGTCGCTTTTTTACTCAGGCGTTTAAGCGGCCTTTTGAGTGGCGGGAACTGTTGAATCAATGCTATACCATTGGGTACACCTCCATCTTTTTGGTGTGTGCTACCGGTTTTATCATGGGATTGGTCCTGACCCTGCAGGTGCGCCCCACCATGATCGAATTCGGTGCGGTATCCTACATGCCGAATATGGTGGGAATAGCTTTTGTACGCGAGATTGGCCCCATGATCACGGCCCTGATATGTGCCGGTAAGATTGGTTCGAGTATCGGTGCTGAACTGGGTTCCATGAAGGTAACGGAACAGATCGACGCCATGGAAGTCTCCGGAACTAACCCCTTCAAGTACCTGGTAGTGACCCGGATCTGGGCCTGTATTTTGATGTTGCCCTTGCTGGTCATCCTCGCCGATGCGGTAGGCCTGATGGGATCTTACCTGATCGAGACCACCAAGGGAGAAGTAACCATGACCCTGTACTTCGGTCGGGCATTCGGGGTCATGAGCTTCGGAGATGTGATTCCGGCGACCATTAAATCCTTCTTCTTCGGCCTCGTGATCGGTACAGTGGGCTGCTATATGGGCTACCATTCCCAAAAAGGAACTCAGGGAGTGGGAAAAGCGGCTAACACTGCGGTCGTGCTGGCCAGCCTCCTGCTTTTTGTGGTGGATTTCCTGGCGGTCTTGATCGCTGACATCTTTTACACCATCTGATATGGCAACGGAAACAACAACATACAATGCTGGTCCGACTGGGCGCACCCAGAACGAAGCACTCATCGTGCTGCGCAACGTCCGTAAAGCATTTGGTAAAAACCAGGTATTACGGGGCTTCAATATGGAGCTCTACCCGCGGGAAAACGTAGTTATCCTCGGTAAGTCAGGATCTGGCAAGTCGGTGTTGATCAAATGCCTGGTCCGTCTGATGGATATCGATGAAGGTGAAGTACTCGTCCTGGGCAAATCCATACCCGAACTCGAACAGGGCGAGTTGGACTTCATCCGCACCGAGGTGGGGTTCCTGTTTCAGGGATCGGCCCTCTACGACTCCATGACGGTACGCGAAAACCTCCGCTTCCCACTGCGCCGCCACCCGGAGCGCAAGCTGGGTGAAAACGAAGAAGCATTGATCATGGAGGCCCTCGATAATGTCGGCCTGGGCTATGCTATCGATCTCATGCCGGCCGAACTATCCGGAGGCATGAAACGTCGCGTGGCCCTGGCCCGCACACTGATCCTCAAACCGCGTATCATTCTGTACGACGAACCAACTACGGGACTTGACCCCATCACGGCCAACGAAATTATTCAGCTCATGCTCAAGATCCAGCGTGAATTCGATACTGCCTCTCTGATCATTACGCACGACATGGACTGTGCACGGGTCATATCCAGCCGGATGATCATTCTGCAGGATGGCATCAACTACGCCGAGGGAACCTACCGGGAACTGGGGCTAAGTAATGACCCCAAGGTGAAGGCATTTTTTAAAGAAGTACAAGGCAGAAACCATGGCTAACAGAAACTATCATAATATCCGATTGGGGGCATTCGTCATCCTGGCTTTCGTACTTTTCACCTACGGCCTGTATCGGGTTGGCGACCAACAGAGTTTCCTGAGTAACCACCTCACTCTGTTTGTCGACTTCACCGACGTCAAGGGCTTACGGCCGGGAAATAACGTACGTTACTCCGGGATCACTATCGGTAGCGTGGAGGATATTCAGATAATAAACGACACGACCCTGCGGGTTCGTCTGGCTGTTGATCCGGACGCGACCAACTACTTGCGTAAAAATGCCCGGGCCGAGGTGGGCAGCAGCGGTCTGGTCGGAAATATGCTCGTCAACATCCATCCTGCGCCCGGCCAGTCAGAACCAGTTTCTGCCGGCGATATACTCCCTTCTTCCCGGTCGGTAGAAATGAACGAAATGGTCGACCTGCTGGCAGCGAGCAATCACCGCATTGAGCGGATTACCGAACAGTTGTTGCAGATCACCGAAAAGATCAATATGGGACAGGGCAGCCTCGCCATGATGCTTAACGACGAGCAGATGGCCCGACATTTAGGCCAGAGTATGCAGCAAATGGCCTCTACCAGCAGGATCTTAAACAGGGCTTCTAATGACCTGTCGGAACTGTTGGCGGAAGCCAATAGCGGACAGGGAAACCTGGGTTACCTGGTACGGGACACCAGTCTGAAGGAGCAGGTTACCCGACTCAGCGGTCACATCGACACTCTGGTCAGCGTGCGTACCGAGCCCATCCTCGACAGTTTGGAAATGGTGGCTTCCTCTCTGGCCGACGCCAGCCGGTCGGTCCAATACCTGGTCGCTCATCTCGACGAAGGAGCAGGTCCCATTGGTGCCCTGTTAGGCGATTCCACCATCACCAAAGATCTGCGGGCTACCTTGCAAAACCTGGAGCGTGGTACCGAAAAGTTCGACGAGAACATGAAGGCCCTGCAGTCCAGCTGGCCGTTTCGGAGGTATTTTCGTAAAAAAGCCCGTAATAATTGATGCCATCCCCGATGCCATCCTAGATGGCATCTCCTTTTTTCGTCACCCAACCGACACCCAGCAAAATCAGCAGCCCCCATTTTTGGAATTCCCATTCCGAACTTCCTGATTTTTCCTTTTCGAAAAGTCGCATCCGGTTGACTACCTGCTGTTTTCCACTCGTGACACCAGTGCATCCATTCGTGACTCGCCAGGGTCCATTCGTGTACATTTCCCATTTTCGCTGGTCAGGGCAACCTACTTTTCTGGTGTAATTAATCATTCAAGGAGGGATTCCCCTCAGAAAAACACCAGACCATGCGATCTCGAATCAACCTTCGTAGTTTCTTGCTGGCCTTTGCCCTGCTCTGCAGCGGACTGACCATGGCCCAGATTCCAAAACTGATCAGCTATCAGGGACTGCTCACCGATAATAACGGAGCCGTACTAGCCGATGGCAATTACAATGTAACCGTCAAGATCTTCGATGCCCAAACCGGGGGGTCGGAGCTATGGAGCGAAAATCATTCCATCAATGTCAACAACGGATTGTTCCAGGTAGCCCTGGGCTCGAATACGGCCCTTAACCTGCCCTTCGACAACCCGTATTTCGTGAGCACCACGGTGAATGGTACCGAGCTGTTGCCGCGGATGCCTATGACCTCCTCACCCTACGCCCTCAACACGCCTTCCGGTGGTAGCGGTGGCAGCGGTAAAGCCCATGCCCTGGATGCGTTTGGTGGAGGTTTAGTTGATGTGGTACTCGTCGATGAAGACGGGAATGTAGGTATTAACCAAACGCCCATCTTCGGCGTGCAAACAGCTATTACCGGACGTCCCGAAAATATAGTGGCCCTGGTAGCCCGCGCCAACTATACCGAGGAAAACGCCATTGGCGTGGAAGGAACCGCCCTGGGGAACGAGGATAGCGGTACCGGCGGACGGTTCCGGGGCAATGCAACGGGCGTAATTGGTTTTGTACCCGGATCGTCGCGTAGCAGCCTGACCAAAATGGGGGTAAATGGTGTAAGTAGTGGCGGAGGGAATGGCGATAACGTAGGCGTCTCCGGATCAGCCAGCTCCTCGGGTGGCACAGCCTATGGCGTACGCGGCATCGGCAACGGCGGCGGATTTTTTAACTACGGAGTTTACGGAACAACGGAAGATGGCACGGCCGGCTTTGGCAACTACGCCATCTACGGTAAAGCGAAGTACCAGGTCGGCCATTGGGCTGGCTATTTCGAGGGCAATGGCTACGTAGACAACTATTTCAGCGTCGGTGTGGAGGATGTCACCTCCCTCGAAGACCGTGGTGTAGTCATTCAACCCAGTATCGGCGTGCGCTTCCAGGCCGGGAGCGATATCGCCTCCACCATCAATCAAAGTGGTACCAGCCTGATCGTAGATCCCCACAATACGACCTACTTCAATAAGGGTATCCACGTATTCAACTACGACTGGAATGGGGAGCGTCCCTACGCGATTCAGGCCTTCGGCGGTCCGAACGGATTATCCATCACCCTGGACGGCTCTACGGACAATAACAACCAGTTCATCTATTTTGCGGATGGTGACGGTATGCAGGGCGCCATTACCGGGCAGACCAGCCTGGGTGACGTGGCCTCTTCTTTTGGCAACCTGGTCACCAGCTTTGTCGATAACGTACTTGCCGGCCCCGGACTGGACCGCAGCGGTAGTGTCGACCCCTTCGCTACGAATACCAGCTGGTCAAGCCAGGAAAACAGTGTAAATACCTCTTCGGAGATCAATAGTGCCGACGACAGCCAGTTCGGAGCGATCTTGGGGAGTTTCGCCGAACAGACGTTTACGCCGGAATACCTGATCGAACTGGTCCTGCTCTCGGTCGATGCCGTGCGTAATACCATTACCTTCGCCACCAGTTTCTCCAGCATTCTGGATCCCGAAGATATTTTCTCCAAAGGACTGGACGCCCTTTCCAGCGGGGTCAGCCTGGGAGCGTACCTCGGTTTTGCCTTATCCGCCAACGGGGTTGCCTACGAATCTGGTTCGGGTGACTACGCCGAATGGCTGATCCGTGCCGATTCCACCGAGATGATCTCCTACGGGGATATCGTCGGGGTGAAAGCCGGGGTCATATCTAAGAAATTCAACGAAGCCGACCACTACATGGCCATCTCAACGGCACCGGCCGTGATCGGAAATATGCCGCAACCGGAGGTGAAGCATCTGTACGAGAAAGTAGCCTTTATGGGCCAGATCCCCGTTAAAGTAAGTGGCATCGTGAAGAAAGGCGACTACATCGTACCCTCCGGCAACGGTGATGGTATCGGTATCGCCGTACACCCAGCCGACATGCTGGCTCGTGACTACCACCGCATCATCGGCATTGCCTGGGACGAAGCCGACGGTTCGGAGCCCTTTGCACTCATCAATACCGCGGTTGGCATCAACCAGAACGACCTGGCCGACATCGTCGACCACATGCAGACCGTGATGAACGACATGCAGCGGGCCATCCAGGAGATCAACCCCGATTACCAGCCGCAACTCTTCAACACGAATGGCAACACCATCATGGCCTCTAACGGCCAGGGCATGGATTATACAGTGGCCCCTACGCACGCCAGCCAGATCGGTGCCCTGTTCAGTGGCCAAATGTACAGCACCCAGGCCGAAGCCATCGCAGCCGTAAAAGATGCCTGGAAACAAACCGCTAACGTGGATATGGCGGATCACCCGCACCTGAATTACATCTTGGAACATCCGGAGCAGGTGGATCAGATCGTTGCGCACTATTCGGCAAAGCTGGCTGAGTTAGAGGCTTTCGCCAAAAAATTGTCCGCCAACAATTCCGACGATTAATCCGCACCTAAAATCAATGATCATGACTTATTTTAATAAACAGCAGAGTTGGTTATTGCTCCTGCTGCTCGGGTTGCTGGGCATGTGGTCCGACAGCTCGGCCCAAATACAGGCCCCCAGAACGGTACTGAGTAACGGTGCGATACAGGCTGCCAGCGACGGGCTGGTGCTGCGAGGCACCCTCGGCCAGCCACTGGTCGGCATGCCTCAGGGAGGTGGCCTTACGGCAAACACCGGATTCTGGACCTCCGCCCGCCAGTGTGATCTGGTGGTGACGACCCTGTCCGATGCCGGTCCCGGCTCCCTGCGCGAAGCGCTGGCCTGTGCGCTCACCGGCGAACGGGTTACCTTTGCGGTAGACGGTGTCATTAACCTGACCTCCGGCGCCATCCCCATCAACCAGGGGGTGATCATCGACGGGGATGAGGCCGAGATCTTTATCGACGCGCAGGGCAATAGCCGGATCTTTGAGATCACCGGATCCAACCCAGTTACGATCCGGAATATCTTCTTCGAGCGAGGTTTTACCACCGAATTTGGCGGAGCTATTTCCTCGGGTGCCCCCCTAAACCTGATCAACTGTGATTTTGATGATTGCCAGGCGGATATTGCGGGTGCTGTTTTTGTAGCGTTTAATGACGCCAACATCATCAATACCGCCTTCGTGGGTAATCAGGCCACTACTCAGGCCGGTGCCTTGATGGTACAGGATGGTAACGCGACGGTCATCAACAGTATCTTTTACGATAATCAGGGTGGCGGACTGGCCGGGGCGATTCTCGGAGTTAATGCCCCGATGACGCACACCAACGTAACGGTGACCGGGAATACCGCCAATTTCGGTGGAGGTTATTTCCTACAGGAGAGCCCATTGACCTTACAGAACAGTATGGTCTACGGCAACACGGCCGGTACGTCTCCCGACATCGAAGCCAACCAGGCGGTGACGGGAGCGAATAATATCCTGAGTGACCTGAGTGGATCGGGCCTGGTGGAAGGCGTCAACAACATTCTGGTGACCGATCCGCTGCTGCGCGATCCGGCTAATGATGATTTTGGCATTCAGCCATTCTCCATTGCCCACGGTAATGCCGATCCCTTCCTGATGCCCCTCGATGTGTTCGATGCGGATCTGGATGGCATCACCGACGAACTGATCCATTTCGACTTCGACCGTATCGAGCGGGGACTGGGTGCTACTAATTTTGACATTGGTGCCATTGAGATCGAAGGAGGAAATCTGACGGTGATTAACACCAATAATGCAGGGGTTGGTTCGCTGCGATCAGCTATTGCTCAGACCAACACAAACGGTAATCTGGACCGCATCGTGTTTGCCATTCCCGGCGACGGACCGCACGAGATCCTGTTGCAGTCACAACTGCCGCCAATCGAAGGCGAAAGTGTAGTCATCGACGGTAGCACCCAGTCCGGAACGACCCCGGAGATGCCGATGATTACGATTAACGGAACTGACCAGGTGGGCGTGGTCTTGAATGTACGCTCCGATAATGTGTCCATCACTAACCTGCGACTTACCAATGCGGGGGCCTTCCGGCTCATCGAAGTAGTGAACGCTGATTTTGCCAATATTGCGCAGAACGTCCTATTCTCCAATACTGGTCAGGATCATTTGCTGCTGCAAAATGCGACCGAATGTTCCGTATTCAATAACCAGATCGGGGTCGACCTGGATGGCACGCGAAATACCCTTCCCGGCTCCGGTATCTGGATGAACAATGCCCGCAACAATCAACTGGTCGGCAACCTGATTTCCGGCGGTGTTGACGGTGCCCTGCTGGGTATGATCAACGGATCGAACCAGAATGTGATCGAAGACAATTTGTTCGGGGGAGATACCGATGGATTGGCGATCGGGAATAATGTAGGTATTTACGTACAATCATCAAGCGACAATGCTATTCGTAACAATCTTATTGCCAACAACCTCTTATTCGGGGTGGCAATGGAAACGAATGCGCAGCGCAACTTGCTGTCTGCTAACGACTTCCTGTGCAATGGCATGGTGCCTATTCAGGTCGAGCAGTTCAGCCAGGGCGACATTCAGCCGCCGGTCATCACACGCTCGATCCCCGGTTTGTTAGAGGGTACCGCCCTGCCGAACGCAGCAGTAGATATCTTTCTGCAGGATACCAGTGATTGCAGTGGTTCGGATATTCCGGTTCAGGGACGTTTTTACACCGGAATAACCGCTGATCAGAATGGTAACTGGTACCTGTCTGATCCGATCCTGACAAACGATGCGGTAGTGACCGCCCTGCAGATCGACACCGAAAACAATACGTCCGCTTTTGCCGAAAGGCAACATATTCAGTGCGACCTGGAAGTCACCATGCTGCCCACAGCTGTTTCCTGCGCCAGCCCCAGCGTACCCATTCCATTGTTTGTAAATACCGAAGCGGCCACGTACAGCTGGACGGGCCCGAACGGATTTACGTCGACCGAGCCCAACCCGCTGGCCAGCGAGCCCGGCCTGTACCATGTGACCATCCAGGAGGGTAGCTGTACGCTGGATACGTCCTATACCTTGGTGGCCGATACCCTGTCACCGGATATCAGTGTCAATTCGATCAATCTGTTTACCTGTGCAGCGGATGAATACCCGATTACGTCCCTAACGTCGACGCCAAACCCACAATTTAGTTGGTCTGGCCCCAATGGATTCACCAGTCAAATGGCAAACCCTTCGGTTCCGGGACCCGGAATATATACCGTAACCGTTACCGCACTGAACGGATGTACAAATGAAGCCACCACCGAAGTGCGGGTGGAAGAGAATCAGGTCACTGCCGGTTTTCAGGGGGCCATTAACGGGTTGGAGATTGCCCTGACCAACACTACGGTGGGCAGTACCGATAGCCTGTTGTGGGACTTTGGCAACGGACAAACATCGGTTCTAGAGAATCCGACTGTTCTGTTTGATACGCCCGGCGAACAGACCATCACCCTGATCGCTTTTCATGCCTGCGGCAGTGATACCACCAGTCAGACGTTCAATCTACAACTCCCGGGGCAGGATACCGTAACCTTTTTGGCGGAAGCCAATATCGAAGGCCCTACCCTGGATACCGTGCGCGTACCCATCCGGGTGGTACAGTTTGAAGACATTGCCTCTTTCCAGTATACGTTGAGCGTAGCTGATCCGGGTATCGCGCGTTTGGTAGGCGTTACGGCCTTCAATCTGCCCGATCTGAATGAGGATGATTTCAATTTGATCAACGATGCCACCATGTCCGTTGCCTGGTTCTCGGGGTCAGGGGCCAGTCTGGCCGACAGCACCGTGATCTTTGAGTTGCTGATGGAAGTGACGGGCAATACGCCCGCCTGCACGACTATTGATTTTGTGGCCACGCCGACCTCGATCGAAGTAGGGCGTCTGGTGGGCAATTCTATTGTTCCGACTCCGTACCGAACGGTCAGTGGATCGGTTTGCGCCTTGCCCTTCGCCGACATCGCAGGACGGGTGTTCCGGGAAAACGGAGAACCCCTCGACGAGGTAGACATGGAATGTACCGACCAGCCCATGACGATCACCGATATGAATGGGGAATACGCCTTTGTGGGCTTGCAGACCGGGGTGGATTACACCGTTCGTCCGGCTCGCAATACCGATCCTCGCGAGGGCGTTACGGCTATTGATCTGGCCTTGATCCAGCGCCATATCCTGACCCTCCAACCCCTGAATTCGCCCTACAAGATCATCGCGGCCGATGTGGATTACTCCGGATCGGTGGGCGCAATCGACCTGGCCAATATCCAGCGCTTGATCCTGAGTAAGGTGGATTCCTTCCCGAACGGAGTGCCCAGTTGGCGCTTCGTGGATGCCTTCCATAGCTTCCCCGATCCGACAGCTCCGTTGAGTATGACGTTCCCCGAAGAGCGGTCTTTAAGTCCGTTGTTGATGGATGTGACCGATGCCGACTTTGTGGGCATGAAACTCGGTGATGTCAATGGTACTGCTATGGGCAAGGGCTTTACCGACGATCTGGAAGTATTGTTGGTTGAGCGTCAGGAAGGAAACGTTCGGGTCATCGACTTTGTATCGCCCCGACGCCAGTCGATCGTAGCCTATCAGTTTGATGTGCATTTCGATGCCAATCGGATGCAACTACTCGATATGCAGCCCGGAGTGATGCAGGGACTGTCGGATGACTTTTTCGGATACCACAGCCTGGACAAAGGCTGGATCCCCACCCTCTGGTACGACCCGGCAGGACGACCGAATGGACAAACGGTTGAATCCGGTGAGGTGTTGTTTAGTCTGCACTTCCTGGCTCCTCAGCAGGATGTGCCTACCGATGAGCGCATCTGGGTGGGCGACCGCCACCTGCCGGCCATTGCCTATGCCGACGACGGACGCGCCATGCAGATCGAAACCCGCTATGAGAACGGGCAGTCGGCTTCGCAGATCATACGACTGGAAGCACCGGTTCCTAACCCGTTCATCGATCGAACCAATCTGACCTTCTTCATACCCGAAGGATCAGAATCCCATATGGTCCGTTTTGAAGTACGGGATGTGCTCGGCCGCTTGGTATTCGACCAGGAGGGTCGGTACGATGCCGGCAGTCATGTCTTCTCCGTCAGCCGTACTGACCTTGGTGAATCGGGTTGGTATACCGTGACCATGCGGACCGGAATGACGACCCGCACCCAACAGATTCTACTACAGCAATAGGTTGATTCGTGGGAGCCTCCTTTTGAGGTTCCCACTCCCTTTTTTCTCATCTGGTACCTTGAAGACCATGCGATACCTCCTTTATGTACTGCTTCTGGTTAGCACCTCCCTGTCTGGTCAGGCAACGGATAGCCTTCGTTTCCGGATCGACCAGGAACGCGGTGCACCGGGCGACACCGTTCGGGTTTGCTTTGCGGCGGATGGTTTCCGGGATATTGTCAGTATGCAGTTTACCCTGCGCTGGGATACTTCGGTCTTGTCCTATGTTTCGCTGGAACCCGGCGAATTACCCGGATTATCAGCGGCCAGTGCAGCGGAGCCCCTCGCCCCCGGTGGTGCCATGCCACTGGTTTGGTTCGATGGGCAGGGAGATGGGATAAGTCTCTCAGATAGCTCCCGGCTATTCTGTCTGGTTTTTCGGGTGGTGGGTGAATTGGGCGATCAATCGCCGGTAGGCATTACTGGAGATCCGGTACCCGTACAGATCGGGCGACTGAATGGTTCGACAATTGAGTCCATTGCTCTGGAGATTCAAACGGGGCAGGTGGAAGTGGTTGATCTGGGTTTGACCAGTGTACTGATGGCCACCGGCAACACTTGTTTCGGGGAGCAAACGGGCAGCATAACGGCCGGTGTTTCCGGTGGGCAAGAGCCCTATCAATACAACTGGACCGGACCGGATGGTTTTACCGGCAGTGGTACCGCACTCAACAATCTGGCGAGTGGAACCTACATTTTGGAGGTACGGGATGCGGACGGCCGATCGACTATGGACACCATCGAAGTGTCCGGTCCGGAACAGCCACTGACCTGGTCCCTGGCGGTCCCCTCTCCTACCCAATGCGGGCAATCGACGGGCAGCATCAGGCTGGAATTGTCCGGTGGTACGGCTCCTTATCAGTACGATTTCGGAATGGGTTTTGATACGGCGGCTACCCAATCAGCTTTGGGAGCGGGACTGTATATGATCATGGGCAGGGATGGGCAGGGTTGTCTGGCCGATACTACAATAGAGGTCTCTACTCAGCAGGAAGCGGAGCCCGTTTCGTTGGGGGAGGACCGGATCCTTTGTCCGGGGGATAGCGTCGTACTGTCGGTTCCCCTCTCCTATTCAGATGTGCGTTGGAGTCGGGACGGAGTTCGTGTGCCGGGGCAGGCTAATGAGTTAAGGGTACGTAACCCCGGTATCTATGAGGTGGAAGCCCGAACGTCGAATGGTTGTCTGGCCACCGGGACCATCCGCATTTCGCTGTCGATGGCCGGCGGAGCAGCCAGTGGCGACGGCACCATCGAGGTCGGGGATTCGCTGCAGTTGATGGCCAGTGCAGGTTCGGATTACCTATGGTCACCCGGTCTTGGCCTATCGTGCACGCAGTGCCCTGACCCCGTGGCTTCCCCGGATTCTACGACGATCTACCGGGTACAATTCCGCAATCAGGATGGTTGCCGGGTAATCGATACGGTTCGGGTCAGGGTGAATGATCCGGAAGAAATGTTCCGGTTTGAGCCAATCACCTTGATCACCCCCAACGGCGATGGCCTGAACGATGAGTTGTATTTCGATGGTCTGGAGACCTACATGGCCAATGAGATCAAGGTTTTCAACCGTTGGGGGCAAATCGTTTTCAGCCGGGTAGATTACCAGTTGCGTGGTGATTTATGGGATGGCACATTCCGTGGCCAACCCTTGCCGGCGGGCGTGTACTACTACATTCTGCGGGTGGATGAGGATGATCTTTTTATCAAACAGGCACTTACGTTGGTCAGGGAGTAAGGTTAGCCTTTCGGCAAAAAACAAAGCGATGAAAACGATTGTACAATGCTGTCTTTGTTTATTCCTATGCCTTTCTTTTGGCGAAAGCCATCTTATGGCACAGCAAATGGATCAGGGTTCCCTGATCGAAGGTGCACGTTTGGGCTGGAATCCGGCTCAAACGGGTATCCATAATTACCTGCAGGCAACGGCGATCTACCGGCAGCAGTGGGTTGACTTCGCGGGTGCACCACAGCGGCTGGGATTCTACGCTCAGTTTCCATTTAGGGATGCCAACACGGGAGTGGGTATTGCTCTGGAGCAGCAGGAAACAGGCCCCTTTAAGCGGACCGATGTGCAACTGAACTATGCGTATCATCTACAGCTGGGTCGTGGGCAGTTATCACTGGGCATATCGGGGCAGTTCGGCGCATACATCTACGATCCAGCCGATCAGGTTTTGGCGGAAGCCAATGATCCGCTGGCAGTGGGCGACCGGGTCACCACCCGGATATTCAATGTGGGTGGAGGAATCTTTTACCAATCCGTAGAGAACGAAGATTATTTAGAGGAACACTTTTTTGCGGGTCTGGGAATCCGTCAGGCTCTTCCCGCCGATCTCCTTTTTACGGATGATTCAGGGACAAGTAATCTACAACAGACTCTGCACGGATATGCGGTGGTTGGCTACCGTTTCGATTGGCAGGATGCTTTTTTGGAGCCATCCGTACAACTGGATTATGCCCGGAGCAACCTTTTTCTGCCCCGTCTGAACCTGACTTACGAACTACACGAGGCCTTCTGGGTGGGGGTTGCCATGGACGGCACCTTTTCGCTGAGTGGCCAGGCCGGTTTCATCTTTGGAGACGACAACACCTGGCAGGGCCGGGTGGGTTTGTTTGCCAGCCGCAATGTCAACCCCACGGGCATTGATGCGGGAACGACGGTAGGGGCCATGGCTGCATGGCGGTATTTTCGGTAATGAATGATGAATGTTGAGTGCTAAATGTTGAATTATACCATTCATTCAGCATTCATCATTTAGCATTTAGCATTTAGCATTTAAAACTACGCCTTCTCCGCCCGACGTAGCTTTCCTGACCGCCCTAACTGAGTGAAGGCGGTAGCGAAGGCGGGAAACCTCAGACCTCAGACCTCAGACCTCAAACCTGATTTGGTATTCAAATATCCGCTTATCCACCTTGCTCCGCACCCGTTCGATACGAAGGATGTGGGGGTAATGTTGTTCGATCTCCTGCAGGATCTGAGAGCGGCGATTGCGTTTGGAGCTTTCTGCCTGCTCGCGATGGATTTCCAGGCAGGCATCAAGCGTTTCGGTATTTATGGTCTTGCCTACGTGGTGCAGCAAGGCGGGGTACGGAAAATGCTCGGGTACTGGGGAGTCATGGTTACTGGATCGGCGGCGGTACCACCAGAACCCCGCGGCCAGGAGGAGCAGCAGCAGAATAACCCAAAGGCGGTTATTCAGGAATGAGGAGGAAACTGGCTCGTAAAAAAGCTCGGTCGACAACCCTGAAGACTGATAGACTTCTTCGAGATCAAGTGCTCCCAGGGCGTAAAAATCTTTATTAAAGACGACGATGGAATCCCCTTTGATGTGCAGGCTATACGTATCCACTTCGTCGCTGGAGGCCCGGGAAAGCGGAGTGAAGGAAAGCGGGATCCCGGCTTTCAACAGCAAAGAATCCTTTTTGAGGATGGCGCAATTGCCATAGTTATTAAAAAAACCGTAGTAGTTTTCCGTTTCAATTTTGCGGGCCATTCCTTTTTCGATCAGGCTGCTATTCAGGGTTCCCATTAGTTCCCAGGTATTCGTTTCGAGATCGAGGCAATGGAAGTTATCGGACTTCAGGGGAATAATTTCACGATCGGCCAGGTACGGCTTTTCTTCGGTTAGGGCGACGTACAGGGTCTGACCGTCACGCATTGTCCACCGTTGTGCCTCCCCGCGTATCCTGGGGAATTCCGAAGCGAAGGGTCGTATTTCCCAGCCATTGGTTTCCCAGTCGAAATACGTTAGGAAAGGCATGAATTGCCAGTAGCCGTAGCCGCCATAAGTATGGATTTCTCCATGGTAAGGAAACCGGTAGCCCCCGAAATTAGAGCCGTGATAATACCCCTGGTATAAGTTTCGGAAGGAATCGCGTTCCCATTTCCAGAAATAATTGTGTCCGTCGGCGACAGCGTAGATGGCTTGGTCTATTTCGAACAGTTGCAAGGGATCCAGATTGGGATCTTTATCGAGTTCAGCCACCAGGGTATCCAGCGACTTCAGGATGGGGATAACCTCGCGCTCCGTCAGGAACGGTGGTTGGTCGTGCAGGATATACTGTTGAGCATTACCTACCATAATAAGGGTAGACAACCACAGGCAAAGGGCAGGGCGGAGGGTCATGCTTAACGGGGTCGACATCTTAGGTGGAACAGGTCTTTAGTACTCGTACTATAGAAACTTATGCTACAGTCCGATTGTTTGATGGCATTTTGAACTGGGTTTTTACGGGGTTATATCGATCAATGATCAATTTAGCGCTATTTTTTTACAGAAAACCTTCAAAATCAAGTATATTTCAATGCTTTAAAACTGTACCCCAGTTTATTTAAGAGCAAAAGGGCACCTAAAGCCCGCTTTTTGCAAGCATGACAAGGGAGAATTGAATACCAGGAAGCCGCTTATGCCATTGGGATAAGCGGCTTTTCTATTTATTGGTTTTGGCCTTTTTGGGATTGTGGTTGCTCACGCTGTTGAAAAGTACTATTTTTGCAGGGTTGAAAATGGTCCCATAGCTCAGCTGGATAGAGCAGCTGACTTTAAGCTTGGCCGATAAAACGATATCGGCCTAATAATAGGAGCCTCGTACGGGAAACGAAACCGTACGAGTGGATGCTACTATATCGGGGAAACCTGCACCAGTCGGAGGCTGGCATGGCAATCCCGAGGAAATCGATGAGGGCGGAATGCAAAGTGGTACGCCCGAGAGATCCGTAGAGACTATACGTAGCACACCTGAAATGGTGAAGAGATAGTCCAGACCACAAATGCCGAACAGGCAGCAGTGAAAACTGTAGTTGGTAAGCTAATCAGCAGGCCGCAGGTTCGAATCCTGCTGGGATCACGACTTAAAAACAGGGTGTTTCAAGCACCCTATTCTTGCAAGCCCCTGTTTCTCAGGGGCTTTTTTTATTTCTTCTTGTTGCAAAAGACTTCCAGAGCTTCTAATTTCTTGTCTTATTTTTGAAACAATATGTTTCAAAGCGTAATCTTGTGTTCCCCCTCATTTTCAATTTTTTTTAAATTTTGTCAATCTACTTTCAATGAAAATGAAAAAGCATGGAGGTCTACGCAACGCTTTGGAAGCACTACACGAAAAAAGATGGCAGTCAACGTCTTGTTATCTACGCATCAAAAGGTGGATTGAATAGGTACTACTCTACCGGAATTAGCGTCCATACTGTCCCCAGTCGGTCTGGGCAAAGCTGGCCGACCAGCGTTTGAACGACGCTGGTACCTGGACACACCCCATCAGCTCGTTATTGCTATCCAACTGAGTGGTACCCCGGGCACGGCGCTGAGCGAAATAAATCGCCAGGCCCAGTCCGGCCACCACGATGGCTACGATTATGATCCAGTACTTTCCCTTCATCGAATAATTTTTCCGTAAAAGGTAAGTGCCAGGACCAGTGCCAGAAACAGGACTACGCCGGCAGTGAGAGCGCTTCGTGTATCGATGGCTACCTGTACCCGTACCCCTTCCCTGATGATGGCCAAGACACTATCCATTGCCGGCAATCGCTTTTTTCTCGGCCCTCTTTTCTTCCAGGCGCTGAGAAAGCATGATCGCTCCCAGCACGGCCAGGAAGACGATTCCAGAATAGATCAGAAAGTTTTTCACGTCCATGATGGTGGTTTTTATTAGGCAGCTCCGATGCGTCGGAGTCGCCGCAGAATATTTGTTCTTTTCAATCCCATGCCGATCAGTATCTCACCGGGAGTGATGATCCACTCTGCGCGGATAAGCTCGGCCAGGGTCTTCTTGCGTTTGTCTCGGTACAGGCGCAAGTACTCGTTATGCACTGCGCGTAGTTCGTTGTCGTTGTAGGCCAGGATGGTTGAAAACACTTCCCCCCGCCGGTCTATATTGGTATTCCAGCGGGAAAGCTCATCGTGGATGAACTTGGCCTCGGCCGTGGGGTTAAAGCCCGACCGAACCGGATCACTCTCGGGATCCAGCTGCACGGTCAACTTGCGAATGCGACTGCGTTTGTACAGGTAGTACAGCAGTAGCAGACCCAGCGCTGCACCAATCCATAGCAGCTGTTTTCGTTCGAGTTTCCAGTACTTCACCTAGTCAATCAGCTTTCTAAAGCTGAACCCTTTTAGCAGGATCAACAGGACCACTGCCAGTAGGATTACCACTCCGATGTTCCATGATTTCATCATATGCGGATGACGCCTTTTTTCAGCAGGTAATACAGTAAGCCCACCGTTGCCAGCACGATCATCCAGACGTAGAGCCAGTCCTTGCCGCGCCAGCCGCCGGGACCAGGAGCCGGGGCTTCGAAGCCTTCCAGATCGATTTCCGGATTGGTGCGAACCTCGCTATCATCCACGACCTCACCCAGGGTGATGGCCCGTATGCCTGATCCCAGGCTGCGTCCGCGGTAGCTGGCATCGAGTTCGCGGACCGCTGATTCTTTGGAGGCATGTCGTAGAAAGTGCATACCGTTATTTTTTCAAAATGAGTACTAGCAGTAGCACCAAGACTACCACGATGAGTCCGATCACCAACCAATCGGGTCTGCGCTGCTGGATGACCATCGGCCGATCGCCCGGGTTGCTACCAGGATTGGTTGCCGGAGTGCGGCAGGTCTTCGGGAAAATGGCGCACAGCAAACTGGGTAGCGCCTGGATGATCTCCCCGCTATTTTCCTGCCACCACTGTCCATTGCGACTGGTATCTTGGGTCACCTGGTCGCCCTGGGGCGTTTCCCAGGGACCAAAGCGTTGCTCCAGCGAGATGGGGCCCGGCAATTCAAATCCTTTTATGTCGGCCGCTGGAATCATCTACTGCTTACGTCCCAGCTCTGCTTTTTGGTAGAAGCTCCACACCACCCGAATGCCCGGCTCCTGGATATACACCAAAGCCGTACGGTTGGTAATGGTAATTGGGTATTTGAAGGTGGAAATGTTGAGCTGAAACTGTCCTTCGTGGATCCCCATGTCGGGATAGAAGTTTCCAACCCGGCGGGGACGACCACCCTTGGAGCTATCGTATACATCAACAGCATTGGAGAATTGCAGCATGGCAATATCATTGCTGTTGCAGCAATTGCCATCATCACCACCACCATTGGGTGCGTACACTTGCAGGCGAACCGTATCCACGAAGGATGCATTGTGGACGATATCGTTCAGGATGAATTGGTAGGGCGCACTTCGCCCCACAATCTTGGCTCCCAGGGGCATGGCCATATTCATCCCCAGTTGATAGCCACGAGAACCGTCGAAAAGGACAATCTCCTGGCGTTCGCTCAGGCCCGTGGTATCGACCTCCAGAGAAAAATAGGGATCGGTCCGCAGGACCTGCATGCCCGGGTTTTCTACCCCCGTAGTGGGCACCACCGTTGGGCGATTCACCATATTGAGCGGTTCGGGGATTTTGGCCACGGTGCCCGCCTTTGCTTTCAGATCGCTCGTCATCATTGATTTTGACATTTCGTTCAGGATAGGACCTCCCAGGGCCCGTAACATTGTGATGCTGCAATGATGGAGGTATTTGACAGGATGGGCAATAGATGTCCGAATACAGGTTCGAGGCAACCTGTGTGCTTGTTGTTAGAGGTGGGTGCGATGCCGGGATTGGGACCGGTCTGGTTGATGGGTATAAAAAAGCCCGGACAGGATGTCCAGGCAGTAGAAAGTGTACCTTTTCAAAATCTTACCCTTGCGCGTCAGCTTCCATCTTTTCGATGTAGGCATCAAGCACATGCTGATAGGTCTTGTGCTGATCCGGTACCATCTCCTTGCCATCCTCCATGCGTTTGATGATGTACTGACTATCCGTTCCATCCTTGATGTAATGCTCCAGGATGAAGGCCTTTTTTCGGTACTCGATCTTTTCAATGTTATAAAGACGCCCGTGCTCGGTTTCGATGATGCCCATTTGGACTTCCTGGGATTGCACTTGCTGTGGCACGATGGGGCCTTGGTCACGGGATTCTTCCATGGACTGCTCGCCTATCCCCACAAGGCGATGCGCTTCTGCATGAAATAGATCCCCGATGCGCGTCTGGGCATTGACATGAACCGGCCCGATCTGAATCGTCCCTCCTTCAGTGGCTAGTGCCAGCTTGACCTCACAGGTCTTACCCTGGCCCGATTCGTCAAAGAAGGTGGCATTGAAAAACTGCTTGATTTGATCACGACTATTCATTCTTCTTCGATTGTATCGAGTGCTTGGAATAGGACGCTTTTGGGAGCAGCGGGCATGAATCGTCGCCAGGCTTTGCCCTGACTCCATTGATCATCTTTACCGATGCTCTTACCGGCTTTGCGGATGAGCACCTTGAATTCATCCGGACTGAGTGGCTCGGCACTGAGCACCCGCACCCGGTGAGCGGAGATCTCATCCGCAAATAGCCAATCGCCGATTTCGGCAATACAATCAAAGCGTTTTCCGGTATCGGACGCTTTAATCTGCTTAAGGGAAATGTTCATAAATTACGAATTTTGAAATCAATGTATACTTTTACTGATAAATTCGCAAAAAAATGGAGCTTCTCTACGGAACCTACCTAACACACTGTGTTTGGGAAGCATTAAAGCACTCCGATGGACTGACGGTGAAGGACATTGCCCGTCAAATTCATCAGTACGAATCAAGACGCGAGCAAGTCAATTTGCAAAAGCGGATTCGGGGAAGCTTGCGCTACTTGCAAGCGCAAGGGATCGTCAGGCGCGTGCAAGATCATACCATTAGCAACATCATTGTCTACCAATACAAAATCAATACGGATGAAACTGAATCTACTCGGGGGACTGGGCAAGATGGGCCTGCAAACAGCCCTGCACATGCTCAAGGATAAGATCCCCTTTTTTGCCGGCAAGGTAGCCGAGCTGGAAAAGCCGGTGACCGAAGGAGGGATGCTGCAGGATGAGGAAGAAAAAGTGGCCATCGTAATCTCCCAGGCAAAAGGCAACCTGAACGTGAGCATTCACGGAATGACCTACGATGCGCAGCTGGGCGCCATGGTCATGGGAAAACCCAAGCAAGCAGGTCCGCTCACCGAGGTACTGGACCTGATTAGTTCACCAGGTGGCCTGACCGCTACCGAAGAAGAGTAATATGGCAAGAACAGAAGCAGAGAACTTCTTTTCGGTAGATCAAGAGACTCGGGAAGGAGAAACGCAAGATTTCATCAAGCACATGCAACGTCCCCGGGAAGAGGTTGAAGCTCCGGATTTTGAGCTGGAGGATGAGGATGATCTACCTACCAGTTCGCCTGATCCGGAGAAAGCACATCCTGGCGGAGATACCGATGCGGATCTGGTTTTCAATACCAGTGATAAGGTATTGGCCGGATACTTATTACTCGAGTTTGACCGCGTAATGGCTTTTTTGATGAGCTGGTTAAGCCAGGGTCAGCAAAAGCCCGAGCACTACCGTCAGCGCAAGAGCACCACGGAGCATCCCGAGCAGGTGGAGCTGATGGCACATTTTGTGCATAAATACAGTCTGAGCATGTCTCCTGAAAGTCGTCTGTTCCTGAGTCTGGGTGCCATGTACGGACCCATTGCGGCTTCCGCTTACGTCGACGGGCAGAAGGTCAAAAAAGATTCGGCGAAGGAAGACCAGAGCGTGGAGAAGTCTGCACCTAAGCGATCATCCGAAAAACCGACCGAATAATGCACCGAGACGCACAGATCACCATCATCATTGGCCGTAATGGAACCGGAAAAAGCACCTTTTGTGAACAGATCATCAAGCAGATTAAGCAGCGGGCTATTGTGGTGACTTATAATGGCCAGCCGAAGATCTGGCGTCCGTACAAAGAAGTCGATGTGCGAGATAGCAAAAAGATGGGCTTTAAAAAGGGCATCCGTCAGGTGGTGGCCGGCCGCTATGAGGTTAGTGCGAAAAAGAACGAGGTGTTCAAACACATTTATCGACATTTCCGTGGTGGACTGATCATCTTTGATGACTGCCGGGGCTACATCGATGCTAATATTGATCGCGATCGATACTTCCGGCAGATGCTATTGGACTTCCGGCACCGGATGCTGGATCTCTTCTTTGTGGTACACTCGCCCAGCGATGTGCCGCCCCGGGTGTGGGGCTTTGCGTCCACCTGTTTTGTGGGCGCCACCGATGCCCTGGTCAATAAGTCACAGATCAAGACCCATTCGGCCGATCGGATCATTGAGGCGCAAGAAGCGATCAATGACGCTTTTCGGAAGGCGAAGGAGCGCGGAGATAATAGCCACTATGAGATTTTTAAGCGGGTGGATTTATAGGGGGGGTGAAAATGGGTACAGCAGATCGTTCACCTACCTTGATTACTAGAACCGCTGTACCGGCAGTAAAGCTGCTTTTCGCCCTTGCGGGACAGGACTGACATCTGTTCACGAGTAGCTATCCGGCTTTCTGGTGAGACCTGTGAAATATTTATTCAAAGTACCGTTTCATCCTGTTTCTCAAGTAACGCTTTCCATATGTGGTCTTTAAATACTGCTCACGGTTAGTGGCATCTTGCTGATGTAGACAGGCCTCGTAATATACTAGTATCAACGGAAGTCTATACTTAGTTGATGTGACCTTTCCTGCCTGATGCGCCTCTATCCGTTTACTAAGGTCAGAGGTATAGCCTGTGTAAAACCGACCATCTTTTTCACTGTACAAGACGTATACGAAGTAAAAACCTTCATCCATATGCCATGTTATTTCACAGGTTAAACTGTTTACTCTGTGGAGTGGAACACATAGATTATACCTTATTTGAAATTCCAATCTAGTAATCTAAATGAATCCCGAAAACTGACATTGAAGATTTGTTCCTACTCCACAGAGCGGGCGAGACGAAACCCGATGTTGTTGTTGCGATTATCCGGGTTGTCGTTGTTGCGATTGGCGGCACGGCAGTTCCTGGCGTTGTTGTTCCAGCTGCCGCCGCGGTTCACGCGGTTAGAGCCCTACGATGTCAGACCTATTTCTTTCAGAACTTGCTGACGTAGTGCCAGGGAATCGGCATGTTGGGTAAAGGCCAGTAACGGTAGTACATGCCGGTGGGCTATATGTTGATCCCATTCTCCGTCAGCTAATTTCCCCTGAATTTTTTTTATTTTATGAATAAACCGTTTTCGGCTTTTGCCTAAAAGGCGAACATAACACGGGTGTAAACGGTAACCCAGGAAAGGCAAGCCTAATACGGTTCGGTTAAGTTGTTTGGGTTTGAGCTGTAACCTAAGTTGGTTCTCTATGTAGCCAGTGATTTCTCCGTACAGCTGTTGTAGGCTCCCTTTATCATTGGCCCATAAGACCATGTCATCCATGTACCGTACATAGGCTTTACACGCCAGTGATTCCTTTATAAAATGGTCAAGCCCACACAAGTAATGATTGGCAAAATATTGACTGGTAAGGTTGCCTATGGGCAGCCCTCTTTCTGGGTTGTGCGCGTAACTGTCAATGATCTGATCGAAAAGAGATAACAACCGCTTTCCTTTAAATCGCCTGGCCAGTTGTTTTTTCAACACGTCATGATGGATGCTGGCAAAAAATTTCCGTACATCGAGCTTTAAGAACCAAGTATACTTTCGGGTATACTTTTTGGCCCGTTCTAAAGCAGCGTAGGTGCCTTTTCCCTTCCGACTGGCATAACTATCGTATATCTGTACCTTATCAAAATGCTCATGACATACATTCATCAAAGCATGATGGAATACCTGTTCCCCAAAAGCACTAGCGCATATTTCGCGCTTCTTTGGCTCATATACATAGAAGTACCGATAATCACCCAACTCGATTTTTCCACGGCGAATATCTTGCTGTAAAGCCAATAAGTGCTTATCCAGGTGCGTCTGATAAGCCAACACAGAAGAAGCATATCGCTTTCCTTTACTGGCCTTCCAAAAAGCCAACTCAAGATTATCCATATCCTCAATCCTGGGTAGTAGGTTATTCGCTCGTTTCATCGTTGAAAGCTTGTAGGAACCGCTGGGCATATTTGGCCACTTTCTTCTCTCCAATACTTGGTACCGACCGCATACTCTGCTCGGTCATTTCATCCAAATTGGCCAGACCTGCCAACTCTTCATCGGTGAATACCGCAAAGGCCGGTATAGCCTCCTCTTGAGCGATTTGTTTTCGGATAACCCGTAGGCGGGAAAAGCGGGTAAAAGCCTCAGGTGATAATTCCTGTTTATAATCTTTTCGGACTTTGCGACGGCTACCGTCAAACTTTGATTTGCCTCCATCAATATATCGCACACAAAAACTCCAATAGGCACCATCATTTTGCTGAACCAACTGCTGCTCGACTTGAAGGATTTTCCGGGAACGCAAAAATGCGTTCAATTCCTCATTGAGCGCCTCTCCGCCTACCACCGGTATGCTGAATACTTTGACTTGCATAGTTTTTAAAAAAATTCGGGGCCCTTAGAGGGCCCATTCACTGCCGCTCTGACATAGCTTCGGCCAGGCATAATCCGCGCTGGAGGCGCTACCGCTGCCTCCGCTTAGATCATAACTCTGTCCTCCGCATCGCTCACCAGAAAGCACGGAACAACTACCTCGCTGAACTAAGGGCGAGACGAAACCCGATGCCGTAGTCGCGATAATCCGGGTAGTCGAGGCCGCGATAGGCGGCACGGCAGAGCCAGGCGTCGTCGTCCCAGCCGCCGCCGCGGTACACGCGGTAAGAGCCCTCATCAGGTTCACGAGGGTCAGTCGCCCCAGCGGATGTGCTATAGTAGTCACTATCGTACCAATCCCAGCACCACTCCCATACGTTGCCGCTCATGTCGTAAAGACCTAGGGCATTCGGCTTAAACTTTCCTACAGGTGCCGTTTGGTCATAATCATCTCCTGAACTATCATAATTTGCATAATCAGATAGTTCATTCACCGAAGATGTACCCGACCATTTTTCATACTTACCCCGGCTTCGCGCAGCATACTCCCACTCCGCCTCCGTAGGCAAACGATAACCGTTCGCATCCCAATTGGCCGTGACGTCACTCCCCGATATTCGATAAACCGGGGTCAAATTCTCCTGTTCACTGCGCCAGTTGCAATATTCGATCGCATCGTACCAGCTCACGTTGATCACCGGCCGCTCGCCTTTGCCCCAGCTTTCATCATCCGGGAGCGATATATCTTTTGCTGCACAGTACTCCGCATACTCAGCAAAGGTCACCTCGTGTCGTCCAAGGTAGTAATCACTCACCGTCACCGTGTGCAGATCTTCGTCATCCTCACCATCGCCAAACTGATCCCCCATCTCGAAGGTACCGCCCTGGATGTAGACCATGTTGGGGAGTTCTTCGGGGGTGGCTTTTACTCTTTCTTCCGGAATTTCTCCTTTGTTCGTTAAACCCGGTTCAGGATTATTTTCTGCTACTGCTATTATAGGTGAATCAACCTTGGGTTTTATTAAATTAGGTCCACTTGGAACCTTAGATTGGTTTTTCTCCTTTTCTAGGTTACCAGATGAGTCACCTCCATTTTCTGTTTTAACTGACTTTTCATTAACCGCCACTTGCTTAATCTCTTTCGAGGTGCTAGAAGTTTTTTCCTCTTGATTTACATCACTGTTTGTATCATTTTCAGATAATAACTGGGACACATCTCTTTGAGATTGAGTAGCTACTGAATTACCTTGCAAATTGTTCCCAATTGAAATAATCGCAATCTCTTGCTCTAGTAATTCCAGTGCTTTTTGCTCTGATTGGTTGATACTGTTTTCTTCTTTTCGCCACTCCTCCTTTTTCTGTTTTACCTCTTCCTTTACTTCCTGAACTTGGGGATAGCTTTGAACAAGCTTAAGGTATGCGGAAGGTGTGTTCTTGACTCGAGCATAATTGACAAGAGCGTCAACTGCACGGTCCTTAATTTCAGGAACATCAGCATTTTTAAACTCGTTGTGATATGACTCGAACCGTTCCGGTGCTTTGGTTATTTCCGCTGCTTTCCACTTAAACTCAGCAATGTCAACCGATCTTTGCGGGCGAGGAGGAAGCACCTCTTTTTTCTGTTCAACGTAATTCACGTATTCATCCAAAGCTTCCACCTTTCGAATGGTATCCTCGGAAGGTATGGTTTCCACCTTTCGGATGAGCGCTTTTTCCACGAACTTTTGCTTGCGGGGCTGAGGGCTCTCGTCATATTTTTCAATAAGCTTCTCGTAAGCCTCCGGTGTATCATTCAGTAACTTGATGGCTTGGTATTCATAACTTACCGGGTTATAGGCATACAAGCCTGCATTTACGAATAGCAATGCGGCTAAGGCTAAAGCTACGGGCCGTTGCCATTTTCGGTTTGAGGGGGAAGTTGGTCGTTTGGGAGCATCAATGGGAGCTTCCATATCAGCATTTTCCCCAAAGGAAAAGCCAGTACCCGTATTTGTAAATTCGCCCTCTGCCAAATCATCTTCATCAAGATCTGTGGAGATAACGACCGTTTCTTCCAACACCACCTCCCTCAACCGCTCTTTGCCCCTTACCATTTCAACTACCGCGACCTTCAAGGTAAGTGGAAACTCACCCGCCATATGCGGTTGCACATAAAAGACCCATTCGGTAAAGGCATCTCTGTCGACTAGTTGTTCTTTTGAACTAATGGATCGAATGGTAAAGGGGGAATGACTATTGGTATCCAATAATTCTACCTGCATTACATCGGATACACGAATCTCATCCAATGATACGTGCTCATCTAACTGAATACGCTGGATAATTTGCTCTTCGGTGAATGCCACGCGGACTACGCACTTGGTTTGCTCTCCAACTTTCATCGCTTTGGGAATGCGATGCAAAACATGCCCGTACTGCGGCCTTTTCTTATCTCCAAATGAAGAAATTGGTGTCTGAGAATCAAAATCAGCTTCATCTAAGCTTTTAATTAGATTGCTGATGGCTTCTGAGATCTGATTGTATTCTAGTTGGAGCTTCTCATCACTCAATGTCCTTCGCAACCGTTTGAGATTAGCATCGTTAATCCGGCGGAAAAGCAGTGTTACATCCTCTTGGCGAGGACTATTCTCGGGCAGGAGTTTCTCCAATTTTTCCAGTACGGCTACAGGTCCTCCTCGCTCTGATCCAAGCAGGGAGTACAATTCACGCTTACGGGCTTTCAAGTCAACATTCATGGCCACTGGGTTTAGGCAAGACACTGAATAGTTAAATATAAAATATAACTATAAGATTATGGTAATGGGGAGGGGAGAAAGTGGTGGAGGGCAGTAAGGATTTGAAACCAGTGAGTCTGGAGAGCTTAACTACTATGATTACTGCCGGGGCTGCATTGATGCCATTATTGACCGGGATCGATACTTTCGGCAGATGCTACTGGGTTTTCGGCTCCAGATACTGGATCTTTTTTTTGGTCTTCTCGCCCAGCGATGTGCTGCCCCGGGTGTGGGGCTTTGCATCAACCTGTTTTGTCGATGCCACCGATGCCCTGGTCAATAAGTCACAGATCAAGACCCATTCGGCCGATCGGATCATGGAGGCGCAGGAGGCGGTGAATGTTGCTTTTTGGAAGGCGAAGCAGCGTGGGGTTAAAAGCCACTATGGGATTTTTAAGCGAGTGGAATTTTAGGCAGAGCCCTCAAATCAAATATATATTTCGGCCTCACTGGTTTAAAATTGGGGGTAAGTAAAAAGAGCCAAAATGACGACATCTTAAATTTTTTGTATCATTGTATTAGGTAAAATATTGAAACTTATTAAATGATGCTTTCTCAACCTTTATACAGTAATTCGACAGCATGGATGCAAATACTATCTGTTTGACTTTCTACCAGGTTTTTACTTTATGAAGAAGAAATTTTACAGGGTCATAGGACTTCTCACTTTGGTTTTGCTTGCGAATCTATTACCTGAATTGGTGAAAGAAGAAATTGTAAACTGGCTTAAGAAAGCATTTCCAGGGGATAGCTATTATTATCTAGTAGGCATTTTAGGCTTTTCATCAGTCTTAATATTTCTGGTTTGGGGAGAAGGCTCCAAGATTGTAAAAAATGCTAGCAACCTAGAAGTCGCGGATTCTGACTTTAATAAAACTAAAGAAGACCTTCTCACAACTTATCAAAACCGTATTGACAACAAACTAGCATCAAGATTTCCTATTAATATAAAACTAAAATACTCTACGGAAGGAACAGGCATTAAAGCTAATATTTATGATAATAATACGATTCGATTTATAAATATAAAGGATGAGTTAGTTACTCTATTTGACAGACATAATGGACGACTGCTAATAACGGGAGAAGCTGGATCAGGCAAAACGACACTTTTAATTCAATTAGCTTTAAAATTAATAGAAAGAGAAGAAAAGCAAATACCGATAATAATAGACATTGCAACTTGGAGACCTAGATTTGAAACGGTCTCAGATTGGCTGAAAGAATTGCTTCCTCAAATAGGTTTCTCAAAAAAGTTGTCAAAAAGATTAATTACTGATAATTCACTCCTTCCTCTCTTTGATGGTCTCGTGGTTTGCCCCCCTATTAATCGGACTTTCGAACAGTTCGGTTTGAATAATAGAT
>CAYFGK010000063.1:0-40318 GCA_964342305.1 uncultured Saprospiraceae bacterium | reverse complement strand
TAGCTCTTTAAGGCACATATCTTAAAACCTGTCAACGCTATTCAGTCCAGGTCAAAGTAGGAAGTGTGAAGTGTGAAGTGTGAAGTGTGAAATTTACGCTTTCCGCTTTCCGACTTCGAAACTGTGTTTTTCTTACTTTTGTCCTCCACGCAAAAAAATTGGAATGTCTGATCAGTATAAATACGACAAACGGGGCGTATCCGCTACCAAGGACGAGGTTCACGCAGCTATAAAGCATTTGGATAAGGGATTGTTTCCAAACGCATTTTGCAAGATTCTACCCGACATTGCAGCAGGCGATCCGGATTATTGTAACCTCATGCACGCCGATACCGCCGGTACCAAGACAAGCCTGGCGTATCTATACTGGAAAGAAACCGGCGATACCTCTGTCTGGGCAGGTATTGCTCAGGATGCCATCGTCATGAACCTGGATGATATGGCCTGTGTGGGCTGTACGGATGATATTCTGTTGTCCTCTACCATCGGGCGGAATAAGAACCTGATCTCGGGCGAGGTGATCGCCACGCTCATTAAAGCCACCACTGACTTCGTGGAGCGCATGGAGTCCTTCGGACTTACCATCCACCAGGCTGGAGGCGAAACGGCCGATGTGGGCGATATCGTGCGGACCATCGATGTTGGCTATACGGCTTTCGGCCGTCTAAAGCGCTCCGACCTGATCGTGAATGATATTCAGGAGGGCGACGTGATCGTAGGCCTGGCTTCCTACGGCCAGGCAACATACGAGGATACCTACAATGGTGGTATGGGCAGTAATGGGCTTACCTCCGCCCGTCACGATGTATTTCACAACATGTACCGGCAGAAATTCCCTGATTCTTATGATCCCAATACACCGGAGGAAGTTGTATACGTGGGTAGCAAACGTCTAACCGACGCAATAACCGTAGACGGGCAAACCATTGCGGCCGGAAAGCTAGTGCTTTCACCTACGCGGACCTACCTGCCGGTATTCAAAAAAGTATTCGATGCGTACCGCTCGCAAATAAACGGCATCATTCACAATACAGGCGGTGGCCAGAGTAAGGTGCTGAAATTCGTGGACGGTAAACACATCATCAAGGACAATATGCTGCCGGTTCCCCCTTTATTTCACATGATCCAATCGGAAAGTGGAACAGCGTGGAAGGAGATGTACCAGGTATTCAACATGGGCCAGCGCCTGGAATTCTACGTACCGGAATCTATTGCTACCGGCATCATCGATATTGCCAAGACCTTCAATATTGATGCTCAAATCGTCGGACGGGTTGAGAATGCGGAGAAGAATACGGTAACCATTCAAAGCGATTATGGCACCTTCACCTACCAATAAACGAATGACCCGGCAGGAAAAGGCCGATGCGATTGCCGACATCCTGGAGGAGCTTTATCCGGAGACTCCCGTTCCACTAGACCATACCGACCCCTACACCTTACTGATCGCGGTATTGCTGTCGGCCCAGTGTACCGATGAACGCGTGAACCGGGTTACGCCTACTCTTTTTGCGGAAGCAAACAACCCAACGGATATGCTCAGCCTTGGCATACCGCGCATACAGGAGATCATCCGTCCCTGCGGATTGTCCCCGCGCAAAGCCAAAGCCATCCACGGTCTGTCGGAGATTCTGTTGGAAAAATACGAAGGGAATGTTCCTGCCGTAATGGCTGATCTGGAAGCACTACCCGGAGTGGGGCATAAAACGGCCTCGGTTGTTGTGGCTCAGGCATTCGGGGAACCCGCCTTTCCGGTTGATACCCACATCCACCGCCTGGCTTATCGCTGGACCCTCAGTACCGGAAAAAACGTCGAGAAAACGGAACGCGATCTGAAAAAAGTCTTCCCCCGCGAGAAATGGAATAAACTGCACCTGCAGATCATTTTCTTCGGGCGGGAGTACTGCAAGGCTCGCGGCCACGACCCCCACGTCTGCCCGATCTGCTCAAAGTACGGGCGGAAGTCGTTGTTCTAGGAAGTCGGTCCTCCGGACCGACCCAAGCCATTTCTTCGGTCGAGAATACTGCAAAGCACGCGGCCACGCTTCCCACGTCTGCCCGATCTGCTCAAAGTACGGGCGGAAACCATTGTTTTAAATCGATCCAGAGGATCGACCACCCTAGAACGGAAATCCCAATCCGAAATTCAGGTTTGTATCCTCAAACCACCTCCTTGGAGGATTCCAGTATTGCTCCTGGTCCCAACGGTACGGATAGCGCAGTTTGATCCCCAGATCGAGCCGAAAAATAAAGTAGGTAAAATCAAAGCGCAGGCCAAAGCCAGTACCCACCGCGATTTGGCGGTAAAAGGGATCGAGGATCTGAATGCTTCCATCGTCGCGCAGGAGCTGCTCTTCCTGCAATCGAAATTTACCACCCGGACGAGAGGGGTCGGTGCGTACGGTCCAGATATTGCCGGCGTCGAGGAAAAAAGCGCCGTTTAATCGCCAATAAATATTAAAACGATACTCCATGTTTAACTGAGCCTTCAGGTCTCCGGCCTGGTAAAAAAGCAGTGGATTACTGGTGTTTATGGTCAGGGAGTCAATGTGTCCGCCCGGTCCCAGTTCACGGGCCGCCCAGGCTCGGATATCGTTTGGGCCACCACCGTAGAATTGCTTTACGTAGGGTACATCAACGCTATACCCGAACGGGCGGGCAATTCCAAAATTGAAGCGTGCAGCAAAGCCATTGCGGGGATTGAACTCTTTGTAATAGCGGTAATCCATTTCCAGGCGTATGTATTGACTGAAATCGGTGGTCCCGATACGCAGGGTATCCGAATTCAGGGCAAAGGCATTGTAGATGGTATTTCCGACCCAGGGTTCCAGTCCCGCCGTTTCGAAGTTGATATTGAAAAAGGCCGAATTGCCCAGTGCATCTGATGGCTTGTTATAGGTATAGTTGAATTCCCTAAATAACAAACTGATAAATAGTTGATTACCAAAGCTTCGCTCCAGGAAAGGGTTGGCATCCAGCAAATTCTGAAAGGCCGGCCGAACGGTTGGCTGAAAATAGTCGAGCGCCAGGTGGGTCAGAATGTAGCGATTCCGTTGGTTGCTTTGCAAATTGTAGCCGTAGGAAGCAGCGAACAGGTTGTACTGATAAAAATCGAGCAGCAATGTATAATTGTAGGAAGCCGATAACCGGGTACTGGCCCGGTCGACCAGGAGATCGTAAAAGCTTTCCCCTTTGGCTTTAGCCTCTTTATTAAAGGGCAAACCGTGCAGTAACTTCCAAATACCCAGGTAATCACTAAAGCGAGGCAGGTACATATCGGATTGCAAGCGCAGGTCGATGGTATTCCAGAAACGATTGTCGCCCAGATTTGGATTCACTTCCACGCCGGCCGCCAGATTACTTACCAGTAATTCGGATCCTTTCAACAAATTGCGGTTACTGATCGAGGGACTCACCGAGATACCGATCAGGTTGCCGATTCCCGAGTTGTTGGACCGGTTGGTGTAATTCAATTCGAAATCCACTCCGAGCTGCAATAGCGGATTGGGCGACAATTCGATACGGAAATGCAGCAATTGGGGTTGGTTGGGGTCTTCTTGTTGCTTGATCCGCACGAACCGGAACACGCTAAGCTCTCCCAACTGCCGGTTAGTTCGGTCGTATTCCGATTGTTGATAGAGCTGACCCTCCTCCAGAAAGATATTATCGATAATGGTCTTCGGCCGCACCGTCATCTCGCCCGGTGGCACGTGAAAGTGAATACCCTGTATCAGAGTGTCGCGAAGACTATCTTCCGGGACGGTGATATTGAAGTCCGGATAGACGTGGATATCGCCAATCCGAAAGACCGGATGCACGGAATCTACTTCAGGAGCAGCCACTTCCAGGTAAATATTCGCCCGGTATGGACGCTCCGTTGTGTCGACCTCAAGGGGTGGAAAGGAGTTGGGGAAAAATTCGGCATAGCCGTGGTTGCGCAGATAGGTGCTGATCCGCTTCTTTTCCAGCTCGTACAATTGGCCATCCAGGCCCTGGCCACGTTCCAGTTCGGTTTCGGGAGCAATTTGTTGGAGAATATCCGAGATATTAGAGTCCGGCGAAGAAAAATAGACGGTATCGATCAGGTATTGATGTCCGGGATTTACGAAGTAGGTCACCTGTACCTTTTGGGGCTTGGGATTCACGGTTTCATCGTAGAAGACCTCGGCATCGTAGTAGCCTTTGTAGCGCAGGTATCGCTCCATAGCATCGGCAGTGGAACCGGCCTGGTCTTCGTCAAAAATGGCTGGTTCTTCGGCAATAATCCGTCGCTGCCAATCGTCGAAGCGGGTGGTGTCGCGGGCATCCTGGGTTTTAAAGTAAAACCATTCGCGGGGAATGAAAAAGAAGTTACCGTTGACTTCCTGTTCGTAGAGGGTGGATAATTCGTACTTTAGCCGCCGTTTATTGTCGAGTTTCTCGACGGTTCGCAGTTTGATATTATTCTTTGTCAGGAGGTATTCGTCGACTTCCAGATATTTGCGTACTCCACAAGAACTTATCATCATCGCGAGCAGTACACAACCCAATATTGGAAACAGTCGGAACGTCAACATACGGAAGTAAAGCCTATGGAGCTGTCGAAGAATAAACGCAAATACATTCGCTCTTTGCAGCAAAAAAAGTACCGTCAAAAGTATAACAAATTTGTGGCAGAGGGGGATAAAATCGTTTCTGAAATCCTGGCTGCCCGACACTCCGTAGAGTTCCTGGTCGCCACACCTGAATGGCTCGACAACTATACCGGTCCCGTACCTGATACCGAAATATTCACCCTGCCCCCGGAAGAGCTGCACAAAGCTTCCGAGCTGCGCTCCACCCAGGGCGTGCTGGCCATTGCCGAAATGATGCCGGAGCCAAGATTGCCCGGACCTAACTGGACCATTTACCTCGACGACATTCAGGATCCCGGCAATGCGGGCACCATCCTTCGCATCGCCGATTGGTTTGGCGTCAGCCAGGTTGTTTTTTCAAACCATTCCGCTGATCTATACAACGCCAAAGTCATCCAGGCGAGTATGGGAGCATTCCTGCGGGTGCCGGTATGGCGATCTTCTTTGGCTGCCTTTCGGCAAAAAACAACGGGCATTCCTGTGTACGCAGCTGATATGGAGGGTACCTCCGTCTTTGACCTGGCAAGTCCTGAACCGGGTATCCTGGTGATCGGCAACGAAGGTCGTGGCCTCACCGAAGAGGTAAATGGGCAGGTGGATCAGGTTATTTCCATTCCCAGGGGACCGGGCGGCGGAGCGGAATCACTGAATGCGGGGGTAGCTACGGGAATCTTAATATCCCAGTTGATCAGGCTATAGGTTTGAGGTTTGAGGTGACCTCTAGCCTAACCTCAAACCTCAAACCTCACACCTCACACCTCAAACCTGATCAGGATTGGGTTAGCAAATCCTGCAAAGCAGCTTCGATCTGCTCGGCACCGCGTACCTTGGTACTGGCGATGCGACCCTCCCGGTCGATCATGAAGGCACGTGGGATAGAGCGTACTCCGTAGGTAGCAGCAGCCGCGCTTTGCCATTTTTTCAAGTCGCTCACGTGGTATGGCCAGGTGAGGTTATCCTGTTCGATGGCTTTGATCCAGGCTTGCTTAGAGCGATCCATGGCGGCTTCTACCTTGTCTTCTCCCAGGCGGGCAGCCATGCGCGAATCCAAACCGTCGAGGGATACGCTAAAGATGGTAAAGCCCTGATCTTTGTATTGGTTGTACACTTTGACCACGTTGGGATTTTCCATGCGGCAGGGACGGCACCAGCTGGCCCAGAAATCGAGCAGGACGATCTGACCTTTCAGATCGGAAAGGCTGTACGTTTTGCCATCGGGGCTCTGCATGGTGATATCGGGTGCCATTGCCCCCACCTGGATGCGCTGTTGGGCCATCTGCTGAGCGTATTGTTGCTCAATAGCGCTTATGTAGCGGGCGTATTCCGTTGTCATTTCCGACTGAGGGTATTTGGCGGCCAGCTTTTGTTGCGCTTTCTTTTGGGTGTCGAGAAACTGACCATTGGTGCCCAGTGCACGAAAAGCGACATAGGAAGCCATCATAGGACTTTCCGTATTGTCTACCAGTTGGGCTACGCCATTGGCATCCATTTCCCGTGCGATCAATTGCCGCATGACATCGGCCATTTGCTGGGAAGGTTCAGAGCCTTCAATGGCTACTTCGTAGTTTTGCAGGGTGTTTAGGTTTCCGTTGACTTTAATATGCTGCTGCGCCTTTTCATCGACCACCAGGCTGATGCGTTTGGCACCGATGCGCAGGTTGTAAATGCCCGGCTCCAGGCCGTCTTCGAAATTCACACTAAACGAACCGTTACCACTGATCTGTTCGCGGGCAATGACCGAATTGGCTTTGCCAATAACCACGTGGTCTACGAAGACCTGCAGGTTTTCAGCACCATCGATGGTACCCTCAAAGGTGACTCCCGACTGTTCGGTCTGACAGGACCAAAGTCCTGCGACCATTGTCAGCATGACCAATATGCGGCTTGTGTACATGAGATTCATAATGATTCTTTTATTGGTTGTCCAATTTTTGGGAAAGTGTATCCTCGTGGAGCGTCTTCCATTCCCGGACAGCTCCGAAATCTACCTCATCAATTTTTACGCGATCGCCAACGACTTCACCTAAACGAGTAAAGGAAACGTTGTTGGCATTCATCTGGTTGATCAGTTCATCTTCCCGGTCAGGACTGATGGTGATCAGGATTCGGCTTTGGCTTTCGCCAAAAAGGTACGCATCCTTACGGAAATTTGCATCAGACTCAATGTCGAAACCAAGGTTGTGTACCATAGCCGACTCCAGCAATGCGGTAAACAATCCCCCTTCACTGATATCGTGTGCAGACTCAATGAGTTGCATACGGATTAGTTTTTTAACATTTTGCTGGATGTGCCACTCCTCATCCAGATCGAATCGAGGCGGTGGTGTTTCCGAAATGTCGTGTACCCGCCGTAAATACTCCGAAGCATTGAGATCATTGTGAGGAGTACCGATCATATAGATCTGATCACCTTCCGATTTGAAACCGAGGTGGGTTTGGTACTTCAGGTCATCAAGGATGCCCAGCATTCCGATAGTGGGGGTGGGATAGACCGGCTCGGTTCGATCCTTATATACGGATTGGTTGTAAAAGCTGACGTTACCTCCGGTCACGGGGGTGCCGAATTTGCTACAAGCTTCACCCATTCCCTTAATAGCGTACACGAATTGGTAGTAAGCTTCCGGATTGTAGGGGTTACCGAAGTTTAGGCAATTGGTAATGGCTACGGGATCTCCCCCGGCACAGACGATGTTCCTGGCGGCTTCAGATACGGCAATCATGGCCCCCACGTAAGGATCAGCATGTACGTAGGCCGAATTACAATCGACGGTCACCGCGAGGGCTTTATCGGTGCCCTTCACGCGCACAATGGCAGCATCGGAAGGAGCGTTGGTACTCATGCTGTTGGTACGCACCATGGAGTCGTACTGTTCGTAGATCCAGCGCTTGCTCACCAAGTTAGGAGAGGTAAAAAGGGTGCGGGCAGTTGCCACCAGATCTTTGGGCTCATCGACCTTTTTTATGGAGTAAGCCGATTGTTTTTTCATGTAGGCAGGGCGTGTGTATTCCCGCTGGTAAACCGGGGCACCCCCACCCAAGACCAGGCTTTCAGCGGGCATGTCGGCCACCACTTCACCGTGGTAATAGGCAATAACCCGTCCTGTATCGGTGACTTCCCCGATCTCCTCACATACCAGGTCCCATTTGCGGAATACGTTCAACAGCTTTTCTTCCTCGCCCTTTTTACCTACGATAAGCATGCGCTCCTGACTTTCGGAAATCATGATTTCGAAGGCTTGCATATCCTCCTGGCGAGTGGGCACCCGGTCGAGGTGCAGCTCGATACCCACACCGCCCTTGGCACTCATCTCGGAGGAAGAACAGGCAATACCGGCGGCCCCCATGTCCTGCATGCCGACAACGGCCCCCGTCTGGATGGCTTCCAGGCTGGCCTCCAGCAATAGTTTTTCCTGGAAGGGGTCACCTACCTGTACCGCCGGCAGATCGTCGGCCGAATCTTCGGTGAGATCTGCCGAAGCGAAGGTCGCCCCGTGGATGCCGTCTTTACCGGTGGCCGAACCTACAATGAAAACGGGATTGCCGACACCTTCGGCGGTGGCAGAAACGGTTTCACCAACCTTGACCACCCCGACCGACATGGCGTTGACCAGGATGTTCTGGTTGTAGCAATCGTTGAAATAGACTTCACCGGCCACCGTTGGAACACCGAAACAGTTCCCATAATCACCGATACCGCGAACTACTCCACGCACCAAGTGCTTGGTGTGCGGCAGATCAATATTCCCGAAACGAAGGGAGTTGAGCGCTGCTATCGGGCGGGCGCCCATGGTAAAAATATCGCGATGAATACCCCCCACACCGGTTGCAGCTCCCTGGTAGGGTTCAATAGCTGAAGGGTGGTTGTGGCTTTCGATCTTAAAGGCACAGGCTAAGCCATCGCCAATATCGACCAGCCCCGCGTTTTCCTCTCCGGCTTCGACGAGCAGGCGTTCACCTTCACGGGGCAGGGTCTTGAGCCAGACAATGGAGTTTTTATAAGAACAGTGTTCGGACCACATGACCGAGTACACACTGATCTCTGTGAAGTTGGGGGTGCGCCCCAGAACTTCCTGTATTTTCTGAAATTCTTCTTCGGTCAGACCCAGCTCTTTGGCTACGTCCAGTGTGACTTCTATCTCTGCGTTCTGCATGAAATGGCTGTTTGAAAACACAAAGATAAAATTAGTTTTCAGAGTACAATTGCCTGCCGATGGTCCTCTTGTGATAAGCCCGCCCGATTTTCATGACTGTCCGGGAAAGAATCCTACCGGATCAGATAATTCAGGTAAAAGAAGAGGACCAGGTAGATCCAAAGACCATCCAAAAAATGCCAATAAATAGTAAGTAACCGGAGTTTGAGTCGCTTCTCCGGGTCGGAGAAATAGACCAATACACTTACCGGTTCGACCATCTGTTTGCGTGCCCGCCAAAGGAACAGCCCCAGAAACGGCAGGCCGGCAATGACGTGAGCAAAGTGCAGACCGGAAATTACGTACAGGTAGGAGGCGGAGTTATCGGTATTGATAAACACTTCCTGGGCGAATAAGCTGCGCCAGGCAAACACTTGAGCGATCATAAAAAGTACCGAAAGCAGCATGGTCGCGATGAGGGCCTGTTGGTATTTTCGGGTATTATCGGCCTGATACATTCGCTTGGCCCAGATCATAGTGGCGCTGGACCCGAGCAGAATAATGGTATTAAACAGAAAAAGAGGGGGCAGTTTGATGGGCGGCAGATCACTTTGAACCCGGGTGTACACAAAGGCAGCCGAAAGACTAAGGAACAGAGCGGTGATGCCGATCAAAACCAGGAATAAAATGACATTTCGTGGGTGAAAGGCCATGTTTTGGTATTCATTTCCGTGAAATTCATCCCGGCTGCGGGCAGCGCGCCCCTCTTTGTCGAATGGATTCGGTTCTCTTTGATTCATGTCAATTGAATAGGCGTTATCGTTGTTTTTTGGCGGTCCGGCGGCAGCGCTCACTGCAATACTTGACCTCTGCCCAATTATTCTCCCATTTCCTGCGCCAGCTAAAGGGGCGTTCGCAGTGTGCACAAATCTTTTGCGGGAGGTCTCGCTTTTTCCGATGCTTAGCCAAATTATGGTATATTTTTGTTCTGGCGTGCGAAACTAGCTACATTCGTACGTCTTACCAGCTCCGAGCCTATTGCACTGCTTAAACAGCAAGGCTACCGGATGGTTTTACGCGCAACCAGCTTGTTGTTACATGAAGCGATGTCACCGGTGTCATAAAGAACTTCCCGAAAATGCCCGTTTCTGCCTGAACTGCGGAGCCGAGCAACCTTCCGGGCCGGACCCAGCACCCGAACGTATCCTGATCGATACCGATAAGGATGTCTCTCAACAATTTACAGAACAGTTTTTCCTGGCCCTCAAGCAAAGACTGGCCGAGGAACACGACCCCGATCTGTTCCAGGCCTACTCGGAACGAGTATATGAAACCACCTACCGGGATACGGTCAGCGATTTCGGCCATAAATTGGAACAACAGGTCGAGCAACGCCGGCAACGCGGGAAACTCGACATGAAAAAATTCAACCAGTACGTACACCACCTGCTGGAAAATCAGCTGGACTATTTCATCATCACCTACTGCCAGGACCTGAACGATGTAAAACTACCCGTAGCCATCCTTAAATACCAGGATGTCACCAAGTGGTCGGAAGTGAATGTCTATAAAATGGTGATGGACTACCTCGACTTCGACAACGAACGGGAAAAGCCCTACACCGATTTCCTGAATATGCCGGTCGAAAAACTCAAGAATGCGGGTAAGCACTTCCTTTTTCCGGCCCGTAAAGAAAAGATCCTGTTCATTGTAGATACTTCCCTGCTGGGGAATTGTAAGGAAGGCTTCGCCATGACGGAACACGCCCTCTACTGGAAATTCCCACTCCAAAAGGCCCGCCTCGTCAATTACGAACGCCTGGAAAACGTCAGGCGCGTAGAAAACTGGATCACTATTAACGGCTTGTATTTCCACGTCAATGCCTCCATCAACCTGAAAATGATGAAGCTGCTCAAGAAGATAGCAGGTTTGAGGTTTGAGGTGTGAGGTTTGAGGACAGGTCAGAGGTTACCTCACACCTCAGGCTTGTCCATCCACTTGATGGTGGCCCGAAGTATTTCCTTATCCTCGCCGGCGTGGACGATGCGGTGATGAAAGGTCTGATCGGGCCCAGTATCCTTAAAACGCTGGAGTAGGACGGAGTCGCCTAGTTTTGTTTCACCCAGGTAATTAATATCGACCCGTACGGGTTGGTGGTCGAGATTAAAGTTGCCGTAGGTATCGAGCAGCCAGGATAGGTAGCGAACGTTGTTTACGTGCCCGATCATATCGATGTCGCTATACCGCACTGTATAGGTCGTTTCCCGCTCGACTTGAGCGGGAATCTGTAGTCGTTCGGGTTCGCCGCAGGGGGGGAAGATCGCTGGGGCGAACCGGAAAATCGGTGAAAGGCAATCGGGTTGGTTTGCGCTCCACGGCGTGGACGGCGGTCCATAGGGTACTGGCGGAACCGAGTAACTGATCATCTTGATTGTGAAAGGAAAAATTCCGGAAAGAGAGGGGTCCACGCATGCGATGGACCCAGGTACGTATGTGAATACTTTCTTGCCAGGAGGGTGTTTGGTCGAGGTGAATACGCAGACGACTGAGTGCCCAAAAGAGTTGTTCCCGCTGCATTTCAAAAAAACCTACCCGAAGGGCATTTGCGTGGCGCCCGGCTATTTCCTGCAGTACATTGCAGAGCGCGTCGAGTTTGCATTGCCGTCGGTGATTAACCATCGAGGCCGTGATTGGAACCTCTTCTTCCCAAATATCAGGTTGATCCATAATACTCGTTTAGTCGGCGGTAAAGTTACGTGAGGTTGGGCACAGGCTTTTCCATAAATGGAAGATAATCAAAGCCCAACCTCCCGGTACATAGTAGTAAGTATTGGGTATAAGGATTTGAAATAATCCTACTACCTAATACACCGTGAGATTGCGGCATTCAGTCTTTTAGCAAACAGCTCTGCCTTAACCTCACGGTAAAGTACAAAAGGTCCTACAAAAAATCCCGGATGCCGGTACTACCAACATTCGGGATTTTTTTTTGCGAAAGCATACAAGACGGATCAGGCATGTGCCGGTACTCTGCCAAGCTGCCGCAACATACGTGCGTGTTCAACCAGAGCCCCCATGAAGGTAGGCTTCACATGGTAAGGCAATCCGAACTCCTGGGCCGTCTCCCGAACGATCTTCGAGAGTTTGGGATAGTGAATGTGGCAAATGTTCGGGAACAAATGGTGCTCCACCTGATAGTTCAGCCCACCAATGAACCAGGCAAAAACCCGGCTTTTGGGAGCAAAATTCATGGTGGTTTGCAATTGGTGAATGGCCCAGTTGTTCTCAAATTTGCTGGTGTTTACGTCGGGTTCCGGGAATTCGGTATGTTCCATCACGTGCGCCGTCTGGAAAACTAACGACAGGGTCAGCCCCTCAATGAAGTGCATGATCAGGAAAAACAGAATGGTCCAGTACCAGGCGATGTTCACTACCAGCAATGGAATGACCAGAATGAATACGTAGTACAGGGCTTTGGTCAGGATGAGTTCGGTCATTGCACCCCGGTAGGTACGACCGTGCTTCTCGAGCAGACCATTGTCTTTATAGCGTTTGAGTTGCTTGAAATCCTTGGTGGTGATCCACATGTGGGTCATCAGACCGTACAGGAACCAGGCGTAAATGTGCTGATACCGATGGAAGGAGTAGTATTCCTGCTTGGGCGAAAAGCGCAGGATCTTACCCGCATCAATATCTTCGTCCATACCATCTACGTTGGTAAAGGTGTGGTGAAGTACATTGTGCTGTATCTGCCAATTGACGGGGTTTCCGCCGATGAAATACATAATACTGCCCACGATCTTGTTTACGGTCTTATTTCGTGAGTAGGCGCCATGGTTAGCGTCGTGCATTACGGAGAATCCGACTGCGGCCGTTCCGAATCCCATAATGATCCAACAGAGGAATATGAGCCATACATTGGTTACCACGCCCAGGACCATCAGGAAGTAAGGTCCGAAAAGCATACTGAGAACCACAATTGATTTAATGACCATTTCGGCATTAGCATACCGCGTGCGGTTATGCGTGCGGAAAAAACCATTCACCCGCTGGTGCAGCACTTTTACGAATTCGCGGTGCTGTGTACGGTTGAACGAGAACTTATTGATTTCCATATAAAGAATTTGTCTGGACCGGTCGGTCCGAGGGAAAAACCTCCGATTTTGGTTTGATGATAGCAGATCAGACAGGTTATCGGATCGTTGACCGATTGTTTAAATTTTTGTTTTCGGACTGAAAGGTAATAAACAAATCGGTTTAGTCAGAGTTCACTTTTTCAGTTTTACAATACCTTAACATTAATAGCCTTTTTCCACATCTCTACGCGGTATCTGGTGTCCATTGCTCCATTTTCCGTTTTACGTAGTAGTAAGTTTCTACTTGTGAGCGGATTGCCAGGTCAGCTTCATTTCGATTATATGCATTGGAAAACGCAATATCAATGATCCGGCTCTTGACATTGTCGTTCAGTTGAATTTGGATATAGTCCAGTATTTCTTTTTTAAGGGTAGGATTATAGACCGGGAAGGCAGCTTCCACCCGGTAACTAAGGTTGCGGACCATCCAGTCGGCCGATGACAAATAAAGCAGGTCATCACCACTGTGGTGGAAATGGAAAATGCGCGCGTGTTCCAGGAATCGGTCCACAATACTAATTACCTGAATGTTTTCGCTATAGCCTTTGACGTCGGGTACGATGGAACAGATTCCCCGGATGATCATTTTGATGGAAACTCCGGCCTCGCTGGCTTCGTAGAGCTTTTTGATCATTTTAGCATCCTGTATGCTATTCATCTTCAGAATGATCTCCGCTTTGTTCCCCTGTCTTGCCTGTTGAATCTCGTAATCGATGAGCTGTTCGAGATTGGTTCGCAGATTAAACTGACCTACCAATAAATGCTCGAATGGAGCGGGAGGCACCTTTACGGTCTCGAGGAAAGAAAATACCCGGGCTACTTCATTCGACAGGCGCTCGTCGCGGGTAAACAGCCCAAAGTCGCTATATACTTTTGCCGTGTCCTCATGGAAATTACCGGTCGAAAGATAGGTGTACAGGACGGGACCTGCTTCCTCCAGGCGCCTTACCAGGGCAATTTTAGCGTGGACTTTCACTCCGGGAAAGGAATACTGGACATTAACTCCCGCCTGTTCCAGGCGTTCACCCCAACTGAGGTTGGCTTCTTCGTCGAAGCGTGCCTTCACCTCAATAAACACCGATACTTGCTTCCCTGCTTTCACCGCCTCCATCAGAGCCTGCATGATGCGGGATTTACGCGCCACCCGGTATTGGGTAATCTTGATGTGGGTTACGTTGGGGTCGCGGGAAGCTTCCTCAAAGAAACGCACCACGCTTTCGTAACTCTGGTAAGGGACATGGATGAGGTGATCTCGTTCGCGGATAGTGTCCCAAAAATCTTCTGCATCTTCCAGCGCGGAGTAGGGGAGCGGAGGCAGGGGGGGATTTTTCAGGTGGGTCATCCCAAAGTCGGGAAATTTGAAAAAGTCAAAGTTATTGTGGTAGCGCCCCTCCCGCAGGGTGTCGAGCTTTTCGAGGTCGAAAACCTCTTTCAGAAAGGTTAACAAATCGTCGGGCATGCTGCGGTCGTATACAAAACGGGAGGCAGGACCTACGTGCCGGCGCTGCAGGCTGTCTTTGATCTTTTGGATCAGGTCACCACTGAACTCATCGTCGATATACAGCTCGGCATCACGGGTCAGTTTGATCGAATAGGTGTCGATGATCTCGTATCCCGGGAACATCCACGAGACACTGTGCCGAACGATATCATCGATCATTATCAGGTCGCGCACACTGCCACTGCTGGGCAGCACAATGAAACGTTGCAGGTGATCGGAGGGGATCTTTACCAGGGCGTATTGTGGTTCGGCCTTTTCTTCGTCGAGCGGCTTCAGCCAGAGGGTCATATACAGGGCCTTATTGTTGAGGAACGGCCGGATGCGATCGCGCACCAACAGGACGGGCTGCACGAAGGGCAACATGTGATCCTGGAAGAAATTCTCAACAAATTCAATCTGCTGCTCGTCCAGGTCCAGTCGCCGCAACAGCCGGATATTATGGTTTGCCAGTTCCGGGACGATCATATTTTCAAAAACTTCACTGAAAACCTCCTGTTGCAAATTAACAATGCGTCGGATCTCTTTGACCACCACCTTGGGGTCCATGTTCAATTCCTTTTTCGTCTTTTTGCCAAGCCGCAACAGGTTGCGGTGGTTGGCCATTCGGACACGAAAGAATTCATCGAGGTTCGAGGAGTAGATCGCGAGGAATTTAATACGCTCCAACAGGGGGACAGTTGTATCCATGGCTTCTTGCAGTACCCGGTAGTTGAAGGACAACCAGCTGATGTCGCGGTGGATAAAGGGAGTGCCGTCATCCATTTTGGTGAGTTCTTCTACGGGGCTAAAGTCAATGGTATTCAAGTCGTGATTGGTTTTGGTCGGTTTTCGCTAAAAAAGGGACATCTGCTCTCCGGCATCATCATTGATAAGGGTAGGACCTCGATATACAAAACTAGTCCATTTTCCCACTTGTTCGGCAACGTATTGCGTTAATTCCGGCGCCAGGATATTGTCGGGTTCGTGTGGAAAAAAATAGACCTCGTTAACTCCGCCTTCCGACCAGGTTTTTAGTCGCCTGATCCAGGCATCAATGCGTTGGTAGTCGGTTGGGTGCAACCCATTGCCTACAAAGCGGATCATAGTCACCGGAGCCGTGACACCCATGTGCGCTACATCCCGGCGTCCGGCTACGTCGGTAATCACGGCAGCCTTGCCGTACTGCTGCAGCAATTCCAGGAAATCACGGAAGTGGTCAGGTTGATCGAACCAACTTTCGTGCCGCACTTCGACAGCCAGCGGATGGTGGGCCGGCCACCCCTTCAGGAATTGTTCCAGCAGTCTGAGGCGGTCGTGGCCAAAATAGGGAGGTAACTGAATGAAACAACACCCGAGTCGCTCACCCATCAAATCCATAGCGTGGCTGAATTGAGCCAATGGTGGCCCTCCGGTCCCCAAATCCCGGCTGTGGCTTATGGTCTGGGGTACCTTGGGACAGAACCTGAAATCGGCGGGAGTCTGATCCAGCCATTTGCGGACTTGTTCGGGAGAGGGAATCCGGTAGTGGGTGGTATTCAGTTCGATGGTATTGAACTGCTCACCGTATACCGTGAGGTATTCCCTGGCGGGTGTGCCTTTAGGATACACTTTGCCTACCCATTCTTTCATGGACCACCCGGTACAGCCCAGGTACATGCGCGTGGAGGGCTGGGGGGTGGCAGCCATTTTTTTCCAAATTCTAGCGTTAGCGGCCGGGTCATCCTGCAGACGGAAATCGACGTCGTCAATGTTGGCTACTTTTCCAAATTTCATGACTCAATATCTAGGTTCAAGAGCTGATGGGTTTACTAAATGACTGATTATTAAAGTGTTTAGTGTAGGGCATAGGGTAGCAGGACTTGCTTTAATCCACATACCGGTTACTTACTACCCTGTACCGGAAGGTTGGTCTTGGAATATCTTGCTTAAACAAAATAGTCCGTGCCCGACCTCCCCATAAATTAGTTTTCGACCCGCAAAAAAATCCGTAGCTTCGTCAGCGCCCTTTCCAAGATCAAACCATCCATTACACAACGTAAACCGTCTATGAAAAAACGAGCCAACATTGTTGCCGGTAACTGGAAAATGAATAAGGATTATCATCAGGGCCGGGACCTTACCCTACAAATCGTAAACAAACTGCAGCCCTCCGAAACGGTGGTCATTTTGTGTCCTCCGTTTATTCACCTGCAAAATACACATACCGCTATTAACGACATTTCCAACTTGCACCTGGGAGCACAGAATTGCCACCAGGAAGAGAGCGGAGCCTTTACGGGAGAAATTTCCACCGAAATGCTCAAGTCCTGTGGGTGTGATTTTGTCATTATCGGGCACTCCGAACGCCGGGAGTATTTTGGCGAAAGCGATGAATTGCTGTCCCAAAAGATCGACCGTGCACTGGCGACCGGACTTCGCCCCATTTTCTGCTGTGGTGAACCTCTGCCCATCCGGGAAAAAGGCACCCACGCAGCTCACGTATCGGAGCAGATTAAAAATAGTTTGTTTCACCTATCCGATGAACAGATAAAACAGGTGGTTATTGCTTACGAACCCATTTGGGCGATCGGAACCGGAAAGACCGCCTCACCCGAACAGGCCCAGGAAATGCATAAAGTGATCCGCAGCCTGCTGGCCGAAAAATTCAGTGATGAGTTGGCGGGGGCTATTTCCATCCTGTACGGAGGTAGTGTAAAGCCGGCCAATGCTGCAGAACTGTTCGCCAAACCCGATGTGGACGGTGCCCTGGTTGGCGGAGCTTCCCTCAAGGCTGACGATTTTATCGGCATCATTAACCACAGTAATGAGGCTTTGACCCGCTAGCTGCATTAGGGTGTCATAGTCGAGAAAGATACGATGCGGACCGGGCGGCCCCACATGGCCGTTCCGGCTGCATCAGCTTCCCTGATGACGACCTTAACTTTCTGGCCTTTGTATTTGAGCTGCTCCGGCATGTTGACCGGCAGATAGTTGTTGCCTTTTTCGTCTTCTAAACCCCAAAAACCTCCTTCGAGATTCTGATAAACGACGGTTGCCGTAATTTCGGTGCGTGCCATAATCCTTGGATTGGTGAGCCGGTAAGATATAATCCTTTAGTCGCGGATCAACATTTTTTCGATGGTTTCCTGCAACTGGCGGATGAGGGTGTTTTGTTGTTGCATACTCTCCCGCATCTGGTGCAGATTCTTTTGGATGTGACCATCCTGCACTAGGGGTTGGGCCGGCAGAAAAGGACCAATACGTGTTTTGACGTACCATACTTCCGATAGGTCGCTGAGTGGCATGGTTTCGGCCTCGTAATAGCTATTGTCAGAGTGGAGCAACAATTGCTTCTGTTCCTTAAGCTCGTTCGTAACCCGCCGGATGAGCACATCGGCCTGGGTCACGAGCACATAGACGTAGTTGTCTTTTATACCCGTTTCCCAGAGCGTCGGTTCCAGAAAGCTGCATACGATCTTATCGCCTTCCGAGAGGGTAGGGTACATGCTGTCACCTGCCACGTCAAAGGACCGGTGGGTGCCGGCCTTGTATTTATAATCGGGCAGGGAAAAATGCGGAAGGCTCTGCACAAAGGAAGGATTATTGGCTTCACTGGCGTAACCGGTATGCGCAGGAGCGGGAACATGCACGATTCGTTCTTCCTCCTCCATGTTAGTTACAATGGTCAATACCCGAAAGTCGCTGTGCGACTCCTCCGTCATGAACATGGGGCCTTCACCGGTAAATACGTATACCGGATTAATCTTATAGGTTTCCACCGCTTTTCGCAACAATTCAATGGTTACATCGCGGCGTCCTCTCAATATTTCGCTTAAACTTTGGGGGAGATAATCAAGAGAGAGCGCAAATTGTCGACTGGACCGGACTTTATTGTCCGACCGCAGTTTGTCGTGGCACTTTATAAAGCGCTGTGTGACAATGCTATTCATGTACGCTCCATTTTTCTGAAAGGCTGTTAACAAAATTAGAAAAATTGAGCAAAAGCAGAGGAAAGGGTGGGTTTTTTATGCAAAAAAGTGATATGGCAGGTTTGAGGTGTGAGGTTTGGGGTTTGAGGTTGGTAACAGGTTTGGTTGGAGGCACTTAGGCAGGTAGTAGGCTTACCCTCGTCTGGTGCCTTTTCCTATTTCCTGACCGCAGACCTAACCTATAACCCCAAACCTCAAACCTATAACCTGGATCATAACCTGTTTATGGTCCAATTCGGCTGCCCCGCATCGGGCACATCCAGTGTGCGGAATTTTTGGCGGTACAGGTGGGTAGCCAGCTTGGCAGCTACCTCGGCGGCATCGTGACCGTGCTGCTCGATGGCGTCCGGAGTGAAATAGTTCTTGACGAAGTGGGTGTCGAAATTACCGGAGGTGAAGGCTTCGTGCTCACAGACGAAGCGCCCGAAAGAGAGGGTGTTGGCGACCCCTTCGATCTCGTACATTTCGATGGCCTCGAGCATGCGTTTAATGGCCCCCTCGCGGCTCTGGCCGAAAGTGATCAGCTTCGATAGCATGGGGTCGTAGTAGATGGGGATATCCATACCCTCCTCGTAACCGTCATCGACGCGGATGTTAGGACCCTTGGCCGGGCGGTAACGTTGGAGTTTACCGACACTGGGCAGGAACTGATCGAGTGGGTCTTCGGCGTAGACCCGCAGTTCCAGGGCGTGACCGTTAATAGACAGGTCCTCTTGTTTGTGACGCAGCACCTCTCCGCGGGCTACCCGGATCTGTTCTTCCACCAGGTCCAGTCCGGTAATCCATTCCGTTACCGGGTGTTCGACCTGCAGGCGGGTGTTCATCTCCAGGAAATAAAAGTTATGGTCGGCGTCGAGCAGGAATTCCACTGTACCGGCACCGATGTAGTCGCAGGCGCGGGCGACATCCACTGCCGCTTCCCCCATTTGTTTGCGTAGCTCGGGCGTGAGCAAAGAGGAGGGCGCTTCCTCTACCACCTTTTGGTGACGGCGCTGAATGCTGCACTCGCGCTCAAAGAGATGCAGGTAGTTACCGTGCTGATCGGCCAGCACCTGGATCTCAATGTGCCGGGGCGATGTAACGTACTTTTCAATAAATACGGAGCCATCACCAAAAGCTGAGGTAGCCTCACTGACGGCCCGCTTCATTTGTTCTTCAATATCTTCTGACCGTTCCACGATACGCATACCCTTACCACCACCACCGGCCGAGGCTTTGATGAGGATGGGGTATCCGATCTCTTCCGCAATTTTTTTGGCAAGAGCCACATCGGTGATGGATTCGTCAATGCCGGGTACCATTGGAATATCGTAGGTCTTGACAGCTTCTTTAGCCGCCAGTTTGGACCCCATTACCGAGATGGCATGGGGGCGCGGGCCGATAAAGGTGATACCGGCATCTTCCACCGCCTGGGAAAACGCTGCATTCTCACTCAGGAAACCGTATCCGGGGTGGATACCATCAACCTCCAGGGCTTTGGCGTGCTCGATGATGAGGTCGCTGCGCAAATAGGATTGATTGGAAGGAGGCGGCCCCAGCAGAACGGCTTCGTCTGCGAAACGTACGTGTGGAGCGTGGCGGTCGGCTTCGGAATAAACCGCTACCGTTTTGATACCCATTGCTTTGGCGGTACGCATCACCCGCAAAGCAATTTCACCACGATTGGCTACCAGTATTTTTTGCATAAATGTCTTGTTGGGTTACCCCGAAAGCTAGTGAAAAATGGTCAGTTGGGGAAACCAGTATCCACCTTTTTGCAGGACTGCCTTACGGCAAAAATGGATTTGTTCCCGTCGGCTTTCGTCAAAAAATGGTTAAAACTGGTCATTTATCGAATAATGATAAATATGTAGTTGTTCAAATACAAAATTAGCATATCTAAGTATGAGACTTTATACTTAATGTAAAACAGCGTTCTAGTTATCTAAGTGCATCGTTCAGGAGGGTGAAACTGCCCTCCTTTTTTTTTGCCGGAAGGCATAAAATAGAAACCCGTTCAGCTACTATACCGCTTCCGAAAAGGTTTGGGCTTCGCCCAACCTTTTCACGCGAGTATATACTCGACTCGAAGTGGTTTGGGGCCCCAAACCACTTCGTTGTCGGTATATTAGCTGAACGGGTTTGTTGGTAAGGGAGATGGTGGTCGCCAAACCTAAGCCCGTGGCTCAAGTGGCAATACCTCAAAGCTTTTACATGGCCTGATCAGCGGGATCAGCCTGTAGGGTAATAGATCGACTCACCGGATTCAGTGGGGTATCCACGGCGTTCCCATCCTTATCGACCAGTGTAAGGGTGATGAGGGTTTCTCCCATTGGCAAACCTTCGATGTAGTAGGGTTGCCAGGTGTCGATCATATGTACTTCCTCACCGATCCGGGCCTGTACCATGTAATCGTCGCCGAGGTCCGCATTCACCAGGAAGAAATCAAGCATAACCTTATCGGTATTTGCTTTTCCTACGTATGTCCCTTTAGGACGGCTGTAGAAAAGCATGGGCTCGGTAATATCCGCTTCATTGGTGATAGAATTATTGGCCACGGTGACTTTTTTGGCCATGTGCGCATTGCCATTCTTAATACTTTCGTGGTAAGAGCGCGACAGAAATGCCATCAGATAGTGTTCACCATCTTCAATTTCGTAATCAAATTCCCCCGTGTACTTGGCGGCGTAGGGTTGGGTGTCGACGATCAGGTGAATGTGCTGGCCCTGGTCGGAATTGGCGCACATTTTAGTGCCGGCATCCGGTGTCTGGGTCGCCAGTTCATAGTTGGAATAATTGAAATTAAAGGTCCCGTCTTCAAAAGTCATACCGTCCAGGCTGGCATTTCGGTAAGCAGTAGATTCTGAAAAAGGCGAAAGGGTGTACTTGTTCATTTCCTGGTCTTCCATCTCCTCTTCCGAAGTGTCCTCGGAATCAGCTCCATCAGATTGGTTGTTCTGGCAGGCAGTAAAGGCCAGTAAAGCCAGGAGTAAAAGCATCGGTAATGTTCTCATGTTGAATTCGCGTTTTGTATTAATCATTCTGATTGTGTGTGCTGTTGTACATAAAAAACACTGGACGGCTTAGTTGTTGTCTCAAAATACGTTTATATGACTGATTTCCCGATTTTTGGGAAATTTACCGGTGCGAAACAACTGATATTATGGGTGTAAAACCAGTGGAATTGACGGTAGACGGAATGGATTGTGCCAACTGTGCGGCTAGTATTACCCGCTTTCTGGAACGAAAAGGGCTGGAGGATGTGTACGTCAATTTTCAGACTCGTGAGGTACGCTACCAACCACAGAAAGATGGCCTGGACGAGGAGGCTGTGAAAGCCGGTATTCGCAAGCTGGGCTATACGGTCGTTGAGCCCGAGCAGCCGGAACCCTGGTGGACGCTGGAAAAGAAACTACTGATCAGTGCCATTTTTGCCTTGCCTTTATTGCTGCATCACCTGCTGCTGATGATCGGTGTGGATATTCCTCTACTCGATAATTACTGGGTGCAAATGATCATTTGCCTGCCTCCCTTTCTGATTGGTGTAACCCACTTTGGAGGCAGTGCACTTCGTTCCCTCCGCGGGGGCGTTCCCAATATGGATGTGCTCATTTTCGTGGGCAGTACCGCAGCTTTTGGCTACAGCCTGGTGGGAACCTTCCTGGATGCCAGTCAGTACATTTTTTATGAAACAGCAGCTACCATTATCACGCTGGTACTGGTGGGGAACTGGCTTGAAAAACGAGCCGTGACCCAGACAACCAGTGCTATTCAGGACCTCAGTAAATTACAAGTGGAAAAGGCCCGACGGATCATGCCATCGGGGACTATAATTGAAGTTGACCGCGAAGAAATTCAGATAGGCTATCACCTCCAGGTGAACGAAGGTGATCGCATTCCGGCCGACGGGCATATCATCAGTGGTGATGTCCAAATCGATGAATCCATGATCACGGGGGAGAGTGAGCCGGTATTGCGATCCGGAGGTGATGCGGTCATTGGTGCTTCGGTAGTGGTGAGCGGACACCTGCGAATGGAAGTAGATCGCCTGGGTAAAGATTCCCTGCTCGGACAAATGATCGAGTTGGTGAAAACGGCCCAGCAGGACAAGCCCGACATACAACGCCTGGCCGATAAGATCAGCGCCATTTTTGTACCGGTAGTGCTATCTATTGCCCTGGTCACCTTCCTGGTTGGCTGGCTGGCAGCCGGACTGGCGGCTCAACAAGCCGCCATGAATGCCATCGCCGTGCTGGTGATCTCCTGCCCGTGTGCCATGGGGTTGGCTACGCCTACGGCCGTCATGGTAGGTGTAGGCCGTTTGGCCCGACTCGGGGTGTTGATCAAAGGCGGACAGACAGTGGAAACCCTGGCCGATATCCGGTCGATGGTTTTCGATAAGACGGGCACCCTGACTCACGGACAACTTTCGTTAGCCCGGATCGATTACCTGACCTCCGACGAGGTACGGACAGATGCCATCGTTTACCACCTCGAGAAACACTCTTCACACCCCATTGCAAAATCCCTGGTTTCTTCGCTGGAGAATCGGGTGAATGGATACCACCCCGACGGATACGACTGGACCGATATGGAAGTAAGGGAGGAAAAGGGCAGAGGTGTGGTCGGTCAGTTACCCGATGGTACCACATGGAAGCTGGGTTCTGCACGTTTCCACGAACAGTTGACCCTTGATCAACCTTCTTCCGATCTTTATCTGTCGGAGAATGATCACTTGCTGGCTCGTATCCATCTGTCTGATGAACTGAAGCCCGAGGCAGAAGCCGCTCTGCGGGACCTGCGCAGGCAGGGAATAAAAACCATCATTCTCAGTGGAGATCGCCAGGAGAAAACGGCCGCTATTGCGGAGCGGGTAGGTGTAGACACCTATTATGCCGAACAGCTACCCGAAGCAAAACTGGCACGTATTGAGTCGCTGGCATCCGAAGGTATGGTGGCCATGGTGGGTGATGGCATTAATGATGCACCGGCCCTGGCGAAGGCCACCCTGGGCATTTCGCTGAGTAATGCTTCCCAGGTAGCCATCCAGTCGGCCCGGGTGGTGTTGCTGAACGGACAGCTTGATAAGTTACCCCGGGCAATGGCCGTAGCCCGGCATACGGTGCTGACGATCCGCCAGAATCTTTTTTGGGCCTTTGCCTATAATGTAGTGGCAATCCCGGTGGCAGCTTTTGGTTTTCTGAACCCAATGTGGGGAGCCTTATTTATGGCTTTTTCCGACGTAGTGGTCATTGGCAACTCCGTCCGTCTGAAACACAAAAAGATCCGCCTATGACCCGACTGACCGGCTCGGTCTTAGTGGCCGTGGTGCTGCTTACTCAGGCCTGCGAACGCTCCTTCATTCCGGAAATAATCACCGATGAAGAAATTGTAGTGGAAGGGTATATTGAGGCCGGTGACCAGCCGACACCACCTTATGTTTTTCTTACCCGCTCCTTACCTTTTTTCACAAGCCTGGAAACCGACGGGTTGGATGCCCGCTTTGTACGCAATGCTGAGGTATATGTGGATAACGGTAGCCAGCGCGTTCAACTCTCGGAGGTATGTCTGCAGGAACTGACCCCGCAGCAACAGCAATTATTTGCCCGCTTCGTTGGCCTGAACCCCGATTCCACCAACCTTAATATTTGCGTATATACCGATCTGCAATTCCGGATGGTTGGTGAAGAAGGCAAGACCTATGAACTGGAAGTCATCCTGGAGGATAATACCTCCATGATCGCCAGCACCACGATTCCGGAGCATGTGTCACTGGATTCCCTGTATTTCCGTCAACCACCGGGAGAGCCCAGCGACACCCTGGCCCAATTGCGGGTGAAAATTCAGGATCCGGGGGATAAAGCCGACTTTTACCGGTACCAGACCAGCATAGGAGATGAGCCTCTCCTTGCTCCGCTGGGGTCGGTTGTTAACGATGAATTGTTCAATGGACAGTCTTTCGAATTTCCACTGGCACGTGCCGAACCGCGTGGTGTAGAATTTGACCCTACGAGTTTCGGGCTTTTTCGCCGCGGTACCGAGGCCACTATAAAATGGATGACCATCGACAAGGCCCAATTTGAATTTTGGAACACCCTTGAATTCAGTCTGGCCAACCAAGGCCCTTTTTCCAGCTATACCCGCGTCACTTCCAATGTGGAAGGCGGGTTGGGTTTGTGGGGTGGTATTTCGGCGACGTATTATGAATTGCGGGTGCCGGAATAGGTGGATGTCGGACCTCTGGTCCGATCCCAATGAATATTGATCATATCCGACCGCCGAAGCCCTTTCCTCTTTCACTCTGTCAGGCTACTGCGGACCGGGATGGCATTTGCCTTAGAGACAGGTTGGGCCGGATTGGGCATTTCCTGAACCGGGAATAGGGTATTTTGATCTTCGGCATTACTTGTTCATTCCTAAAAAAGGATAAAGTCTAAAAAATGTAATTGTCGAACCGGAGGTTCGACATCCATGCAGAAACCTGTATTTTTACCCAGCTAAAATATTGCACACTGGAAATATCTCAACACCAAAAGATTGCCTGGATACTCGGCGCCGGAGAACTGGTGGGGCGGAAATGCCTCTTGCAGCTGTTGCAGCATAGTGCCTATAAGCAAGTGGTTGCCCTGATGGAGGAGCCGTTGCGCTTTGAGCATCATCGACTGGCTATTCACGAAGTCTCCTATGAGCGCTTGCCCGATACGTTACCCGAGGGACCGGTTCACGATGTTTTTTACTGTTGGGATGGCACGAGCCGGCCTATTAAGGGGGAGCGGGATAACTTCGATCCCGCCGGAACCTACGCTGCTATCCTGGCGAGGGAAGCCCGTGATCGCAAAGCCAATCAATTCATGTATTTATCTTCCGTAGGGGCTGATACCAGTTCGACCCTTTATTACCGTCAGGAAAAACGTATGGTAGAGAAATACCTGGAAGAACTTGATTTTTGGGCCGTTCATCTGTTCCGGCCGGCATTGATCACCGATGAGAACGCCTCAGCTCCGGAATGGGCCCGACGGAGTGCGGATTGGCTGGGGCGGTCGCTGAGTACCCTCACCGGAGGTGTGCTCGGAAAATACCGGCCCGTGGATGGCCTCACAGTAGCGAAGGCCATGGTGCAGGCAGCACAGGGGTTTAAGCCCGGGGTACAGGTATACTCCAGCGAATACTTACAAGAATTAGCAAAATCATTAGATAAAGGATTAATAAGACGTGATGGCAAACGATAAAGTGGTAAAAAAGTCAAGCATTAAGATTGATATCGGATTGAACGAGGAGAAGGTTCCGGTTGCAATGCGCTGGGCCGCCTCTGATAATAAGGACGACAAACCGCGGGCTTGCAAGGCCATGATGCTGGCCATGTTCGATAAGGAAAACAAGGACACGCTGCGCATTGACCTGTGGACCAAAGAGATGCAGGTGATCGAAATGGACCGCTTTTTCTTCCAGACGCTTCGGTCCATGGCTGACTCCTATTACAAAGCTACCCAGAATGCCGAATTGGCCACGGCGATGCAACAATTCGTCCAGTATTTCGGGGAGAAAACCGAGATCATTCCCAAAGATCAGTAGCTCAGTTGATTAGCTGATTTCTGATTGAAAAAGAAGAATTCTATTTGGAAAACCGGGCGGCATAACCGTATATTTGCAGTCTGGTGAGCGCACTTGGAGCAGCTCCCTTTAACCCCCCCAGGCCGGAAACGGAGCAAGGGTACGAGGTTGAGCGCCCGTTGTGTGTCTCACCTTCTTTTTTTCACCAGCCCTGGTCCCTCGCGGATCAGGGCTGGTGTTGTTTTTATAACTACCGTACCGTCAATTTAACATCCCCATAAAGGAAATGTGAGTTGGCCTTTATACCTTGCCAGAAGATCGAACATTCGAAGCTCGATGATGATCAGGTAAAGACATAATGTATCGAATATTTCTCAACCTGAACCTCAACCTTCCCTGCCCGCCGCAGTCCGCACGGACAAAGGCGGGAACGTAACGCCCAAAAAACATGCGTAACCTCCTGCTTTTACTGGTTCTTCTTTGTAGCCTTTCGGCAAAAGCGCAACTAAATTGTGGTGAGGCCGTCACCCATCTGATACACGAAATTCAGGGGGATGAATTAACCTCACCCTTAACCGACAGGAATGTTCGGGTCAAGGGGATCGTTACCGGTGTGTATCAGGGGAATGACCTGTTGCGTGGCTTTTTTTTGCAGGAGGAATCATCCGATTGGGATGAGGACCCCTTTACCTCGGAGGGTATCTTTGTCTTCCAGGGAGAAGGTTCTTTTACGGAAGTAGCTGCCGGGGACCAGGTAGTAGTAGAAGCTACGGTCACCGAATTCAGCGGTCTTACCGAATTGACTGATGTCCAGGTTGCCGTATGTCAGTCAGGAATAATCCCGGATACAATGCTGGTTTCCGGTTGGTCTAATGATCCGGCGTGGGCTGAGCGGTACGAGGGAATGCTGGTGCGCTTCACCGATACCCTGACTATCACCAGCATCCGTGATCTGGATCGGTTCGGGGAGTTGGCATTAAGTCCCTCAGGTCGTCAGTGGCAGTACACGGAGGTCTTGCCGCCTTCGACCGACGTAGCGGACTATGAAAAAGACCGGCGGGAAGAGCGGATCATTCTCGACGACCAAAAGAATGGAAGTGACCGCCGTCCTGTCCTTCACCTGGAAAATAACCCTACCCTTAGGGCGGGGCAAAAAGTCAGTCGCCTGGTTGGCATTCTCAGTGAGGCTTTTAATTCCTATCGATTGCGTCCGGTAGCACCGGTCACATTCACGGGTAATGTGCGGCAGAATAGTACCCCGTTGGATACCGGCGATGTACGAATAGCCTCCTTCAACGTAGAGAATTACTTTAACGGAAACGGGTCTGGCGGCGGTTTCAGCACCAGCCGCGGTGCCGATGACCAATCGGAATTCGAGCAACAAACCCGCAAGCTGGTCTCGGCTATCCTTAATCTCGATGCTCACATCATTGGCGTACAGGAAGTGGAAAACGATTATCCGTCCGGAGACCGATCCTCTTTGGCTCAATTGGTTGCGGCGCTCAATGCGGCTGCACCGGCCGGCCAAACTTACGCGTACATTGATCCCGAAGAACGAATCGGAACCGATGTGATTGCCGTGGGCATCATCTATCGATCTGATGCAGTTGCAACGACGGGCGATCCGCAGATACTGGATGAGCCCATCGAATTGTTCCAGGTGGATGCTTCGAACCGGGCGCCCCTGGCCCAAGAATTCGAGTTGAATGGCCGGTCCTTCTGGGTGGTTTCCAACCACTTCAAATCTAAGGGAGCCTCCGGGTACGATGAACGCCCGGGTGCCAGCCCGCTCGACGATGATCGGGGGGATGGGCAGTCCTACTGGAATCAGACGCGGACGCTGGCTTCTCTGACAATTATCGACTGGATAAATACACTTACGCAAAATGACCCGGAACCGCGCGTAGTCATTTTGGGTGATTTGAATGCGTACAGCCAGGAAGATCCGGTACAGGTACTGAAACAGGCCGGATATACCAATGCCCTTGAGGGTAGCTATACCATCGATTTTCGGGGTTTCTGGGGTATGCTGGATCACATCTTGCTCAGTCCGGCCATGAAAGCCGGTCTCCTGGCAGCCACCACCGTCCCCATTAATGCCGACGAATCCGAGATCCGTAATTACCAGTCGGAGGATCCGGAATACGTCGATAATTCGGGTCGCCGCTCCGCCGATCACGATCCCATCATTGCGGCTTTCGATCTGGATGAGGCTACGCCCGTCAGAGGCATTAGCAAGCTGACCGGCATCCAGGTACAGGTAAATCCTAATCCTGCCAGTGAGGCACTTCAAATAACGTATAGCCTCGAAGAAGATTTGGAGCTGGAAGTTGCCCTTTTTAACCTCAGCGGGCAGCGGGTACGACTTATTGCTGAATTCGATACTGTGTACACAGGAGAGTATTCTAAAGAAGTCAGGGTTTCCGATCTGTTTCCGGGAATATACGCCCTGCGCTTCCAAAGCGGCGACCGCATCTTGACGAAGCCGGTGGTGATTCGGTAGGTATACGGTTTACGGTATACGGCTCACGGTTTACGGTCTGAACGTCCCTGCCTGCGCCACCACCTACACACGGTTTCGGCGGTCTTGAAGGCTATGGCAGGCATGCACGGGTCAAGGTTCAAGGTTAAGAGTTAAAGGTCCATGGTTCATGGCCTGGAGTAATTGTGGGCTCCAAAAGAGGCGTGCCGTAGGTACGCTCCTTAAATAGTTCGACTACTCGAAAAACGCTTAACGCACTACGCTCGACGCACCACGAAACCAGCTACAGGGCACCAAGGCCAGGGACAAGCAATCATCTTCGCTCAGATTTCTCCCGCGCGGTACCGTATTATGTTAGTCATTTCCAAAGAATTACTTAATAAAAAATTAAAATGTATAACCAATATCATTTATTGGTCAATATTGTGGAAGTGCCTTTTGTGGACAACAAAAAAAAGTGCAAAGTACAGTTGTACAAAAAACTAAACCTACACTATGTATTTCAGACATGTACTATTCATTATTCTGCTTTCTTTTTCCACTAACCTTCAACAAATTTCAGCACAGCAACTTCAGCAAATTGGAAATGAACTGTTTGGTACGGTTGCGGATGAGGAATTCGGCTTCGTACACAAAATCTCGGACAACGGGCAAAGATTGATCATCGGAAATGTGCATATACCGGCAGCTAACGCTAAGGGGGTGGTTGTATATGAAAAGAATGGTCAGGAGGACTGGGAAATATTAGAAGTCGTTTCGGTATCTGATTCTGACGATTACATCCGGGGGGCAGCGGTAGCTATTTCCGATGATGGCCATCAAATTGCCTTTTATACTGATCGCTCCGCTGAAAATCTTAGTGGCTATGTAAGTGTATACGACTGGAACTCAGAAGAGGGGAGATATGACCTGAGAGGAGACACCTTGCAGGACCAGGATCAACCCAGATACGGGCAAGCAGTGGTACTGTCGGGTGATGGTAACACCCTGGTATTTCGACAATCTCCCGTTGATACAGAAGGTGAACAGACTCTACTATATAAATGGGATGGAGTCCAGTGGGTAAAACAAGATGTTCAGGGTATTGAAAATAATGGCTTTAGTCCATACGAATATGTTCTTTCGGATGATGGGACGATTCTGGCTGCGGGTAATTTGTTTTTTGAGACGAGAGGTGAAATTCGGGTTTTTGAGGACGTTGAAAATAGCTGGCAGCAACGTGGTTCCGCTATTTATGGTGACGCTCCCGAAGATGTTCTAGGAAGCGGGGGGATTCATTTAAGTAGCTCTGGTGATACTCTGTTGATAGCTTCACCCTTTGATGGGATACCCAATTCAGATGCTAATGGAACGATCAAGGTTTTTGAGTGGACAGGATCCGAGTGGGACCCGCTGGGAAACACCATAGCATACTCTGAAGAAGAACCATCACTGGGTGCAGCGGCCGATATAAGTGAAGATGGCCGAACAATAATTGCCGGTGGATTTGGCAGTACGATCAATGGCGCCGTTACTGGACGGTTAACGGCCTATCAGCTTCAAGGTGCGAACTGGACCCAAGTCGGTGAACCGGTATTTGGACCAGGTAACAGCCTCTTTGCCTATGAACTAAGTGCTTCCGGTGATATGGAAACCATATCGGTTGCGAGCTATCAATTTGATGATCCCCTTATGGACGCTGGTCGCATACAGTTTTTTCAAATTGCCGGATTAGTATCAGGTCTGACTGGTGACCTTAAACTACTGAACGCATCGGTAAAACTATCCCCGAACCCGGCCCGTGGTCAGATGCAGTTGGAATATGAGTTGCCAAATGATATGCCACTACGAATTACTCTCGTTTCACCATCCGGGCAGCTTATTCGAACTATTGATTCCTTCGTCAATCAAATGGCAGGCACTCACCGCCGGGCAGTATCTCTGAAAGGTGTTCCAAAAGGAACATATTTTATCCGTTTCCAAAGCAACGACCGCATCTTGACGAAGCCGGTTGTGATCCGGTAGGTATACGGTTTACGGTATACGGCTCACGGTTTACGGTCTGAACGTCCCTGCCTGCGCCACCACCTACACACGGTTTCGGCGGTCTTGAAGGCTATGGCAGGCATGCACGGGTCAAGGTTCAAGGTTAAGAGTTAAAGGTCCATGGTTCATGGCCTGGAGTAATTGTGGGCTCCAAAAGAGGCGTGCCGTAGGTACGCTCCTTAAAGAGTTCGACTTCTCGAAAAACGCTTAACGCACTACGCTCGACGCTCGACGCACCACGCAACCAGCTACAGGGCACCAAGGCCAGGGACAAGCAATCATCTTCGCTCAAGTCCCTTCAGTCCCTCCAGTCTCTCCAGCCTCTCCAGTCCCTCCAGTCCCTCCAGTCCCTCCAGCCTCTCCAGTCCCTCCAGTCCCTCCAGTCCCTTCAGTCCCTCCAGTCCCTCCAGTCCCTTCAGTCCCTCCAGTCTCCGGATAGGGGCAATGCCGGCAACCGTTCCCGCAGCAATATCCGCGATTGCGCAGAAAATGGGCGGTGAGCACCATCTTGCCATCCTCCATGTAGAAATCGAGGCCTTCGACGAGCCTGGGAACCGGTTTTTTGTTTTTGTCGCACATATGAGGGCAGATGTGAAGTGTGAAGTGTGAAGTGTGAAGTGTGAGGTGTGAGGTATGAGGTTTGAGGTGTGAGGTCTACATGAGAGTGGCAGGGTTTCCGAAAGTCAATAATACATGGATGATGAACGTCCCAAAGACAATATTTCTCAACCTTAACCTGAGCCTCAATCTCAATATTCAGGCTTTAAATATGAAGGTTCGATGCTTAATATATAGGTAGTTACAGGGAAATGTAACAAACCCGCCGAAGTCATCATGGGCTTCGGCGGGTTTGTTCTTTTGCCCGGAAGGGCGAAAAAATTACTTAACAGCAACCTGCGTACGCAGCGCCGGTACACGTTGCTGAAAGAAAGCAAATGCTCCGAACAGCACCCCGGTGAAGAAGAGGTCACCTAACAGAGTATTCCAGAAATAGGGGATACCTGCCGTATAGGCCATACCCAGGCCAACTGCTGTTTTAGGGTAAGCCGGAGTCATCATCCAGGCCTGGAAATTGGTGATCAGGAAAAACAATAAGGAGGCGCTGACACTGGCGCCAACCAGGCGTAACAGACTCACTTTGCGAAGCAATAACCAGCCCAATCCTACGATCAAAGCAAAAGAAAGATAAACGGACCAGCCACCGAACCAGCTAAAGCCGCTGTAGAATTCGGGATACAGCTTGGAATAGATCACATTATTCAGGTACAGATCACTCAACCACATGGCCAGGAAAGGTACGATCAGAGCCAAATAGCGACGGCTGAAATAGGCAGCTCCAAACAGAGACATAGCCCCGATAGGGGTCACATTAGGCGGGTGAGGCAACAATCGGCTAAAGGCGGCTGCGAAAATCATTACTATTAAAACACCTGCTTTCAGGTTGAGGCTGCGATTCATGGTTCTGTATCTTTTTGGCGAATGAACAAGGCAAAAATATCGAATTAGCGAGTAATTCCCAAAGGTGCATCCTTTTTGGCAATTGGTCAAAGGTACAACAAGGCGTGTTATCCAATCGTTTTGGCGGAAGCCGTTTTATGGAAACGCTTTTTTTGGCTAATTTAAGCGGCCGATAACGGCCCACTGATAAACCAAAACGTAATATACATGAGATTTCTAACCTGGACGCTCGTCTGTTGCATGGGATTTTTGACAACAACCTACCTACAGGCGCAACCCGACCGCTGGCAACAAGCTGCTTCCTACGTAATGGATATTGACTTCGATACCGAAACCCACCGGTACGATGGAACCCAGACTTTGGAGTACACCAACAACTCTCCGGATACCCTTGACAAAGTATTTTATCACCTGTATTTCAACGCCTTTCAGCCCAACAGTATGATGGACGTTCGGTCGCGGACGATCTCTGACCCCGATGGTCGCGTTGGCAGCCGTATCGCCGGACTCTCCGAAAACGAGATCGGCTACCAGCGCATCAATTCGCTGACGCAAAATGGTAAAGCCACTCAATACGAAGTAGTAGGTACTATCCTGGAGGTAATGCTGGCTGAACCCATCATGCCGGGATCGACGCACACCTTCGAGATGGATTACCAGGCACAAGTGCCCGTGCAGATCCGTCGCTCGGGGCGTAATAACCGCGAGGGTATCGACTACTCCATGGCCCAGTGGTACCCCAAAATGGCGGAATACGACTACCAGGGATGGCACGCCAACCCGTACGTCGGACGGGAGTTTTACGGTATTTGGGGCGATTTCGATGTGACTATCCATATCGACAAGGATTATGTGATCGGAGGTACCGGATACCTGCAAAACCCGGAAGAGATCGGACATGGCTACGAATCCGACGGCATGAGGGTGAATCGCTCCCCGGGCGACAAGCTTAGCTGGCACTTCACCGCTGAGCATGTCCACGACTTCATGTGGGCTGCTGATCCCGACTACACCCACACTACGCTGACCCGGGATAACGGTAACGAATTGCACTTTTTCTATCAGGAAAACGAGAATACCAAGGAAAACTGGGAAGCCCTGCCCGCGATCATGGACGAGGCATTTGCCTATATCAATAAGCATTTTGGTCAGTACCGATACAAGAAGTACTCCTTCGTACAGGGAGGCGACGGTGGCATGGAATACCCTATGAGTACCCTGATCACCGGCGAGCGTTCGCTGAACAGCCTCGTCGGCGTATCCGTCCATGAGCTCATGCACAGCTGGTATCAGATGGCGCTGGGGACCAATGAGGCTCTCTACGCCTGGATGGATGAAGGCTTCACCAGCTACGCCAGCAGCCGCGTAATGAACCACCTGGCTGCCGAAGGCCTCCTGCCCGGCCGCAGTGAGCGCGATAATCCACACCTGGGTTCCTATGCCGGGTATCTGCGAATAGCTCAGTCAGAAAATGAAGAACCCCTCATCACCCACTCCGACCACTTCGTGACGAACCGGGCTTATAGTGTTGCATCGTATTCAAAAGGAGCCGTTTTCCTGCACCAATTGAGTTCGGTGATCGGCCAGGAAGCATTGGATCGCACCCTGCTGCGTTATTTTTACACCTGGGAAGGTAAGCACCCCAACAGCAATGATTTCATTCGCATTGCCGAAAAAGAATCGGGTCTGGAACTGGATTGGTATCGCGAGTACTTTGTGAATACCACCCATACCATTGATTACGCCGTGGAGAATGCTACCTCACAGGGTGACGTGACCAAGGTGACCTTGCGTCGTATCGGCCTCATGCCTATGCCACTTGATGTACTGGTAACCATGAAGGATGGCAGCCGGCAACTGTTCAATATCCCTCTGCGCATCATGCGGGGCAATAAACCCAAAGAAGAACAGTATCAGGATATGGAATACCTGGTGGCGGAAGACTGGCCATGGACAAACCCTTCCTACGAACTGATGGTGCCGGTGAATTTGGATGACATTGAGTCCGTTATGATCGACCCTACGGGTCGCATTGCGGATATCGACCGCGGCAATAACAGCAAAGATTTTGAATAATTACAAAGAGCCCGATCCTTCCCGATCGGGCTCTTTTCATATCCTGTCTGATGTTTCACAAGAATATTGCCGACGTACCTTCATTCGTCGCGGGTGATGACACTGTTCTCAAAGAAGTACTTCACCCGCGCAACGAGGCCCTCGACCTGCCCTATAGCCTGGCTCATGCTCACCTGGAACCGGGTAAATCTTCCTACCCGCATGTTTTGACCGGGAGCGACGAGCTGTACGTTTTCCTGGAAGGTACGGGCGAAGCCCTCCTTGATGGGGAAGCCAAAAAGGTTAGGTCCGGAGATCTGATTCTTATACCGGCGGGATGCGAACAATACGTACGCAATACGGGAAAAATACCCCTCGTTTTCTATTGCATCGTATCTCCCCCCTGGTCGAAAGAACAGGAACTGGTGCGAACCGACTAAAGCCGGAAATACCCTGTTTTTTTGTCGTTTTTGCCCGTAAATAGGCTACTTTTAGGTCCGCTACGGCGACGACCTGATATCGGGTGGCGATTGCAGAAAAATACTACCGAATTCATCGACTATGCCGAAAACTGATGCGTTGTCCATCCTGCAGATCTGCAAAAAATACCCCTACCCACTCAAGGATGGGGAGTCGATTGCGATAAACAACCTGAGCCGCTCACTGGCAGGGGCTGGCGCACGGGTGAGCATGCTGGCCATGAATACGGCGCGGCATCCGTACAAAGGTTCGGGCACCCCACCTGCTTTTGACCACTACGATCGTGTGGATACGGTTCCCGTCGATAATCGCATCAAACTCTGGGCCGCTTTCCGCAACCTTTTTTCCACAGATTCCTACCATATTTCCCGTTTCGTTTCGGAGGCTTTCGCCAAAAAACTAACGGAATTACTGCAGCACCGGTCTTTCGATATCATCCAGTTGGAAACGGTTTATCTGGTCCCCTATATTCCCGTTATTCGCAAGTACTCCAAAGCCCTTATCTGTCTGCGAGCCCACAACCTGGAACACGAGATCTGGGAACGGATCGTACGCAATACACCCGCCGGCCCCAAACGCTGGTACCTGCAGCATCTGACCACCAAATTGCACCGCTACGAGGTCAATGCACTGCAGCAGTTCGACCTGCTGGCCGCCATCACCCGGCGCGATCTCGAAGCCTTCCAGAAACTGGGATTCGCCGGTGAAGCAGTGGTTTGTCCCATCGGGCTCGACCTGGCCGATTATCAACGACCCGAATTGCAACTGAACGGACATCTATCCATGAGTTTTATCGGCAGCCTCGACTGGATGCCTAATATTGAAGGTCTGCAGTGGTTCCTGCAGAAAGTGTGGCCTGAGGCGCATAAACAATGGCCTTCGGTGCGACTACATATTGCCGGACGCAATACCCCCGATTGGTTAAAGTCGCGTCCGGAACTGGGCATTACCGTACACGGAGAGGTGCCCGATGCGGCCGATTTTATCAACGAGCATCCGCTGATGGTGGTGCCTTTGCTATCGGGCAGCGGAATGCGCGCCAAAATACTGGAAGGAATGGCTTTGGGTAAGGTGGTGATCACCACCCGGTTGGGTCTCGAAGGAATTGATGCCGAACCCGGTAAGGATGTACTGGTGGCAGATAACCTCGACGAATTTCGCGAAGCGTTGGCAATGGTGCTTCGGGACCCTCAGCAACTTACGCGCATGGGCGAACGGGCGCGGTCATTGGTGTCCACACACTACGACAGTTCCCGCATTGGTGAACGACTGCTGGCTACGTACCAACAAACCTGGGTGGATGCTGTATCTTGAGCCCCGAAAAAGTCCTGACTGCGCATGACCTGGATTTTTCTGATTCTTTTCTGGATAGCACTGGCCGGGTTGTTCCACACCTACCTGCTGTATCCCTGGCTGCTTAAGGAATGGAGCCGGGGTAAAGCGGAGAACCAGCAGCTTTTTGCGGAAGCAGATGAATGGCCACAACTGTCCATCATTTCCTCCCTCTATAACGAAGAATCCGTCATCGCCCAAAAACTAGAAACACTCCGGGCGGCCGAATATCCCGGGAACAAACTGGCGGCCTATATCGGTTCGGACTGCTCGTCTGACCGCACCAATGCCATCGTGCGGGAAAAAGCCTCCGGTTGGGACTGGCTGCACTTCTTCCCCTTCGAAGAGCGGCGGGGTAAGCCCCCGGTAATCAATCAGCTGGTCCGGCAGGCCATCACCGAGCACGGGGAAGGCCCGCACCACATCCTGCTGATTACCGACGCCAATGTGATGCTGACGAAGAATACCCTGGTAAATCTGGTTCGTCATTTCAAGAATCCCGATCTGGCTATTGTGGATGCCCATATGCGGCACACGGGCATGCGGAAAGAGGGTATTTCCCGGGCCGAGAACGAATATATTTCCCGCGAGGTGTGGCTCAAACACCGCGAAGGGCTCTTGTGGCAACGCATGATCGGGCCCTTCGGAGGCTGCTACGCCATCCGGTCCGATTACTTCACACCGGTACCTCCTAATTATCTGGTCGACGATTTCTACATCGCTATGTCGGCCTTCGAGCGGGGTGGGGGAGCGATCAACGATTTACAGGCAACGGTGTACGAAGCGGTTTCCCACGATCTACCGGAGGAATACCGTCGCAAACGACGCATCTCGGCCGGTAATTTTCAGAATATGCACACCTTTCGCAAGTTGTGGTGGCCGCCCACCTCGCGGGTGGGCTTTGCCTTTTTTTCGCACAAGATCCTGCGCTGGCTGGGGCCTTTTTTTCTGCTGTCACTTATCCTTTGCCCTTTGGTTCTGGCGCTGAGCGGAAACCATATTTTTAGCTGGGTGTTAGGTTGCATGATGGCCGGCCTTTTCGGTTTGCCGCTGTTGGATGTAGGGTTGCGTCGGATCGGGCGGAATAGCTTACCTTTGCGGGGCGTTCGCTACTTCCTGCTCATGAATGTAGCACTACTGGAAGGGTTCATTAATTACACAAAAGGGATTACAACGAATGTCTGGCAACCACCAAAACGAAACCACTGATCTGCGCTTAAATACGATTGAAGAAGCCATTGAAGATATCCGTCAGGGCAAGGTACTGATTGTCGTGGATGACGAAGACCGCGAGAATGAAGGCGATTTTATCTGTGCCGCCGAGACCATTACGCCGGAGATCATCAACTTCATGGCCACCTACGGTCGCGGGCTGATCTGCGCGCCCATCACCGAAAAACGGGCCGATGAGCTCAACCTGCGGATGATGGTGGAGTCGAACACGGCCCTGCACGAAACGGCTTTTACCGTATCCATTGACCTGATCGGACACGGGTGCACTACGGGCATCTCCGCCTACGACCGGGCCACCGGGATCAAAATGCTGACTGACCCCAATACCAGGCCCACCGATTACGCCCGTCCGGGACATATTTTTCCCTTACGGGCAAAAGAGGGAGGCGTGCTGCGCCGCACCGGCCATACGGAAGCCGCTATTGATTTGGCTCGCATGGCCGGTTATTACCCGGCCGGCGTTTTGGTGGAGATCCTAAATCCCGATGGCTCCATGGCCCGTCTGCCCCAACTGGTGGAAATTGCCGAGGAGCACGATCTCAAAATTATTGCTATTGAAGACCTGGTCGCCTACCGCATGCAGCGCGAGCGCATCGTGGAAAGGGAATTAAGCGTCGAAATGCCTACCAAATACGGAACCTTCAATGTGGTAGGTTACCGCCAGATCACTACCGGCGACCTCCACCTCGCCATCACTAAAGGAACCTGGGAGGAAGACGAACCCGTGCTGGTTCGCGCCCACTCGGCCACCGAAGTAGGGGAGGTGTTCGGCACCATATTTGAAGATTACGGCGTGCTGCTGCAAAAAGCCATCGAACTTATTTCCAATTCCGAAAAAGGAGTGCTGCTTTACCTGCGCCACGGCGAAAAGGGCGACGAGCAATCACTCCTCAATACCCTTAAAAAATACCGCGCCCAACAGGATGTAGGGGAGGATATACAGATCAAACAGGATATGGCTCAACGCGATTACGGCGTCGGTGCACAGATACTGCGTGACCTCGGCATCACCAAAATGCGCCTCATCACCAACACTCCACGCAAGCGCGTGGGTATCGATGGGTACGGGTTGGAGATCGTGGAAAATGTAAGTTATTAGACAGGTTTGAGGTGTGGGGTTTGAGGTCCAGCGCTGATCCTTCCCTGGCCACCGAAACTTAAAGTGAAGGTGTTGCCGGATCCCGCCAACGAACACCAAGCCTCTGACCTGCCTCATACTTCATACCTCCTTTTAGCTTCCGCTAAAAGGCCGGGCACATAACCCCATCATTTTCATACTCACCCAAGAAGGTAAGGGAGATTTCGAAGGCACCGCGCAAGCCTTGTCCATTGTTCAGTTGGGATAGTTTCGCGTCGTAGCTAAAGCCGAGAAGAAATTTGTTTATTTCCAGGCCAACCAGCCCAATAATGGCATCGGAGGTGTAAACGTCGATATCGTTATTGGTAACGCGGACCCAGCCACCAACCTGCAAGGCTGTATCGTTGAATTTATCCACCACTATGCGGATGTTGGATCCGGCATTGAAATTAGTATGAGGGCCCTGGAGATATCCGAGGGCACGCGGATATAGCTCGATCTGATCCGCAATGGGGATCCGCAAACCTAGGTGGGCCGTATATTTTTGATACAGACGCGATTCTTGTTGATTATCATCGACCGGTTCACGGGCATAGAAACTGATATCCGGTTCGAGAATGTGGTAGAGCGCACCGCCTGCGAAAATCCCAATACCCTTTTCGGGGGCGTATGAGTAGTGCAGCCCCACGGCGTAGTCGCCGTAGGAAAAGTTATTCTCGGGGAGGAATTCGTTGGTGGGATCGGTATAGCCGTTAGTGCCGTTGAATTGATCGTCAAAGGTGAAGTTGTCGTAGTTCACATTGCGCTGGGCGATACCTGCCTGGAAACCCAGGGAGATGAATTGGTCCCCCTGCTTGGACAGGGACTTATGGAAAGCCCCGGTTATGGCCATATAGTTGGTGAAGAAGTTGACCGAGGAACTTTTGTCGTTGAAGAAAACAAAGCCGACACCGGCGGCATCGCCTTTTGTTTTGCGAAAGCTATTAACACCAAACCGCAGATCACCAGAAGCCGAATACGTAGTAAATGGAACATCCAGAGCGTTTCGACCCTGATCGCGATAGATCATACTCAACCGGTACTTTCCTGGAAAGGAACCGGTCAGGGCCGGGTTGAGGGTCAGGGGCGAAGCATAAAACTGCGTAAAATGCTGATCCTGTCCGAACAGAAATCCAAGGGAGATTATCCAGATCAGAAATGTGGTAAACAGCTTTTGGGTCATTCATATCAGGTTTGAGGTCTGAGGTCTGAGGTTTGAGGCGGACCTAATACCTAGGCCTCACACCCCAAACCTCAGACCTCAGACCTGAAGTTGGCGGTAAATGTACGGACTATTACCCAACGGCGATGAGGGATGCTTTATTATTTTGGAAAGGCTCGCGGAAGCCGCTTTTGCAAAAGCTGGTACATTGTCGTACCTTACTAACCTACCTAACACAAGCAGGAATCGAATGCATTACGGAATATGCCCACTGAGTGTCATCCCGATCCGAAGTTCTTCTTCCCACAAAAGCGAGATGATTTCCCAGTTGCTCTTTGGTGAATTACTGGAAATACTGGATCGCAAGGGCAAACAGTGGGTTAAGATCCGGTGTGCTTACGATAATTTTGTGGGTTGGGTAGATGCCAGTCAGATCAAATCCATCACGCCTTCGGAGTTCGAGTCCTTTACCCACGATTTTGCGTTCAGTCTGGAATTGGTGCAGCCCGTGATGGGGCCTGATCACTTCGTGCCCATCACCATGGGCGCCCGACTGCCCTCCTTTGATGGTATGCATTTTAAGCTGGGGGAAACCCCGTATACTTTTTCCGGGCAGGCCATCGCCCCCTCCGATATTTCTCCCAATCCCGACTTCATCCTGAAGATCGCCAAGCGATACCTGAATACGCCTTTCCTCTGGGGCGGCCGGTCGCCTTTCGGGGTAGATTCCGCTGGCTTGGTACAATTGGTGTACAGCATGGCGGGCATTGCGCTGCCACGCGAGGCCAGCCTGCAGATCGAAGAGGGGGAAACGGTTGACTTCGTGGAGCAGGCTGCCCCCGGCGACCTGGCCTTTTTCGAGAACAAAGCCGGCCGCATTGCCCACGTGGGTATTATCATGCCCGACCGGCGCATCATTCATTCCTACGGAGGGGTTCGTATTGATCTGGTCGATCACTACGGCATTTATCACCAGCAGGATCGACGGTATACCCACCGGCTGCGACTGGCCAAGCGGGTATTACCACTTTCCCGCCAGGATCGCCTGAGTCGCCAAGCCGACCAAATGGCACAGAACCAGCAAACGGAGTTGTTCTCCTCGCCGCTGTCGCGGGAG
>CAYFGK010000062.1:40339-40419 GCA_964342305.1 uncultured Saprospiraceae bacterium | reverse complement strand
ACGCTCCACGCTCGACGCTCGACGCTCCACGCTCCACGCTCGACGCTCCACGCTCCACGCTCCACGCTCAACGCTCGACG
>CAYFGK010000062.1:0-40239 GCA_964342305.1 uncultured Saprospiraceae bacterium | reverse complement strand
CTCAACGCTCCACGCTCAACGCTCCACGCTCAACGCTCCACGCTCAACGCTCCACGCTCAACGCTCCACAATAGCCCTACGGTCTCGAAGCACGGCTCGCTGCCTCGTGCTCGACCCACTTTTTGGCGAAAGCCGGACCAGAAAAATCTGAAGTATACCATTCCTTTTTGCGAGAGCGGAGGTAGCACCCGGCCAGTTCTTCACCCTGGGAACGCAGGGTAAGTTTCCCGGACGATTTATCGTAGGTCCACTGCCAGGAATCGGGGATAGCTCGTTCCAGGTATTGGGGTAGGAGGGTGTCCGTTTCCTCGGGGCGGAAGTGTTTCCAGAAGCCGTCGCGTCGCATCCAGGTGAGCTGGCGCTTGGCATAATTGCGGGTGTGTTGTTTGATTAGGTCAATGGCTTCCTCGCGGGAGGATTTGCCTTCAAAATGGTCGAACCACTCCTGGTAGCCTACTGTTTGCAGGGCCACGTGGTGGCGCAAAGGGTATAGGCGGCGAGCCTCTTCCTCCAGACCAGCGGCGACCATCTGGTCGACTCGGGATTCAATGCGGTCATACAGGGCTTGGCGATCGTGTTGTAAAGCCAGGTAAATGGGAATAAACGGACGTGGTGGCTGGTTTTCCTTACGGAAAAAAGAAAAGGGCTTTCCGCTGTGGCGGATGACACTGATGGCCCGGATCAACCGGTGAGGATTGGCGAGATCCACTTTTCGGTGATAGTCGGGGTCGCGTACTGCTAATTCCTGCTGTAAGGCCTCAATCCCCTTGGTGTTCAGATCCTGCTCAACGGAGGTACGAACCTCTTCAGGGATCTCCGGAAAGGCGTCCAGCCCCTGGCAAACAGCCTGGATATACAGTCCGCTACCGCCGCAAAGAATAGCCAGGTTGTGTTCATTATACAAGGCTTCGAGGCGGGCAAGTGCATCCCGTTCGTAGGCACCTACCGAGTAGGGTTCCGTGACCGAACGGTGGCCGATAAAATGGTGTGGAGCGGCAGCTAACTCCGCTGTGGAGGGAGGCGCCGTACCGATGGTCATTTCCCGAAAGAACTGGCGGCTATCGGCAGAAAGGATTTCTGTCGTATATTTACGCGCCAGCCGGATGGCCAGGCTGGTTTTTCCACTGGCCGTTGGGCCACCGACAACCAAGAGGTGCTTTTTGCCGTCCATGGCCGCAAAGATAGAAAAGCTCCCGGGAACCATTGAATCAGCTATGCCGACATAAAGGCGGTATAAACCAACGAAGGTACGCGCTATTTCATGAAGAGAGCCGGTATCATTTACTACCTGATCCGTCCGATCGCCCGCTTTTCCATTTGGATGTATTACCGCAAGATCCATTGGTCACACGCCGGTCGTGTGCCGAAGGGGAAGCCGGTAATTCTGGCAGTTAATCATCCTACGGGATTCTCCGAGCCGGTCATCATGGCCGTTACCATGCACCGACCATTGTATTACCTGGTTCGCGGTGACTTCTTCCGGAATCCGGTCTTTGGCTTCCTGATGCGGTCCCTGAATATGGTGCCCATCTATCGCCGGTCCGATACTGATTTTCGCGGCGTTGCGCAGAACCTGTCTACCTTTGAGGCTTGCTACCAAACGCTGAAGGCCAATCGCATCATCTGCATTTTTCCGGAAGGAAGTACCCGACACGAAAAAAAGTTGCGCCCCCTTCAGAAGGGGTTGGGGCGGATCGCTCACGGCTATATGGAGCGTTTCCCGGAGACCGAAGAATTGTACGTAGTGCCCGTGGGTGTGAATTACACCTATGCCGAGCTGCCGCGCACACAGGTAATGATCGATTTTGGAGAGCCGATCAACGTGGCGGACATCTACCGGGCTCATCCCGACAACCGCATGCGCATGGTCTCCGAGCTGACCCGGACCCTCCATCAGCACATGGCTGAGCGCATTGTCCGTATCGATGATCAGGACCGGGAGGAATTGGCCGAGTATTTGTTCCGCCTGGTGCGGTCCGAACAACCCGATCCTTTCCTGCCGGTGATCACCAAACGGTACCAGCCGCTTGCCCGTGAATTATCGGTGGCCGAATGGGTACGACGTGTATCCGAGGAGGAAATGACCCAGGGCCTTATGGTCGCCCGCCCGTATTTTGAGCAGCTCAAGGATCTGGGTATCCGGGATCGCACCATGGTCGGTCCGTCCTATTACACCTGGACCAACAGCCTCCTGTTGGTGCTTACTGCTCCGCTGGTGGCGGTGGGGTATATGTTTTGCTGGCCTCCCTGGGCCTTAGCGAAGTGGATAAAGGAAACCAAAGTAAAGCGGATCGAATTTCATACGCCTGTTTTACAATCCGCTGCCCTGGGAGTCTTTTTGGTGTACTACCTGATTTGGGCCGTATTGAGTATTGTGTGGGGAGACTGGCGGATAATTGGCGCGGCCATAATCCTCGGATGGCTCGGCTACGCAAGTATCTGGTGGCAGGAAAATTTTGCCCGTTGGCAGCACAGCCAACGTTTTTTGCGGTTGGATGAAAAAGTTCGTCTCGAACTGAAACAAAAGCGCGCCAAACTAGTACAACTAATAGATAAATTACCCCGGGAATAATCATTTCAGGATACAGGCCAGCGCTAACCCGCCATGTTGGTTGTTTTTTCCACTGTGAAACATCAAGAAGCGCCGCACCTGGTAACCAAACCCGTATACCAATTCTGTGGCCATTAGTAATGCTGTTTGCTCTCCTCTGCGGGAAAGCAGGTACAGCCGCTAGTCCCTCTCTGCTTTAACTGGAGGTTGGACCGAAACCGGTTGTCACAACCTCACGATGTTTTTAGTTTTCCATCCCGAACCGATTGTACGCGAATCCCATTGAACAACCCTTGAAAAGATCCGTGAGCATGGAAAACCAACCCTTTTGCATCAAACACGGGACGCTCATTCACAGAAGTCCCAACGGAAACATCCAATGGCGCCGGCCTCTCGGTGCCTTCGTACTCGGCAATAATAAAGCGTTGAAAAGCGCTACCCTGCGCCGATCCGGTGACATCCTGCGCGTAGTCTGCCGTGGAGTGGAAGTGCGCGTAGATATGCAGTCCGGCAAAGTGCGTCAGGTTGTGCGCAGCACGCATTTTGGACGCAAGTCCCGCCAGCAAAAAGAATGGACACTCGACGATATGTTCGATCAACTCGATCAATCGTGATTTGGTTGACGCTGGCCGTGATCGGGCGTTTTACGCCCCGGGGCCGCCAGGTATACCGACAACGAAGTGGTTTGGTGTCCCAGCACGAAGTACTGCGAAGCAAAACCACTTCGAGTCGAGTATATACTCGCGTAAAAAGATTGGGCGAAGCCCAATTCTTTTCGGAAGCGGTATTTCTGCCAGACTGCGCAGATTTCTCACAGAGCTTACTTTTTTTTAATCGCGAAGTGTATTAAGATTCAATACCCACTTCCCTATTTTTTGTATCAGGTAAATCCTTTAGTTATGCCCTGAACACTACACAAAGGCAGGTTGCTTTCCACCGGCCATTATGATCGTGAACAACGATAAGGAAAGTAAAGAGTCCCGTCTGGCATGCCAGCGGGACTCTTCTATTTTTACGCAAGGTCGGGGTAGTGGGCGGTACATGAATGATGAATGAAACTCATGTTATTAGTCTCCTCCTACGCCCTATTCCGCTTTCGCAAAAGCTTTAGCGGGCATGCACGGTCTCAACCTCAACCTTTCCTCTATAAACATTGGTTGTCATTGCTAATAAAGAGGGTAGTTGCAGAAATGTACAGGGACTTCAGGTCCTACTACCCAATACCTAATACCCAATACCCAATACCCAATACCAAGTTATACTATTCCTTACGTACGGTCGGATAGGTGATGCCAAGTTGCTCCAGGTAGGAGTCGTACTTCGTCTCATCGTAGTAAAAAGCCTCCAATTTGGGCCGGAATTCCTGCATGATCTCGGTGTTCAGGTAAACGGCGGGCTTATCTTCTTCCCCCACCATGGGCACGTACTCCTGATTCATTCCCTGTTCTTCCCGGAAGTAATCCCAGGCCTGGTCTACTAATTCGGGTTGCAGGAAAAAATCGAGCAGGGTCATGGCCTCGGCTTCCGCACCCGCAACTACTCCTTTGTGTGCAATGGGAGTGGCCATGGCCACCGCATTGGCCCAGTGGTGTCCGGGTAGCCCCGGAATATTGGAGGGGAAGCGCAGGGTCACCGTAGGTAGCTTCCAGGAAATGTCCCCGATGTCATCCGAGCCGCCGCTGACGAAACTGCGTATGGGGGGACGGATGGAGTCTAGTTTTGTAGGCATTCCGGAAGTAACGCGGGGCGAGTTGATCTCTTTCTGTATGGCTTTCGCCAAAATCTGATCCTCCTCGCTCCACTCAGGTAAACCCACTTCCCGGATATTCTGGTACATGGTCTCGGCGATCACCTTATTAAAGTGGCGGGGCCAGGCCGACCCCAGGATACGACTGCTCATTTCGGTATCCGTCATGAGGGCTGCCCCCTCGGCCATGCGGTTGGCGCGCTCGTAGACTTCCATGATCCGCGGATAGGTCACGTGGCGGAAGTAATACCAGATGGAGGCCTTCGAAGGCACTACGTTGGGTTGATCACCTCCGTTCTTGATCACCGAGTGTGACCGGTGGAGAGGGTCGAGGTGCTCACGGGCATACTGCCAGCCGATGTTCATCAACTCCACGGCATCTGCCGCCGAACGGCCCCGCCAGGGTGCACCTGCCGCGTGGGCGGCTTCACCTTCAAACGTGTACTCCACGGAGATCAATCCCGTACCGCGGGCTTGTCCCCAACTGACGCTCATATTGCTCGATACGTGGGTGAAGATGCACATATCAACCTCGTCGAAGTAACCGTCACGGGTAAAATAGGCCTTAGTGCCAACCAACTCTTCGGCAACCCCCGGCCAGAGAATGATAGTGCCGGGGATATTCTCCCGCTCCATGATCTCTTTTACCGATAGGGCCGCTACGATATTCAGGGGTGATCCGGAATTGTGGCCTTCACCGTGTCCGGGGGCACCTTCCACAATGGGGTCGTGGTAAGCAACTCCCGGTTTTTGGGAGGCTTTGGGAATGCAATCCAGGTCACTACCCAGGGCAATGACCGGTTTGCCCGAACCCCACTTGGCCCACCAAGCCGTAGGTACGTCGCTGATGCCGTACTCCACTTCGAAACCGTGGTCCTTGAGAATGTCAGTCAGGTATTTGGAAGTCTCTACTTCGTGAAAACCCAACTCGGAGAAGCTAAAGACCTTATCGACCATGACCTGAGCCATCTTGGCACGGTCCTGGACCTTCTGGCGTACTTCCTGCTTGAGCTCGGAAAGGGTTGCTTCATCTACCCTGGGCCCCTGTGCCGATAAAGTTGCGGTGAACAGACAAAGCAGCAGCGAAAAGATTATTGGTTGTTTCATATTTGAAATTTGTGGTGAGCACTTTCTTACCAGCAAGCACTCCATCAAAAAATATACTACATCTGGTCTTTTTCTTTACGGACATTCAGCAGCCGGAATCCCTGGTCCTGTAGGCCATCGTTGATGGCTTTCAGACTGGAGTCAAAAAGGGTGTCGAGGTTTTGCAGGTAGCCATCCAGTTCCTGGCTGAGTTCCTGCCGAACCGCCCTCGCCTGGTCGGTGGGCGGATAATCGCCACGTTGCTGATCGGCCATTAGGAAAGCCAGCCGGTTATTGACCCGGATGCCGTAGTTAAGCGGATCCTGGTAGCTCTGATTCTTGGTCATGTGGATGTTGTTCTCGATGACCTTCATCTCTTCGTCCAGCTTACGGGCTTTTTCCAGTACTTCTTCGTATGCCGGGTCATCGGCCAGCTTTTGTTCCAGGTAGTTTATGTCTTCCCGCAGGGAGCGAATGTCCCGGATAGCCTGATGGGCTTCGCTCACCTTGTCGCGGACCCGTATCAAAAAGTCAAATTGCTCGCGGTATTCGGCCGGGGTGGTCTTGAGTCGTGGATCGGGGATGATCTCGAACTCCTGCTCGATTATAGATTCTCCGGCCGTAAGGCGGGCTTTGTAGGTTCCCGGAACTGCTTTCGGCCCGCGGTTGGGCGAAGAATACAGGATCATTCCGTCGAACTCGGTGAATCCGGGATAGCGCATATCCCACACGAAGCGATTGCCGCCACTGGTGGCGGTCAAGCGTTCGCTGCGATCCGAAGCATTTGTCTTATAGGTACGAATAGGCGTACCGTCCATTTCCATAATTTCCAGGGAAACCTCATCCACCGCTTCGCGGTTTTGCAGGTAATAGTGGAAGATCACTCCGTTGGGGTGGTTTTCGCCTTCGAGGCGATCGTCGCGACCTCCCCAGCCACCGCCCTGAGCCATGCGGTACGACTGCTTCGGCTTGAACAGGTAGGCGTCGGCATCTGCGATCTCCTCCGATAATTGATGGAGCGGTGTAAGGTCGTCGATCATCCAGAACGAACGGCCGTGCGTAGCGGCGATAAGGTTATTATCGCGTACGTGCAGATCGCGGATGGCCACGATCGGCAGGTTCAATTGAAAGGGTTCCCAGGAGGATCCGTCATCGAAGCTGATGTACATGCCCCATTCGGTACCGGCGTACAGGAGGCCGGGGCGGGTCTTATCGGCCCGGATAGCCCGGGTGTAATAGTTGTCGGGGATCCCGTTGGTGATGACTTCCCAGCTCTTCCCGTAATCGGTCGTTTTGTAGAGATAGGGTGTGTAGTCCCCGAATTTATAGCTGGTTGCTGCCACGTAAGCACCTCCCTTCACAAAGGGATGCACATCGATGCAGTTCATCATATTATGGTCGGGAGACATGGGCGGGGTAACGTCGGTCCAGGTCTCCCCACCGTCGCGCGTGACGTGGAGCAATCCATCGTCGGAACCGGCCCAGATGACCCCTTCCTCTATGGGGGATTCCGTGGCGGCAAAGATAGTGGCGTAAAACTCCACCCCGGTATTGTCCTGGGTGATCGGTCCGCCGGAAGACCTGATAGTTTCCGGGTCGGCCCGCGTCAGATCCGGGCTGATCACCTCCCAGGATTGACCGCCGTTCCGGGTAACGTGGATCTGATTGGAGGTTGCGTAGAGTTTTTCATTATCGTGGGGACTGAAGAAGATGGGGTAGTTCCAATTGAAGCGGTATTTCATAACTTCCGCGCCGGAACCAGCCGGATTGAATGGCCAGACGTTGGTGGATCGGGTCTGGCCGGTTTCGTGATCCACCATCATCATATAGCCTTTGTACGTGCCCCCGTAAACGATGTCCGGGTTATTGGGGTCGGGAGCGAGGTGAGCACTTTCACCACCTGCCGTGGGTTCCCAGTCGGCATCGGTAATGGCGGCTCCACTCGTACGGTGGGCAATGCGGACGGTGCTGTTATCCTGTTGGGCGCCGTAAATGCGGTAGGGGAACTTGTTATCGGTTGTCACCCGGTAGAATTGAGCGGTGGGCTGGTTGCCATAGGTGGTCCAGTTTTCGCCGGCATCGGTGCTGATCTGGCCGCCTCCGTCATCAGCCAGGGCCATGCGCTGGTTGTTTTCCGGAGCGATCCACAGGTCGTGGTGGTCGGAGTGCGGCGTCGAGATCTGCTCCCAATTGCTGCCGCCATCGCGGGATCGCCAAAAGCCTACGTTGCAAACGTAGACTTGATTTTCGTCTTGGGGATCGGCATAAATGCGCGAATAGTACCAGGCACGCTGGCGCAGATCGCGCTGACCGCTGGTGCGCCGCCAGGTCTCCCCGGCATCGTCGGAGCGGAAGACGCCCCCGTCCTCGGCTTCGATGATGACCCAGATGCGTTCGGAATTCACCGGGCTTACGGTTACGCCTACGATACCCCAGATCCCCTGGGGTAACCCATCGTTGAAAGTCAATTCGGTCCAGGTGTTTCCACCATCGGTACTCTTCCATAGCTTACTGCCCGGGCCACCGGAGTCCATCCGGTATCCGTTGCGCTTGATCTGCCAGGTGCCGCAGTACATGATCCGCGGGTTGTTGGGATCGAGTACCACATCGACGGCACCGGCTTTATCGCTCACGTACAGGATCTTTTCCCAGGTCTCCCCTCCGTCTGCCGAGCGGTACAGCCCCCGTTCCTCGTTGGGTTTCCAGAGGTTGCCCATCACGGCTACGTAAACCAGATCGGGGTTTCTGGGGTGTACGCGAATGCGCCCCACGTGTTCACTATTGGGCAGTCCAATGGAAGTCCAGGTTTTGCCGGCATCGGTGGATCGCCACAGGCCGCGACCCGAGGATACGTTGCCGCGGACGGTTTGCTCCCCCTCGCCGACGTACAATACATTGGGATCGCTTTCGGCGACTGCGACGGCGCCGATGGAGCCTCCGAAGTAGCCATCCGAGATACAGGACCAGGTTGTTCCTCCGTCCTGGGTGCGCCAGACACCACCCCCGGCAGTACCCAGGTAGTAAAGCTGATCCTGACCGGGGACACCGGTAATGGTACCGGCTCGTCCGCCCCGGTAGGGGCCGACCTGGCGCCATTCCATGCCTTCGTACAGGGATTCATCAAATGATGTGACAGTTTGGGCGGCAACGGTTTGCAGGTTGATGGTGAACATTACCAGCAAAGCGCCCCACCATAGGTAAGTGGTTCGTTGATTCATAGTTTTTTCATATTAATCCGCTTCAAAATAATGTGAGGTCGGAGCTAAGGTGTTTGCTAAAAAACGGAATGTCAAAACCTCACGTGGTATTTGGTAGAGGGTATTAGGTAGTACCAATTGTTACATCCAAATACGCTATACCTACTTCTCTATACCGGGAGGTTGGGCTTAAACGATCATCACCTTATAGATAGGTCGGTGCCCAACTTCCCATTAAAATAAAAAAATGGATCGGTTGCCTTTTGGCGAAAGCCAAAATCTGATAAAAAAACAGTCGGAGGGGGAAGGATTTGCGGATTTTCGTATATTGAACCATCAAATCGCGGGCAAACTCAGTTAAATAGGTATCAATACGCCCGCCGCCGATGTTGTTCTGCATCGGCTTCTCAACTATTTTGGTAATAGGGAAATAACACGAGGCACCGGGCTGGTGCTCCTAAACAAGTATATCTGTACAATCAGTTCAGGTATACCTGATATTGATTTCGCATTGGTAATACGGGGATCAACGGCCGCTCTGTAGCGTCCGGAAAGACACGTTTATCACGCCTCCGTGGTGCTGGTAAACCAGGTACTATTTTATTGATCACGTTTAAATCAATGCAACATGCAAACCTGTTTGAAATCCTTTGTTTTACTGGCTGTGTTGAGTCTGTCCCTGGTCGCTTGCAAGGACGACGAACCCTCTGTTTCCGATTGGCTGGAGGGGGATTGGTCGGTCGATGTAGCTAATATAGAGGGCCTCAATAACGCCCCCTCGAATATGGCTTTTGAATTCGAGGACGACGGTGAATTCGATCTGGAATTCGTATTCAACGGAACCCGCTTCAATATGACCGGCGACTGGGAAGTCAACGACGACGGGGATAAGCTGGAACTGACTTACAACATCCAGGACTTCATTTTTGTGGGCTTAGGTGGTTTTTTCCTGGGCAAGGATATTTCCCGGGAAGACTGGGACCTCGATCGCGACGGCGATAATGACCTCGATCTGGAGACCACCGTCGAAGGTCTGGATATTGAATTACGCCTCGAACGCGATTAATCCCCGGATTATGTGGAAGTCAATATGGATGTGTGGGATGGCTTTATTTCTCTGCCTTTCGGCAAAAAGCCAGACCACCGACGAGGAATATTTATACGTTACCTACGGCTACAAAGAGCAGTTGCTGAAGGGGCTCGACGATAAGGATGGCTACTCCTGGAGTACGCTGGCCGAATTTCCCTTTGTCAACGCCTCAGGCAACTTGTTGTGGAAAAAGTCAATACCCAGCAAGTTTGAATTTGAAGGACTATACCGGGATGGTGAGTCCCAGCCCTGTGCAATCGTAGCTATTTACAAGGAGAAGGCCGATATGGCCAAGAAAGACGGCACCTTTATTTGCCTGCCCCATCCCGAAAGCGGGCAGGAGATAATCGGGAAGGCCAAGGTTTACTTTGAGGAAGAGATCGATTTTGATAAGGACCTGCTGAATTACTACAGTCAGGGCCTCCACAAACTGGCAATGACACTGGCCGTATGGCCATAATTCCGCACTGTTGGCTAATATGCTGATTGGCCCCCGGTGTCCGTACGGACATTGGGGGTGTTTTTTTGCTTTTCGCAAAAAAGCTATCTTCCAAATCAAAAACGATGAACAAACTCGCCACAATCTGCCTCCTGCTGTTGGGAATAAGTACAACTTTGCCTGCCCAAATCCCCGCTGAATTTCTGGAAGAGATGGAATACCGGTCGGTGGGTCCAACCCGCGGTGGACGGGTATCTGCCGTGGAGGGAATTCCTTCCCAACCATTTACCTTCTGGATGGGATCTACCGGAGGAGGCGTCTGGAAAACCGATGATGCCGGCCAAAACTGGAAGCCTATGGCCGACGGGCAGATAAAAGCGGGATCGATCGGTGCGATTGCTGTGGCCCCCTCCGATCCTTCGGTGATCTACGTAGGTACCGGCTCGGCCGCACCCCGCGGAAATGTATCCGCCGGTATTGGGATGTACGCTTCCATCGACGGGGGCAAGAAATGGAGCCACATCGGTTTGCCCGAGGCCGGGCAGATCGGTCGGATCATCGTCCACCCGAAAGACCCGCAAACGGCCTACGTGGCGGCGCTCGGGCATATGTTCGGCAAAAATAAAGAACGCGGTGTATACCGCACCCGCGACGGAGGGCAAAACTGGGAACAGATCCTGTACCTCAATGATTCTACCGGGGCCGTTGACCTGTCTATGAACCCCCGAAATCCTAAAGAGATCTACGCTGCCTTTTGGCGGAGCGAGCGCAAACCGTGGACCCTGATCGATGGCGGACCCGACGGAGGCATCTGGAAAACCAGTGATGGTGGTAAGGAGTGGACCAAGCTGACGGGCGGGCTGCCCAAAGGCTTGGTGGGCCGCATCGGCGTGGCCGTTTCTCCGGCTAACCCCGAAAAAGTGTACGCTATCATTCAGGCCAAACAAGAAGAGGAGGGCGGCGTATACCGCTCCGATAATGCCGGACAGTCGTGGCGACGGGTATGCAGAGATCACAATCTGCGACAGCGGGGGTGGTACTATTCGAATATTACGGCTCACCCGACCGATGAAAATACCGTGTACATTTCCAACGTGGGCTTTTTCGAATCCATCGATGGGGGCAAATCCTTCGACCGGGTCCGTACACCCCATAGCGATAACCACGGGGTCTGGATCAACCCTAACCAACCCGAGATCATGATCAATTGCAACGATGGTGGCGCCAACGTATCCCTGAATGGTGGTAAATCGTGGTCGACGCAGTTGAATCAGCCTACATCGGAGTTTTACCGGGTTACGGTTGACGATCGGTTCCCCTACTGGCTGTACGCTGGCCAGCAGGACAATACGACCATCAGTGTGCCCAGTCACGAACCGGGAGGGGTAACACCTTATCAGCATTGGGAAGCTATCGGTGGAGGTGAGTCGGCCGATGTGGCCGTGGACCCCAATAATCCCGATAGGGTTTGGGCGGGAACGTATAGTGGTGAAATTACCATTCTGGACCGGTCGACCGGGCATATCCGGCAGGTGACTGCTTACCCGCATTATACCGAGGGTACCGAGATGCGCAATCTGAAGTATCGCTGGCAGTGGAACTTCCCGATCGTGACCTCCGTCCACGAGCCCGGAGTGGTGCTGCATACGTCCAACTACGTGCACCGCAGTGATAACGACGGTCAGACCTGGGAACGCATCAGCCCCGATCTGACCCGCAATATCGATGCTTATATGGGCATTCCGGGCGGTCCGATCCAGCACGATGCAACCGGAGTAGAGGTCTACGCGTCCATATTTGCGTTTGAAGAATCACCACATCGCCAGGGCGAGTTTTGGGCCGGCTCGGACGATGGTCTGTTGCACATCACCCGCGATGGTGGTGATACCTGGACCAATATTACGCCGAAGGGATTACCTTTCGAGGCCACCATTAATAAAATTGAGTTGTCGGCCCGTGCCCCCGGGCGGGCGTTGGTGGCTGCGTATAATTACCGGTACGATGATTTCGCTCCCTATTTGTTCCTGACCACTGATTATGGTCAGTCGTGGACCAATGTAGGGAAAGGCCTTCCGGCAAAAGCGTTTGTACGCACGGTGGCCGAGGATCCCGACCGGGAAGGGTTGTGGTACGTCGGAACGGAATACGGTATGTTCCTTACGATCGATGGCGGTGACCATTGGCAGCCTTTCCAGCTGAATCTCCCGTACACGCCCATTACCGATATGGAGGTCCACCATCAGGATCTGGTCCTTAGTACACAGGGCCGGGCTTTTTGGATACTGGATGACCTGACGCCATTGCACCAATGGTCAGACGAAGTGGCTGATTCAGATCGCTATTTATTCGAGCCACGCCCGGCGGTGCGTACCGATGTTGATGGCTACGACCCACAAATTCATTTGTTTTTGGCCGAAGGGCCCGGCGATGAACCGCTTATCCTGACCATTCGCGACCGCGAGGGCACCGTGGTGCGCACCCTGTCGACCGATGCGGAAAATCGCAGTAGTCGCATTGCGGTGAATAAGGGATTGAATACCCTTACCTGGGATTTGCGGCACGAGGGCCCGGAAGTGGTCGATAATTTGGTGACAATGGTTATTTCCAACCCGCCCTACGGCCCCCTGGCGGTGCCGGGAAATTACACCGTAACGACCACTCACGGTGACTGGACCGCTGAGGTACCCCTGCAGGTGAACGCCGATCCGCGCTGGGACCACGTGTCCCAAAGCGATTATCGGGCTCAGCTCAATCTGGCTATGGAGATCGCCGGCATGATAACTGATTCCCATAAGCGAATCAAAAATATCCGGGCCCTGCGGGAGCAGATTAAATCCACTGCTGAACTAGCCAAACGGGCCGGTCACGGAGAAGAGCTGATGGAGATGGCCGCAAAGATCGATGAAAAACTGACCGCCGTCGAAGATCAGATCATACAGAATAAGGCTGAAGCCAGTCAGGATAATATCAATTATCCAAGGGTGTTCAGTAACCACATCGGGCGTTTATACAGTGTGGTGGCCAGGGGACATCACCGCCCCACCGGTGGTTCAATCGAGCGCCTGGAAGACCTTAAACAGGAGTACGCCGGTATCGTCGCCGATTACGAACGGGTGATGAGCCAGGATTTGCCCTTATTTAATAAGATGCTCGAGGAGAAGCAAGTAAGCCGCTTGATCGTCCCCGAAAACGTTAAATGACAGGTATGAGGTTTGGGGTTTGAGGTGAGACCTGGAACCTAACCTCAAACCCCAAACCTCATACCTCAAACCTGATTTAGTATGAAAACAACCAACATCCTTATTCTTGGCCTCTTTACCCTGATTCTGTGGAGTTGCCAGCCCGCTGAAACCACTTATGATGTATTGATCACCAACGCAACCATTTACGATGGCAGCGGTGAGGCTCCCGTAACCGGGAAGGTGGCCATCAATGCGGATACCATAGCCGCTATCGGGGAGCTGCCCAATGCGAGGGGAGACCAGGAGGTCGATGCCGAAGGCAAGGCCGTTAGCCCCGGCTTCATTAATATGCTGAGCTGGGCTACGGAGTCTTTGCTGGTCGATCCGCGCGCCATGAGTGATATTAAGCAGGGCGTAACGCTGGAGGTGATGGGCGAAGGCTGGACCATGGGCCCGATGAATGAAGTAATGCGAAGCGAAGCGGAGGAAGGAGTGCAGCAGCAACCCGAATTTTACCAATACGATATGCCCTGGACGACCCTCGGAGAGTATTTACAACACCTGGAGGATAAGGGGGTGGGCGTCAATGTGGCTTCCTTTGTGGGAGCTACTACGCTACGTATTCACGAAGTGGGGTATGCCGACCGGGCACCATCGGAAGCGGAGTTGGAGCGGATGCAAGAACTGGCGCGTAAGGCCATGGAGGAAGGCGCACTGGGCGTCGGCTCTTCCCTTATCTATGCCCCTGCCTTTTACGCGGATACCGATGAATTGATCGCCCTTTGCCGGGCGGTGGCCCCTTACGGAGGGCGTTATATCACGCACATGCGTAGTGAAGCCAATAATTTACTGGAGGCTATTGATGAGGTGATCGAGATCGCCGGGACGGCGGATATCCCCGCCGAGATTTACCACCTGAAGGCCGGAGGTACAACTAACTGGCCCAAGATGGATCAGGCTATTGCCAAAATCGATAGTGCCCGTAATGCCGGTTTGGATATCTCTACGAATATGTACACCTATATTGCCGGCGCCACGGGCCTGAATGCGGCTATGCCACCCTGGGTGCAGGAGGGCGGCTACCGGGCCTGGGCCGACCGTTTGCAGGATCCGGCCATTCGCAGGCGGGTAGCGGCCGAGATGAAGACCAATGCCCGGGATTGGGAAAACCTGTACTTCCACGCAGGTCCCGATAAGGTGTTGCTGAGTTTTCAGACGGAAAAGCTGCGGGATAAATACGAAGGACAAAGCCTGGCAGAAGTGGCTGCCGACTGGGGGAAGTCGCCCGAAGAGACCGCCATGGACCTCGTTGTCCAGGATAGCAGTAGGGTAGGGGCCGTATACTTTCTGATGTCGGAAGATAATGTGAAAAAGCAGATCCAATTGCCCTATATGGCCTTTGGATCGGATGCAGGGGCACCCGCAGCTGAAGAGCCCTGGACCGATGGGAAAACCCACCCCAGGACTTACGGGAATTTCGCTCGACTGTTGGGGAAATACGTGCGGGAAGAACAGGTCATACCACTGGAGGAAGCTATCTATAAACTTTCCGCTTTACCGGCGGAACGGATGCAACTGCAGGATCGTGGGCGCCTGGCACCCGGTTACAAGGCCGATGTCGTCATATTCGATCCGGCTACGATTGCCGATCATGCGACCTTTATTGATCCGCACCAATACGCGACCGGTGTAATTCACGTTTGGGTGAACGGAACGCAGGTATTGAAAAACGGAGAACATACCGGGGAATTTCCCGGAACGTTTGTTAAAGGGCCCGGCGCCCGCATGAACAAATAAGTATTGATTTTATTCCAAATATCACCATTGAATTACGCTACCATGAATTTTTTTTCCCGCCCTGTCGCATGGCTGCTCTGTCTGGTAATGCTTCCCTTTTTTGGCGAAAGCCAGACCCCGGAGATTACTGCACTGGAAAAATACATTGAAGAAGCCAGAAAGGATTGGGATGTTCCCGGCCTGGCGGTTGCCATTGTGCAGGACGACCGTATTTTACTGGCCGAGGGCTTCGGTGTTCGCGAAACCGGAACCGAAAAAGCGGTGGATGCACAAACCCTCTTCGCCATGGCGTCGACGACCAAGGCGACGGTAGCGGCCGCTATGGGGACACTCGTCGATGCCGGCCTGGTGAATTGGGACGACCCCGTCGTGGACCACCTGCCCGAATTTCGGCTGTCGGTTCCCTACCTGACGCAGACCGTTCGCATCCGCGACCTGTTTACACACAACATTGGTTTGGGGAATGCGGATTATCTGTGGGTGCATGGCGAATTGAATGAGCAGGAGATCCTCCGGCGAATCGCCATGGCGCCAATGGCGTACCCTTACCGCGGGGGGTATACCTACCAAAATATCATGTATTTGGTCGCCGGATTGGTGATCGAACGGATATCGGGCATGGAATGGGCTGATTTTATGGAGCAGCGCCTGTACGAACCCATCGGACTAAAACGCACCTTTCCCACCCGGAAACGCGTATTGGAAGCTTCGAACCGGACGCGCCCCCACCATTACGTCAATGGCGATATTCTGGCTATTGAGGATATGATCGCCGATCCCATCGCTCCGGCCGGTGCCAGCTGGTCCTGTGCGGAGGACATGGCCCGCTGGATGTTGTTCATGCTGGATACCGCCCGGGTCGATGGGCAGCAAATCCTGCAGCCGGAAACCTGGGCCGAACTATTCAAACCGCAAACGCTGATTCCTAAAAATCAGTTTTACCCGACCATTCAACTCACCAAGCCTACCTGGACATCCTATGGGTTGGGCTGGTTTCAGCACGATTACCGGGGTGAAGCCGTGCAGTTTCACACGGGGAGCCTGAACGGGACCATTGCCATTTGCGGATTATTGCCTTCCCGGAAGCTGGGGGTTTACGTCTTTGGGAACCTCGATCACGCCGAGGTCCGCCATGCCATCATGTACCGGGTATTTGATGTGTTGGGCTTCGGAAATCCTCAGCAGGACTGGAGTAGTGCGTTTAAGGATTTATACGACGGGTTTTCCCGTCAGCAGGTAGAAGAAACGGCAGATTGGGAGGCCAAGCGCAAGAAAGGTACCACACCTTCCCTGGCTTTGGAGGAATACACCGGGACCTATGCTCACGAAATGTGGGGAACGATCGAGGTAAGCCTCAATGCCGCCGGGGATCAGCTGGTGGCGCGTTTAGGTCGCACCTCATATCTGGACCTCACCCATTGGCATCACGACGTGTTTCGGGGCGATTACCGGATGGCCGGATTTGGCAGTGATTACATTCGTTTCCTGGTAGATCGGGAAGGTCAGGTGGAGGCTATCGACCTGAACGGGCCGGAATACACTTTTTATAAAAGCAAATGAGATACCAGTGTGCCGAATTCTAAGAGGCTGTATTTCTAAATGACTATTTATCAGTATACTATAACAATGAAAGTAACTCAAACCATCCTTCTGATCCTTTGCACTCTGTATTTGGGCATGCCCATGTCATTTGCTCAACTTTCCGAAGACCAGATCAGCGGCCTGGATTACCGAATGATCGGTCCCCACCGGGGCGGGCGCGTTACGGCGGTTGCGGGACACGCCACACATCCATTCACCTTTTACTTCGGTAGTACCGGTGGTGGAGTATGGAAAACCACCGATGCCGGTCAGACCTGGGATAACATCTCCGACGGTTTTTTTGCAGTTGGTTCTATCGGGGCCATTACGGTTGCGCCCAGTGATCCAAACGTCCTTTACGTGGGGACCGGATCGGCCGATCCACGCGGGAATGTATCGGTCGGCAAAGGTGTCTACAAAAGCACCGATGGCGGTGATAGCTGGACCCTGACAGGACTGGAAAAAACCGGACAGATCAGCAGTATCCAGGTGCACCCCGATAATCCGGAGGTGGTTTACGTGGCGGCCCTCGGGAATGTCTTCGGGCAGCATCCGGAGCGGGGCGTATTTCGTTCAGTGGACGGCGGCCAGACCTGGGACAAGGTGCAATATGTCAGTGATAAGACCGGGGCTATTGACCTGGTCATGGACCCCAATAATCCACGCGTACTCTATGCGGGCTTCTGGACAGCAGAACGCAAGCCCTGGACCCTTATCGATGGTAGTGAAGAAGGAGGAGTGTGGAAGACCACCGACGGCGGGGATACCTGGTCTCGTTTGGAAGGTGGTTTGCCGGATGGCCTGCAGGGCCGGGTGGGTATTGCCGTTTCACCGGTCAATAGCAAGCGGGTTTGGGTCATCCAGGAAACTGCCGAGGAATCCAAGGGAGGCATTTACCGGTCGGATGACGGCGGCAAAAGCTTCACCCGAATTAACCGTGAGCACGAACTACGGCAACGGCACTGGTATTACAACCGCATTTTTGCCGATCCAAAAGATGAGCATACGGTATACGTAGTCAACGTCGGTTTCTATAAGTCTATCGACGGAGGCAAGAACTTTTCGCGGGTAGGCACGCCCCACAGCGATAATCACGCCCTCTGGATCAATCCGGATAACCCCAAGATCATGATCGAGGGCAATGACGGTGGTGCCTGCGTGACCCTCAACGGTGGGGAAACCTGGACTACCCAGTTCAACCAACCCACCTCGGAAATGTACCGGGTTACGATCGATAACCAGTGGCCGTACCGGGTGTACGGGGCCCAACAGGATAACAGTACCTTGTCGGTACCCAGCCTGCCGCAGGCGGACCAGGTACCCGAGCAGGAGTGGTTCTCGGTAGGTGGCGGTGAAAGCGGACATATCGCGGTGGATCCACGCAATCCGAATATCATTTATGCGGGTAATTACATCGGGCAGATAACCCGTTTTGATCGGGAACGCTGGCACAGCCGTGATGTGGTGGCTTACCCGCAGATGCACGACGGGACAGCTCCCAGAGATATTCGCTACCGCTTCCAGTGGAATGCCCCCATCCGAATTTCACCGCACAACCCGGACGTGGTGTATCACTGCTCACAGTACGTACACCGTACCAATGACGGGGGTAAGACCTGGGAAGTGATCAGTCCCGATCTGACCACCAATAACGATGCCTATCAGGATATTCCGGGTGGTCCCATTCAACACGATCACACGGGTGTCGAACTGTACACCACGATCTTCAGCTTTGAAGAATCTCCCCTGCAGGCCGGTGAACTCTGGGCTGGATCTGATGATGGGCTGGTACACCTGTCGCGCGACAATGGTACCACCTGGACAGAAATAACACCGCCGGCCATGCCGCGTGGGGGTACGGTCAACACCATTCATTTATCGACCCATCAGGCAGGGCGAGCGTACGTGTCGGTCTATCGCTACCGGGAAGACGACTTCATGCCGTATGTTTTTTACACGAATGATTACGGAGCCAACTGGCGTCAGCTTACCGACGGCGAGGACGGCATTCCTGCCGACCACTTCGTACGCGTGGTGCGGGAGGATCCCGTGCGGGAGAATCTGCTGTTCGCAGGCACCGAGTTCGGTATGTATGTTTCGTATAATAACGGTGATTCCTGGCAGCCCTTGCAACTGAATTTGCCGGTTACGCCGATCACCGATATGCAGTTCGCGGAAGACGATCTGGTGATCGCTACCCAGGGCAGATCTTTTTGGATCCTGGACCAATTGGGGCCTCTGCGATCATTGAATGACGAGACGCTTTCGCAAGATGCGGTATTACTACCCATTCCGGATGCCTACCGTACGCAGTTGCGAAACTACCGCGGATCAACGGCACCCGACCGGGCTCCCTTGGGTGCGCAGATTGATATTTACCTGGGTGAGGAACCAACCCAGGAGGTGCGACTGGCCATTCTGGATCCCGAGGGTAAGGAACGTCAGATATATACTACCAATAAGGACCCGGGGAAGAATGAACGGTCTTTTTCCCTGCAAAAGGGGCTGAACCGCGTTTCGTGGGGACTATCTTACGAGCGTCCCGATATCCTGGAAGATGCGGTCTTTAGTCTGGCAAATACCAGTGGTGTACAGGCACTGATCGGCACCCATACCGTACGCCTGACCGCAGGAGGTCAGGTGTGGGAACAACCACTGGAAGTGCTTCCCGATCCGCGGTGGGAGCAGACGGCTGAAGACCTGCGGGCGCAGTACGATCTCACCATGCAGGTAAAAGCATTGCTCAATGAGTGTCACGGCCTGATCGGCGAGATCCGGGGCCTGCGCAAACAGGTGAACTATACGCGGGAAAGACTCGATAAACACGACCGTTCTCACGAAGGGTTCAAAGCTCTGGCCAATCAGGTCACTGACCAATTGACTGACCTGGAGCAGCAGTTGATCCAGACTAAGAGTGAATCCGGCCAGGACCCCATAAACTACCCGCCCATGATCGATGATCAAATGGCCTATTTGTATTCCATCGTGAACGGACAGGATGCACGCCCGACCGAAGGGTCCTACCAGCGCTATCGCGATCTGGAGCAGCAGTTTGTGGTATTCCGCCAGCAATATGAAGTGATAAAACAGAATGAAGTGCCATCGATGAACCGCATGCTGGAGGAATCCAAGCTGAAACCCATCGAAGTGGTCTACGAAAAATAATAATGATTATGCACGATTCTTTCCGGTCGGCTTTTCCCTCCCTGCAGCGATTGCACCAGGGAAAGCCCTTGATTTACCTCGACGGGCCCGGTGGCACCCAGGTGCCGGAGGCCGTCATTAAAGCCTGTTCCGACTATTATCGTACCTCGAATGCCAATACCCACGGCCAGTTCATTACCGCCCGGGAGACGGATGATATTCTGGATGATACCCGACTGGCCTGTTCCGATTTTTTGGGAGCAGCCGGACCGCATACGATCTCCTTCGGCCAGAATATGACCACCCTGAATTTCAGCCTTAGCCGGGCTATGGCCCGGGCGTGGCAACCCGGTGACGAGGTATTGATAACCCAGCTCGATCACGAGGCTAACCGCGGCCCCTGGCTTGCGCTGCGGGAGCAGGGTATTGTGGTTCGGGAAGTCCGGCTTTTGCCGGAAGGCCACTTAGATTATGAAGACCTGCAAGCTAAATTATCGGATCGTACACGTCTGCTGGCAATGGGGTATTCCTCCAATTTTATGGGGACCATCAACGATGTGGCCCTGGCCCGCAAGCTGACCCACGAGGTTGGTGCCTGGTTACTACTTGACGCAGTACACTATGCACCTCATTACCCCATGGACGTACAATCGGTGGATTGTGATTTTTTGCTGTGTTCGGCTTATAAGTTTTACGGCCCCCACATTGGCCTGCTCTATGCTCGTCCTGGGTTGCTCGATTGTTTACCCGTAGACCGGTTGCGGACTGCACCCCAGGAAGCGCCTTTCTCCATGGAAACCGGTACCCTGAATCATTCGGCTCTGGCAGGGGTAGGTGCAGCCCTGGATTTTATAGCTTCGTTTGGTGAAGGTGCTTCGCGCCATGGGCGGCTGGTATCCGCTATGGAACACATTCAGGAGCACGAAGCTGGGCTGTTCGCCCATCTGTACCATGGTCTGGAAGCTATTCCGGGATGCACAATCGTAGGTACCGGACTCGACGAAGCGCAACGAGCCCCGACCCTGGCCTTACGGTTAGCTGATCAACATCCGACAGAATTATGCCGTAAGTTAGGTGGAGCCAATATTCTGGCCTGGGATGGGCATTTTTATGCCTTGCGCGCTGCGGAAGTGCTGGGACTAAGGGGCGTTGGTGGTGTCACCCGCCTGGGAATATCGGCCTACACGACTCAGGAAGAAATCGACCGGGTACTCGACGTAATTCACCGAATCGCGACTGGCCACGAAATCGAGGTATGATGGAAACGTGTCTTAATTGCAGAACGGAATACGAGGGAAATTACTGTCCGAACTGCGGGCAACCCACCAAGCCGGGGCGGCTGGAATTGCGGGATTTTGGAGTGCGGTTCATTCAGGATGTGTTGGAGTTCAACCGCGGCTGGTTGCCGACGGTGGCTGGTCTGACGACTCGCTTCCGGGAAGTTACGAATGGGTATTTGGCAGGTCGGCGGGTAGGCATTATTCCACCATTGAAGTACGCTTTTTTTATCAATGCCTTTTACCTTTTATTGGAGCGACAAATGCGCTCCGAAGTACCAGATTCGGTTTACGGGGCCAAAGACATATACGAAGGGACGTTCACCTTTAAGATCGGATTTGTATTTGGGAAATTGATGATCCGCTACGGATCCTGGGTCATACTGCCTATGATCTTATGTCTGGCAGTGAGCAGCCGCCTGATTTTCTCGGATCGGCGGTGGAATATGGCCGAGCACCTGGCCCTGCAGAGCTTCGTTTTAGGGCAATCTATACTGTTTAGTACGATCTATTTGTTTTTGCCGAATTTTTCGATGGGTGTATTGGGTAATCCGGTTTTCCCGGTTTTCCTTTTTGTTTTCAATGCCTGGGCCTTTTACGAGGCCAAAAAAAGTTGGGATGCAGTTTTGCTGGGACTGGCCGTGACCCTGGTCGGGTATTTGATATACATGATTTCCACCATCTCTCTGGTGGGCATTTACGCGGCTTTATTCATGTAGCGGTAGGTTGGGCACAGATATATCTGTAAAGTAATGATAGTCAAAGCCCTGCTCCCGGTGCAGCTCCGGAGCAGGGCTTTTTTTGCGAAAGCAAAAATTACAGGACCACGATCCGCTGACTCACTATTCCTCGGTTAGTCTGTACCTGTACAATGTACATACCTTCTGGCTGATCGATATCCATGTGCATAAGATTCTGGCCGCGCTGCAGATTATAGCGTGATGATTCCAATACCCGTCCGGAGGCATCCAGTAACCGGACATCTACCTGTTCGGACTGATCCATAATGATGTCGAGGTTTAGGTTACCCGGGGTGGGGTTGGGGAATACGGAAAGGTCAGCACCGACGGCCAGCGGCTCGTGCACGGGCGTACTCAGGTCCACTGGTTCGGCCACAAAGGCGCTATCCTGAATGTTTTTGATGCCCGAATTACGGCGTACGATATCCGACATGCGCTGTTGCCGGATCCAGGTCTTTTCCGCCTCGGTCAGGTCGGGATCGATCTGGTAGTAAAACCGGTCACCATCGCGAATCGACAAAAATTGCTGCTCGACGATCAGCATCGCGGTTTCGCCAAGGAAGGAGTTTGGCATCCGTGCCTCGGCGAGCATACCCACCCAGGGATCAATGTTATAAACGGTGCCGTAGAGGCTTTCCAGCATGGCCGCATCTTCGGGGATCGGGCATATCTCCTGGAAGGTTTGCTTTATGGGCAGGCCGAGGTCGGTACGCATAGTATTGAAATCGGGGAGGCCACGCTCGCGTCCCCGCATGATATTGATAGCTGCCAGGTCGAGACCTCCCTGTCCTGGCTGACCGAACAGAAAACTGCGCACATCCTCAACTACGCGGCAGTCATACGTCTGCATCATTTGGTGAGCCATGCCTTTGAACAGCGGGTCCAGGCCCCGTCCCAGCAGAATTTCCGAAGGCTGGAAAAAGGCATCTTTCAGGCTTATGTTGCCTTCCGGAATGGTTTCGCCCTGAGCATTCATCCGCAGGAGGGTGCTATTGAGCAGGGTATGGCCGAAGCGATAAGCCGCTGCCGAAAAAGCGTTGGAGATATTCGGGTTCACATCGGTGTGGTAGCCTTCGTATTCGGGTAGATGAATGCCCATTTGTGGGAGCCATTCTTCGTAGACGATGGCCTGCATAATACCACCCACCAATTTGCGGGCGTGTTGGTACAAATCCTCATCGGACCAGTCGGGGTGGACCTGGATCAGAGAGTCGCAAAGGCGATTGTGTTCCCGAATAAAGAGTGTGTGCATGCCGGCCAGCAGGACGTTTTCGTTAGCGCGGACGTCGCCGGCCACGAAAAAGCGAGTGGTGGAGGGGTTCGCATTGTCCATGATGGGGGCATTGGGATCGATCTCGCCCGTATACTGGCTGTTGCGTGTATTGAAGGGCAGGAGATTGCCGGCCGACATCTTCATGCGTCCACCTTCGAATGTGCGCAGCCAGGCGGCCCGGTGTTCGTCGCTGCCGTACACGGCTGAGGCATCGATATAGGCCGTGATGCCGTTGCTGTATACCCGGGGATTGCCGGGCGCTGTGCCGGTTCCTTCCTGGTATTTATTGCGGACCATGGGGATGTAGGCATTGCCGGTACCGAATGGGTCGAACTGGGGATCGCCGGGAGGGACCGGAATGGGCAATGGCTCGGAGTTGTTGTTCTCCACCAGCGTAATATCGTGGTCGATGAATTGGCCGAATACCCAAATGTAGTCGCTCAGTTCGGTCGGGTCGGGCAGACTACCATCCTGCTTAAACATTTGATTGCTGATATGCCGTGGATTAGGCCGGGTCAGCCCGGCCGGCATTTGGAAGCCATCGGTGAATGCCATGGAAGTGGTAACACGAACATCACCGTGGGCGGCACCCCAGGTCGGATTCGACAGGTTATTGTCGGTGCCATCGATGGTACGAACCTCCTGTGCCCCGAGGTTCAGGCCGAACGATAATAGTATTACGTTTAGTACAAGTATACGCATAGGATTATGAATTTGCGGTGCTTTCGGCTTTCGCCAAAAGACAAAGGATGATTATAATTTGCTTGTTGTGTACGCCCGAAACAGTATCGTGGTCAGGTCCGAAAGTAATACTTACCGAAAAAAGTAGGGGTAACTTTTGTCACTAATGAACTATTAATTACTGGCTTGTGAAGGGAGAGAAGGACCTAAGTACTTGTTAGATAAACAAAAGTATAAAACGTTTGGCAGTAATGCAGGACAATTTTTTGTAAGAAAAAAGTCATTTAGGATTATCAGGGCATGAGTCGTCATTTTACCTTTTGCCAAATACAAAGTGAGGGGATGAGTTTTGTCCGTTTTGCGATTCGCTGGTGCCCCTGCCTAGGGCAAAACCAAAAGGGCCGCCCGATCCGGGCGGCCCTTTTGGTTTTGCGGCGAATTCCGTTTAGCGTCGCATGATAAAGGTGCGTCCCTGTGGTTGCGCATCGAATCCGCGAATGGAATAGGTGAAGCTCATCAGGAAATAGCGGCCCAGAGCATTCACTTGTTCATCCAGGGTATAGTTCAATGCATTCTCCCGGGAAATTCCCCGGTTCTGGTTTAGGATATCGTATACTCCCAGGGTAAGCTGCCCTTTGTTACCCGCCAGGAAGTTCTTGGACACACTGGCTTTCCAGATGGGAATGTCCTGGTTGAATCCATCGTTCAGTCCGGTGTACAGCCGGTAATCCATTTCGGTGGTGAGGCGGAAGCTCTCGCTGAAATTTACAGTAAGGTCACCAAAATAAGTGTGATTGATGAAATCCCGGTTCTGATCATTGGCAATGGAGTACTGGGTAGTGGCGTAGGAGATATTTCCTCCCAGTCCCACTGCGACCTTATCCTGGTTCAGGTTGTCGAAGCGGAGGCGCATGCCCAGGTTGATCTGATCGATATCGTTTTCTACGGTGTTGATAAAGTTAATAGTACGCAGGTAGGTAAGGCTGGGACCAACATTGAATTTGAAGCCCAGGTTATTGAACTGCGTTCCGTAGTTCAGGTTGAGGTTCATGCGGTATTCGGCGCCCACGTTCTGGGGGGTGGTCACGGTTGCCAGATCCTCATTAATGAATTGTACATTCTTGATCGCATCCCGGGTGTAGGTAAAGTTCAGGAAGGCGAACATGTTCGAGAAATTGATCGGGTTGAACGACAGGAACCGCATGCGTACCGAGTGGCTGTAGGCAACATCCAGGTCGGGATTACCCACGTAGATATTCAGGGGGTTGCTGTTGTCGACGATTGGTTGCAGCTGTGTCAGGTCGGGCTCGTTAACACGGGTTTCGTAATCGAAGCGCAGGCTTTTGGTGGAGGTGAAGCTGTAGTTAAAGCGAACGTTCGGCAGGTAATTGGTGAACGATTGGCGGATCTCCGTATCGCTGAGGATCAGGTCACCGTCTAATTGCGTTTGCTGCAGCTCACTACCGAGGGTAATGCTGTAGTCACGACCGTTGATAAGAAAGTTCAGCCCGGCCCGGTTGTAGTTGTAGTCGGAGCGGTAGATGTTACTCAGTTCGGTTTCAAAGACGGGTGCCTCGCCGGTCAGGTCGTACACTTCCCGATTGACATCGGTTTGGTTTTTACCGTTGTCTAAAGTGGCTTCTACGAAAAGTTTGCGGGCCAGCGGTTCGGTATACGACAGGCGAATGCCGTAGTTGTTGCCTTCGTTATCCTGGTCGAACTCCTGATCCAGCGGATCGGCGATGGCCTGGCCGTTGCGGTAGAAGGTGTTAAAAGCTTCGTTCAGGCCAAATTGCGTGCTGTTGTTGAAACCTCCGTTCAGGTTCAGAGAGAAGGTGCGTCCGGGTTTATTGAATTTACGACGGTACAGAATGTTTGCCGTGGAACGCAGGTTGTCACCTTCGTTCTGATTCATCTGGTCACTTTCGTTCTGTGGTTCGTCCAGGGAGTAATAGGATTGCGAGAAGCTATTGGACAATTGATCGGAAGTGTTATACCCGAAGGTGGAGCGTACCTGGATGGATTGCAGGGAATCGAATTCGTGTTCGAAGCGCAGGTTAACACTGTGGTTATTGGTCAGATTGTCCTGCCGTGAATCACTGGCGGTAAAGAAGGTATTATCCTGCAGGAAGGTTTCCCGGAATTGACTCTGGATCAATTCCTTATCAAAGCGGGAATAGAAGTAACTCAGGGTTAGCTCTGTTTTATCGCTGAATTCGTGGTTCAGGTTCATGCCGGTAGCAATGGTCGTTGCTACTCCGTTGTTGTCGCCAAAGTCGATAGGGGCGCTGTTATTGCCTCCGCCAAACCGGATGCGTCCTCCACCACCGCCGAACCCGCCTCCACCCGAGAAGGAGAGGTAGTCATTGAGTGAAAAGCCTTGTTGATTCGTGTTATTGGCATTACCGATAAAAGACAACCGGGTGGTTTTATTAAAGGTATTGACGTTGCCTTTTCCTTCGAAACGACCAGCATCGCCATACCCGGCGGTCAAGGTGCCGAAGACACCTGCTTTGCGATCTTCCTTGAGGCTCAGGTTAATGGTCTTTTCGCGTTGCCCGTCGTCGATGCCGGTGAATTCGGATTGGTCGGATTTGCGTTCGTATACCTGGACCTTATCGATGGCATCGGCCGGCAGGTTTTTGGTGGCAATTTTGGGGTCGTTACCAAAAAACTCCTTCCCGTCTACCAGGACCCGTTGAACGGTTTCTCCTTGTGCTTTCACCGTACCATCCCGGTCGACCTCCACGCCTGGCAGGCGTTTGAGCAGTTCTTCCACGGCTTCATTGGGGCGTCCCTGGAAGGAGGATGCACTAAATTCCAGGGTATCGTTTTTGACGTTGATGGGATTGCGTTTTCCGGTAACTGTGATTCCTTCCAATAATTCGGCGATGGCCTCGAGGCGAATAACTCCAAGATCAATAGGCTTCGTATCAGGAGCAATGGAAATTGTTTTTTCATAGTTACCATAGCCAACGTAGGTCACCCGGACAAAATATTCGCCGGGTTTTACCCGGGTTAGTTCGAAGGTGCCATCATCGGCGGTCATGGCAAAGGACACCAACACAGAGTCGGCAGCATTCATCAGCATGACGGTGGCGCTGGGCAGGGCCGCAGCGGTTGAGTCTTTTACCTCACCCCGGATATTGGTTTGGGCGAGCAGGGTAGTGGTGGTCAGAATGAAACTAGCAAAAAGCAGGGCAACCTTTTTCATGTCGAGTGTTTAAGTTTCCACAAATGTACCCTAAGCTGCTATGAGGTTGGGTTAACGGGTCTGCATAAATGGTTAATTAAGGTTAACCGCTGCGGATTCCTGGCTAAGGTATTTATAGCGAGAAATGCTGATAAAAGCGGTAAGGTTTTTTTGGGGACGTTGGTACCAGGAATCCACAGCGGTGAGAGGTTAAAACCCACCCTCTTATCCCTCCCTTTGAAGAAGGGAGGGAAGATCAGTTGGTAGTTCTCATTATGAGTGTTAGTGAAGGACGGTTTCACATCACTACCCCTTCCCTTCGACAAAGGGAAGGGGCCGGGGGATGGGTTTTAATGCCATGCACCAGCACCCAAACAAATCCTCGGTAAAAATGAAGGTCGAGCATGCGCAGCAACCCGGCTGCCCCCAGCCGCTGGTAATTACTGGCATGCAGGGCGTGCAGGAAAATTATGGTCCGGAACAACGAATAGTTCCATGTGGAGATACATTGCCAGTAATTACCAGCAGACCCCGCACTGCGCGCAATGCAACAGCACTCAAGCAAACCCAAAAAAAAGAGTGGAAAACAAAAGTGGCCTCGGCAGGAATCGAACCTGCATCTTAGGCTCCGGAAACCTACATACTATCCATTGTACTACGAGGCCAACTACTTCCGAAGGACTGCAAAGATAATACATTTTGGAGAATTGTGGTACTGGGCAGGAGGGATTTGGTAGCAGGATACCGACCAGCCTCCTATCTTATTACCCAATACCCTCTACCAAATACCAAAATGCCCAAGCTTGGGTATTGTTGAACTCAGCTTTTTGGGGAATCTTAACGCTATGTTTACACAGTAGGAGTTGAGTGTAAACTATGGATTCTGACAATTGATGGGGCAGTTCTCATTGTAAAGAATGGCAACAAATGATGGCGAAACGTTGGAAGGAGCTTCAAAAGAGCATCCCCTGGGCGGCATGGGTTAGGGCTTGCAAAGATTATGTGCCAAACGGTAATCTTCCCCTGACATTGCGAACCATCCTTGGGGTGTTGGTCATTCAGCATATTGACCTGTTAACCGAGGAACAGGTGGGCAAGTTAATGACGGAGCACCCCTGTTACCGGGATTTTGCGAAAGCGAAAACAACTACCATGGCCCCTGAGCAATGGACCAAAGACTGGCAAACTTGTCAAAGAAGGATCGGGGAGCCAAACTGGACCTCCTTGCGGGACTGGGTCGATAGGACTTTGCCGACAATTAAGGTGGTAACACAGGTGGAAAAGCCAGGGATGAATGGAAAAGATGGGGCGCCTGCGGAGCATACAAAACCTATACAGCTGACTCCACGGGAATTTGAAATACTGGAACTGATGGCCGAAGGGGCCACTGCATTGGATATTGCCGGTCATTTATTCATTGCGGAAAATACTGTCCGCACCCATCGGAGGAACATAAGACGTAAGCTGGGTATTACCGATGTGTCTGCCCGACGGGTGCTTTTGTATAAAGAATGGTTGGAGCGATTGCGTGGTCGATTCAATTAGGGGCCACCGCTGTGGCTGCGAATGGATTTGCGCCTACTAATCCCTAAAGCGTATTTTTGACAGGTTATCCGGTAATGCCTTTGTTGGCATGTCAAGTTGTCCTAATTTGGAAAAAACATCTAAAACATAGCATTCTATTCAGTTTCCATCCCCAGATAATCCGGTTAGCCATGATTTTCGGATCCGTTTTTCCGTGGAGGGCATTCGATGGCAGCTATCTAATCTGGAGAGCCAGCTGAGTAGTCTCCCCCTGACAATTGAACCCGTAAACGGGATTGTTCCTGACAATTTTTCGGATAAGCTGACCTCAGTACGCAACGGTGAGGATTACTGGATGTTGTTGCCCGATCAACAGCGCCTTCAATACCTCCACCAATTGCATGAACATGTCCACAAGGCGCGTCGAAAAGCATCTTTCATTGCTTTTCACCGCCTTCGTTTACCTGATTCCGACCCACTTCCCTGGTATTTGTGCCACACCCGCCTGCTGGATGCATCCCAACAAATGGAATTGCTGTACGTAGATCTGCGATCGTCGACCTTCTGGGCCCGAAAAGCACGACGTTTGCTGGATGAACAACTTTACGTGCTCGAGCACATAGAGTGCTACCGGAAACTGTCGGAGCGTGAGCGCGAGGTCGTAACCTTGGTTGCCCGCGGTAAAAACAACCCAACGATCGCCGGGGAACTGGGCATTGCCCGCCGAACTGTGGAAACCCATCGCAAGAACATTTATCGCAAGTTAAAGGTCCGGTCCGTTCCGGAGTTGGTGCGTTTTGCTCTGGCGTTTGAGTTGGCGTAGGGGAATGCGTTCTTGCAAAATACTGTTGCCCCGCGGTCGCGATTGCGGGGCAACAGTATTTTGCAAGGGTCCGCAGACACTCTGCCTGATTACGGACCAACGCCAATCGTATAAGTCAACTTATCCTTTCCCGCCCCGTTCCCCTACCGAGGCAAACTGAGCAAGATGAAGAACGACCCAGGCACCAACCCCCTCGCCCGCTTTCACCGACTCGTCCAGGACCACGCGGAGCAGGGCATAGATAACCGAAAAAGAATGTATTCCATCTACCTGAAAATGCTGCCCGCAGGCCTGATGGGGCGGTTGGAGGATTGGCGGTACCGGCGGCGGGTTCGCAAAACCCGCCTGCACGAACCACCCCTTTATCTCCTGGGACACTGGCGAAGCGGAACCACCTTTCTGCAATTTTTGCTGGGACGCGACCCTAACCTGGTCTTTCACAGTAAGTTCCAGACGTTTTTCCCGAAATCCTTCCTGTTGACGGAGGAAACTGTAAAGCCCATTGCGAAGACCTTTCTCAATGGCTTTTCGGGGATCAGTGCCTGGCGAAATGGCATTTCCCTGGATATGGAACTCGATACACCTTCCGAGATCGAGGTGAGTCTCATGAACGAAGGGTCGCCCGTCTCCTTCCACTGGGGACACGTATTCCCCCGTTCCTGGCGGTATTATTTTGATCGATTCTTGTTTCAGGATGGACTGACGCGGCGTGAAATTAGACAGTGGGAACGGGATGTCCATCGGCTTAACCGCAAGGTGCAACTGAAGCATCCGCAGTCCCGGTTGATGGTCAAAAATCCGGGAGATACCGCACGGGTAAATCGGATCCTGGCCCTCTATCCCGATGCTCGTTTTGTCTTTTTGCACCGTGACCCGTACGACGTCTTTTATTCCAATATCAAATTGTGGCAAAACCTGCTGAAGAACCTCTCCCTGCAGCATATGCCAAAAGGGGAATTGAAGCAGGCCATCCTATATACGTACCGTCGTATGCATAAAGCCTATTTGGAGCAACGGCGCCTCATTCCATTGGGGAATCTGGTTGAGATTTCGCATAGCGAACTATCAGCCGATCCGGTGGGAACGGCCCGGTCCATTTACGGATCTCTGGGACTGGATGGTTGGCCCCAGGCTCGTGTCGGCATAGAGGCTTTCGCCAAAAAACGCCAGCAAACCTACCAAAGGGCCGGATACCAATATCACTACGAGGATATCGAAGCCATCGAACGGGAGTGGGGGTTTATGTTCGATGCGTTCGGATACCCCCTTTGGCAAGGGGAAAGAAGTGCTTTTAATACCTGAAACGGCCTATGATTTCCGATTTCGAAAACCCTCACCCCAACCCTCTCCCGGCATTGTGTGAAAGAGCACTAGCAGTCCTTTTCAATTTGTGGGAGAGGGAGATGTTCTCGAGGTCTATATTTATCCTACCTCTAAAGGGGGTGGGCTTATTTTTCCGACCTCCGATTTCCGACCTCCGCTTTATTTCATCGCTTCATACACCAGCTTCGCAAACGCTCCCATCTGGGAGGGCTCCAACCAACGGGTGACGATCACCAGGTCGTTGGCTTCGTCAACTACGATGTAGTTGCCACCGAAGCCGGCGGCGTAGTAAATGCCCTCGGGAACTCCTTCCCAGTAGCGACCATCCTGGCGGTTGAGCCACCACATATATCCGTAGCCGGGAAAAGCATCGGAGGGAGCGGTTGCAGCATCGATCCATTCAGACGGGAAAAGCTCCTGACCATCCCATGTGCCCCGGTTCTCAAATAGCAAGCCAAAACGAGCGTGGTCTTCGGTATTAATGAAGAGCCCGCCGCCTGAGTGCCCGCCACCACTTACTGATTGCATGTTGATACCATCAATATTGACAAAGGAGTTCTCATAACCGTACCAGCGCCACGTAGTGGAAGCTCCGATCGGATCCATGATCCGCTCTTTCAGGACCATGGGTAGTGGCTTGCGCCAAACCTGCAATAAACTGTAGGCTAACAGGTTTACCCGTACATCGTTATACTCAAAGACGGTCCCAGGTTCATTTAATTCGCGCAGCTTCCAGTCGTCGATGCCACCTTCACGTGGTGGCCGGTCAGCCCAGTCGTATCCACCCCAAAGCTGTCCGGTCCAATCGGAGGATTGTGTGAGCAGATGGTCCCAGGTGATGGTGCTATTGTGGGCTCCGTCGAAGGAACCATCCCAGACGTAGTTACCGACCCGCTCATCTACATCGTGGATCAAACCTTCGGCCAACGCCAGGCCGGCTACTGTCGATAAATAGCTTTTGGTAACGCTGAAGGTCATATCGACCCGCTTAGTATCACCCCATTGCACCACGATCTTCCCGTCTTTCAGGATCATGCCAGCGGGGCCTCCTCTTTTTTTGGTAGGACCCAGAATCTGATGAAAAGGTTCTCTTTGGAAACCCAGAAGTATGGCTTGTCGTAAATCTCTGGAACCACTGTACTCATTATTCATTGCGTAATCAACGGCCTCTTGGAGAAGAGTTGCGTCGAATCCCGCCTCAGCCGGAGAAGTGGTGGCCCATTCTCCATTTTTGGGTGGGAAATAAACGGAGGTAGATTGTGCACAGGTAACAGTGACACTGACGAAAAGTGCCAGTGTAAGGAGGAGTTGGTTCATAGTTCTTGATTTCCGGAAAAGATACAACTTTGGCTCTGATTTTTTGACGCTAAGGTGAAAGACCGGAGTATTGTAAACAGACTAATCCCCGGCATCTGCCGTTATGGATTTATCGGAACCCCATTTGAACATATCAGGTACAATTACATGCTATGCTAGACACCATTCTGGAGGTGCTGAGCGTGCTGCTGACGGCCACTGCGGGCGCCATTTTTTATCACCTGTACTCCGGCCGGGGCCAGCGCTCATTCGGGCTGCAAGATGAACAAAAACAAGGTATTCAACTAATCCTTTGGTTTGCCTTTCTCGGGTTATTTACCAATGTATTATACCCCTGGCTGGTGCATTGGAATGAGTCGCGATACCCTTTCCTGGTGCTTCCGGCCTTGCTTACCATGATCGCCAGTATATTGTGGATCTTGTATCCGGTCCGATCTCAGGAAGAATTGAATATTGAGTAGCGCTTCTGGGTTTCAGTCAGTGCTTTTCGTACTTTTCGGGCATGCCGAATCGCCATGCAGGTTTTGCCCTGCTTTTATTTTTTTTCTGGTGTCGCGGTACCCTGGCTCAGGGCCCTCCGCAGAATAATTCCTTTACTCAATTGGTTTTGCGGGAAAAGCTGCCGCAGTGGATGGACCGCTACAACGTGCCGGGTGTGCACGTGGTTATTCTGGAAGGGGGTGCCATCTCCCGGCAATACACCTTTGGTTGGGCCGATCGGGACCAACAGATACCGCTGCAGAGCAACCATTCTTTTCCGATCGACAATTGGGTTAAACCTTTGGTCAGTCAACTCATCCTCACAGAAATTCAGCGCGGAACTATCAACCTGGATTTACCCATTCACACCTACCTGAAGGAAAAAGACTTGCTTGCCGGGCCCTATAATCCGGGGGATGTTACGGTGAGGACTTTATTGTCAGAAACGGATGGTCTTGGGGTTGTTCCGTCGATGGATAACACGGTTTTTAATCTTTCCTGTCGGGATCTATCCGGCAAGATCCTTATGAGTGATCGACCGGATCAGGAGATGAAGTCGCATGCGGTGGGATATGCCCTGTTGATAAAAGCGCTGGAGGAGGTAAGCGGAAGGGTATTTCTGGATCTGCTGACAAGGTTAGCACCTGCAAACACTCCTGATCTCTGGCCGCAGGCAATGGTAGATGCACCTCACGATTCAGTCGCTCAACCCCATACCCGCCTGCAGCGTACCTTCACCGATCCTTTAGCCGATAGCCTCCAAGAGTGTCGATTACGGTGGCGACCTGATGACCTGGCCCGTTTTTTATTGCAATGGCGGGCATCAGCCTTTCCGGCCGATAGCTTATCGGCCTTATTCGACGCCAATGCTTCCCCGCCTCCCGTATCTACCGAATCACTCTGGCATTGGAATGGGAATGCTTATAATGCCGGTTTTTATATCAATCCCCTGAACGGGAATGATACACTGCTGGTACTTCCGGATGACGAGCTGGACGGCTTTTACCACGAAGCTTATTTCGACCCGGAAAAGGGCGACGGACTGATCATCTGTACCAACAGCCAGAATGGCCGGGCGGTGGTGCACCGTTTGGTGCGGGCATGGAGTCGGATTCACCAGCGTAAGATTCCCAAACGGGTACAAAGTTTTCTCGAATTAGACCAGGTGGTTTATTTAGGGGGATTTTTTGTTTTAATGCTTAGCATTGGGATCGGTGTGCGGTTAGTGCTAACCCGCCATCAGCGATCCTTCTTGATTAGCCGCAGGTTGGGGTATTTGACGCGTTTACTCGGATGGCTGATCCTGGCTCTTGGGGTTTGGATGGGGAGCTCGGCTTTTCTTAACCAGTGGGTACCGCATTTGTACGAAATAGCACTGGTTCCATTCTGGTTATACCTGGCCAGTACCTTGTTTTGGGTCTTATTCCCACGCAGGGCAAGTCGGCAATAGCCTTTTTAAATGGATATCTTGAAGATGGTTGCCATTTACCGGTCAGTCATTCTTGACTGAATAGCCTCCAGTATGGTCCTGGCTGTCCGATCCCAGGTATACAATGCTGCTCGTTTAAGTCCCTTTTCAGTTAGCTTTTGGCGTAAGCCGGCATCTTCCATGATCTGAACTATTGCCTGTGCGATATCCCGGGAGTTGGCCGGATCGACCAGGAGTGCAGCGTCACCCGCTACTTCGGGCAAACTGGTTACATTCGAGGTGATTACGGGCGTTCCGCAGCCAAACGACTCCAAAACCGGTAAGCCAAATCCTTCGTACCAGGATGGATATACCAGAGCTTTTGCCATAGTATAGAGGACGGGCAGATCCCGGGCTTCGACGTAACCGGGGTGAATGATATCACTGCGATAAGGGTGCTTTTCCAAGGCGCTGATGATGGACTTGGTTTTCCATCCCATTTTACCGGCCAGTACCAGGGATACGGGTTGCCTGAGCTGTCCGCGTGCCTGGGAATATGCCCGCAGCAGTCCCTCAATGTTTTTCCGGGGTTCCAGGGTGCTTACGAACAATAGGTAGGGTTCGGTAACGCCATACTTTTCCAGAACTTTCGGCTCGCGCCTGGGCGATAATCCCGGTGTGAGCCCCAGAGGAGCCGCAATTGTTTTATCGGCGCAGGATGGAAAATGCTGTCGTACATCGTTCGCAGTCCAATGAGAATTCGTGACGATCAGATCCGTTCTTCGCAGCACCTGTGGTACCAGGAATCGTTGCAGTAGGGCCGGAAAGGTTTCATGGTATTTGGCAACGGTTAACCAGCCGAGGTCATGAACCACCGTCACCCGAAAGGTGCGGTCCGGAAGATTGAAGGGGCCGACGTGCCGGGGTTCAATAACTACGTCTGCCTGCAGCCGGCGTAAAAGCCGGGGTATTTGCCACCCCAATCGGTATATCTGGCCCGGGGGTCCGCCAAATGCGGGGATACGCAGCTCGGGTATATCGAGCTCCGGACCACCCTGGCCGGTGCGAACCACGATCAATTCGTGTTCGCCGGCCACGCGCTGGAAGGCTTCGATCAGGGCCTTCGTGAATACATGAATGCCAGCGTATTGATTATCCAGTGCATCGGCAATAATGGCAATCTTCATGAATTACGTTCTTTCTCCGGCTCGGAATCGGTTTCACCCTGAGCGAAAAGAGTGTTGTACAATCGTTGGTAAGCGGCTACACTGGCAGACAAAGGAAACGGCTTGAAGGGTCGGTACGACCACGCACCGGCGGCTGCTTTCCCGAGAGCCCGGAAAAGCGACTCGTGATCCGGCCCATCCGCCTGCACGTAATAACCACTCGCTACTTCCGGCAGAGCGCCCTGACCGGAATGTACAAGGGGGATGCCCAGAGAGACGACTTCGGCTGCCGCAAAACAAAATCCTTCGCTGTAGGAAGGGATGACTACCCAATCGGAAGCACGCAGCGTATTTTGCAGCTCCATCCTCGATAAACTGGAGCGGATACGTGTCTGAGCCGATAGTTCCAGGCGTTCTACTGATTCCTGTAGCCATTGACGCATGGTTGCCGGTTCATCCGGAACGATGAGTTGGAGCGTCGATTCCGGATAGGCCATAGCCAGTTTTTTGGCAGCGGGAAGCAACTGGTCGAGCCCTTTTGACATGCCTATCCGTCCAAAATAGGTGTAGGTGAAATTAGGTGGGGGCAGGGGAGGCTTTCCTGAGGAGGGACCAGCAGGATCCGGGTAATTCAGTCCGTTGTAAATAGTTCGAATACGTTTTGCCCCGACCCCTTCCTCGGCCAGCCGTCGTGAAGTTGCTTCGGACACGCCGACGAAGTACCGGAACGGAAGATTTAATAAGAGCTGCTCAAACTGATAGTGAGCCCACGCGCTGACCCTCCCCTGAAAGGGAAGCCGGAACCACAGTTTACCCCAGGCTTCGTGAAAGGTGATCAGGACGGGGCGCCGGAAGATAGCCCCTGCCAAAAAAGCCGGGAGGGCTGCATTATAGGAGGTCGTGTGCAGGACATCGGCTTTGCGGGCTAATCCCAGAGCGTAGAAAAAAGCGATAATGGTGAAGAAATATCGATTGGGTACCCGTATACGGCGGATATAGGCACCGCTTTCGGTATACGATCGTTTGGGCAGATCGGGCCTGAATTGTTGCGTAAGGATGGTACATTGTATGCCGCGGTCTTGTAACCCTTCGACAAGCGATTCAAACAGGGTCTCTACGCCGCCAACGTGGGGCGAAAAGTATTCCAAAACGAATAAAACCTGTATTTGGGGTTTTCCCATTTACTCTTGTTCCAGGCGCCGGCGTTCCTTGGCCAGCTCCCTGACCAATTCGGTGACCATATTCTCGGTGCGCCGGATTGAGGCCGATAAATAAAAAACGAATATATAGATTCCGCCCAAAGCCAAAAAGATAATGGCATTGACATTGCTTGCAAAACCGAGTGAGGATGCTATTTTGCCCGAAATCCAATCGGGAATCAGGGCCAGCAGGCCGATCCCGACCCAGAAGAGGAGCCAGAGTGTGGTTCCGCGAATGGTTCGCCGGTGGCTGCCGTACTGACGAAATGTCCTTACAATAAATATAATGGCTATGAGTGGCACCAGCCATTGGTAAACTTGGAGTTGCATATGTTCGCTGGATTTTCAACCGAGAATGGATGGCTACAGGGCCTGAAACCTGTTGCTCCCATAAGTCACCCTAAAGTACGAATTCAGGTAGAGATCACCCCTCCTTTACGTTTTTCTTTTGTTCCCCCCACCGTAATTGGTATTTTTACACGATCAAGCATCCTTCTTGAGTAACCCTAAGACACATGAAAACCCTCCCCAAGTGGATAATCCTTGTTTGTATTGGTATCTGGATGTTGTTTTGTCTGGTTGATTACTGGCAGTACCACCAACTCCAGCGCCTGGCTGTCCGGGAGTTTCAATTCGGACGGCTGGCTGCGATCGTGGTTGTCCTTTCGGGAGCTATCGGATTCGTTGGGTACCGCTTTAAAGATCAGGTAGCCAGGTACGTACACGGCCTTTCTATTCTGTTATTATCCACTGTTTTATTGGGCCTGAGTGTTCAGGCTTTTATGCGGATAAATCAGGGTGAAGCCCTGCCTTCCCATCAGCTCGTTCAATTTCTGCTTTCCAATCTGCTGACCGTGGGGGCCGTAACTTTGCTGATGCTGAGCGCCTATTCGGCGGGTGATCTACTCCTTAGCCTCTCCCGGTGGCGGCGGCTGAAGCGCGGTCGGGATCTGCTCCGGATAGGGATCGGAATGATCCTGTATACCGAAATTCTTTTTGTTTTCGGGGTTTTTCAATTAATGCATCCGGCCCTGGTTTGGGGATTGGTGGTGCTTTTCCCGGCCATTAATTACCGACAATCCCTCCTGTTTATCAAGCGGCTCCTCTGGACTCCCATTCGTGTTTTTCGCAAGCTCAACGTGGTCGGGATCGTCACCTTTTGCCTGCTGTTGTGGTGGGTAAATCTAAATTTGGTGTACATCAACCGCCCCTTCCCACTGGGGTTTGATGCGATGTCACTCTACGTTAATCTGAGCAGCCTCATCAACGATTACCGGGGGCTGGTAGCCGGTAATTCCATGTACAACTGGTCTTTATATGCTTCTCAGGGATACCTGCTCTTCGACGAGGCAGCAATTACCCTGGCTATTTCCTTTGGGGCAGGATTGCTGGGGCTGATGGCCATGTTTACTTTTGCCCGCCGGTGGGTTGATGCCAACTTTGCCATGGTGGTTACAGCCATTTTTTACGCAATGCCGATGGTCAACTGGCTGTCGTATAAGGATGTCAAAGTGGATATGCCGCTGCTGTTTTTTCTTTTCCTCCTGTTGCTGTTATTCGGGGAGTGGCTCGCACTTCAGCCTGCACCGGTCGAAGAGGCGGAGGCGGCTTCCGCCAAAAAGAAAAAGAAGAAGCGGAAAAAGGCAGGTCTCTCTTTTTGGAAAAAAATGGATCGGTCTTATTCCTGGCAGAAATCGGTAAGGCAATGGGTGGAACATCGTTTCCCGGGTCGCCCGTCCGATTTGTCCCTATTGGTACTGATCGGGGTAATCCTTGGTTTTAGTATCGGGATAAAATTGACATCCATTCTGATCTTATTCATGATCCTTACCGGTATCACCTATCGCTGGGGAGGCCTGCGAGCTTTCTGGGGTATGGCCCTATTCTTGCTGGGAGCATCTTTTCTGGCCGGCATTGATGATCAACCCGGTTTGCGGTACTTCAATACCATAACGGTGCTGCTGCAATGGATTTTTTTAGCAGCGGGGGCCGGCTTATTGATCTGGCAGGCGATACTCCAACGACAAGCCTTGCGAAAGGGCCTACTGGCTTACCTCGTAATTGGCGGCCTGAGCCTCGTCATGATCACGCCCTGGTTACTGAAGAATATCACGGAAATCGATCACTTTTCGGTGACGGGACTGTTAAACGGAAAAACCGATCAACCTACGCTGGACGTGCAGGAGATCGGCCGCATCTATAATGAACTGGAAAATGCATCTGGGGAATGAGAAGACCGCAATTAATCAATCGGCCATCTACGGCCTCGTTGTTCCGTATGCTTACCTGTATGCTCTTGTTCCTCATACCGCTACGGGAGGTTTTAGCTCAGGCGGATACCACCCGGGAACGCACCGTTCGCCTGCGTCAAACGGCCACGGGACAGCAGGAGGATGTACAGCGATACTGGGGGTACGATGAGCTAAATGCAGAGCGGTATATCTCCTTGCCATATGACCTGGTCATGGATGTAAACCTGGAGTCCTTTTTTGTACAATTGGGGATCCTGCTTATCCTTTTCCTGCCGTGGGCCCTGGTGGGTTTCGGTAAGACGAAATCAGGCTATGGCCTGTTCGTGGGAGGACTATTTGCCCTGTCCCTGCTCTTTTTTGTGCCATTGGCTTATTCGAGTCAGCAGGAAGTGACCGTAGAAGATGCTCCGGCTCGTCTGAACGAACAAATAGCCGGAGCACGGGAGGCAGGAAATACGGCCGAAGTACTGGCTTTGCAGTGGCGTAAGCCTTTGGTTTCCATTTATCCGGCGATTCACCGCGGGCTTTCGGGTATTTCAGGCAATCGCGATGCAGTTTCCTATCCGGTACTGATCTTTTTGTTTTTCCTCGGATCAGTTCTCCTTCAGCGAAGGCTGCGGGCAAATGAACAACGGGAGCAGATCATGGTGCAAAGCATGCTTTACTATGGCTTACTTTGGTGGCTGTTCTCGGCGGGTATACCCTGGTACGGATTGCTATTGTTCCCGGTTACCCTGGTGTTCTCGGTCCGAGGTGTAGCGGGCAAGACGTGGTGGCCGGTCGGAAATATGGAACGGGCTGGAACCATAGCCATTCTGGTGATCGCAGCCTGGTCATTCGCTTTCAATGGTAGCCTGCGTTTTGCAAATTACAATCCACAGGCTCAGGCAAAATTACCATTTCTGTTACCGGTGGTGGAATACCAGAGCGGGGCCAAAATGGAGCAGTATGCATTCGACCGCGTTTATCTTGGATACCAACCGGGTATTGAAGCCCTCAATGAGAACGAATACGAGCTTATCTATCGGGCCGGATCTTTCATGCCTTTTTTTGTGGTGAAAAACGATCAACGCGTTTTTTCCGATAACTTCCTCGATAATTTTCAGACCCTTTACAATCAAAATCCCGATAAAGAGCTTTTGGCGCAAGCCATGCATACTTATGGCTTTTCCTATCTGATAATCAATCTGAGATTACCTTCCATTGATCAGACGCCCGATAAGACCCTTACGGCAAAATTCAACCGGTTTATGGATTTCGTTACCGATAATCCCGAAATTAGCCTGGTAGCCACCGACCGTATCGTTCGAGCGGGTAATGGAGCTATGCAATTCATGCTCGATGACCGAACCGGGGAAGTGGTCAATCCCGGATCCTTTGCCGTACTTAAAATTGGGGAATAATGAACGACCTGGTCTATATCGTAATTCCGGCTAAAGACGAAGGAAGTCGCATCGACCGGGTGGTTAGTGGTGTTCGGGAGCAGGGGTATGAACACATTATCGTAGTGGATGATGGCAGCCAGGATCAAACCGGCCACAAGGCAAAGGCAGCGGGGGCCGAAGTGGTATCTCACCTCGTTAACCTGGGGGCCGGTGCGGCTACCAAAACCGGTATCGAATGTGCCCTGGAAAATGGAGCCGACTATATTGTGACCCTCGATGGCGACGGCCAACACTACCCAGAAGATATTCCTCATTTACTGGAAAAACTGATGGAAGGCAACCTGGATGTTGTTCTGGGCAGTCGCTTTAAGCACCCCGATAATA
>CAYFGK010000061.1:12495-41120 GCA_964342305.1 uncultured Saprospiraceae bacterium | reverse complement strand
GCGATCATTTGTTCGATCTGGTCTTCCAGGACGAATAGAGGAACAGCCCCATTTTCCAGGATGCGCTGGTGGAAGGCTCGCAGGTCAAAGTCCTCACCCATGGCTGCTTCGGCCTGTTTGCGCAGGCGGCGGATGGTGAGTTCTCCGATCTTGTAGGAAACGGCTTGTCCGGGCCAGCCGATGTAGCGGTCGATCTCGGTGTTGCACTCGTGGATCGAGAGAGCCGTATTAGACGAGAGGAAATCGAGGGCCTTTTGGCGGCTCCATCCTTTATAGTGCATACCCACGTCGACAACCAGGCGGCAGGCGCGCCACATTTCGTAGGTCAGGCGGCCAAACTGCTCGTAGGGCGTTTCGTAGATGCCCATTTCTTCGCCCAGGTATTCGCAGTAGAGTGCCCATCCTTCACCGAAGGCACTGATGTAGTTTGAGCGCCGGAAATCGGGCCCGCCTTCCTGTTCCTGTGCGAGGGCTGCCTGTAGGTGGTGGCCGGGGACGGCTTCGTGCAAGGTCAAAGAGGGCAATACATAAAGAGGCCTGCTGTCCAGTTTGTACGTGTTGACCCAGTACTGACCCGCGCGGTTGTTGCGGACAGAGCCGGTTGAATAACGCCCACCCGTATAGTTGGGGGCAATGGCTGCCGGTACGGGTTCTACACCATAGGTGAGTCGTGGTAATTTCTCGAAGTAGGCAGGCAATTTGCCGTCGATCTTTTTGGCGAAGTACGATGCCTCTTTGAGCAGATCGCGGGGTGTTTCGCAGTAAAACTGCGGATCGGTCCGCAGGAAGGTCAGGAAATCATCGAACGACCCTTCAAATTCGAGGTCTTCGATGATCTGCTCCATTTCGGCGCGAATGCGGGCAACTTCCTCCTGCCCCTTCTTAAAGACCTCGTCGGGTGTCATGTCGAGGGTCGTGAAGTGGCGAATGCGTTGCTCATAGTAGGCTTTGCCATTGGGAACTTCGGAGATACCCACCTTATCGCGGGCTGCCGGCAGGTAGGTTTCCTGCATGAAGGTGTGCAATTTAGCGTAAGCCGGGAGTACCTGATTTCTGAGGATACTGAGGCCTTTGTCCCGCAGCGATTTCCATTCGGCGGGCTGGATGCTCTCGGGCCGCTCCAGGTAGGGCTCGAATAGGGGGTTCTCCGTTTCGTCGTCGGACCGATAGGGTGCCATCAGTACTTCGTAGTTCTTGGCCGTGACTTTGGGCGAAATGATGCCTTTCTTCATGCCCAGGCGCATGAGGTCCATATTGGCTTCCAGGTAATCGGGGAAAGCGGACAAACGCTCGTGATAGCGTTGGTAGTCATCAGCCGACCGATATCGCCAACCGGGACGCAGCCGGTTGTAAAAGCCTCCTTCAGCATTGAACGGGATGAGGTACGACTGGTAATCGACCCGGGCGATCTCATCCTCCAGGATGAAGGCGAAGATGTCCGCATTGATCTGGTCTTGTTCCGAAAGTTGGGAACGGTCAATAGTACCGAGCTTTTTTTGCAGTTCGCGGCGGGCGGCAGCTTCCTGTTCGAATTTTGCAACGCTCAGTTCGGGGTAGGGGGCATCGGTGCGTTCGGATTCTTCAAGGGCTGTTTTGTCATCGAATAATGCATAGAGTGCTTCGGTAGCACTATTTTGTTGGGCATGGAGTGTGCAGGTTATTGCAAATGCCAGCAAAATAGACCAGCGGATACGGGTATTCATAGTTTTTTGTTTTGTGCTGAGTGTGGAATGTAGTGGTATTTTACTGACCCCCACGCTTAAGTGAGGGGGTCAGTAAAACCAATATACTCACTCATTTTCGCACCACCAATCCGAACACTATCGGTAGCTTTCCGGCCAGCCCCTCAATTTGCCAGCCACCCGGAGAGGGGACGGTATTTTGGAAGCAATTCCAGGGCGAATAGTCGTATTCGCGAAAGGTCTCTACCTGCAGGCCGGCTTCCAGCAGTGCCTGGAATACGTCGGCCAGTGCGTGATTCCAGGAGTAGGAGGTGATATCCTGCTCGGTGGCGTTTTCGGTGTAGGTGATATCCGTGGTCTCTACGATGGGTTCCCGATTGAAGTAGGAATAGGTGATTTCCCGCAGGTCGTCGTCAAACATCCAGACGGCCGGGTGGAACTCCGCCAGGATGAATCGCCCTCCCGGCTTGAGGCGTCGGGCAATCTGTTGTCCCCACGGACGCAGGTCGGGTAACCAGCCGATGCAGCCATAAGAACAGAAGACCAGATCGTAGGTCTCCTCCAGGTGTTGGTCCATCTCCAACACGTTTCCCTGGACAAAACGGGCATCAATACCGAGATCGGTCGCGAGTTTACGGGCTTCCCGAATGGCCCGGTCGGAGAGGTCATATCCGGTTACCTGCGCCCCCAACCGGGCCAGCGACAAGGTATCCTGCCCGAAATGACATTGCGGGTGCAGCACCGACAATCCGGCAACATCACCCAGTAATTCCAGCTCGATCGGCTTCAGGCTGGAGCCACCCAGCCGAAAGTTTTCCAGGTCGTAAAACTCGGAGGTCAGATGGGTTTCCGTGCGTTGGTTCCACATCTTTTGGTTGGCATCGAAATAGTTTTTCATACGGGTGATGTTTGGTGACTATCCACAAAAGAGAATAATCGTCTAAAGAGTTCCTCAACCTACTTTTTTTAGGGCCTGCTCCAGATCGTGTTGCAGGTCTCGTACGTCTTCCAGCCCTACCGACAGGCGAACCAGACCGGCGGGGATCCCCGATTTGCGGAAGGCTTCCTCGCCCATTTCCCGCAGGTAGGAGATGAGGGGCGCATAGACGAGGCTCTCGTGTCCGCCCCAGCTTACCCCGAGTTTAAAAAGGTCGAGAGCATCGACGAAGGCCCGTACCTGCGCCGGATCGTCGGTTGCCAGTTCGATGCTGAGCAGGCCGGAGTGACCCCGCATCTGGCGGTCGGCCAGGTTGCGTTGGGGGAAGGTAGAGAGGCCGGTATAGTAGACCCTCCGGATCGCCTGGTGTTGCTCGAGGAAGAGCGCCAAAGTCATGGCCTGCTCCTGGTGCAGGCGGAGGCGGGCAGGTAGGGAACGCAGGCTGCGCAGCAGCAACCAGGCTTCGAAGGGAGCCATCTTCGATCCCAGCCATGCCTGCTCGGTGAGGGATATGGCATCCAGATCGGCTTTTTTGCCGAGCAGCAGGCCCGCTACGAGGTCGCTGTGTCCGCCCAGATATTTGGATGCAGAATGAACCTCCAGATCAATGCCCAGGGCCAGCGGACTTTGGTTTAGGGGAGTGGCTAGTGTATTGTCGATCACGGTGCGGATACCTCTTGCGCGGGCCAGTTCAGCTACTGCGGCCAGGTCCTGTAACTCGAAAGTGAGAGATGCGGGACTTTCCAGATAGATCAGGCGGGTATTGGACTGAATAGCAGCTGCAAACTGACTGATTTCGGTGCCTTCGATGAAGGTGGTGGTGATGCCGCATTTGGGGGCCAGATACTGGCGCATAAAATTTTGGGCCGGACCGTAGATGTTGCGAATAGTCACTATGTGATCGCCCTGCTGTACACAAGAGAGGATAGCGGAGCTGATGGCTCCCATGCCCGACGCGAAGAGGCGGGCTCGTTCGGCTCCGGCCAGTGCCGCCAGCTTTTCCTCGACCATGGTCACCGTAGGGTTGTTGCCGCGGGTATAGATAGCCGCATCTGCCGGTTTGGCGAAAGCCTGATCAATGGCTTCCCAATCCGGAAAAGTGAACAGGGAGTTTTGGTAGATGGGCGGCACCACGGCGCCCTGGTTTTTCCGGTAGGCATCATCATCGTGGCAGAGCAGGGTAGCGGAGCGCTTTGACTCAGGTTTGGACATGTTTATTCTTCTTTTTTTGCGGAAGCATAAAAACAGGCAATGCCCGTAAAGGCATAGAAATAAGCAATGATCAGGTTAAATATGCTGAGAAACTGCCAGGGAGCATATTCCAGCGCAGACACACCCAGCGCGCCGGCCATAAAAATACCGGAAGGGGTCCAGGGCGCGAGGTTCTCGATCATAGTACCGGCATCCTCAATGGACCGGCTCAGTACCCGCTTCGAAATGCGAAGGCGCTCGTAAATTGGTTGGAAGGTGGCTCCGATGATGAAGCTGGTTGCAAACTGGTTCGAACTGAACAGGTTGGTGAAAATGGTCATGGTGAGGGTGCTGGCTATGGCGGTCGACCGGCGTTTGATTCGCTGTAAAATAGGTTTCATAACCCGTTGGATGGCATCGACGTGTTCCAGCAGACCTAGGTAGGCAAAGATCAACAAACAGATCAGAACCGCTTCCTTCATACTGTACAGGCCGCCCCGGTTCAGGATGGGAGTAATGGGCGAATCTTCGACCGGATTGCGCAGCATATCGACCCGGAATCCGGTACTCAGGCTGGCAACCATATCGGTAAACTCAATGTGTTGAAAAACAGCGGCCAGTGCCAGGGCGAGCAACGAAGAGATCAGCAGGGTCAGTACAATTGGCCGGCGCGTAGTGGCCCCAATGATCACTACCAGCAGCGGTAGCAGCAGCCAGCCTGAAAAGACAAACATTTCCTGCAGCGCCTCCGAAGCACTGGCTAATTCTTCCGTACGGGTGTTACCAACATCCCCCAGGTGGTTGATCGATAACACCGTGTACAAAATGGCGGCGAGGATGGCGGCCGGCACCGTAGTGTACAGCATGGAACGAATGTGGTCGATCAGGTCAACTCCGGTCGCGAGGGCCGCAATATTAGTCGTATCGGAGAGGGGTGACAGCTTGTCGCCAAAAAAAGCACCTCCCACAATGGCAGCGGCCGTAATGGCCAGATTGGCTTCGTACACGTAGGCCAGTCCGATCACCACCACCCCGATGGTACCCGCCGAACCCCAGGAGGTCCCGGTGAGCAGGGAGAAGAGGATACAGATTGCAAAGGCAAACAGGTACAGAAACTTGGGGGCCACCAGCTGCAAACCCCAGTAGATGAGCATGGGAATGGTGCCGCTCACCATCCAGGCCCCGATCAGTATGCCGATACACGACAGGATGAGCATAGCGGGGACGGCCTCCTTTACTTTTTCATTCACACTCTTTTGGACCTCGGCCCAGGGTTGACCACGCAAAAGAAGGTACATGGATGCTCCGCAAAAAGCAGTGAGCACCAAAATTTCAATGGCCAATGGATCCTGACCGCTCAGTCGTGGAAAAATGAAAAGGCCAACCAACAAGGTAATTATGAATATTAGAATAAGTCCCCGGGCACCCCGGTCGGAAATTCCAGTAGGATGATTCATCTTCGTTGGTTTTCGTTCGATCCATAATCCCCGGAAAATGGGCAATTTTTTCGACTTTGAAGGGACCGCCTTTAAGATTTCCCCGCCTTACCTCTTTGCAGCATACAGCTTTACGGACCAGCCGGGGACCATAACGTGCGGTCGTGATTTGACTCAATTACGGGACGCACCACCGGTAGATTGGACATATCCGCTGGTAGAAACGAAAGGGGGTTGGGTCGAAGGAAGCAGGCCCGGGAAGCCAAAACGCCGTATATTTGCAGGTATGCAGGTACTAATCAACTTTTTTTTCGGTGTCCTCATTGCGGTCATCGGTATTGCTATACCGGGGCTGATCAACATGTCAGCCGTCCAGGTTACCCTGAAACGAAACCTGCGTGCCGGAATCATTTTTAGTGCTGGTGCCGCTCTGGTCATTTTCGTACAGGCTGTCATTGGGGTCGGATTTGCGGGGTATCTGGCCGAGCATCGGGAGATCCTTTCCATGATCAAGAAGCTGGCCATCCTGATCTTCATCATTCTCAGCGTCGTCTTTTTTTACAAAGGATTGCGTCCGCGACTGAAGGCAGAAAGTCGTCGTCAGGGCCATGCTTTTTTAGTTGGTATGGCTATTGCGGGAATGAATGTGCTGAATATTCCTTTCTTTTTCACCATCAGTACCATCGGGCAGGCCCACGGTTGGATTGACCTGCAGCATACTTTTGGCCTGTTCATGATGTTGGGGTTATCCGTGGGAGGCTTTTTTATGCTGGCATTATACGCCAATTTCGCCCGGTATATTTCCACCCATGCGCGGTTTTTTGCTCAGAATCTCAACTATTTCCTGAGCGGTTTATTTCTCTTTCTGGCCGTTATTCAATGGATTCAGCTGTATTACGCTTAGCAGTTGCTGAAGCAATCCTCCGGCTGGCGAGGCTTTTGGCTTTCGCCAAAAAAACAATTCCGCAACACAGGTGACTAAATTTGACATAGTGGGAATGGCACATATGGAGGCTTTTTTCTAAGTTCGGATATTGTTTAGTTACTCACTTAACTCTTTCAGTATGAAATGGATAATACTCACTAGTTTGCTTGCCCTGGTCGTCTTGCCGGGATACGGCCAACTGGATAAAAAGCAGGTCTTTTTACAAAACCGAATGAAGACGATTGCCAACACGAATGGCGGATCACAGGGAGGAGTATTCACCTTCAGCGAGGTGGTCCGACGCGAAGGGCACCGGTTCCTGTTCGATGATTTTGTTCCCGGCCGCGTACTGTTTAGCGGGTACGAATACCTGAGCGAAGAGGTGGATCTGGTGATTGACGGTGAGTTTGAACGCCTGTATATCTTGTTCGAGGACGAAACGGAAGGTCAGCTTCCACTCGCCCAAATTCAGCGCATTGAAGTATATCCGACCGTAGGTGACACGGTTAATTACATGGTGCAGGATCTGGGCCGGCTGTCGTCCGATGCCAGCGATGGCCTTCGTTTTTACGAAGTATTGCACCGTGGCGAGCAGTTTACGGTACTTCATCACGAGCGCAAATACCTGCGCAAGGAAGAGTACATGGAGAATGTGGGCATCGTTCGGCGACCAGACGAATACAAATCACTGCATAGCTATTACCTGATATTCGACGATGAACTCCACAAGATCAAAAAGAACCGCAGAACCATTGAGAAGGCTCTGCCAAAATACAAAAGGACTATTCGCCAGGTCGAGGATGCCACCGACAACAAATTAAAGGATAATGATGATCTGGCTCAGTTTTTTACTGATCTGGAGGCAAAGGTTCGGTAAATAAATCAGTTACCCCGGCTGGATGCCGTAGGGATTGATCTGGCTACGAATGCCGCAGCCTTGTCGGGACTGGCGGTTTTATTTAACGTGAGGTTCAGGCAGATCTGTTTGCTAAAATACTGAATGCCAAAACCTCACTTTGTATTTGGTATGGTGTATTAGGTAGTAGGACTATCTAAAATCCTTATACCCAATACCTACTACCAGGTACCGGGAGGTTGGGCCTTGATTATCTTTCATTTGTGAAATAGTCTGTGCCCAACCTCACGTTTATTTACCTCCGTCGCTGGCGCGCTCGTGTACATATATGGAGACAAGAGACCAGAAGCCGACACCGCCCGCTGAACATCTCAGCGGGCGGTGTGTTTTTTTGCCATGAAAAAGAATCGCATTGTACCCGGGCCGGGCCAGGAAAGTGTATGGGATTATCCCCGCCCACCGCGCCTGGAGTCTTTTACCAAACACATTCGGATTATTCACGGAGATACGATTCTGGCCGATACGAATCGGGCCTTTCGGGTCCTGGAAACGAGTCACCCCCCGGTGTATTACCTGCCACCGGCAGATGTACGGATGGATCTGCTGAAGCTCCATTCCGGCAAGTCTTCCTTTTGTGAATTCAAGGGTCAGGCGGCCTACTGGGATATCACCCTGTCGGGGCACTTGGTGGTTCAGGCTGCCTGGTCTTACCCGACTCCGAGCCGGTCGTTCCTGCCAATAAAGGATTATCTGGCTTTTTACCCATCTAAGGTCGATGCCTGCTACGTCGACGGCGAGCAAGTCCGGGCCCAGGAGGGCGATTTTTACGGCGGCTGGATCACCAGCAATATTGTAGGCCCGTTTAAAGGAGGAGCAGGAACGTGGGGATGGTGAGTTCAGGTTTGAGATGGGCCTCTAACCTAACCTCACACCTCACACCTCACACCTCACACCTCAAACCTCAAACCTCAAACCTCAAACCTCAGACCTGTTATTAGTACAACGGGATTCCGGCTACGCTCTTCAGCTGTATCTCGGTGATCTTCATGCGGAAGGCGACGTCGCTCAGGCGGTCGCGAACGGTGGTAGCTTCGAGGATAGCTTCGCGAACGTCGAAGTTGGTGGCGCGTCCCGATTGGTAAAGGCGTCGGGCCAGGTTAATATTGCGTTGTGCTGTTTGCAGGTTGCGTTCTTCCAGCTGGTTTAATTCCAAAAGGGCCTGGTAGTTCTGGTAGAGCTGACTGACTTGTGAGATAATATCCTCCCGTACACTTTCCTTTGACAGGCGAACATTCTCTTTGACCAATTCTGCATTTGCGAGGTCTTTTTTGATGTTACGGCCCGGGAATAGGTCGTAATTGGCTCTGACCCCGATGCGGGGTCCGAAGCTGGTGTTCGACAAGAAAAAACCCGCCTCTGCTTTGGAAAAATTATAGTTATATCCGGCGAATACCTCAAGGGTAGGGAAGAGGGCCGAGCGTGCTTCCTTGATCTGAAGCAGTGCGATTTGTTCGTCGAAATTGAGGAGTCGCAGTTGGTAATTCTGATCGATGGCCAGGCGCACCAATTCCTCCAGGTTGGGTAGCGCCGCGACCGGGATATCGGCGGGGACCTGAAAATTGACATCGGGTTCGCGGTTCATCAGGCGGTTGAGGGCAATTTTGGCCACCCGGAGTTGATCCTGCAGGTTGAGCAGGGCCGAGCTATCAGCATTTACGCGGTTGGTTGTTTGCAACACTTCCAGTTCGGTGCCGGTTCCAATCTCGAGTTTTGCCTGGGCGAGGTTTTGCAGGGATTGGTTGAGTTCGATCGATTCATTGGTATTCTCAATTTGCTGCCGTACCCTGACTGCTTCGTAATAGGCAACCTGAATTTGTGTGACCAGATCCTGCATTTCACTGGAGGTAAATAAACGGCTCCGGGTTTGCTCCAGATCCAGCCGGTCGCGGGTAGCGAACATTCGGAAACCATCGAAGGCCGTCCAGGATATTTCGGCTCCGGCCTGAATCGATGTATTCCCTGCGTTATTCCCTGAATTACTCTCACCGTTGGCGAATTCCTGGCGAACGTTATTGCTGGTGAAGGTGTAATTACCGAAGGTATTAACTCTCGGTAAAAAACCGGCGTTACCAGGATTATTGGTATTCACAGCAATCTCTTCCTGATTGCGGGCGATGCGAATGTTGTAGTTGTTGTCGAGGCCCTGCTGAATGGCTTCATCCATAGTGAGTAATTCCTGGGAGTAGCCAGGAGCCCATCCAAAACCTATGAACAGGATACCAAAAAAGAGGCAGCGAATTGCTTGGGTCATGAACTGATGCGTTTGAAATACGTGTAAATGGCCGGAATAACGTAGAGTGTAAGGAATAAGGAGAAAATGAGTCCACCGATAATGGCAACCCCCATGGGGATTCGGCTGGTGGAAGCATCTCCCAGAGCCAGTGCAATAGGCGTAACACCCAAAGCTGTTGCTAAGGACGTCATTAGGATGGGACGCAGGCGCTGCGTAGCGGCTTCCTGGACGGCGGCAATGACCGTTTGACCCTGCTCCAGTTTTTGGTTGGCAAACTCGACGATAAGGATACCGTTCTTAGTCACGATACCAACCAGAACAATGATACCGATCTGGCTGAAAATATTGATGGTATGATCACCAAGCCACAAGGCAAAAAGTGCTCCCATCAGGGCCAGTGGAACCGTAAACATAATGATCAGCGGATCCACAAAGCTCTCGAATTGGGCCGAGAGTGCCAGGTAAATAAGAGCCAGTGCCAGGAAGAAGGCAAAGTATAAGCCTCCCGAGCTTTCAGCAAACTCTTTGGAAGCCCCGGAAAGAGCCGTTTGGAAAGTGTCATCCAGTACCTCGGCCTTGATCTCATCCATGGCCGCAATCCCCTGGCCCAGGGTATACCCATCGGCCAGATCGGCTGAAACGGTTGCGGAAATGTACCGGTTATACCGATAGAGTGCCGGGGGGTTCGATTCTTCTTCAAAGCGAACCAGGTTGTTCATCTGTATGAGTTGGCCCTGATTGTTGCGTACAAAGATGTCGGCCAGGTCACCGGGTTCATTGCGGAAGGTCCGGCTGGCTTCCCCTACCACCTCGTATTGTTTTCCGTTGCGGATAAAATACCCAAAGCGCTGACCACTATAGAATAATTGCATGGTCTCGGCAATATCGCGTACCGTTACTCCCAGGGCCCGGGCCCGTTCCCGGTCGATACGGATGTGGAGTTCCGGTTTGTTGAATTTCAGGTTGAGATCCACTACGCTAAAGGCCGGATGTTCCTGTGCCGTCTCCATGAACGTAGGGAGCTTTTCCTTGAGTTTTTCGAAATTAGGAGCCTGAATGACGTATTGAATAGGTAATCCGCGCAGACTTCGCCCTACTTCAATGGTTTGGGATTGGGAAATGAATGCCTGGGCGTAATTGAGTTGTCCGATCTTTGGATACAAGCTGTTAACGATCTCGGATTGGCTACGCTCCCGCTCGTCGGGTGGTACCAGCGATAAGAAAACAAAACCCGAATTGGCGGCCGTGGACGAACCAAACCCCGGAGAGGTAACCGAGATGTAAGCTCTTCGCTCGGGCAGTGTATCCAGAATTTGTAGCAGATCGACCATGTATTGGTCCATTACCTCGTAGGTTGTTCCTTCCGGAGCGGTGGCAATTACCCGGAATCCGCTTTTATCCTCCATGGGAGCCAGCTCGGTCTGTAAATCATTGATCAGGAAATAGATACCTGCAGCAGCTCCCAGCAAGATGGGCCACGCCAGCCACCGGGCGCGCATGAACCCTTTCAGCGTTTTGTTGTAGGCATTCGTCATGCCAACGAAGAATCGCTCAGTGGTGCGGAAAAACCAGGAACGCCTTTCTTTCTTTTTCAGGAAGCGCGAACTCAACATAGGCGTCAGACTCAGCGACACAATGGTTGAGATTACAATAGCACCGGATACAACAATCCCGAATTCCCGAAATAACTGCCCGGTCAGTCCACGCAGGAAGATAATGGGCATGAAAACGGCAATCAGGGTAATACTGGTCGCGATAATGGCGAAGTAAATTTCCTTGGCACCGTCGCGTCCGGCCTCAATGGGTTTTTGGCCTTCCTCAATCCGCCGGTAGATGTTTTCCATCATTACAATGGCATCGTCCACCACGAGCCCCGTAGCTAATACAATACCGAGCAGGGTCAGGATATTGATCGAAAAGCCGAAAATGTACATAATGAAAAAGGTACCGACCAGGGCGATGGGTATGGTTACCACCGGGATCATAGTGGTCCGCCAATTTCGCAGGAAGATAAAGATGATCAATACTACCAGTCCAAAGGCCACCATAATCGTTGTCTGTACCTCGTCGATAGCTTTCCGGATGGTCGTGGTATTGTCGAAGGCGTAACCAAGCTTTATATCGGGGGGCAGATCGCCTTTGATCTGATCGACCCTGCGGTAGACTTCATCGGCGATTTCTATGTAGTTGGAGCCGGGTAGCGGAGTGATAGCCACACCGACCATTTTGATGATACCCTTACCCCGCAGAGAAGTGTTCAAATTTCGTGGCGAAAGGCTGACCTTAGCTACGTCGCGTACCTGGACGATGGCACCGTCGGTTTCGCGGATAACAATGTCGGCGAATTCATCAGGGGTATCCAGGCGACCAAAGGTGCGAATGGTTAACTCGGTTCGCTCCCCCTCGATTTTGCCGGAAGGCAGCTCCAGGTTCTGGGCCTGCAGTGCGTTTCGGACGTCGAGTGGTGTGAGGCCGTACCCCGAGAGTTTGGCCGGATCCATTTCGATCCGTATGGCGTATTCTTTATCTCCCCAGATCGCTACGCTGGAAACGCCGGGTACCGTCTGGAGCCGCTCTTTGAAGACGTTGGTCGCCAGTTCGGACAGGTTGAGGAGGTCGCGATTCTCACTTTGGACAGTAAGGGCCATCAGGGTGGACCCGCCATCCGATTTGGATACCGTGGGGGGTTCAGAGTCAGGAGGAAGCCGCCGTTGGGCCCGGGACACTTTATCACGAACATCATTGGCAGCGGCTTCGAGGTCGGTACCGATCTCGAATTCGACACTGATCGTACTGCGGCCGTCGGCACTGGTGGAAGAGAGCGAGCGGATACCCGCGATACCATTAATGCTTTCCTCAAGGGGTTCGGTAATCTGGGATTCGATCACCTGAGCATTCGCACCAATATAGTTGGTGGATACCGAAATGACCGGGGGCTCCACATTGGGGTATTCCCGTAATCCCAGGTAGGTGTATCCAATGACTCCGAAGAGGATAATGACAATGGATATGACCGTTGCCAGGACCGGCCGCTCGATACTTACGGATGATAAACTCATTGGACGGGTGTGTTTTCTGGATTAATAATGCGATCAACCACTATGGGGTTGCCGTCGGTGAGTGATAGCAAGCCGGAAACGATAATGGTATCTCCTGCGGAAATGCCATTGATGATCTGTACCTGAGCCGATTGACGGTCTTCGCTGATCACGGAGGTAGCGATGGCCCTGCCGTTGCGGGCTACGTATACCTGTTTACCATCCAGTACGGGAATAATGGCATCGGTAGGTACCAACAGGGCGTTGGGGTCAGTTCCCGTCACCAGTGTGATCCGTGCGAATTGGCCTGGTTTGAGGGTGCGATTGCCATTTCCGGCTGTTGCGCGAACTCTGAATGTGCGGGTAGCGGAGGATATTTCGGTATCGATGGCATATACGCGAGCCTGATTCGTTTGATTTGACCCTTCGGTAGTGAATTGAAGTGTCTGTCCCTCGCGGACGCGCGATAAGAATCGCTCCGGAACATCAAATTCCAGTTTGATGGGATTGAGTTGTTTTAACTGGACCAATACCGTAGTAGGGGTGATATAGGCTCCTTCACTTATCTGTCTCAGACCAAGTACTCCTGAAAAAGGGGCATATATCTTGGATTTGTCAATTTGGATCCGGACCAGTTTCTGTTCGGCATTGATCTCGTCAACGCGGTTGATCAGGCGATCGAGTTCTTCCTGACTGATTCCCTGAATAGCCAGTAGTTCACGACCACGGGCCACCTCTTTTTTTGCCAGTTCGAGGTTTACCTCCAGGCGATGCATTTGAGCCTGTAGTTCCTCATCATTGATCTTGGCCAGCAAAGTCCCCTTTTCGACGTAAGCTGCTTCGTCGAAGTGGAGGCTCTCCAGTTTTCCGGACCGTTCGGGACTTATATCCACGCTTTCGTATGCGATCAGGTTCCCGGTGGCATTGATGATCTGTTCCAGCGGGGAAGGACGAACTACGAACCCGTCAACTGGGGTGGCTCGTGCGGGAGGAGGTGAAGCAGTTGCGGATTCTTCTGCATCACCTCCATCCGGGCCGGCCTTGTCTTTTTGGAAGGCATCGCAGGCGACCAGAAACAAAGAGGCAATTGCGAACAGAAAGCAGGTTAGTTTTAGATTACGTAGGGTTGGCTTCATCGTTTTGTTTTGATATACGATACAGTCGAACATGCTAAGCTACACAATTAATAAAAGGAAAGTTCTGATTGTTGCGAAGTGCACGAGCAAAACGCCCAATAACCTATCAACGTCGACGTACAACCTTATCAGGTTTGAGGTTTTAGGTTTGGGAGTTGAGGCCAGGTTAGAGGTTAACTCACACTCCACACCTCAAACCTGAAATCTGGATAAGTAAACAATTCCGGGGGGCATTACTATGTATAGTTGAACGATTACCTAATAAACTAAATGATTGACTATGAAAAGGTTACTGATACTATTCGCCCTGGCCATTGGGGTGACGCCAGTAATCCATTCTCAAGAAATGGCCTCTGCTTCCAAGAGTGATTACGAACGAATGATGGAGAAACGCCTGGAAGTGAATTTCCGCAATTACGCAATCAAATCACTATCACTGAGCGAAACGGAAATTAATGCGTTCGATGACATCTATTTCGAGTATATGAATGACAAAGACGATATCATCGACTCCAAATATTCGCTACTGGATGATTACGCAGCATCGGCTGATGCAAAAAATAAAGTAGCTGGTGAAACCACCGCAGATTTTATCGAAAACTACTGGGAAACAGAGATCGATGAGATGCAGATTGAAAAAGACTACTTTGATCTGCTGGAAGATGAAATTGGTGTAACGAAAGCTACTAATTTCTTCCTGCTCGAAGATGCTGTCCAAAACCGTATGAAGAACCGCATTTATGCGAATAATATGCCGGTCCTTATTGAGATTGAACGGTTTTCTGTGTTCGACGACAGCGAAAAGAGTAAAAACTGGATGAAAGAACAAAAGCGCACCCCAAAGCGCAAATACGCTGCTCAGGATATGAAATTGAAGGCAGCAGTTTCATCGTACATCGACTGGGCGCGATCCAGTGATCCGGCCAACGTAGAATATACCAATGAGTATGTTGCAAAAGGAATTAAGGCACTTGCCGGTGCTACCTTAGCGGTCTACGAAGCCTCTGACTGGGATGTGAAAAATATGAAGGTGCGTGCTAAAAACCTGATGGGTATAGCTGATCAGCTCGCAGAGACTGATGTGGCGACCGAGAAGGCCGACATTGCAACCGTTGCCTTTAAAGATGCAGCATCCATTTTCTATGACCTCCAGATCAATAATGATCTAGGGTACGTAGAGATCGAAACCGAAGAGTTGGGCCGACTGGCCAATGATGTATTCTCCACACGTCTGCTTGAAGATCAGACTGATCAAATTTACTCCTACTTCAAGCAAGCAGCATCCATTCTGGAACAAGTTTCCTGGGATGTTGACTGGAGTTCCGATAAAAAACACATGGACTATAATCAACGATAATTAAGTTGGTAGGATTTGATTGTAAACCGCTGTTCAGCTTTTGCTGATCAGCGGTTTTTTAATGGTCCACCGCCAGATGTCACCGCGGTCAGATCCGACTAAAACCGTAGTTTGCTGGAACCCAAGACGCCGTAAAATAGCCGTTGATGGGTTTTCTTTGGCGAGGGTATGTGCCTGTATAGTCCGTACCCGTTCATCACTCCAGGCATACTGGGTCAGAAGGCGGGCCATACGGGAAGCCATTCCCCGCCCCCGGTAAGTAACGGCCGTTTCGTATCCGATCTCTACAATGCCTGTAGCATCAGGTGGCCCCTTGAATCCGCAACTGCCGACGAGTATTTGATCCGGAAGCCATATTGGGAAATAGGTCCACCAACCAGTTTGTTCCGGACCTTTGCCTAATTGGGTAAGGGTATACTCCAGGGACCTGGGAGCGAACTCCGTCCAATGCAGCGGAACTTCTGCACCTAAATGCCTGCTAAGAGCCTTATTTCCAGCAAGGGCATGGTGTAAAAGTTCGGGGGTGGCTTCCACTAATTCCATTTGTTTTCCGGAGATGCGAATCATAGCCTTATTAAGGTCCTACTTTTCTTTGGTACTTTTTATCTTTTGGTAGTAATGTTTTGCCGAAAGGCAGGGCAAACAAAAAACGACCTATTCGTCGGCACAACAAATGCTGTGCGAAAAACGATCCAAAGAAAAGACTACTATGAAAAATCAACTCTTCCTGCTCGCTTTCTGCCTGCTTTCACTTCTCTATTGTCAATCACCAGACTCTGATAAGAGCCAGGCTACCGGCGATGAATCAACTCCGGCAGAAGATGTATCCATTCCCGAAGAAACGGTTACCGCACCGGCTGATGCCAAGGTAACCTACAAAGCACAGGGCAATGAACCTTTTTGGAGTGTGGAGATTATGGGCGAGGATGCCATTCGCTACACAACACCCGAAACGGAAGTCACCTTTCCTTTTGTGCCTCCTATTTTAAGCCCGAGCTCAAACCCTTCCGAAGTATACGCAGCTAAAACAACCGAACATGACCTGCGCATGGTCATTTACACCGAAGAAGGATGTTCTGATACCATGAGTGGTGAGGAGTTTCCCAATACCGTGGAAGTAACTTTTGACGACCGAAAGATGAGCGGATGTGGGCAACCCGTAACCCAATAGGTTTTTTTGCGTATGGACTGTATAATGAGTCTCATTTATCGGCTTTTTCTTTCCGAAAAAGATATTTGCCGTTGAAAAGGGAGATATTGCAAGAAATGGCTCGGTGTGTTTTTAGATGTTAGTTCATGATGGATTGGCAGCCACACCGATTAAGCCTTTGTCCTATTCCTGAATAAATATGGTTACCAGCTTTTGCATGAAAGGGTTGGATTGGCATATATATGCTGCCATTGAATGTAGCGCAATGAAGAAAACCTTCGCCACTTTATGGGGTTGTTTCTTATTGATTGTGGGCCATACTCAGCCTGTTGCAGGCTCTTTGTCCATAGCTCATTTTAACCGATCCGACGGGCTTCCCGAAGCGGGAATTGAACAAGTGGATTGTTCTCCACGGGGAATAATATGGCTATCCACCGATGAGCATATTGTCCGCTACAACGGGTATTCTTTTGAAAAATTTACCTGGCACCAGCTGGGCTTGCCCTCCAATGGGAAAATACGATTCGTTCCGATCGACGATGATCGGGTACTGACGTATTCCCGCAACCAATCTCAACTGGAGGCACTTAATATGCTAAACTCCGTTGATGGTTCCTTTCAGCCTTTTTTCAAGGCTTTCCCGGACGCTCCATTTTCCCTGGAGGAGATCATGCCTTATATTATCCGGGATGCTGACTACCAGTTGTATTTCCCCATTCGTAACAAGGGCCTGTGTCGTCTTTCCGGCAACAATTTTGAATGGATCATCGAAAGACCGTTCCGGAACGGCCCGGTACACTTCGAAGAAGCCGGAGATATTCAATTCATCACTACCCGGGAAGAAGTGTTTTACCGCAATAAGCGCACCAGGGAAGAAGGTAGTTGGGAACTGGACCGCCACATCGTGGATGCCGATATTTGGAACCAGGAATTAATACTCACGGTGTCACTTAAGGAAGGACGAGCCCTCGAACTATTCAGGCTTGCCCCGGGAATGGCGAAAGCCCGGGTTTTAAAGGTTCCGGTATCTCTGCCTGTGTACCATAGTCACGAACCAAAAGATATCTTCGTATCGCCCGCCAAGATCGGCCCATTGGTATTTGGTCAGGAGCGAGGTGTAATCCTGCACGACGAAGGACCTGCCTTTTTTAATTATCAGGAATGGTTTGGTCGCGAAGGGATTGGCCGTCTGGCATCCTGCGTTTCTGCTGCCGGGGCACTTTGGGTTGGCGAATCGGAAGGACTCCACCGCCTGAATTTTTCACCCGGACATGTTCAATCATTTCTGGAGGGCAAGAGTATCCGGGGCATGTACGTGTTACCCGATGGGCAGATTTGGGTAAATACCTATGAAGGGGTATTTCTGGTTTCCCGGAATGGACAAACTCCAACCTATCAGGTTAGTGAAAAGAATGATTGTATTCAGGTCATTGATTTCGGACGGGATAATCAATTGTGGGTAACTGCACACAACGGGGTGTGGATGGCCGATCCACTACGGGGCCTGCACGATCAGTTTGAGAATATTAATGCCGGGGTAATTCCGGTATGGTGTATGGCCGTGCATCCCGCAACCGGCAGGAAATGGGGTGGCGGACTCAACGGACTCGTAGGGGTGGAAGCGGAGAGCAGGCAGTTGGTGGCCACGAATATACTCCAGTCCTTTACCGGCGAAGAGGTAGTCAATGTCCATTGCTTCCTTCCGTTCGGTGAATCCCTTTTTATCGGGACCAACCGGGGTATTTTCCGGATGAACGAGGAGGAGGAGCTATCGGACTGGATCAAGCAGGAAGACGGGTTGCTCTTTGAGAAGGTCTTGCACATGCGGGAGGGCAGTGACGGGTACATTTGGCTGGCAACTGATCAGGGGTTAATAGCCTGGGACCCGGCCGAAAATACCTTTAAATTATACCAAAAGGAATCCTTCGGCCTTTCTTCCGACTACGTGTACTTTACGGTGGAGGATGCGCAGGGCTTCATTTGGGTAGCCACTCACGCGGGGCTAAACCGCATCAACCCGGCTACCGGATATGTACAGATATTTGGCATGGACCACGGTTTACCAGATCTGGAATTCAATTCCTATGCTTTCACGACCGAGCCCGATGGTTCTTTGTTGTTCGGGACGCTGAAAGGAGGCATTCGCATTGATCCGCAAGCTATACCTTTATTGCCTGACCAGGGCCCGGGTGTGCGTCTGCGACGTGTATTTCAAATCGACCCCCGGGATCCGGCCAGTACCCAACAGCCGGCAGCTATTACCGATGGCAATACCTTGCGCCTGCCGGGAAAGAATAATCATACCAGGCTGGAATTTGAAACGCCGGATGGCAACGCCCGAACGGCCCGGCAGTATCAGTACCGGTTGGTCGGTTTGCACGATGCGTTCCAAACTTTTGATGGGCCGGTTCTGGAGTTGATTAACCTGCCCAGGGGCAATTACGAACTTGACGTTCGCATACAACATCTGAATGGTGCCTGGGCACGGTTGGCTGAGCCCATCCTGCTGAGTGTCGACGGCTCCTCTTATATCCGGTCTTCTTTCTTCTGGCTGGTCCTGGCTGGTTCCTCAACTCTGTTGATTCTTGCCCTGGTATTTGGCTTCAGATTTCGCGAAAAGGCCAATCAGGAAGTGCTTTCTGATTCTAATACCATTGTGTGGCCGGAGGATTTGATCCTTGCGGGTGAACCGGCTGGACAGCAGGACCCGAATGTGGAGTGGATGGAAGAGATCCACCAGATTATCCAGGAAAATGCCGATAATCCCCGCTTTAATGTTGGGTTCCTGGCCGACAAACTTGGCATGAGCCAGCGACAGTTGCTTCGCCGTATCAAAGAACTGACCGGTAAAAAAGTATCGGACCTCATCCGGGAGGTACGACTCGAGAAAGCGAGCAAAATGCTGGCCTCCCACGAGTACGATCACCAAACCATCCGGGAAATCGCACATCAGGTTGGCTTCTCCAGTCAGGACTACTTCTCCCGCTTGTTCAAAGAAATATACCGCTGTACACCTTCTGAGTTCAGAAAGCAATCCTCGTCTTCTGCCCGATAATTAGCTTTTTCTCCGTATGTCCATTAATTACGGGCTCCATGTCGGTTTTGTCGTGGACACAAAACTTTTGTTCTGGTAGAAAGCATCGCATCTTGAGGAACCGAATAAATGGAAGTCTACTTTGATTGACCGGTACGAAATACACCTCTTGTTTTCGACTGGTGATAGCCATTTTCATCTTCGGAAAATGATTTTTTTTCATTGTTCATTCAATTCCCCTTTGTACAACAGGTGATGTATCAGTCCGCACGGACTGATACACCCTGTCATTTCTCCCCCTGAAAGGCGGAGATATGTCAATACCGTGCTATTTTCCCATCCCTGATCCTTTCCCCGCGTCGGGGTGATTGGTATCTTATGAGCATGTTTCGGGTCCCACTGATTTCCCTGATCTTTTTCTTCTTGTCTGGTGCACTAGATGCCCAGGAAGCTTCGTCGTGGTCGGAAACCACCATCCCCGGTCCCTGGGAATTACCCGTGGGCATTGCTTTCGATGAGTCCGGTCAGGGCTACATTTGGGATATGCTGGGGGAGGTATTCGTGTTAGACAGCACGGGTAAGGTCATTGCGGAGCCGTTGCTGGATATCCGGGAAGAGGTAAGCAAGTGGCTCGACCAGGGTATGGTCGGATTTGCCCTGGATCCTAATTTCCTGAGCAATGGGTATTTCTACGTATTGTACCCCGTCGACCGGCATCACTACGAATTCTACGGGAACCCGGAATATAATGCCCGTACCACCCGTACCCACGCAGCTACCTTCGGGCGCATAACTCGCTATACGGCTGATCCGGCTACCGGCTTCCGGTCCATTGTACCGGATAGTCGTCATATTGTGTTGGGGCACGATCCTGCCGATGGCTTACCCATCCTGTTTGATTCCCACGGTCTGGGAACTCTGGCTTTCGGTAGTGATGGCTCGCTGCTGGTTTCCTGCGGGGACGGGGGCAACTCGGTATGGGCCGATGTCGGAAGTAACGGAGGATCTTACTATGCCGAGGGTATATCGCTCGGGATCATTCAACCCGGGGAAAATGTCGGCGCTTACCGGGCCCAGCAGAAAGAATCCCTGGCGGGCAAGATCTTGCGAATTAATCCGGTAACCGGTGCCGGGGTGCCGGGTAATCCTTTTTATGATCCGGAAGATCCGGACACCAAAGCCTCCAAAGTATATGCCCTGGGATTGCGTAATCCTTTTCGGTTTGTAGTGCAGCCGGGGACCGGTAGTCATACCCTGGCCGACGGACGTCCGGGGTGGATCCTCGCCGGCGACGTGGGTGATTATACCTGGGAAGAACTGAATCTGTTCACCCGGGGCGGACAGAATGCCGGATGGCCCCTTTTCGAAGGGTTGGAGCGATCACCTACCTACCGATCCGAGCGGGTGCGTAATCCATTTGCTTCGGCCACCGGATGCCCGGAGTCGGACTATTTGTTCCGTGACCTGATTGCGGAAGATGCCCGGCAGCCCTCTATGCCCGGTAACCCCTGTACACCGGGGCAAGATCTGCCCGGGCACGTGACGGGATACGTTCACCACCGTCCGCTACTGACCTACCAAAACCAGGACGATAAGGGCCTTACCCAGCCCAGGGTATGGTTACCCGGGTATAATGAGGCCGGGCAGGCTGCGATCCGCGAGATAGATAGTGTGCAGCAGGGCATAGCTTTTCAGGGGGACGCGTGCATTCCCGCTTTCTACTACGGGCAGGGTGCTTTGCCCGAAAAGTGGCACGACCATTTTTTTCAGGTTGATTACCGGGGATGGATCCGGGTGCATCAATTGGATGAGAACCAGGAGGTGCAGCGCACGGAATTGATCTACGAGCAGGAAGGAGAACGCATCGTAGCTGCAGCTCCGGTTCCCGGTGAAGCTGGCCTTTATTACCTGAGTCTGAGCAGCCGGCGGCTGCACAAACTAATGTACGGCGGTCGTCGCAGACCGATAGCCAATCTGCAGGTGGATCATCTTTTTGGCGAAAGCCCGCTGGTGGTTACGCTGGATGCCACGGAGTCACTGGCCTATGATTCACCCCTGACCTACGAATGGCGGATCAACGGGGATACCCTGCCGGGGGCAGCACTGAGGAGTATTCGCCTTACGGCAAAAGAACAAGCGATCATTCCCGTGGAATTGTTGGTGCGGGATACCTTTGGCGGGCGGGATAGTGTGCGGCAGGAAATCCACCTGAATAATACTCCGCCTGATATCGAATGGGCTAGTCCGGTACCCGATGCCCGATATCCATTGTCCGGCACCAATTTGCTGCGACTGCAAGCCCGAGCTACGGATTCGGACACACCGGATAATAATCTGCAATACCACTGGCAGGTGTTCCTGCACCATAATAGCCACTTTCACCCTTCCGGCGAAGCGGAAGGGGCAGCAACGTATGCCCTGCTCTCTCCACTCGGTTGCGGCAGCGAGGAATACTGGTACCGCATCGTTCTGAGGGTGACCGATCCCCGGGGTTTGGCAGCGGAGGAGACCCGTTGGGTGTATCCTAATTGCGATCATGCCAGTCTGGGCCATTTTGAGGCAATGGCTTTCGCCAAAAAGCAAACGGTGGATCTTTCGTGGCGCGTTGGAAATCCGGGAATGGTGAATTGTTACGAAGTGGAGCGCAGCCGGGATTTCTTCCATTTTACTCTCCTGGACACTACGGAATTGAGCTTTTTTCAGGACGAACCGGCACTGCCCGGGACCTACATTTACCGGATCAAGGCAATTGGGGAGGAAGGGGCCTTTTGGTATTCCAACCTGATCACCAGGGAGTTGCCAACCAGCGGAGAGCACTTAGTTTATCCCAATCCGGCTACTGATGAACTCACATTGCGAATGGAGAATGTACGTGCGCCTGCTATTGAATTTCGCCTCTTTGACCAGTCCGGCCGGTTTCTGCGCAAAGAGCTGCGAACCGCCCTTCCCGAGGGGGAATCAACGTATACCTTCGACGTGTCTGATCTGGCTCCGGGCGTATACGTATACCAAATTGAGGACGGCCCAAGACTACTGGTCGGGAAACTCGTGAAACGGTAACAGGCCGGAAGAATACTGGGGGCTATTCCGGCCTGTGTATCTGATCAGAAGTGACTTCATATCACTGGCCGGCCTCTTCGGAGCGTTTACGGTACCGTAATTTCGGATCACCATTGTTTGAGGTGTCAGCGTCCAGAATGGCAAACTCACCGGAATCGCGGATCTGAATCACGATTGGCAGGTTATTCAGCGGTCCGGTGGCCGTCACATTTTCCGGATAGGTGCTGAACAGGACCAGTTCAGTCTGTGCTTCTACACCCGCAATGATGGATCATCTTTACTGCAAGCAGTGGAGCACAGCAGAATAAGCGCGAAAAGGGTAAAGCGTAGGGTAGGCATAGGTATTCTTTTATTCCCCGAAATATAATCCATAATGGCTTAGGATGCTCCATTTGATACATAAATTACCGTAAACCGTAAACCGTAAACCGTAAACCGTGCCGCGTCTACCGTACCAGGATTTCATCCAGGAAAAACCAGGCCGGATAGCCTACTCCGTAGTGCCAGGGCGGACAGACTTTCACGCCTTCGATCTCCACTTTGATGTACCGTACTGCGGTTGGTTTTTTGGCTTGCACCGCGACGGGGACAAATTTTACTTCCCGGTCGCGATCTTCGTCGAGTTCTTTTTTGCCGAAAGGCCCGAAATCTTTCCCATTGGTGGAGACACTATAGGTCACACTTTTGGGAAGCAATATCCAGGCACCGAGTTGATGCAGGAAGTCGGTGGAAATGCTGGTGATGAGCTGTGATTCGCCGAGGTCGAGTATAAAGCTCCCATCAGTACCTTCCCAGCCTACCCAGCTTTCGGCAAAGGTGGTACCGCCAAAGAGCTCGTCTGTCAGGGCGGTATCGGCCAGTTCCTGGTAGCGGTCGTGGGGAGCCATTAACCAGCGTACATCAGCACCTTTGGCCACATTTCCTTCGGGGCGATTCAGGTAACGCGAGCGGTAGAGGCGGCAATAATCATCGGGCGCATTGTTGCGTTCGTTGAGGGTAGCTACCTGAAAGCGGGCCGTGCGGGCCTGGAAGGTATCCAGTAATACCGATAACCGCAGTGGATCCCGGTCGGGATTGGTGCGGGCGATCTCGAGTTCGGCGTACTGCAGGGGCAGGCGTGAGCGATGGACCCGGTCGAGCAGGGCCGGCTGGTCGGCAACGGCCTCCTCGGCCTGATCGAATAGTTGGTGGTAGCGTGCGCGAAGATCCTGGTTGAGCATTCCATCTTTGTGTGATACCGGTGAGTCGTAGATCCAAAGGGGCACATCGTATTGGGCGAGTGCTTTCTGTAATTCCTTTTGGTACTGATAGAGGTATTGGCCCGCAGCACCGTAGTAGCCGGTCATAAATTCGAGCATCAGTTCGTCGGCATCCTGGTAGGGGTTCCAGAGCAGGCGACAAAGCATGTAGGCCCGCAGTTCGGAAAAGTCCTCCCCGCGTTTGCCGCCCACCTGAGCAAAGTGCATGGTCACATTATTGGTGTGGAAGAGCTCCATATTGGGCTGTAATACGTGGAAATTGGGGAAGGGGGATACCAGATTGTCGAAGTTGATACCGTAGTCCCAAACGAAGATGTTGTCGGAGATTGCGGCCCACCCTTCCAGTGCCCGCACAAAGTCGCGTCCCGATGCATTATCGGTCAGGGGGACTTCCCGTTTGGCATCGATGCTGCAAAGCATGATGTTGACATTGGGCAGCGGCTTTACATGCTTTGGCGGTTGCATGCTGTAGAGGTAGGCCAGGGTGGAAATGGTCTTATTAGGGAATCGCTCGGCCAGTTTGTTCATAAAATGGATCAGGGTGCCCGATGGGCTGCCTTCGTGTTCATCGATGGCCGTGCAGGCATCGCAACGACAGTAAGTGAAGTTACCATCGTTCTGGCTGACCGAGATCATATCTTCTTTCGGGTTGGCCTGAAAGATGGAGTCCAGCTTACGAGTAGCCAGGTCGAGTACGTCGGGATTGGTGAGGCACCATTGACTGGCCTTACCGGGACGCCGTTCGCCGTTAATGAAGGAGTAGTATTCCGGATGCTCTTCTCCGTAGACTGCCGAGGGAATGAGCCGGTCAAAGGTGTGTACCCAAAGTCGGTCGGCAAATTCTTCTTCGGGACTTTCGATACGGAACCACCAGCGATATACGGGGTCTTCCAGTCCGTAGCTGAAGGTTTGGCGGTAGCGAAAGGCGGGGTGATCTTCTTCCGAGAGTTCGGGTAGTTTAATGGTGGCTTGTTCGGTCAGCGTATACGTATCCTTGGCGAAATAGTCCATGCCCAGATAGTCGTCGAGCAGGGTGACTACGGCGTAGATGCTCCCCTTGTCACCTCCCGACAGTATGCGCAGGATGCCACCTTTGGTGGTAAGGAAGAAGCCATCCTCTTGCAGTTCGGGAAGGGTACCGGCTTCGGCGGGCCAGTCGGTACGTTGGAAATCACCGATCAGGATGTCATTGGACTGCGGGATAGATGTGGATGCTGCTTTTAGCGAAAGCTGTGCGCCGCTGATCTCGCCGATGAAGCGTTGGAGCAGGTGAGCGGCAATGCTGTCGGCTTCCACCTGACTATCGAACAGGATGCGACTGGTGGGGGTGCCGTTTTTCGTCAGGGAAACCTGCGCATGGGTCGTACACAGGCTGAGTAGGCAAGCAAGCATGAATAGGGTACGAATGAGCATGGTGAAAATGATTAGAGGTGATCAGGAGCAACGAAATCAATATAATTTTCTCGGGTTATGTGCCTAACCTTTGCTTCCGGATAAGTAGTTATAAAGGTCTTTGGCAACCGCTTTATTTTTTTTGCGGACCACTTAAATTCAAATGCATGGAGAACCCCGTCGGCTTCTTCCAGGTAATCGATTTCCTGTTGTTGTTTTGTGCGCCAAAAATACCTGTTTACAAAGGTACGGGTATACTCCAGATGCTTATACCGTTCGACAATAAGGAAGTTCTCCCACAGTTGGCCAATATCATCCCGCAGACCGAACGGTGAAAACTTTTGAATCACCGCATTTCGGATACCGAGGTCGTAGAAATAGATCTTTCTTGATTTTTTTAATTCATTCCGTAAATTCCTTGAAAAGGATGGGAGTCGGAATACAATGAATGCCTCCTCTAGTAGCCAGATATATCGTTCAACGGTTTCCTTATCCAATCCGGTTATTTGTGCTAATTCCAGATAGGAAACCTGGTTTCCTATCTGAAATGCAAGGGCTTGAACAAGTTTTTCCAGTTTTTCCGGTTTGCGCAGCGTTTGCAGGGCAAAAACATCTTTATACAAATAATCTGAAGTTAACTCCAGGAGCGCTTCTTTTTCAGAGCCGGCACGGTTAATGACGTCAGGGTAAGACCCATACAGAAGCCTGGTTTCCAGGGTTTTTTCCAGTTGAAAGTAACCAATGTGTTCTTGTAGCTCCCCTACAGATACGGGATACAATTTGTAGGTCCATTTCCTGCCCGTCATAGATTCTTTCAATTTATCCGAAAGCTCGAATGAGCTGGAACCCGTGGCAATTAGTTGAATATCGGGACAAGCATCGTGAATGATCTTTAGAGTTAAGCCTGAGTTTTCCAGGCGTTGTGCTTCGTCTATGACCACCACGGTTCCTTTAGCGAATAGCCTTTGGGCCCGCTCAGAGTTCATTTGGTTGAGTAAAGCCCGGTCTTGCGGATTGTCACCATTTATCCATTCTATTCGTTCAGGTGTATTTTCAAGTAAAGCCTTAAGTAGCGTTGTTTTACCAACTTGACGGGCACCTAACAGCAGAATAGTTTTGCCACTAAACCATTTTTCTTTGATCACTGAATTAAGTTGCCTTTGAATCATATTTCGATTTTAATCGACAAAAGTTATGACTATTTTCGATTCTAATCGAAAATAGTCATAACTTTTGTCAGTGTTGGATTTGATTACTATTGAAATCATCTCCTGAAAAATTCCCATAATAATCCCATCTTGTAGAGCTCCACCCTAAAAAAAACACATGACCGATTTTCTGGCGATCCAAAAAGTTTGTGAGGCGAATTCCTACCTGTTGGAAAAGGCATTCGATGAATTTTTGATGTACTACGCTGCCGATGTCGCTGGTCTGGAGAAATACATGAATAAACGGATGAAGCCATACCGGAAAATAATCAGGAGGCGGATGAAGGATTACGAGGGTTTACTGAAAGCTCAATTCATTGCGACCATGGTTTTTAAGGAGGGCGGGGTACTGCGGAAACTACTTAAACACACCCGGGTGCAAGCTTTAACTCCGGAGGAGCTATCCTTTCTGGAGTTTCAGTTAGAGCATCCCTGGCGGTATAGTTTCGCCCGTATTGAAGAGGAATTAGGGCACGATTTCTTCCGGATGCTGGATACCATAACGGGAGAGACATATTTACTGTACTCTCCGGGCATCACCCGCACTATTCACGACGATGGTAAAGCGGTGAGTTTGTGGATGTTGTTGATCATCTTCAACGGAAGGTGCTACCAAACTCAGGGAATCATAGCAAGTTTTACCTCGTTTACGCCGAGTGATATGCTGTTTCTGGCTACTGAGCTGCAGCCGGACATTACGGAGGACGTTCAGGTTTACGAGATCGTGGAACGCAATCCTTTTCCCTTTATGGCCTTACTTCAATACTCAGATTTTCCGCTCATGTTGTATAAAGGAGACATGTCGATATTCCACCTTGCGGATGATGATATGGCCACTTTTTCGCCCGATGTATTCGGCAATGATGCCTTGATACAATGGAAGGAGAATGTATACAGTATCTGGATACCTGAATTGTCAGATTCAGCGCACATGGTTCGCGTATATTACGATGAATCTGCCGAATTGCTCATGCGTATGTCGTTTACCAGAACCGGTTGGGACCTAACCCGGGAATGGCTGGCTAAGTACGGTATTTCGGTTAAAGAAGAACCTGATTTCACGGTCTCCCCGACCATGGCGGCAGCAGTCAAAGAAATCACCGGATATGAAGCGGAAATAAATCCCTACGAACGATTATTTGAGCCCCCCGTAACCGAGGAAGACGAGCAGCACGATGAGGAGATGGAACGGGCACTGGATATTATTATTCCAAAACTAAATGCGGGGGATCCGATTGATTTTGAGCAAATAGCGCGGGAATCGAATATGGACGTAAAGGATATTCAGATAATCGTTGACTTAGTACGTAAGGAGATGGGAAAGTAGTGGATTGTAAATAATGGAAAACCATTTCTCATTCAACGTCTGACAAGCATGAACCTTATCACGCACCAACCGGAAGGCCCGCTTAGCTCGTTCGTCCGCCGTATGTGGGTGGTCGAAGAGGATCATCCTTTTGAGGTGCAGGTGCGGTCTTTTCCGGTAGGGTATCCGTTTATCAATGTGCTGAGTGAATCACAGTTTTCCATCGGTATTCGCGGGAAGGAAATCGTTACCAGCAGTTACCTAGCGGGATCGAATCAGGTGCCTTTTCAGTTGCGGATGCCTGTGGTGAAAAGGGCGTTGACCATACAGTTGCAACCCTTCGCCATTCCGGGCTTATGGCGTACCGCTGCCGCGGACCTACGCGATCAGGTAGTCCCGCTCGCGGACCTTGACGATGAACTTGCCAATCGACTGGAGGAACTGCTGACGCTGGAAAAGAAGCCAGACATCATTCTACAGAAAACAGCGACCATCCTGGAACAAAAGGTAACCGGGGGAGGCATTGATTCCCGGCTGGTGGGAGCTCTGGCGCATATTTTGCAAACCCGGGGGCAGGGATCGGTTGCTGATTTGGCGGGCCAGATTAACCTGTCACAGCGGCGATTACAACAGTTGTTCCGCGATTATTTTGGCCTTTCGGCAAAATCCTACAGTCGGGTAGTGCGCCTGCAGCACCATACATACGAATTGCTGACTGGTCGGTCTATCGACGCTATTGCTCCGGATGGCTATTACGATCAATCCCATTTCCTGCACGACCTGAAACGGCAAACGGGTTTACTACCCGGCGATTATGCGGACTTCGTCAATGATCCTGCCCACAAGCCCGCCTATCTGAGTTCCAATCTTTTCCTGTAATCGGAGCACATTTCGCATTTTTACAAGACTGTCCCTTCGCTTTCGGGTAATTTGGCTGTTTTTGATTTACCGGCTTTCGCCAAAAAACACCTGTAACCGTTTATGCAGCACGCTATTCAGAATTTTCAGATTCCCGTCGTTGATTTTTCCCGAGCCCTCACTTTTTATTCCTCCGTCATGGGGTACGACCTGGAAGTTATGGAAACACCCCAATTTCACCTGGGCATTTTTCGGGCCGATTCCGGCGGGGTCGGCGGCACCATCATCAAGAGTGATGAGTTAACACCATCCGCAACGGGCACCATGGTGTATCTGCACGTCGGCGCAGACCTCCAGCCTCACCTCAACCGCATCGAACAAGCCGGCGGCGCCATCGATGTATCCAAAACACAACTGGGCCCCGGCATGGGCTACTTCGCGATTTTCCGGGATACGGAAGGGAATCGGGTCGGGCTTTATTCGGAAGGGTAATTGTTAATTGGAATG
>CAYFGK010000061.1:0-12395 GCA_964342305.1 uncultured Saprospiraceae bacterium | reverse complement strand
TGAATGATGAGTGATAATGGAATGACTCTTCCCTTTGCAAATTGGGCTTCGTTCATTGTGATTGCTTATGGAATGTGGCGTGACAATGCAGAAATATGTATCTATCTGAAACTTATTTAAAAGTTTCGGTGGTGACAGGTTTTGACGATTGAGGTGAGAATTCGGTCAATTTCCCGGATATCAGACATGATGTCTTCCAGATTAAGGTCAACTAACTGTGATTCATTTAATAATCTGAGCCAATAATGTGTCTCTCTTGTTTCTTTGGAAGCTATTGACATGCGATAGGCGAAATCTTTCTTTGAGAAAGCCGCTGTGGCCTCCTGAACGTTCGCTCCGATACTCGTACCTGAGCGAAGGATCTGTTTGGAAAGCACGTATTCTCTTCGTTCTTGTAATTCTTGATAAAGGCGAATTATTGAAAGAGCAAAAGCAAAAGACCTTTCGGCAATGATGTTAGTTTTCATGGCAGAGTAAAGTTGTTTAAATACCCCTAATTTTAGAGTAATATTTGTGCTTTGAAAGCCAGAATATTTATAATAGTATCCTACCAGAATCATATGTCAATAGAGCTTTGAATACTGTAAAAGTCTAAAGGTTAACGAATTGAGCATTCATCATTGAGCATTCATCATTTAACATTCAACATCCAACATTCATCATTTATCATTGAGCACCAAACATTGAGCACCAAAAAATGGAATTATGACCAACGGCTACTCCGGCACCCCTCTTGCCAAAAAACTCGGAATTAAAGACGGCTTTCATATTCAGGTATTTGGCGCTCCGAAGCCCTACCTGGAGTTCTTCCGGGACTTTCCGGAGGAGGTGCAGGAACACTCCCCCGGTCCGTTGGAGGAGCCCATCGATTTCCTGCACTTGTTCGTTACTACCCGAGATGATCTGGAGACTTTTTTTGCAATAGCTAAAGCGAATATGAAGCCCAATGCGATTTTGTGGATCAGTTGGCCGAAGAAGTCCTCGAAGATAGAAACGGAGCTCGATAAAGGCACCATCCGCCAATTTGGCCTGGACGGAGGACTCGTCGATACCAAGGTCGCTGCCATTGATGCCGATTGGAGCGGACATAAATTCGTGATCCGTGTGAAGGATCGGTGAGTGGAGGGCAGCCACCTTCGCCAAGGATCTGGCGGCCGTGGAGATTGATATCAGCCCACTACTTTAGTTTTGGGAATCAAGTTGAGTCATATAATATATAAACCACTTTAGTGGTTACTCGTCTTTTCCAAGCGGAACATCTTGCATCGTCCACCACGCAGAAGTTGGTAACCCCCAACATCCCCGCTAAACCACTCTGCGCGGCCCGAAAACCTCTGTTTATCGTTGCTTGCACATTGCCGGGCCTATATTTGGTTACTTAGTGGGCAAACACAATGCCCGATGTACCAACCAACCGGCCTTCCCGTTCTGCTGATGATCTTTCTGCCTTTTAGGTGCGCATTCGCGCAAACTACTCAGATATCTGTCGACTGGACCTTTGAAACCAGTGGTCGAGTCTACTCCACGCCCGTTGTCGAGGGAAATATGGTCTATTTCGGGAGTGGTGATCACCTCATTTATGCGGTCGATATCCGAACCGGGAACGAAGAATGGTCGTACCGGACAGAGGGTGAAGTTCACGCAACACCGGCCATTGATGGAGACCGAATCTTCATATCAAGTGCTGATGGAAAACTGTATTGTCTGGACAAAAACAAGGGCGAACTGATCTGGACATTTGAATCGAAAGGTGAGCAAAAATACGGTCTGTGGGATTATTACCTGTCTTCCCCAAAGGTGTCGGATGGGGTGGTTTACTGGGGGAGTGGTGACGGACAGGTGTATGCGGTCCATGCGGAGTATGGCGCAGAGCTATGGTCCTTTCAAACGGAGGGTATTGTACACGCTGATCCGGTAATCCACGGAGAAAGTATATTCATCGGGAGTTTTGACGGGCATTTGTACAAGCTTAATAAGGATAACGGAGCTTTGATCTGGAGCTTCCGAACCATTGGCGCCCTGTCGTTTCCGGCAGGGGAGATCCAGAAGGCGGTAGCGATACACGGAGATTTCGTGTACTTCGGCAGCCGGGATTATAACTTCTACGTCGTCCACGCCAAGACCGGGAGGGGTGTTTGGAACTACCGCCAGCCCCGTGGCTGGATCATTGCTACACCGACTATATACAAAGACCATGTGTATTATGGCTCATCCGACGGACATAAGGTATACTGTTTCAACATCAATACCGCCGAGAAGGTATGGGAGAAACCGGTGAATATGCGGGTGTACGCATCCGCTACACCCCGCGAAGACGAGATCCTTTTTGCGACCTTCGACGGCAAGATCATCAGTCTGGATCGGTTAACTGGTGAGGAGCAATGGACCTTTCAATTGGAAGACAGCAAGCAAAACTACGCCACCATCTTCAAGACCGACGGTAGTTTTCGCGATGATTTCCAACTCTACGGAGAGGACTACCTACGCTCGGAAGAAATGATCCATAAGCTGGGATCTATTTTGTCAGACCCGGTGCTTCACGATGACCATTTGTTCTTCGGTAGTTCTAACGGCAGGGTATACCGGTTGTCGTTGAGGTGATCGTCAAGACCCGACTTCCCGGAACAGGGCAATAGGTAGAGGGTAAATGAGTAAAGCCCTACTACTGATTACCAAATACAACGCGCGATTTTTGCCTTTCGGCAAAAGGGAACTTACTCCGGTATTATCTCCTTGGTTTCACCTACCGCAAAATCCAAAGAGTGGGTGCTTCCGTTAACACGTATTTCGGTCGTACGGGCAGTGTTGCTGGTAATTGTCACTTTCTGCACTTGTCCACCCTCCCAGGCGAAGCTTAGTTCAAATCCACCACGTGCTTTTACCCCGGCCAGCCTCCCGGAAGGCCAGGCATCGGGGAGGGCGGGGAGCAACTCCATATGGTCTTCAGAAGACTGCACCAGCATTTCAAGTACGCCGGCGGCACCGCCAAAGTTGCCGTCGATCTGGAAGGGCGGGTGGGCGTCGAGTAGGTTCGGATAGGTACCTCCGCCCTGACTGAAGCCTTCCTCTTCGCCGGAGGGGTCGACGTATTGCAGCAATTCTTCGTAGAGTTTGTGGGCCCGGTTACCGTCTTTCAGGCGGGCCCAGAGGTTGACGCGCCACCCCTGTGACCAACCGGTACTTTGGTCACCCTTGATGTTGAGGGTAGTTCGGCAGGCTTCCGCCAGTTCGGGCGTTTGGTCCGGAGTGATGTGGTGCCCGGGATGCAGTCCGAACAGGTGCGTTTGGTGCCGGTGTTGCGGATCGGCATCTTCCCAGTCGTGGTACCACTCCTGTAGGTTGCCTTTTTCGCCGATTTGATAGGGCAACAGGTTAGAGAGCCTGGATTGCAACTGCTCGCGAAAATCGGCATCTGCATCCAGAATTTCAGCAGCTTTAATGGTCGCAGAGAATAGTTCGCGGATCATGGCCAGGTCGGCCGTGGCGCCCAGGAGGGTGGCGCCCCGGTAGCCCTCGGGAGTTCGGTACAGGTTTTCGGGAGAGGTGGACGGAGCAGTTACCCACAGTTCGTTTTCATCTTGGATCATCCAGTCGTAGCAGAATTCGGCGGCCCCCTTCAGGAGGGGGTATCCTTTTTCCGCCAGGAAGTCCCGGTCCTGTGTGAATTGGTAGTGTTCCCACAAATGCGTACTCAACCAGGTGCCACCCATATTCCAGTTGGCCCATACGGGATGTCCCTGCCCAAAATCGCCCACGGGGTTGCTCATCGCCCAGATGTCGGAATTGTGGGCAACGGCCCAGCCGCGGTCCACTCCGTAGAAGTTGCGGGCAGTGACCGCTCCGGTCGTCGCCAGGTTCTCAATAAAGTCGAGGAGGGGCTGGTGCAATTCGCTGAGGTTAGCGGTCTCGGCCAGCCAGTAATTTTCCTCCAGATTAATGTTGACGGTATAGTTGCTGCTCCAGGGCGGACGCATATGGTGATTCCAGATGCCCTGCAGATTGGCCGGTACGCCCGGGGTGCGGGAGCTGCTGATCAGCAGATAGCGACCGAAATGAAAGTAGAGTTCTTCCAATCCCGGATCAGGTTGGCCCAGTGCATAGCGCTTCAACCGCTCATCAATGGGCAGGGACACCGTATCGGGCTGATCCAGCTCGAAGGTCACCCGATTGAAGAATTCCTGAAAGTCGGCCAGGTGCTCGCTCCGCAATTGGTCGAAGGATTGCCCGCTACCGTCAGCCAGTTGTTTTTTGGCGAAAGCCATATAATCCTTGCCTTCCCGCACCGGATCCTTATCAAAGCCATTGAAGCTGGTGGCGGTACTGACCAGGATCACTGCCTCGCTGGCGTCGCTAATGACCAGGGTGCTATCAGTAGAAGTGACTAGCCCGTCGGTGTGGGCGACCCGGATCAGGTTGGCGAAGTGTATGCCGCGATCGGGATCAAAGCGCACGGCATCGGGCGTATCCCCCCGGTAGCTCGGTTCGGCGAGGTAGGGAGCATAGCCTTCCACGATGAGGGTATCGCCGGCAGTGCGCGTGGTGTGCCGCAGCAGGCTGGAAAAACCCAGGGAGGTATTCAGGGCACCGGCCTGATCAGCGGTCAGGCGGATGGCCATGAGTTTAGCGGGGTGGGAAATGAAATACTCCCGGCGGTAACCAACGCCGTTGTGCTGGTAGGAGACGGAGGCCGTAGCCTCATTCAGGTGAAGGGTGCGGCGGTAATCAGAGGCTGTTTCGTGATCAAAGCCCAGGTACATGGTACCCATTGGCGCGTACGACTGGGAAAAGGACCCCTGCACAAATCGCTGCAGGGAATCCGCTTTCGCAAAATCCCCGGCGAACAGGGCCTCCCGGATGGCGGGAATATAGGTATGCGCTTCCGGATTCATGTCGGGATCGACGGGCTCACCGGCCCAAAGCGTAAGGTCGTTCAGGTAGATGGAATCCACCTCCGTTCCCCCAAAGATGCTGGCGCCCATCTGGCCATTGCCGAGTAGTAGTGTCTCCTCAAAGTAGGTGGCCGGCTCGTCGAAGTGGTAGGCATACTGCTTGAGCGGTGAAGTGGGGGACTGGCAGCCTAGGAGGCATATAAGCGGTAGGTGTAGGAGGTGTTTCATGGAGGATTCAGTTCGGTACAATAGTCTAAAATCGTAAAAAATCAGACATGGTCAGACCCGTAAAAATGGATATAGGAATCTACATTACCTCCTGGATGAAACTTAAATAACCCGTACTTCCCCGCTCTTTTCGCCAAAATCGAACCGAATCAACCAATCGATTGAAACAGGCAGTATAGAGAATGGGTAAGTTCGCAATCGGGCTTCCATTTAGCAGAATATTAGGGTTTTGTACCACATGAAAATCTGCTTCCATGTCTTCTCGTGTGTCAATACTATTGAGGATCTCGTCAATTAAAGCCTGTCGCCGTTCGATGGTGGAAAGGGGCTCCTCGCAATCTGTTCCTTGCGCAGATTTTTTGAAATAGTCTTTTAGAGCCTGGTAAACAAACTCGACATCTTTATCGTGAAGCTTGGGGAATTCCTCCCCTAACATTGAAACGGTCTTTTCAACGCTATGCATGAATCCTTTTTGATATGCAGGTGGTTCTCCTTTCATGTTTGGCAATTCTTTGGTCTATAAATCTTTCATCTAGCCTCTTCCGAAGACCGATCACTTCCCAATACAAAAAGTGACGAGTTTTCTGAACCTGCTGCTGTATAAGTCATTCAGAGTGAATGCTCTGAAATGGGCAACAACTGGGCAACAATAAATCATAAGGCTTTAGAAAACAGGGGGTAAAGAAAGGAAAATTGAGGGAGTTCGAGAAATGGCCGCTTTCCTCCTGGAGGGCTAAAGGTAAGGCAAAAAAAGAACCGCTTCCAAGTGGAAGCGGTTCCCGACATCTGCAACATCAACCAGTATTAAGCAACAGTTACTGATCCTAAATAAGCGCTGTTGGAGACCTTAGTGCCATCTTCAGAGATGAAGCCTAAGAACACTTCGACATCATCACCGGTGAAGTTAGAAGGCACGGTAAGGGTTTCTGCGGTGGCTGATCGGGCAGCTCCTGCAGTGGTGTACACTGCTTCTCCCTTAGTTTGGTTCAGGATCACGATAAGTGCCTTATCGGTCGCCTGAGCGCCTCCAGAGCCTGAGTTGTCATCCCAGGACACGTCAACCTCAGCGGCATTGGTGGACGCAGCTCCACCGTTTTCACCTCCGGCAAGGTTTCCTCGACTCACCAGCGCATTCGGGTAGTCGATGGAGTAGTTCGGGTAAGTTCCGGTGATTGCGTTTTTCAAGTTGTATGACATTGCGCTGTTAAACTGGGTCATACCACTGGCATACTTCTTAAAGCCAGTCTTGAGGAACTCAGTAATTGGCTGTAAGAATCGCAATACGGTCACGAACTTGGTTCGTTGATCGACCTGATCGGGGGTTTTAGGGTTTGCTACACTTGAGGGCTTGATACGTAAGTAGTCAATGCCCTTCCAGGTACCACCGATAACGTTTCCTACCTGGCCGGACACACCTCCCAAGATTCCTTGATTAATTTTTCCCATGGCTTTTCAATTTTTATGGGGTTAAACAAAATATTCGGACTTGACACGGACTTGGTACGGCCTTGTCCTTACTACAAATATGACGTGAATTAGCGGTAAAGAGTGCTGGTTGAGAGTGGGTTGCGCCAGTCTGCCGAACCTTGCTTTATTTGGCATTCAAGAGCAAACGGAGAACAACTATAAAAGACCCTCTTTTTGCATTTCTGCAAAGTTTGCGGAAGCTTCAAAGGTGGCTACAGAGATCAGGCCGCGGCACATCACCGCATCAACCCCATCAATATTTTTTTAAGAGAAAAGAAAACCGAAAAAAGAAAAGAGAAGCCATGTCATCAGGCGGGCGGGGCTGGACTGACAAGGTTTTTGGATTAAAAATACTACCCGCAGGGTGGAGATTTTTCATCCAAAACCCGCAGGGCTTGACCTTGGCAGACCAAAGCGAGGGGCTGTGCGGAGCCCGACTACTTTTGCTTGCCTCTTTTTGTTTTTTCTCCTTCAAGAAAATTATTCATTCTCAATATCAAAGAATGTTGGGCAAGTAAGAATGGAGGATCGAGTTGTTATTTCAACTACCTCAAATGTTTGTTGGCCAAGGATAACCTTGAAACGTGATTTTGAAGGGTTGAAGTTGAAAGAGTCGCAGATTAAATCAAAGTGGTTGGTGAACTGCTCTTTTATTTTCCAGTGCCAACGTAGAATCTGACCGACATGCTTCATCACCATCATACTATGGCCTGATGTAGATCTTCCCACTCCTGAACTCCAGTATACAGTGTCTTTAACTTTAGTCATTCCTAGAGTGTAACCTTTATCCCAAAGAGTTTGACGTTCTTCCGCGTTGACCTTAGGATTCACATCAGAAATGTGATCAAGTCTAAGATGAGCTATTGTATCGGGAAAATGGTCGTGAAGTATTTCAATCCATTTGGCGTCAGCAAAAACACCTGGACGATGGCGGTCAATGCCTAAAAAGATGGCCATATTGTCATCGATGTACACAAAAAGCAACTGATCCCCGGGTTTTACAAAGTAAGATTTGGCTTTTCGGGTGTTGGATAAATGTAGGTGATGAATCTTCCATTCATACACCAGGTGATCGTGAAATTTCGATTGTAGAAGCTTTTTGCTTTGATGGTAATTTATGTCAGCACCTGCTTTTAGTCTTTTTGTAATCGACTGGATGATCCCTTTTTGATGGGAAGGAAGTGTTTGAAGGTATTCATGAAAGCCTGGACTATAAAGCACTTCACGAGGTACTGACCGGATGAGCTTTTCGTTTATAGTCAGGAAATCCGTGAGCAAGGATGATAAATCATTTTTCTTTGGAGGACGAAGATTCCATCTGGCAAATCGCTCCTTAATTATTTGGACAATGTCAGCTTCAAAAGCTATGGAATCAACAGGCATATCTAATTGAAATAAGCAAAATGCAAGGTTTGCAAACTTTGCAATCGTTGCAAAATAGGGAAGATTATCCTCCTATTGATTTAGAGATCATTAAGCTTTCCAAAAAAAGAGCCCCCTAAAACGGAAGCTCTGACAACGAGACCTCTAGCCAGAGGAAACGGAAAACATAATCTACAACACATGACCGGACAACACCACAAAAGAAGGGATGACCAGAGGTGCGGAAACCAACGAACAGCCAGCGACTGCCTAGACGAACTTTGAAGATTGACTTGAACATAATGATAGAATTTGATTAAACATTATGCCTCTACTCACAGGAGGAGTGATTGCAGCCAGGGCTGGGAGAAAAAATACTACCCGTAAGGGCTGGAGATTTTTTTATTCCCAGGCGAAGCGAACCCTTGATGCACTCATCTCCGCACTGTGTAACTTTGCTTAATGTTTTTAAATCAAATTGTAACTGAATTTCAATCAGGAGTCTATACTTTAAAACCGACTGAGAACAAGTGCAGTACTTAGAAGGAAGGGGATTGTCTTTTAAAGTAAGGAGTATTAATTTCAACGGATAGGCTTCTTAAAACCTTTGGAGTATAGATCTTCTAACAAATCTTTAGTGATTCTATAAGATGCTTAGTCTGGGGGGAAACGCAGGAAAAAGCGCCTGCGGCCAAACGGCTGGCTGGCGGCTGCAATGAGTGAGGAACGAACGGATTGCGGACCGCCAGACAAGCTTTAGCGAGCCGCAGGCGAGCAAAATTATGGGCAGCCGATGGACTGCTGACCGGCTGAATGGAATGAAGTGAGGGCTCGCAACGAAATGTAAAGAAGCGGGACAGCAGGACAGAGTAGGCTGCCGTGAGGATGACGACTGAGCTGCAAGTAGCATGACAGGCTGCCTGAAAGGCACCCGTAGGGCGTGATACTGCCTGGAACACCTTATAAAATTAACGCTTAGTGGAAGGCTGTAGAAACGGCCTGGCATGATACTTTGCCGAAGGAGGAAGACGAACACCGCTTTTCCTGCGTTTTGTGCGGCTGGTTAAGCAAGTGTGGCAACTGAACGGAATGGAGCTTTAGCGGAATGAAGAGAAGGTGCTACTCTTGCTGCGCGGTGACGGAAGCTGGTGACTGCAAGAAGGGAGGAACGACCGACTGGAAGGAACCTGCTGGAGGCATATTGCTTTATTAAATGTGTACTTTCAATTGCAACAAGATTTGTCCTGCTGAATCGGTGGACAATTTACCGTACCATAACTGCAATAGACGCAGCAGTCACCTTTTTTGGGTTTTAATACTTTGGAGCAGTTCTCGCATTCATAGAAGTATTGACAGGCATCCGTAGGCATGGTTTCTTCTTTCTGAAAACCGCATTTTGGACAAGTAATGATTGACGTTGATATAATTTTCATATTCACTCTTTTCGTAATTCTTAAACCATGTATGAGAGATCTGAACCGAAGGTTGGATAGGCATAGATCATCTTTTTTAAATCCTTTGATTTCAATCCGGCTGTAATGGCTATCGCAAAAAGATTAATGGTTTCGGCTGCCTCTGGGCCAATCAGATGTGCTCCCAGCAACTGACCACTATTTTTATCAGTTATGGTTTTAAAAGCGTACTGATTTTCATTTAGCCGTTTTGCATTGAACCAGGAACTGGCTTCCTGGTAATTTACAGACACATCGATATTCTTTGCCTTAGCAGTCTGCTCCGTTAGACCCACAGCAGCAATGGAAGGAAGGGTGAAAACCACCGAGGGAATTGCACCATAATCAATAGATTTTTTATTTCCATTAATGATATTAGAGGCTACAACGTGACCTTCCATGACCGCAACCGGAGTCAGTGGCAAACCATCAGTATCAGCTGTATCGCCAGCCGCATAAACGTGCGGATTTGAAACACTTTGCAGGTGCCGGTTTACTTCAACACCATTATTGCCATGGGAAACTCCGGCTTTATCCAGGGCTAAATCTGCAATGGCCGGCACTCGACCGGAGGAATTAAAAACAGCTTCGGCCTGAAAATGCACCTCCTTTTCATCTTGTCGGCCTTTAACGATTAGTGTGTTTTCTTCTTTGTGAATTTCTAATGCTTCAGTTTCCAGATGGATTTTAACGCCTAATTTTTCTGTAGCCGACTGTAGATGTTTCACGATGTCTGGGTCAAAATTCTCCAGGGAGTGAGTTCCACGGTGAATAATGGTAACCTCTGCGCCTGCCCGGGCCGCAATGTGGGCAAACTCAAAGGCAATATAACCGCCTCCTATGAATAAGATGGAGTCAGGCATTACATCAAGATTCAGAAAGTCTGTACTCGTCAATGCATAATTTGCCCCCAGTATTCCCAGCGGACGTGGTTGAGCACCGGTAGCTATGATGATCTTTCCAGCCTCTATCTGCTCATTTCCTAATTGAAGTTTGTTCTTTCCAATAAACTCAGCCTTTTCATGAAAAGTCTTTACTCCATTTTTACGGAAGCCATTTTCTACTTTAGCAGGCATTGGCTCCGTAAAGGTGTTTTTAAAGCGCATGAGGTCGCTCCAATTTACTTCCGGTTTTCCGGTAATTCCTTTTCCCTGGAGATTTTCCGTCATATTTATTGCTTCAGTAGCACTGATTAATACCTTCTTTGGATCGCAACCCCTAAGCGCACAGGTGCCTCCGTAAGGTAATTCATCGGTAATGCCTACCGATAAACCAGAAGCAGCACATTTATTGGCGACAGTGATACCTGCCATTCCAGCGCCAATTATAAATACATCAAAATGCTGCATGGGCTATTGATTTTTTATGTCGGTCACTTTATAACCTGTGCTATTGATTGCTTTTTCAATTTCACCGACTGAAGTTTTAGAGGAATCAAACTGTACGATGGCATTTTCACTTTCATAAGAAGCTTTCACGTCCACGATACCATCCAATTTATTTACTTCATGGCTGACGTGTTCTTCGCACCCTGTGCAGGTCATGCCACTTACAGAAAAGGTTGCTGTTTGCACGTTTTGCCGATCAACAACAATCACTTGTCGATCCTGCTTGGGATAAAAAACATCTGCGTAGAGCGGAAATGCCAGCATCAATCCAGCAAAAACGGTGACTATGCCCAGGAATTTTTTGGATTGCCAGAAAGACGGCTTTTCATCATCCTCACAAGCACAATCAATTTCTTCTTTAGAACGTGGCTTTAATTTTTGATACCAGGCAAAGCCCAAAACAAGTATGGTAATGCCTATCAGGTAGGGCCGTGCAGGATCAAGCCATGAGAAAGTTGAGGCTGCACCGCTGGCGCCTGCGATCAGAGCCAACACCGGTGTTATACAACATAGTGATGCTGCAATCGCAGCAACTATCCCTGTTCCTAAAAGTCCTTTGGATGATTTACTTTCACTCATAATGTAGCTTCTTTTAGGGATGGAACCCGAAGATTTTCCAGCATTGGTTTCAAATCTTTTAATGCTTCATTTTCCAGTGAATAAAAGATGGACTTGCCTTCTTTTCTTGAAATAATAATCCGTCCGTCTCGCATTTTCCGCAGGTGCTGTGAAACAGCCGGAACGCTCATTTGTAGGATGTCGGCTAAGTCGCAGGGGCAAAGTTCTCGTTCTAAAAAGAGGAGGTAAAGCATCTTCAGGCGCACTTCATTTCCTGCCAAAGCAAGCACAGAGGCTAACTGATTTACCTGAGGCTGGAGATTTTCCAATTCGGACCTTCCTCTTACAATTTGCGCCTGGTCTGCCTCGGCACGTATGCAATTTATGGGATCTGCTTTTGACATTCTGCTTCACTTTGACCACAAAGGTACATTACTGTTGTCATTTAAGCAAATGATTAAATGTAGTAGAAAATATTTTTCGCCAAAAGCTTAATTGCGCTCTTGTACATTACACGGAATGAGATAAGGATGTACTACGTTGATCTTGGAGCATACATAATAATCAGTACACCAAGCAATGCAACAGTGCCACCGATAAGGTCATACTTATCCGGCACAACTCCATCCACCTTCCAGCCCCAGATAATAGCCATCACAATGAAAATGCCGCCATAGGCTGCATACACCCGGCCAAAATTTGCCGGTTGAAAGGTGGCCACCACTCCATAGCCTATTAAAATAAGACCACCCAAAACGCCAATCCACCAGGGCCTACCTTCCCTTAAGCTGAGCCAAACCATATAACCGCCTCCGATTTCGAATAAGCCGGCTAATACAAAAAGAAACATTGATTTTATAATTGTAATCATTTTACTCTGTTAATTATTTGTTGTATATCCTGAGGTATTTCCATTGGTCTAAGAGACGGTACATTGGCCCCTCCTGTATTGCCTACAGGAATTTTTCCAACAAAAGATTTTACGCCTCCCACCAGTAATCGTGGTATTTGTCCTATCACCTCTTTGGTACTTTTAATTCTGATACCAAAGA